>NZ_JALOCF010000054.1 GCF_023227905.1 Methylobacter sp. | reverse complement strand
GAAAGAACCGCAGTTGAGTTCGAAAGGTATTGCTATTGCCTTGGCTGACGGGATCAGTAGCAGCGATGTCAGCCATATTGCCAGTCAAGCCGCGGTGACCGGCTTTTTGGAAGATTATTTTTGCACTTCGGAAGCCTGGTCGGTAAAGAAGTCGGTACAGCGGGTTTTGATAGCAAGCAACTCATGGTTGCATGCGCAAACCCGGCAAAGCCGGTATTGTTACGATATGGACAGAGGCTATGTCTGTACCTTAAGCGCGATGGTGATCAAATCCACTACCGCGCATATTTTCCATGTCGGCGATACACGTATCTACCGCTTGCATGACCATAATCTGGAACAGCTTACCAACGATCATCGGCTTTGGATTTCACAGGACAAAAGCTATCTAAGTCGTGCTTTAGGAATGGATTCCCATCTTGAAATTGACCATAAAACCCTGCCCGTGGCAAAAGGCGATATTTTCCTGTTTGCGACCGATGGGGTTTATGAGTTTGCCAGCCAGGAATTCATCGTTCATGCCATCTGTGAATCCGGGAATGATCTCGATTCCACCGCCCAAGCGATCGTCGATGAGGCTTACCGACAAGGCAGTACCGATAACCTCACCGTTCAGATCGTCAGGATCGAAAATTTACCCAGACAAAGTGCTAACGAGCTTTACCAGTCGTTAACCGAGCTACCGTTCCCGCCTGTATTGGAAGCGCGGATACTGTTTGACGGCTATACCATTGTCAGGCAGTTACACGCCAGTAGCCGCAGCCACATTTATCTGGCGGTAGATAACGAAACCCACTCGCAAGCCGTAATAAAAACCCCGTCCATTGCCCTTCGGGGCGATCCGGCTTATTTGGAACGCTTCCTGATGGAAGACTGGATCGCCCGGCGCATCAATAATGCGCATGTGCTCAAACCTTGTACACAGACGCGCAAACGCAACTTTTTATACGTCGTCACGGAATTCATTGACGGACAGACCTTGACGCAGTGGATGATCGACAACCCGAAACCGGACCTGGAAACCGTGCGAGGGATTGTCGAGCAAATAGCGAAAGGCTTGAGAGCTTTTCACCGGCTGGAAATGCTGCATCAGGATTTAAGACCCGACAATATCATGATCGATAGTACCGGCACGGTGAAGATCATTGATTTTGGTTCAACGAGAGTCGCGGGCATTATGGAAATGACCACACCGATCAGACACGATAATATTCTAGGGACCGCCCAATATACCGCACCGGAGTATTTTCTCGGGGAACAGGGTTCAGAACGTTCGGATATGTTTTCCTTGGCCGTGATTGCCTATCAAATGTTGACCGCCAAGCTGCCCTATGGTGCTGAAGTGGCCAAATGCAAGACCAAAGCCGCGCAAAACAAATTAATGTATGACTCCTTGCGTTATGAGAATCGCGAAATTCCAGCCTGGGTTGACGATGCGATCAGAAAGGCGGTGCATCCGAACCCTTACAAACGCTACGAGGACCTGACCGAGTTCATTTACGATCTGCGTCATCCGAATCGAGCATTTCTAAACAAAACCCGTCCGCCGCTTTTGGAACGCAACCCGGTAGCTTTCTGGAAAGGCGTTTCCTTTATCCTGGCGCTTATCGTCGTAATATTATTGAACAAGTGATTCAGTGTGGGTGAGAGTGGAAAGAGTAGGGCGTGCCGTCCGCGCCTTGGGAGCCAAAGGCGCGCACGGCACGCCCTACGACGGATACTCCCTGACAAAATGTAATATCTTTTCGCAGACGCAACGATCAGTGAATAACATTGGTTAGTAACTCACTCTAAACCCAATCTCCGCCCCGCGCCCCGGTTCCGGCGCAAAGTTACGCAAGTAAGAGGTGGAGTTACGGATATTCTCGTTCAACAGGTTATTGGCTTTGGCAAACACCATCACATCAGCGCCGTGCAAATCCAGGACTTGGTATTGTGTACCTAGACTCAGCAACAGATAGCTGGCCGTGGCGGTATCGTTGTCGCCCGAATGTGTCTGGGCTTCTCCGCGCGTCAGGCGCAGGTTGGTATTCCACTCGCCTTTGCTGTGATCGAGCTGGAAACCGAAACGCAACGGCGGCATGCGCGGCACATCACTGCCATTGACGAATTGGCCGCGGGTAAAATCGCTGAACAGCGTTAAATCAACCATGCCGTGACGGTTTTGCAGCAACGGAAAAACCAGTTTGCTTTCGTAGCCCATGAATGTGGCATCGGCTTGGCGGGTTTCGAGCACCGGCGCATCGTCTATGAACTCGCCATTGCGTTGCTGGTAAATATAATCGCCCGCCCAATTATGAAACAGGTCAATCTGGGCCTTGACCCAGTCCGCTTTAAATTTATACCCCAAATCCAGGTTGTAGGAGGTTTCTTCACGCAGATTTATATTGCCGACTTCAAAGCTGCGGGTAGCGTCATGATAGCCATTAGCCAGCAATTCCTGCACTTGCGGAGCGCGCTGCGAGCGTGTTATCGCCAAGTTGACGCTGTTGCTGTCGTTTATCTTCCACAAGCTGGAAGCGGAAGCGCTGACCGGCACGTAATTAAGACTGGAAAACCCTTGCGGTTCCAGCGTCGTGTCTTCAACCCGGATGCCGAGTTGGTTAGCAAGCGTCCCGGTATTGAACGATTCCACCGCAAAAACGCCGTAACTGTTGCTTAGCGTTTGCGGGACAATCACTTCACTGGTTGATTTATCAATCGCCGCAAAATCGCCGGCAATGGCTTGAAATCCCACCATGCCGCGAAAAATCCCTAAAGGATTATGAGTTAGCTCCAAACGGCTCTCATAGGTTTTATTGGTAAAAAAAGAGCCCGGCTCACCATCAGCAATTTCGGTATGTTTGTAATCGGTATAACCCAGCTTCATGCGCAGGGATTCAGCAAATTTAAACGGATCTTTTAATTCGCTTTTAAAATCGTATTTATCTTGCTTGAGATCGATACGCGCCGTTTCCCCAGTGCCGTCAGGGGCAATACCGTAATTATTTTCCAGACGATTGATGGAGACGCCGGCAAACCCCGGATCGCCGACCAGAGAAACGCCGGCCGAACCGCTGATTGCGTCAGCGGAGGTATTGTTGATGTAGCCTTGGGTGTTTTGAGTAACCTCCAACGTCGGATCGGTCGCTTGCGCGGCGGCGACATCAATGGCCGAGCCCCCGATGTCGAGATTATTGCGGTCGCGGTAAAAACCGTCCAGATGGTAGGCCAGGTTACCTTTGCCGCCTTCTATTTTCATGACCGTGGACGTTTCGTCGGAAGTCGAGTCGAAACGCTGCTCAAGCGCACCGCCCAGCAATTTGTCCGGGAGCTTACCCGGAATCCGGTTGTCGATCACATTGACCACGCCGCCAATTGCGCCGCTGCCGTAGAGCAAGGTAGCGGGGCCGCGCAACACTTCGACGCGCTCGGCCAGCAATGGCTCGACGCTGGTGGCGTGATCAGGGCTTATTGCAGAGACGTCATTGCTGCCGATGCCATTATTTAATACTCTCACACGCGGTCCGCTTTGACCGCGAATGACCGGGGTGCCGACGCCCGGACCGAAAGATTGACTGGTAATGCCCAGTTCGTTTTTCAGTGTTTCTCCAATGCTGCGCCCGACTTTCAGACGCAACTCCTCATCGCTCAACACAGTGACCGGAACGGCAGATTCGGAGGCTTTGTCTTGCAACGGCGCGGTGACCACAACCTCATCTAACTCTTGTACATCTTCTTCGGCCGCATAAACTGCCGGTGCTGCCGCAGTCGTCGATAGCAAGAAAAAAATGGCGGTTTTTTTATTCATCTGATATCCAAGTATTCAGTGGAAAATAAGGAAATTTACGACAACCACGCTTATAAACTCATTACTCCTGGTGGTAAATAAGCATGGAACGGTATTTTGCATTAAATGATATGTTATAACATAACATATGACAATGGTTATTTGTGTTCAAAAGTCCTTCAGATGGGACATGGGGGAAACAGGAGCTGCCAACTAAAGACGAGAAAGTCGGTCTGGAGTACAGGCTTTGCCTACAAGGATGTAGGTAAGGAGCGGAAGCAGGAGCGGTTGCCGAGGCGAAACTTGCACTCCACGGTCCTAATCCTGCCCAGCTTAGGTTGGCAGCCCAAATGGCTACCCGAAAGACATCCTCAACGAATCAATCTTGGTCGTCGTCATGAAGCGCCGCACATTTAACGCAGATGCCGCGAACTTCTATGGCTTTACTGTGCACGACAAACCCGGCTTGCTCAAGCTCTTGCGACAAGGCTTGCATAACTTCAGTGGCGGGGCGTTCCTCGACTTCATTGCAGTGCTTACAAATCAACAGCAACTGCTCGTGTTGATGACCGGAACTGCTGCAACCGACAAAAGCATTGAGGCTTTCGACCCGGTGGATCAGGCCTTGCTCGATCAAAAAATCCAGCGCACGATAAATCGTCGCCGGTTTTGCACCGTTTTTCAGGGGCTTGATACGGTCCAGCAACTCATAAGCCTTGACGGCCTTATGGCTGTCCCAGATCAGTTCCAGCACTTGGTGACGGATAGGCGTCAATTGCACGCCGCGCACCACGCACAAATGCTCGGCAGTATCCAGAGCCTCGGTGACGCATTTTTGGTGGTCGTGTTCTGAAGAATGGGGATGGTTGTGGCTAGCTTCGGCGGATGTGTTCATTGCAAAAACGTTTATCTGAAATCGAATGTTATATTATAACACCCACTAGAGTTTAGCAATTTAGCCTTTCAATGATCAATAGATGTAGAGATATGCCTTACCACATTTTCAAACGTAGCCTGTAGCAGAGGAATACGGAGTAAAGACCTTCCAGGTTTTCAAAACCTGGAAGGTCTGCTGGAAATCCTAAACCAATCGCCCCCACAGATCATATTCGTCCGCTTCTTCCAGCTCGACATCGACGAAGTCGCCGACTTTCAGGTGCGTTGCGCCATCGATAAACACTTGGCCGTCGATTTCCGGCGCATCGGCTTTGCTTCTTGCCACCGCGCCTTCCTCGACCACTTCATCGATCAAGACTGTCTCGATTCTGCCTACCCTTTTTTGCAACCGCGCCGCGCTGATTTCCGCCTGATGCGCCATAAACCGCGCCAGGCGTTCCTGTTTGACTTCTTCCGGGATCTGGTCGGGCAACTCATTGGCGGCCGCGCCTTTAACCGGCGAATAGGCAAAACAGCCGACCCTGTCCATTTGCGCTTCGCTCATAAAGTCCAGCAACTGCTCGAATTCCTGCTCGGTTTCGCCGGGGAAGCCGACGATAAACGTGCTGCGCAAGGTAATATCGGGGCAGATTTCGCGCCATGCTTTGATGCGCTCCAAATTATTCTCGCTGGCCGCAGGACGCTTCATTAATTTAAGAATGCGGCTGTTGGCGTGTTGAAACGGAATGTCCAGATAAGGCAGGATTTTGCCTTCGGCCATCAATGGAATCACTTCATCGACATGCGGGTACGGATACACATAATGCATCCTGATCCAGATGCCTAAATCGCCCAATGCCTCGGCTAACTCATAAAAGCGGGTTCTGACCTCACGGCCTTTCCAGTCGCGACTTTGGTACTTCAAGTCCAGGCCATAGGCGCTGGTATCCTGCGAAACTACCAGCAATTCCTTGACCCCGGCATTGGCGAGACGTTCGGCTTCGCGCATTACGTCATCAACCGGCCTGCTGACCAGATCGCCGCGCATTGAAGGGATGATGCAAAAAGTACAGCGATGGTTGCAGCCTTCGGAAATCTTCAAATACGCATAATGTCGCGGCGTCAGCTTGATGCCTTGCGGCGGCACCAGACTAATAAATGGATCATGCGGCGGCGGCAAATGCTCATGCACCGCAGAGACAACTTCTTCGAGGGCGTGCGCGCCGGTGACTTTTAAGACTTGCGGATGACGTTCCCTGATTTCGGCTTCCCTGGAACCCAGACAGCCGGTAACAATGACCTTGCCGTTTTGGGCCAATGCCTCGCCGATGCTGTCCAGCGATTCTTCGACGGCGGCATCGATAAAACCGCAGGTATTCACTACGACCAGATCGGCGTCCTGGTAAGTCGGCGAAATGGTGTAACCCTCGGAACGAAGCTTGGTTAAAATTCTTTCGCTATCGACCAGGGCTTTGGGGCAACCCAAACTAATAAAACCAATTTGTGGAGCAGTCATTTAAATCTCAGGTAATGTTCAAAGGGCGCTAGTTTATAGGAGTAGGTACTCAAATAAAAATTTAAAAGAATTCACCACGAAGAACACGAAGTTTTATTTCTTCGTGTTCTTCGTGGTGAACTAAATATTCTGATTAGGGATTTTCCTTGATCGCACTCGGATGGCGGATCAACATGAAGAAATGCCCCTTGCTTTTGCTCAGCCAGCCGCGCACTTCAATGGTTTTGCCCTCATAGTTGTCAACATCGGGAAATAAATTCAACCACTTATTTTCGATACGCGCCTCAAATGCATCGGTAAACTCCAGATAAGTCGATTTTCGGGTTTTACGAATGCTGGTCACCTTGCCTACCAGACGCGTCCAGCCCGGATGCCCGGCTTCGGTAAGATCGGAAACCGGTATTGCTGCATACTCCGGCCTCTGCCAAATACCGAGTTTGGCCTGCTCTGCCTGGTCCTGACCCTTAACCAGCTCGTCGACATAATGCAGATTTGGGGGATAAATACTGACAGCCGCCAAACCCGCCGCAACCAGTTGCAGATTAATGTGCTCGCCTTTTTCGGTGAATAAATGCGCCAGCGTTCTGCCGTATTTATCGGTTTTTTCCACGCCCACCTCCAGGCGGACTCTGGTGTTTTTCAGCTTGTCGGTCAGCCAGCGTTTGGCCTCGTCCCCGCCCGCATCGGCCAGTTTGTCCCGGTGCTGAACCTCAGGTGTATTAATGCCCAATAAACGGATTTTGCGCCCATCTTCCAGCACGACGGTATCGCCATCGTAAACCGTCTTTACCGCGTTAAAACCGTAACCCGGTTTTATATCGACTTTTTTTGAGTCGGCAACCGGGCGGTCGGAAAAATGCTTGCTGCCGCGCGCATCCTGCCATTGATAGATTTCCGCGTTAGCCCAGCCGGGCAAACACAACAATAAAGCCAGTAAAATTCTCATGCCCTACCCTTATTTTCTATGCATCCATTTAGGAGATATCGCTCCAAAGAACGACGAATTAATCAATCGGCCGGTATTTTAGTGCCTGCCGGATTCAACGCAGCATCAAGCTTTTCCATATCCAATTCATTTTCCCACTTGGCGGCAACCACGGTAGCAACGCCGTTACCGATAAGATTGGTTAAGGCGCGGGCTTCGGACATGAAACGGTCGATGCCCAAGATAAGCGCAAGCCCCACGACAGGAATAGTCGGAATGACCGAGAGCGTTGCCGCAAGAGTGATAAAGCCGCTGCCGGTCACGCCTGCGGCGCCTTTCGAGGTAAGCAACAGCACCCCGAGCAAAGTCAGCTCCTGCGTCATGGTCAGCGGAGTATTGGTGGCCTGGGCGACAAAAATCGCGGCCATGACCAGGTAAATCGAAGTGCCGTCGAGGTTGAACGAATAGCCGGTAGGAATCACCAATCCGACCACCGGCTTGGAGCAGCCCATTTTTTCCAGTTTGACCATGATGCGAGGCAGCACCGATTCCGAGGACGAAGTGCCCAACACGATCAACAACTCATCCTTGATATAAACAATAAATTTGATAATGCTGAAACCGGTAAATCGGGCAATCAGCCCGAGCACGATAAAGATAAACAACAGGCAAGTGAGATAAAAACTGCCCATCAAGCTTGCCAGCGGCACCAGTGCCGCAACGCCGTACTTGCCGATAGTAAAAGCCATCGCGCCGAAAGCACCTAGCGGCGCCAGCTTCATAATGGTTTCGACGATGCCAAACAGTACGTGTGAAATCTTGCTGATGAAGACAACTACTTCCGCCCCCGTTTCTTTCATGGCCGCCAGCGAGAATCCAAACAATACTGAAAATAACAATACCTGCAATATATCGCCTTTGGCAAACGCATCGATTACGCTGACGGGAATAATATTGAGTACAAAATCGACAGCGCTCTGGGTCTTGGCAACGGCGGTATAAGTCGTAAGGTCTTTGGCGTCCAGAGTGCTTGCATCAATATTCATGCCTGCGCCCGGTTGAATGACATGCACTACAACCAGACCTATGACCAGCGCCAGCGTGCTAACGACCTCAAAATAGAGCAGCGCCTTTATACCGACCCTGCCCACCTTATCCAACTCCTGCATGCAGGCGATACCGGTCACCACCGTGCAGAAGATAATCGGCGCAATGATCATTTTAATCAGCTTGATAAAACCATCGCCGAACGGCTTCATGGCGATGCCGGTTTCAGGGTAGAAATGGCCGAGTAAAATGCCGATAACGATAGCGGTCAGAACTTGTAAGTACAGGTGCTGATAATACTTTTTAGCGGCATAAATAGCTGGCACTGATAACCTTCTGTTTGATGAAATAATGTAAATGACAAGGATTTGTTTAAGCTTATGGCTGATAGGCTTTTTGCAGCATTAAAACACTGCATTTAAGCGACGGCAATCCAGCCTTAAAAAGAACATGCTGATTGTCTTTGGAAGCGTCCGGTTTAATTAGACCATTTCAACATAGGGAGAGCGCATTTTCACGGTGGTTAATTTTAAGGAAAAATTGTTATTTAAGTTCATAATTTTGATGAATTAATGTTAATAACTGATGTTACGCAGTCAGTTGAATTTAGATTGCTTTAACAAAGGTGTCGCTAACGCGACGCTTATTTAAATCGGGTTCTCGCACCCGAGGGCGAGATACTTTTCTTTGCTCCGCCAAAGAAAAGTATCCAAAAGAAAGGCGGCCCGATTGCCGCTTGCGTCCTGCGCTCCTCGCTTTTGCCGAGGGTCAGCAGAAGGGGCTCCTGCCCCTCTGCTGACGTGCGGCCTCCTTGCCGCACCCCTCACGGGCCATTCTCGGCAAAAGCTCCGGTGCTCGGCGCGGCAAACGGGAAAAGTACACCCTGTGCGCAACATCAGTTAATAAAAAAATGATCATTCTCGGGCTGAGTCCGTATTTCCTAGGAAGCTAATAAATGCCCGCTCCGATCAGCAGGTTTTAATCGATATAATTCCGGTTAAATTGATGATAAATAAATTTATCTAAATAAATAATCTTATCCCTTTGTTGATGTGGCCTGTTTTTACGGTTAACCTTGACCGATAAAAACAATGATCTTGCGAAACAATGGGAATGGGCAAAAAAATATTAATTTCCTGGCTCGGAATTACCGACCTCAAAGCAGCCGGTCAAATTCCCTCAATATCTGATGAAATCATTGGCGACGGCCCGATTCTTGGCGCCTTAAAAACGCTTGCCTTCGATGAGCTGCACTTAATACACGAGCAAGAACAATCCAAAGCAGATGCCTATATTAACTGGCTCGCTGAACACGCCACCCTAAAAGTAGTTTCCATTAAATGCTCGCTACGCTCCCCGATCGATTTTGGCGATATACACCGCGTTATGGATGGTTATCTCGAAAAACTGACGGCGAAGGAACCAGGTTTGGATGTCAGCATTCATCTGTCGCCAGGTACACCGGCAATGACGGCCGTGTCGATACTGCTGGGCAAGACCAAGCACAACACCCGGTTTGTACAGTCCACCAAAGAACGAGGCGGCGAGTTTGTCGCCATTCCCTTTGATATTTCCGCTGAATATATTCCGCAATTAGTCAAAAACGCAGACAAAAAACTAACCGAGCTATCCTATTCAGAAGCGCCGTTGTCCGCCGCTTTTTCCGACATCATCACCCAGAACCCGGAACTAAAAAGAACCCTGCTAAAAGCCGAGAAAATTGCAGTGCGGGATGTGCCGGCGTTAATCATGGGAGAGTCCGGAACCGGAAAGGAGCTCTTCGCCAAGGCGATACATAACTCCAGCCTGCGTAAGGGCAAGCCCTTTATCACCGTTAATTGCGGTGCAATTCCTAAGGATCTGATCGATTCAGAGCTGTTCGGCCATGTGAAGGGGGCGTTCACCGGCGCAAGCAGTCACAAAATCGGCTATTTTGAAGCGGCTGATGGGGGTACCCTGTTTCTTGATGAGTTCGGTGAGCTGCCGGAAGACGCCCAAGTCCGGTTGCTTCGCGTACTGCAATCGGGAGAGATGAGTAAAGTGGGCGATAGCGGTTCAATAAGAGTGGATGTCCGTATCATTGCCGCGACCAATCGCAACCTGGCCGCTGAAATTACTACAGGCCGATTTCGGGAAGATCTTTTTTATCGCGTCGCGGTAGGCATCATTACCTTGCTGCCGCTAAGAGAAAGAACCGGCGATATCGCTATGTTGGCGGATTATCTGATGGATAAAATCAATCGGGAAGCCTCCAATCAACCCGGCTATATCAATAAAAAAATTTCTGTTAAAGCAAAAAATATTATCTTGAGTTACCCATGGCCGGGTAACATAAGAGAATTGCACGGCACGCTACTAAGGGCTTCGATATGGGCGGACACCGGGCTAATCACCGAGACCGACCTTCAAGAAGCCATGATTGAACGGCCTCAGCAAGCCACAACCTCGGAACTGCCTGCAATAGGCGGAGGCGTTGACGTACAACAAGTTTTAGACGCCGTAAAAAGAAAATATATTACTCAGGCACTTAAAAAAACGGCTGGAAGTAAAAAAGAAGCGGCAGAGCTTTTAGGTTTGCCCAACTATCAGACCTTATCGAACTGGATGGAAAAACTGGACATTCAGTAAAGTTGGCACACGCTTCGCTTAGAAGAGTGCTATGGACAGAACACATATTATGCAATCACAAAACTTTGAATTCCTAAGGGACGCTTGGCCGGAGCTCGCCAGTCTGGCCGGATTTGCCGAACAGTATGCACAGACCGACCCGCAAAGCGCGCTGACCAAATTGCGCAGCTTTGCCGAATGCAGTGTTGGCACCGTCTACAGCCAACTGCGTTTGCCCAAACCGCCGATGTCAACCTTCATGGAGCTGCTCAGTAACGATGCCTTTATTGCGGTTGCACCCAAGGCTGTTGTGGACAGACTTCATTCCATTCGGATTTACGGCAACAAAGCCGCTCATGGCGACACGGTAAGCGAACAGTGCGCACAGTGGCTGCTGAAAGAAGCCTTTGATCTGGGCCGCTGGTTATTTGTCACCTATGCCCAAGGCAACGCCGCAACGATCCAGGATTTCGATCCGCCCAAGCCGCCTCAGTCGGCCAAAGCGGACTACAAGAAAGAACGCAAAGCCCTGCTGGAACAATACGCCAAGCAGGAAGCGCAGATGCAAGCAGTGCTGGCCGAACTGGAAGCCGAGCGTAAAAAAGCCGTTCAACAGGAGCGTACCGAAGCGGAATTTAACGAAGTTAAGCAGCAGGCGGCCAGTAAAGGTCAGCAAGTTGCCAACGAGCTGCATTTTGACGAGGCGGCTACCCGCAAACAGCTGATCGACCTGCAATTGGCCGAGGCCGGATGGGATGTATCCAATAGCGATCAGGTGACGCTCGAAGAAAAAGTCCTGCATCAGCCCACCCAAACCGGGGAAGGCTTTGCCGACTATGTGTTGCGGGATGATAACGGCAAACCGCTGGCCGTCATCGAAGCCAAAAAAACCGCTGTCGATGCCGAAAAAGGCCGCCATCAAGCCAGGCATTATGCCGATGGCCTGGAAAAAATGCATGGACAGCGTCCGGTGATTTTCTACACCAATGGGCCGGACATCTGGATTTGGGACGACCACCCCGGGCAAAATTATCCCCCGCGCAAACTCTACGGCTTTTATTCCAAATCCAGTTTGCAGTATCAGGTGCGTCAGCGAACAGAGCGCAAACCGCTGAACAGCGTCTCGGCCAAAGCCGACATTTTGGGCGATCGCCTGTACCAGCATGAAGCCCTGAAACGCATCTGCGAGCGTTTTGAAACCAAGCAACGCAAAGCCCTGGCGGTGCAAGCGACCGGCACCGGAAAAACCCGTTTGTCGATTGCCCTGACCGATGTCTGCATGAAAGCCGGTTGGGTCAAGCGCGTGCTGTTTGTGTGCGACCGCCGCGAGCTGCGCAAACAAGCCAAAAACGCCTATAGCGAATATCTGTCAGCGCCCATTACCGTGCTGACCAGTAAAAGCGTGCAAGACTCCCATAACCGCATCTTTATAGCGACCTATCCGGCGATGATCCGGTTGTTTGAAAAATTCGATACCGGCTTCTTCGACCTGATCATCGCCGACGAATCCCACCGCAGCATTTACAATATTTACGGCGACCTGTTTCGCTATTTCGATGCCCTGCAAGTCGGCCTGACCGCCACACCGGTGGAAATGGTCAGCCGTTCCACCTGTCAATTGTTCAGCTGCGATTTTAAACAGCCCACCTGTAATTACTCGCTGGAAACCGCCGTGGATGATGGCTATCTGGTGCCGTATCAAGTGGTTAAACACACCACCAAATTTCTGCGCGATGGCATTAAGGGGCATGCCTTAACAGCGGAAGAAATTGCCGAACTGGAAGATAAAGGCATCGACCCTAACAGCCTCGACTTTGACGGCGAAGACATCGACCGCGCCATCTACAACAAAGACACCAACCGCAAAATCCTGCACAACCTGATGGAAAACGGCATTCGTCAGGCCGATGGGCAAACGCTGGGTAAAACCATCATTTTTGCCCGCAACCACAAGCACGCCAAGCTGCTTGAGCAACTTTTCGATGAGCTGTATCCGCAATACGGCGGTAAATTCTGCCACGTGATCGACAACTACGATCCGCGTGCCGAAGCCTTAATCGACGACTTTAAAGGGCTGGGCAGTAACGACCAGCTCACTATCGCGGTCTCGGTGGACATGCTCGACACCGGCATCGATGTGCCGGAAATCGTCAATCTGGTATTCGCCCGTCCGGTAAAATCGCCGGTCAAGTTCTGGCAAATGGTCGGCCGTGGAACCCGTCTGTGCAAAGACCTGTTCGGCCCCGGTAAAGACAAAAAACATTTCCAGATATTCGATCATTGGGGCGTAGTCGAATACCACGGCATGAAACAGCGCGAAGTCACCGTCAGCCAACCCAAATCGTTAATGCAACGCCTGTTTGAAACGCGTCTGACGCTGGCCAAAACCGCACTACACCACGCCGAACCGGATTTCTTCGACTGCCTTGCGCACTGGCTGCATAAAACCATCAACAGCCTTGACGATAAAACCCTGGCGGTGCGCGACAAGTGGAAGGTTAAACGGCAGATGAGCGACCTGGAAACCATACGCCAATTCAACGCCAACACCGTCATCTTGCAGGAAACCGAGATTGCCCCGCTGATGCAATGGCTGGATGTGCGCGGCCACAGCGACGCTTACCAATGGGATTTACTGATCAGCCAAATCCAGCAGCAGAAACTGCTCAAGTCCGGCGCCTCCGACGATCTGGCCGGCGAGGCGATTAACCAGCTCTGGCAATTGCAAATGAACCTGAACCAGGTAAAAGCCAAAGCCGCTACCATCAAACAATGCCGTGAACCGGCCTGGTGGCAGGCGGCCTCGTTGGACGAGCTGGAGCAGTTGCGTATCGAGCTGCGCAGCATCATGCAATACCGCGACAAAGGCATAGGCCCCATCATCGAGCCGCCGGTTATCGACATCACCGACGGCGATGAAATACACGAACACCAAGGCACCTATTTAAAAGCCGTCGACATGGCGAGCTATCGGCTGAAAGTCGAACAGGTCTTAAAAGACTTGTTCGAGCAAAACCCGGTGCTGCAAAAAATCCGCAACGGCACAACGGTAAGCGAACTGGAACTGGATAACCTCAATGCGCTGATCCACACCCAACATCCCGACATCGACCTGAATACCCTGAAAAGTTTTTACGACACCGCCGCCCCGATGGAACAGATTCTGCGCTCCATCGTCGGCCTGGATGCCGACAAGGTTAACCAGCATTTTGCCGCATTCATTCAACAATACCCCAGCCTTGCCGCCCGGCAGGTGCAGTTTTTAAGCCTGTTAAAACGGCAGATCGCCCAAAGCGGGGCCATTGAAATCGACAGCCTTTACGAAATGCCCTTTGCGGCACTGGGCGAACTGGATAGCTTATTCGCCGACGAACAAATCGATGGTCTGCAAGCCATTGTCGAAAGCTTCGGCAAACACCCTATAATGACAACCCAATAACCTTACCTAAGAAAATAACTGCTTAACTATGATCACCGGCGACTTAAAAAACAAAATCGACAAACTCTGGCTGGAATTCTGGCAGGGCGGCATTGCCAATCCCTTAACCGTCATCGAACAAATCACTTTCCTGATGTTTGCCCGCCTGCTGGATATCAATGAAAGCCGCGATGAAAAACGCGCCTCGCGCACCGGCTTAAGCTTTACCCCGCGCTTTAAAGACAACGAACAACACCTGCGCTGGAGCCAGTTCAGCCATATCGAAGACGCCGAGCGGCTGATGAACGTGGTGCGCGATGAAGTGTTCAAGCATTTTAGACTGCACACCAGCGACAGCCGCTTTGGCGATTATATGAAAGATGCGCGGCTGGCAATCGACAAGCCCAGCCTGCTGGTCAAAGCCATCGAAATGATCGACGCGCTGCCGCTGGAAGCCGGAGACACCAAAGGCGATTTGTACGAATACCTGCTCAGCAAACTGTCCACCGCGGGCATCAACGGCCAGTTCCGCACCCCGCGCCATATCATCAAACTGATGGTGCGCCTGCTCGACCCGCAACCGGATGAAGTGGTGGCCGATCCAACCTGCGGCACAGCGGGCTTTTTGGTCACCGTCATGGAATACCTGTTGGAAACCTACAGCAGCGAACACGGCATCCTGCAAGAACAAGTCGTCGATGACAAAGGCAAAACCGTCATCCAAAAGATCTACACCGGCGACTTGTTAACTCAGCAGCAATGGCAAACCGTCAAAAGCAAAATGTTCCACGGCTTCGATTTCGACAGCACCATGCTGCGCATCGCCGCGATGAACCTGTATATGCACGGCGTTGAAGACCCGGATATTCATTATCAGGATACCCTGGCGCACAGTTTTGCCGACCATTTCCCACACCTTGAGCAAAACGCCTTTAACGTGATTTTGGCTAATCCGCCGTTCAAAGGCAGCCTGGACGAAGACACCATCAACCCGCCGATCTTGCGGATGGTCAAAACCAAAAAGACCGAACTGCTGTTTATCGCGCAGATTTTAAGAATGCTCAAAACCGGCGGCCGCAGCGCTACCGTTGTGCCGCAAGGCGTACTGTTCGGTTCCTCCAAAGCGCATCAAGCCGTGCGCGAATTGTTGATCGAACAAAACCAGCTCGAAGCCGTCATCAACCTGCCCAGCGGCGTGTTCAAACCTTATGCCGGTGTCGCCACCGCGATTTTATTGTTCACCAAAGGCGGCGCGACCGATCAGGTCTGGTTTTACGATGTGCAGGATGACGGATTCTCGCTGGACGACAAACGCGACACGCTGTATCAGGACGAGCAGAGCAATCCGTTAAGTTTTGCCGGTGATTTGCCCAAGGTGCTGGCCGATTACCGGCGTTGGCAGGAGCATAAAAATGCGGCTATCCAGAATGGCGGAAATGCTGAAATTTCCGGCGCACTGTTCAGTGACCGCGCCCAAGCCTGCTTTTGGGTTAGTAAAGCCGACCTTGCCGCGAATAAATATGATTTGTCGATTAACCGTTATAAGGAAACCGTTCATGTTGAGGAACAGTACGACTCGCCGAAGGAGGTTTTAGAGCAGTGGATGGGGTTGGTGGATGAGATTCAGGGAGAGTTGAAGGAATTGGAGGGGATGCTGTAATGTTGAGGGCAGAGAATTTTAACGCAAAATATCCAATTAAACATTTAGGCGAGGTTGTTGATTTTCTCGACAATCTAAGGAAACCGATTAAAGCATCTGACCGTCTAGTAGGGGAATATCCTTATTACGGAGCAAATGGATTACAAGGCTTTATTAATGATTTCATTTTCGATGAACCTCTTGTTTTATTAGCAGAAGATGGCGGCCATTTTGGTAACCCGGAAAAAACAATTGCTTACATTGCTGAAGGTAAGTATTGGGTAAATAACCATGCTCATGTATTAAAGCCCAAAGATGGATTAGATTTAAAGTTTTTATGTCGCGTTTTAGAAAATTATGATGTGACACCCTTTATTAAAGGAGCAACTAGAGCGAAACTGACAAAAGGAGATGCTTCCACAATTCCAATCCCCTTCCCACCCCTAACCGAACAAAAACGCATCGCCGCCATTCTCGACAAAGCCGACAGCCTGCGCCGCAAAAACCAGCAAGCCATTCAACTCGCCGACCAATTTCTCCGCGCCGTATTTCTGGATATGTTTGGCGACCCGGTGGCTAATCCCAAGGTGTGGGAGAAATACGCCGTTGGTGAGCTTGGACGAGTAATAACAGGTTCAACGCCACCAGGGAGTAAAGATGGTATGTTTGGTGATGATATACCGTTTATAACGCCTGGTGATTTAGATTCAAACGTAAAGCAAATTAGCCGATGGCTTTCCCTAGATGGAGCTGGATATAGCCGAGTCTGCCGTAGCGGCAGTCTTATGGCCTGCTGTATTGGAGCAACAATTGGAAAGGTTGCCATGGCAAACCGCAAATCAGCATTTAACCAGCAAATAAATGTGGTTGAGTGGTTTGATTTGATAGATGACATTTTTGGTTATTACTTTTTTAAAATGAATCCACGTTTTATTACAGAAAATGCTATTAAAACTACTTTACCCATTCTTAAGAAATCTTTATTTGAACAAATCGAGATGCCAGTGCCACCAATAGATATGCAGAGAGCATTTGCAAAAAAGGTAAATGCAGTTTGGAGTCTAGTAGACAAACAAACGAGATCATTGGACTTACCTTTATTTGATGTTCTCAGCCAAAAAGCCTTCGCCGGTGAGCTTTAATGCTAACCAAATAAAGGAACGAATATGCTCTCGTCCCCACGCGCCACGGCCATTAAGTTACGCGTTGTAGGAGCGGGCCATGCCCGCGATGAAGACACTACAACTCTGTAATCGCTCTACCAAAATATCGCGGGCGCGGCCCGCTCCTACGGTGCCGTTGTACTTAACTTATTGGCCGTGATGGGCGCGTGGGGACGAGAAGTAATATAATCAACGATGATTCTTACCAATACCTTTGCTCTCGTCCCCACGCGGCACGTTACTGCTATTGACTTAAGGTAGGAACATTGGAGTGCAAGCTTTGCTTGCTCTATTGTGAAGACATGAAGCCCAAGGTTTTGGCAGGCGAAGCCTGCACTCCAGCATAAACCGTTTGCTCTCGTTCCCACGCGCCGCGCTCGTCGTTATACACAAGTCTGTTCAAGACCGTCATTTAGGCATGAAGGCTAAAATGGCGGCCCCGAATGTAGGCCGGAATAAGTCCGTCCAGCGACAGCAAGGGCGGATGTTTCCGGCAATCGGAGCGCCGGAAACACCAGTCCTGCGCTTAACGCGCGGACAGGCTTATCCCGGCCTACGTCGAGATATGTATAACGACGAGCGCGGCGCGTGGGAACGAGGAGTCGCGTAGGTCGGGCAAAAGCTTTATCTTTGCCCGACATTTCGAAGCCCATGCGTCAGGTTACGGCTAGCGCCTAACCCGGCAAATCAACCCACTAAAGGAACGAATATGCAAACTCTACAAATACAACTTCCTGACACTGTCAACATAGATATGCAGGAAATCCAAATGCTACTTGCCAGTAAGCTTTATGAAAAAGGCGTGTTATCGGTAGGGCAAGCCGCGCAAATGACTGGGCTTTCTAAACGAACTTTTATGGAGCTGTTGGGGCATTATCAGGTTTCGGTTTTAAATTATCCTGCCGAAGACATCATGCAGGATTTTGAAAATGCCTAAAATTATTTCCAATACCAGTTGTCTAATTGTGTTGGACAATATTGATGCGTTATATATTCTGCAAAAACTTTACCAAAATATTTATCTAACCGAAGAAGTCGCTCAGGAGTTCGGCAAACCATTAGAAAGCTGGATGCATGTTGTCACTGTTACAGATAAAAATTATCTGCGCATATTAAACGCCAGTGTCGATTTGGGCGAAGCCAGCACCATCGCGTTGGCGCTACAAATGTCAGAAGATAACGTTATGATCCTGGATGATCTGAAAGCCAGAAAACTGGCGAAACAGTTACAACTTAAGTTTACGGGTTTATTGGGTATTTTGCTTAAAGCCAAGCAACAGCAGATCATTAGCTCAGTCGCGGATATTTTTACCCAGCTTAAAAATGCAAACTTCAGGTTTTCTGAAAAACTAGAAAAAGAAGTTTTAAGGCTGGCCGGTGAACTTTAGTTGGATCGAATAAGATTTAAAACAAAAAAGCCGATGCAAGCCTACTATGAAATAGAAACCCAAATCCCACAGAATCATCAGTTACAGTCGCGTAGGTCAGGCAAAGCTTTATCTTTGCCCGACAATTCCGACTCAAGCCTCTATTGTGAAGACATGAACCCCAGGGTTTTGGCAGGCGAAGCCTGCACTCCAGCATAAACCGTTTGCTCTCGTTCCCACGCGGCGCGTGGGAACGAGGAGTCGCGTAGGTCGGGCAAAAGCTTTATCTTTGCCCGACATTCCCACTCAAGCCTCGGATGTTATCCGGCTGCCGCTATACATGTAGGATCAATGAATTTTTGCATTAACGATAAGCCTCCGGTCAAAGGCGTTACACAGCGTATTAAAATCATTGATTGGGATGCGCTGGCGCCGCATTAATGGTTCTGATTTCTTGACCGTCACCTGGAAGTATCCATAAAATATTTTACCCAGTAACAAATTTTATTATTTTTCTTATTGGCAAGGCTGGCCGTTTTATTTGACCAAAAACCTTGGCATGGCTTGGTATGTAAGGGCTTGCGTTCTTTGGCACGATTTCTGTATTGATGTTAGGTAACTATCATTCAATGCTCAAGGAAAGTGTCATGCCTAAACCCATTTCTAAATCTGTCCGTCAACGCATTATCGATATCACCTCACAACAAGGCTTTGCTGTTCAATTGAAAGGCAATGGCGAAAATCGGTGCGTGAAAAATCCGATTTTTTATTCCAAGCCGCTGAATCCGGCTGTTTATGTCAGGAATGATAGGCCGGGAGGAACGGGCGGCATTCGCGGTTATTTTCAAGTTGTTGTGCATCCGGATGTATTCAACAAAAATGGGGGTTCTGCTACCGACGGCATTCAAGAGCACGTTAATTGCCGGAAGAAAAAGAACCTTGATTCCAGCATCAATTATAAAAATTCCCCGATTTTTCCTGGAAATGATGGGCCATGTAGTCTGTGTTTTAAGGCCGCTGATTATGATGCATTGGCAAAGTTATTTCAGCGTATGGCGACATTCGGTACAGTGTGCGCCAGTGAATCCTGTCTTGAGTCGATTAATTAAATGGCTGTTAATCACTTGGATGAATCCAAGACCCGCTTAGCAGCTGATAGTCCTTTGGCCCCAAAAAGCAGCATTGAAGCTACTAACGTAGCCATTAAAGGTTTGGTCATTGATAGTCTTCATGTCGATAACATACTGGCCGGCACGGCGACTTGGGAAATGCGCTCAGGCAGTACCAATCAACCTGGGCTAGTTGCCTTGATTAATCAAGGCAGTGGGCAAATTGTTGGCGTAGCCAATTTGGTTGCGATCAAAGGTTCAATCAGCTACCAAGACAGGCTGAATAATGCCAACCAACATCGGATTTCCGAGGAATGTCTGCGCTTGGGTGACATTGATAATTGGGATGTTGCCTGGATTCTTGAAAATGCCCAACCCCTGCTTACTCCGATCAATTGCCAACATCTTGATGGGATTGATATCTGGGTAGATTTGGAGCCGCAAGTGCAAGAGAAGCTTGCGCTTGCGATTGCTTGAATCTAAGCATTGTGAATTACCCCGACCTAAAGGACGGGGCTTCTAACGTCAATGGCACGAGCAAGAACAGAAGATTTACGTCCCCTGACTTGGCTAACAGTGCCTCGGTTAGCAGTACCGGCGATTCCCGCCGCTATCATACGTTGCGCTTCATTACGGATGTTTTGGGCGGCATTGATGTCTCTATCATGGATAGAGCCGCATTTATCACACCGCCATGAGCGGATAGTCAAAGGCATAGAGGATTGAACATGCAGACAACACGAACAGGCTTTAGAACTTGGGAAGAAGCGATTAACCTCGATATAGCCCTTGCCTGCCTGTTCGGTTTTGTATTTGAGCATTCCGGTGAACGCTCCCCAGCCTGCGTCACCGATGGACTTAGCCAAACAGTGATTCCTCATCATACCTTTTACATACAAATTCTCGACGGCGATGACTTGGTTTTCATTCACCAACCGACGAGAAAGTTTGTGCAAATAGTCTTTTCTGGCATTGGCGACTTTTTCATGCGCCTTTGCCACCAGAATACGCGCTTTGTTTCTGGAGTTGCTGCCCTTCATCTTGCGCGACAGCTTCTTTTGTTTACGTTTCAGATTCTTTTGAGCCTTGGCTACATGCTTCGGATTGTCGAACTTAGAGCCATCGCTAGTAATCGCAAGGTGCGTCAAGCCCATATCAATACCCAGTATCTTGCCGTCAAAGGAAATGATAGGTGCGTCCAGCCCGTTTTCAGTCAGGATAGACGCGAAGTATTTGCCCGTTGGCGTTTTACTGATGGTGACAGTTTTGATCGTTCCCGTTATTTCACAATGCACAACGGCTTTGACGTGACCGATCTTAGGCAGAAACAGCTTACGGCCTTCGATAATCTTCACGCCTTGCGGATATTGAATAGTTTGCTTTCCGTGCTTGCTTTTGAAAGTGGGATAGGCTGCCCGACGCTCAAAGAAGTTCACAAAAGCACGGGACAAGTTCAAACAAACAGCTTGCAAGACTTGGCTATGGGTTTCACCCAGCCAGTCAACCGATTGTTTAAGCTCAGGCAATCTATTGTTCAAGGCAAAATGCCCCAATCCTTTACCCGTCTCTTGATAAGTTTTCTGGCTTTCGTTGAGACTGTTATTCCACAACCACCGCGCACAACCGAACGCCTTAGCCAGTTTTTCAACTTGCTGTGTGTTTGGATATATGCGTATTTTGGTGGCTGCAATCATGTTTTTATAGTAAATAATTATCACTGTAAAATCAAGAGCACACTTACATCCCCCACCTGAAGGAAGGGGTTTTACGTGCAATCTGATAAAGTGCGGCATGCCGTCGAATGCATGTTCGGCAAGCTCCGGCTGTTTCCTAGCAATCATTCGGCGATGAAAGCGGTGTTTTTAGCTATCGAACGGACTGCCAAAAAATGGTCGGTGCCAATCCGTGACTAAAAGCCTGTCCTGAATCAGTTTATGATTTTATAGGGAGATCGATTTCCAGAGATTTTTTAACGGCGGTTTACACGGAAATTTTTACACTCTCTACCGTTTCCCCGGCACTTTTATGGTTGGGATGAAACGCCAACAGAACCTAGTTAGATCCAGAGTTAATTGTTATACTCCGTGCCACAACCGCTGCATCTGTTTGTTAATCCAATAACGGCAACATAAAAATGAAAACTTACCTGTTTCCCGGCCAAGGCTCGCAACATATCGGCATGGGTGAAAACCTGTTCGACGCTTTTCCTGACCTTACTTCAGCAGCGGATGCAATTTTAGGTTATTCCATCAAGGAGCTTTGCCTTCAAGACCCGAACCGGCAATTGGGCCGGACACAATACACCCAGCCCGCACTCTATGTTGTTAACGCGCTTGCCTACAGGCAGCAACTAAAAAACTCAGAACACCCGGATTTTGTCGCAGGCCACAGCCTGGGGGAATATAACGCCTTGGAAAGCGCCGGTGCGTTCAGCTTTGAGGACGGCCTTAAGTTGGTCAAAAAACGCGGCGAACTGATGAGCACAGCCCCTAAAGGCGCGATGGCGGCCGTTATCGGCCTGGCCGCGGATAAAATCGCCGCTATACTGGCCGATAACGGACTCTCGACCATCGATATCGCTAACTATAACGCCCAGACCCAAACTATCATCTCCGGTTTGGAAGCGGATATTCAGAATGCGCAGACTTATTTCGAACAGGAACAGGCCATGTTTATCCCGCTGAATGTCAGCGGCGCATTTCATTCCCGTTATATGCAACCGATACAGGACGAATTCAGCCAATTTCTGGATAGCTTCACTTTTACTGCTCCGAAAATCCCGGTCATTGCCAATATTCACGCCCTGCCCTATCAGCCCGACAAAATCGCCCGGAACCTGGCGGATCAACTTACCCAGTCTGTGCGCTGGCTGGACAGCATGCATTTTCTGTTACAGCAAGGCGACATGGAGTTTATCGAACTTGGCCCCGGCGACGTACTGACCAAACTGATCAGTAGCATAAAAAGCCGGTTCAAGCCGAATACCACGGTGCAAAGCAGTCAACCCCGCCCGACGCCCCAACCGGCAAACAACCAAGCCGCTGTCCAGGCCGCCCCCGAACAAGATTTAAAAACGCCGCAGCAAATAGTAAACGACTGGAACCAATCGTATCCCATCGGCACTCAGGTTAGCGCAAAAGGTTACGACGAAATACTGACAACCAAAACCCAGGCTGTCATATTGTTCGGGCACCGCGCCGCCGTCTACATGCAAGGCTATAACGGCTATTTTGCGCTGGATGAGGTGGAACCGGTCAAGCATGCCGCCACTCCTGCGTAATCAGGCGAACTGAGGTTTTATTTTGCCGCGGCCGCTCATGGTTCGACAGGTCACCACGAGCGGCTTAACTTAACTGCATTGGTTTTTCGCTGCTCTCCGACCTATTTTTTAATCATACAGCCCCACGCTCATTTTTCAGGACTCACAAATGCCCAGAGTAAAAGACAAAATTGCACTCATTACCGGGGGAAGCCGCGGGATTGGTGCTGGAACGGCCAGACTGCTTGCCAGCGAAGGCGCTTTCGTCATTATTGTCGATATTCTTGATGATCTGGGGCGGACTGTGGCAAAGGAGATCGGCCCGCAAGCCTGTTATCACCATCTGGATGTTGCCCAAGAAGCCGATTGGCAGACGGTTTGCGAGATCATCCGCCAGCAGTATGGCCGTCTGGACATCCTGTTTAATAATGCCGGAGTTTCCGGTTTTGAACAGGAATTCGAGCAACGGCCTCAGGATGTGGAACATATGTCGCTTGAAGACTGGCATACGATACATGCGGTCAACCTGGACGGCGTATTTTTAGGCTGCAAATACGGCATTGAATTAATGAAAGCGCAGGGAGGCTCCATCATTAATATGTCATCACGCTCCGGCATGGTCGGGATGGCGCAAACCGCGGCCTATTGCTCAAGCAAAGGCGCGGTGCGTAATTTGACCAAAAGCGTGGCGATTTATTGCGCCCAATACGGCTATAAAATCCGCTGCAACTCGCTTCATCCTGGCGCCATCTACACGCCCATCTGGGACAGTGTAATGGGCGACACGCCGGAACAAAGAGAAAAAACGCTGAATTTTGTGAAAAGAGGCATTCCGCTGAACGAAATGGGGACGCCGCTTGACGTCGCCTACAATGTCTTATATCTGGCTTCCGATGAGTCGCGATATGTGACCGGCTCGGAAATGATAATCGACGGCGGCATTATGGCGGGCAGCACCGCAACGCTACAGGTTGCGGATGAAAAAAACTAGGTTTTCCCGCTGATTAAACAAACGCCTTCCATAGTCCCTTTTTCCCGCCAATCGTTCAATATCTGAAAAAACGCCTCCGAGCCGCCGCCGTAAAAGCCGGCGATTTTGGCGGTCTTGCCCTCGCCCGGTTTGCCCTCGTTATTATAATAACCGGGAGTGCATTCCTGATAATATTTCAGGCCGGCGGCGGCAAAGCTGTTGATGACAGTAACCCATTGCTCCTCCCCTTCCTGGGTCACGTCAACAGCTTGCATGTTTTGTTTGTTTACCTCGCTGATGATATAGGCAATATGCGCGCTTTGCTCATAGAGCATATGCGTGTAGTTGGCGGTATAGCCGCCCTGGGTCATGCCCAGAAAAAAACAATTCGGGAAATGGCGGGTCTGAAGGCCATGCAGAGTGCGCATGCCGTCTGCCCATTTCTCGGTCAGCGTCAAACCGTTCCGGCCATAGACTTCAAAGCCTGAACGTCTGGGATAGGCGGTGCCCACCTCAAAACCGGTGGCGAAAATCAGGCAATCCAGATCATAGCTTTGATCGCCGACAATGGCCGCTGTTTCGCTAAGCTGCGCCACGCCTTTGCCCTGGGTATCCACCAGTTTGACATTGGGCCGGTTAAAAACCTGAAGATACTCGTCATTAAAACAGGGCCTTTTGCAAAATAAGCGGTACCACGGTTTAAGTGCGGCGGCTGTTTCGGGATCGGTTACGACACTGTCGATACGCGCCCTGACCTGTTCCATCTGTTCAAAATCAAGCATTTCCGACAGCCTTTCCATGTCTTCCGCGGGCAGTTGTTCCCGCTGATGATGCTTCGGGAGATTGCTTAAGTTACGCATGATGTTAGTCAGCCCATCATTAACCTGATCCTCGTCCTGATCGATGCCGGAAGTGACCCGGTTAAAATTTTTCATGCGCGCCTGCTGCCAGCCTGGACTCAACGTTGTCGCCCATTCGGAATCAGTGGCTTTGTTGTCGCGCACGAGGACCGAAGAAGGTGTGCGTTGGAAAACATATAATTGCCGGGCAGACGCGGCAAGATAGGGAATGCACTGAATGCTGGTGGCCCCGGTGCCGATGATGCCGACCCGTTTATCATGCAGTTTGTCCAGCTTGCCGTTTGCGTCGCCGCCGGTATAACCATAGTCCCAGCGGCTGGTATGAAACATCTTGCCTTGAAAAGTTTCGATGCCTGCTATGCCAGGCAGTTTAGGCTGGCTGAGCGGGCCGTCGGCAAGACAGATAAACCGCGCCTTCATGCTATCGCCTCGGTCCGTGGCAACGACCCAGCGCAATAAGGTCTCATTCCAGCGCAGTTCGGTCACCGAGGTATGCAAGCAGGCCTTATCATAAAGCCGGTAATGTTCAGCAATGGCGCGGGAGTGGGCAAAAATTTCCGGCGCATTGCTGTATTTTTGTTTGGGGATATAGCCGATCTCTTCAAGTAACGGCAGGTAAATATAGGATTCAATATCGCATTGTGCGCCGGGATAACGATTCCAGTACCAGGTGCCGCCGAAATCGCCGCCGCGTTCGACAATGCGGACATCCTCAATGCCGGCTTCCTTCAGCCGAACCGCCGCCAGCAAACCGCTGAAACCGCCGCCGACAATCAATACCTCCACTTCATCATGCAACGGTTCGCGCGCCTGTATAGCCGTATAAGGATCTTCCTGAAAACTCGCGTACCGGCCGCCTATTTTTATATATTGATCGTTACCTTCCTGACGCAGGCGTTTATCCCGTTCTTCGCGATATTTCGAACGAAGCTGATCGAGGTTGAAATGCGGCGGCTTTGCTTGTTGGTTATTTTTCATCGGTAAACTCGCCAAACGGGTAATTCTTAAGCTACCAATCTGCCTAAGAACATGTATAGCAATTACCATGAAGAGCATGAAGGACATGAAGATTTAAATCCTCCATGTCCTTCATGCCCTTCATGGTTTAAAAATAAAACGGGCTCATGTTATTTTATGCACGTTTCTATGAATGCCCGGCTCCGTTTAATAAATCCAGGTCAGGACTAAAGTTGAAGTTAAGCGGCCGAACCTCTTCCGCACATGCCGGGAAAAGATGTTCTATTTTTTTCCTCTGCCGTTCAGGCCACTGAACCATAAGCAGATCGTTCGGGACAATGCACCCATCGAATTCCCTCTCCCGCATGAAAATGCTTTTTATTCTGGCCTGCATGCCGGCAGGCAGGTCGGAAAAATCAGGATTGAAGTTGAGGCTCAGCAAAGTTCTGTTTTCATTCGACGTGTTGGCGTAGGCGCTGTGCAATAAACGCGTATCCTTGACGACAACATCGCCCGGTTGAACCTCGATTGCAACCTCCCCTTCCCACGATTGATAAAGCGGGTGCTCGAGGTTCTCCACTCTGGACATAGATGAACCGTATACCGCTGGGACTTCATGAATCGGGTGCTTTTGATGATGACTGCCGGGTATAACCCGAAGGCAGCCATTGTCAGGCGAAGTCGGGGAAAGGTAAATCATCATGTTGACCTGGGGAATCCGGTCAGTATAGGAAAGCGGATCATCCCAGCCCCACCAGTCATGATGCCAGAACAGCGGCGGACTGGCGGGCGGTTTGCTGATAATAGAACCGCTGCTGAATACATGGCCGCCTAAATCCAGCTCGTTAAAAAGTGCCGCCAACGCCTCGTGGCCGATGATTTCCGAGAAATCAGGATAGTCCGATATATCGACCAGACAACCCTGGGACTTGAACTGGGCGCGATGGTTTTCAGAAACAGTCTCCAGCGCCTTATCGCACCATTGGCTGATTTTTTCGATCATCGACTGATCAAATAAGTTGCTAACAATACAATATCCTTGCCGTTCCAGCTTTTCCCTGTTTGTTGATTTCATTATTTATCCCCCTGTAAAACACGATGTAGTCGTCGTCTCAAAGAAACGCCTCAGCAGTAGTTAGACGTCAACCGTTTAAGATAAGCCAGAGACTCCCTGACCACCGAATAGTCCACACCAAAATCGACCAGACAGGCGATTTCATCGACACCGGCAGCTATCGCCTGCTCGACCATATCCCGGCCGTCTTCAACAGTGCCGAAAATTGCGCCAGTTTTAAAGTAACGCTGGTAGGCGTATTCCAGCATTTTGCCTTTTTCCGCTTCGCTGAGCGGGGTGCCGCCGTTTTGATCGACGGCCGCTTTCAGATGCGCATCCAGCGAGCTTTTTATGTAACCTTTAAAAGGCGCTTCCACGGCCTGCTGCACGCGCCCCCTATCTTGCAGCATCAAGGTATGCAGCATTAATGTGATAACTCCTTTGTCAGGATCAAGCCCCGCCTCCTGCCGGGCGTTTCTGTACAGCGCAATCTTTTTTTGCATCGCATCCAGATTATTGCCGTACAGCATGGTAAAAATGTTATAGCCCTGTTTGCCCGCATGAATAAAACCTTCGTCATTCTGCGTAACCAGCAGCCAGACGTTCAGTTCCGGTTGCAGCGGACGAGGGTAAACCGCAATCGGTATCTGTTCGCCGCCGGGTCCTGCAAAAGAAACGGTTTCGCCGCGCCACAGCTTTTGCACGACCGAGATGGCTTCGCTGCATATTTGCCGCCGGTTTTCATAACTTTCCGGCGACAAAATAAAATCGGGCTTATTCCAGCCTGAACCGAAACCCAGATCGACGCGGCCTTGCGACAGCACATCATTCATGGCCCACCATTCGACCACTTCGGCCGGATGATGCAAAGGCAGCGAAATACCGGCGGTCCTGAAGCGGATGCGTGTTGTCTGGGGTATCAAATGCGCCGCCATGATCGCAGGGTTGGCGTAAATCGAGCCGAACTCATGGAAGTGTCGTTCCGGGAGATAAACCGCCTCAAAACCTTCCCGGTCAGCAAACAGCGTTATATCCCGCATAAAAGCGTATTTTTCCGCATCGGGAATATCTTTCCGCACATCCGAAAAAAACAGAAAACTGAACTTGATGTCCGCCTTCGCTGGCTTCGGCTTGTGCGCGGCTGGTTGAATGCCCAGTAGCTGTTCTATCGTTTGTGTCATGGTGTGTTTTTATTCGGGCGGTAACCGTTATTCCAACAGGGACTTGCTGTTCTGCGCCGTTAAATGCCGGGACAGCGTTTCAACCGTGGAAAAATCGATCAGCCATTGCGGCTGCACCGGCTGTTTCAGTCTTTTCTCCAGCCGGGTTGCCAGCACCATCGCCGAGATCGAATCCAGCCCGTAATTCTGGAACGGCTGGGCAGGATCAAAGTTTTTCAGTTTCAGCACTTCCAGCAGGGTATTTATAATCACCTGCGTCAAATCAACAGATTGTTCCTGGACTACCTGTTGTGCTACGCCCGCAAACAGCAACTTGTGTATCCGATGTATCAGGTTCGGTTCCAGGAGCTTGATCTCATCCAGACTGATCACATCGGTGATCCGGTAAACCGGCACTTCCAGCCCCGAGCGTTTTTCAGCTTCCCATTGATCCAAATGATGCAGAATTGAGCTTTCCGGGATGGTTTCAGCAGACGTTTCGGCCTTGGCCGCCACAACCTGTTTTACCGGTTCTCCGGCATTAAGGTTCGCATACAGCAATTGCGGCCTGACCTGCTCAAACTGCTGCCGATCAAGATAGCCGATGAACACTCGGCTGTCCTCCGTGCATGCCATCGCCTGCTCGAACAGCGCCCAGCCTTCCTGATTGGAAAATGTTCGCATGCCGAGCCGGTGGAAATTATCTTTTATCGCAGCAACTCTTTCATCGGCAATCCGGGTGATGGCTCCAGTCTGGTTCCAGTCCGACCAAATGATGGTTTTGTAACAGGTGTTGTTGTTTTGATGACGCTGATAGGCAGTGAAAAAATCGACAAACGAATTGGCCATCGCATAATCGGCGGCGCCGCGGGCCAGATGCGGCATAAGCCCGGTCATCGACGAAAACGACACAAAAAAGTCCAGTGCATCCGCCTTGAAAAGCGCATGCAGGCATTCAAGGCCGTTGACTTTAGGCTCCCAGACCTGCTGCATCCGCTTCAGGTCCTTGCTGACAAAGCCGGGGTTGTCCGAATCCGAATAAACGCCCGCGCTGTGAATAATTCCCCTGATCGGCCCCAGCCTTCCGCGGATTTTTCTGAAATACCGCCTCAACGAATGCTGACTGGTTATCGAGCCGGTATAAATCAGAAGATGCTCGACCGACTTGTCCAGTTCAATCAGCTCTAGCAGTTTATTTTTGACATACGGAGACAAGTCATCGTTATTGACTGCCTGCGGCCAGGCTTCTCTGGGCGGAAGTTGTGTAATGCCCATCAGCACCAGCTTATTGCAGCCCTTGGCGGCAAGATACTTGGCGATTTCCAGTCCGACGCCATTGGTTCCGCCGCTGATGACATAGACGCCGTCCTGCGCAATCGGCAATGCCTCTCCGGCTCCGGCTTCAACAGCCGATAGGACGGGCGCAAAACGCTGCCCGTTACGGTAGCACAGCTCAGTCTCCTGCAATTCGGCGTCAAACTCCTGCATGATGATTTGCCTTAATGATCCGGGCTGATCGTAAGCTGATTGGTCAATGTCGATGAAGCGGGCGCTGGCATGCGGATAATCCGCGCTGAGCATTTTAACCAGTCCGGCAAACTTGGCACCCGCCAGGCTCATCTTCTTGCACTGAAAATGCTGCAAGCCTTTGGTGAAATACAAAATCGCAATGTCGTTATAGGTGCCGATGAGGGTTTGATAGAAAACGGTCTTGCCCGGATTGTCGGCATCGTTGTCTTTGGCCGTATCGTAAAGATCGCTCAAATCGATAATGTGGCTAATATTATCGTACTGGTCGATCAGGATATGGGCGCTGATTTTGACCGATTCGGCATCCTTGTAGTTGATCGAGTTCTGGATTTGGCTAGGCAGTACGCTGTTGTCGCCGATCAAAATGACTTTGTTAAAATCTTCCGGTTCAAGCAGTTTCCGGGCAATTTGCAGGGACTCATGGTTGACCAGAATCAGCACAGTGCCGCGCTCGGCCGGATTCGCTGCCGGTTGCGGCTGACTTGCCAGCCATTCCTTGTTAATCAGGCAGATATGCTCCGCGCCCCGTTCGACGCTGCCGTTCCGAGCCAGACGCTGCCCTGCGGCATAATGAACTTGGCTCAACCTGCCGGACGGTTCAGTCTGCGCGCCGAAAGCCAGCCATTCCCTAAACCAGCGCTGCATTGCCGCGTTCAGGTCGCTGCACTCATCCTGAGTAACCAGCACACAGCGCGACTGTTCAGGTTTGACGGCTTTGCTGATCAAGTCTGCCAGCCGGTCGGCCGCGACCGGGTCGGCCTGCATAAAAAATACGATGTCCACGAGGCCGCCGCCGCTTTGCCCGGATAACAGTTTCAGGCATTGCACAATCGCCGAGGTATCGATCTGCTGCGCGCCCAGAAATAACAAGCAATCGGGCCGCTTTGCTGCCAATCCCGCGTTGATTTCATTGACGGCGCAATAACGCACATTCGAAGAATCATCGAGACCGGACGCCTGCTTCAACTGCGTCAACAGGTTGTTGAATGCCCGGCGTTCGCCGTCATCGGCGTAGATAACAACAACCCGTTTGTCCTGATAATGCTGTAAGCTGTTTTTCCAATCAATCGTGTCCGGCAACTCGCTGCCGCGCCACAGTTCGCTGTCTATCACCGGCGTTTCGCTGCTGCGGCAGGGCTTGCTATCAACTATGTCTTCGACAGCTTCAATTTCCGGTATCCAGTAGTGTTCGCGAGCAAACGGATAGGTCGGCAAGCCGTGCTTGCGCCGCGCCTGTCCGGGCCGATATAACGACGGCCAATCAACCGTTTCGCCGATAACCCAGCGTTCGGCCAATTGCCGGAGTTGCTGTTTTGTAACCGTCCCCTGAATTGAACCGTCTACGGCTCCGGCCTTTTTGCCGGCTTCGCCGCTGAAACAATCCTGATCGCTTGCGCCGGTTGACGCGTAATTTGATAACTTAGCTCTTAATTCGTCAGCGGTGTTCGCGACAACCGCCAGACGATGATTCAGCGCCACCCTGCCGACCTGAAAGGTACAAGCCATATCGCTCAGGCTTATTTCCCGGCTGTTGTATTGATCGGCCAGATAGTCGCTGACTGCCTGCGCATAAACCGCCAATTGCTGCCCGCTTTTTGCCGATAACACCAGCAATACCGGTGTATCTGCCGCAACTGCGGCCGCAGCCTTCGGTAAAGGCTCTTCCAGCACGATATGGGCGTTGGTACCGCTAAAGCCGAATGAGCTGACTGCCACATGGCGCTTTTGCCCGACCGGCACGTCCCACGGTTTGCACTGCGTGTTCACGTAGAACGGGCTGTCCTCTAAATTGATATGCTCGTTCAGCGCTTGGTAATTGATCGTCGGCGGCAATTGCTTGTGTTGCAGGGCCAGCACCGATTTGATCACGCCGGAAACACCGGCGGCAGTGGCAAGATGGCCGATATTGCTTTTTACCGAACTCAGTGCGCAAAAATGCTTCCGCTCGGTAAACTGGCGGAATGATTCGCGCAACGCGTCCACTTCAATCGGGTCGCCCAGCTTGGTTGCGGTGCCGTGCGCTTCAATCAGCTGGATATGCTCCGGGTTGATGCCGAATTTTTTGTAAATACCGGTTTCCAGACGGGTTTGCGATTCCTGGTTCGGCGCGGTAATGCCGTTGCTTTTACCGTCCTGGTTGACGCCCCAGCCGCGAATCACGCCGTAAATATCATCGCCGTCCTGCTCAGCCTGCTCCAACCGTTTCAGCAACAGCACGCCCACGCCTTCGCCGGGGACAAAACCGTTTGCGCGCTGGTCGAAGCTGTAACAGCGGCCGTCCGGCGACAGCATGCCGGCCTTGCTCATTTTGACATGAATCTCCGGGCCATTGATCACATACACGCCGCCGGCCAATGCCAGGTCGCTATGCCCCAGCACCAGACTGTCGCACGCGCTGGCCAACGCGACCAGCGACGAGGAACAGGCAGTATCGATGGACAGGCAAGGCCCTTGCAAATTCAGGAAATACGCAATACGCGCGGGCAGTATTGAGACCGACTCGCCCATCAGTGCCTGTGCGCACTGCGCCTGACCGGCCATCAGCTGGCTGTAATCGCTGGCCGTGCAACCGACAAATACGCCGCACAAACTGCCCGACAGATCGGACGGGTTATAACCGGCGTCTTCAATGCAACTCCAGCTGGTCTGCAAGAACAAACGCTGCTGCGGGTCCATATATTCCGCCTCCGACGGCGAAATGTTGAAAAACAACGGATCGAATACATCGACATCATCGAGCAGGCCCATGCGTTTGCACACGGTTTTGCCGGGCGCATTCCTGTCTGGATCGTAATATTCGTCAACCGACCAGCGCGTCGGCGGAATCTCCGAAATACACTCGCGCCCGTGCACCAGATTCTGCCAAAATTGCGTCACGTTATCGGCTTTAGGGAACTGCCCGGCCATGCCGATGATTGCAATCGACTGGGTTGCGCTATTTTGATTGCGGTTTTGCTGCGGCTCGGACTGCGCCGCGCTCTCAGCACGGACCGGCTGCTCAGTGACCGCCTCCGGCTCCGGTTCAACGGGCTGCCAATCAGCAGGACTCGCCAATGCAAATGAACAAACCAGAACCGGTTCGCTTGCCTGCTTGCGCGGCTGTTCTGTCGTTGTCGCAGCAACTGCCTGTTGAGACTGCTCCTGATTTTGGAACAGGCCTTGTTGGCTTCCCGACTTCAACAGGTATTGGTAAAACTCGGCCAAGGTCGGATAGCTGTAAACCTTGGTCGCACCGATAGCTAAGCCATAGCGTTTGTTGATCGCCCTGATCCAGGTGACCGCGGTAATCGAATCCA
>NZ_JALOCF010000096.1 GCF_023227905.1 Methylobacter sp. | reverse complement strand
TGGCGATCTGTATGTATAGCTATCCAGAAAAGTTCTGTCCCTTTGTTTGATTATTGATTTCAATAGATAATGTCGGAATTTGTATGACGGAATCAAAGCATATCCAAGAACTCAACCGAAAAATCAAACATCTTAAAAAAACAGGAACCGGAGGTAGTGACTTTCGATTGCTGATACGGCTAACCGTTTTAGTCGCCTATTATCAATAGCACCCCGTTGAACGGATAGCAGGGTGCCTTAACATCAGTGTCAAAAGCATAAAGCGTTGGATTAAACGCTATAAAAGTAAAGGCCTAGATTTTGTTCGAGATGAAGATCGAAGCGGTCGCCCAAGTGGGCTTAACATTGAAGAGCAAGAACTCTTAAAAAACAAAATACAAGAATTGAATCAGCGCGTATGGGTTGCACGGCATGTGGTCGTTTTAATCCAGACACTATTCGGCACTCTGTATTCAGTCGGTTATCTGCCCCAGCTGCTGAACAAACTGGGCTTGAGTTTTCACAAGGCGGAGACCGTACTGGTAAAAAGGGACAGTGAAAAGCGCCGAGTGTGGATCCAGGAAACACTGCCTGAGCTTTATCGGAAGAAAATCGAAGCAGGCTGGCGTATTTTTTACCAGGATGAAGCGGGTTTCCAGACCGAAGGCACCTTGGCTTATACGTGGGGTGTTCGGGGACAATCGACAACAATCGCTAACTACGGACGGCATGGCCGGGTAAACCTGATCGGCGCATTTGAATTGGGAACCGGCTTGTTTTACGGTTTACAAACGACTTTCAAAGTGAACGCGATGCGCTTCCGTCGTTTTATCTGCCACCTCAAACGACAGATGCGTACTGATAAGATTCTGTTGATTTGTGACAATGCCCGTTTTCATAAAGCAAAATGGCTAACGGCTTGGACCCAAACACAAAAAGAGTGGTTACACCTGGCATTTCTGCCGGCCTATTCGCCCGATTTTAATCCAATTGAACGCCTCTGGCGCTGGATGAAAACTGAATATACACATAATCGCTGCTGGACTTCGAAAATGCAGTTAAAAAAACATCTTCAGGATGTTTTGCAAAAAATACCGGCACAAGCGGAATCTATAAAAAGTGTCATGAAAAAAGAAAATGAACGCTACCAAAAAATATGTGGCTTTTATCAGGTTGAGTCCAATGCATTGTTCACAATTCCTGCTTGAATAAGGGGGCACGCAGCATAAGGCGACCGAAAGGACAAAACTTTTCTAGGCAACTATATATCGACAGGTATTTAGATTTGGCTTCCTTACTTTTTTCTGCATGCCTCACTTAAATTTGTTTTCCTTCAATTTATTTGGCTGCCTAAACCGATTCTTACCAGCAACACGGAGGAGACGAAGAAATTTTGGACATTCAAAATGGTTTGGCGCATTGCAGACTGCTGCATGACGGAGCCCATCACGCATAGAGGTCAGTTCTTTAATTTTTCTGTCTAACTCCTCTGCCTTAGCCAACAGCAGCGTTCTATTGATGTCAGGCCCTTCAGGCGTAATCATTTCACCTATTTCATCTAGCGAGAAACCAGCGCTACGCCCCAAAGATATTAAAGCCAGTCGCTCTATGACATTGGCGCTGAATAAGCGACGCAAACCCAAGCGACCGGTTGACTGAATCAATCCTTTTTCTTCATAAAATCGTAACGTTGAGGCGGGTAATCCAGTTGCCTTTGCAACCGCAGTTATATCCATTATTTCACCTGTCGTAATTTAAGACTTGACTTCAAGTTGACTTGAGATTTTATCCTAGACCGGAACATTCCTTGGTGCAACACTGACACATTAAGTTTGTGGTGATTTTTATAATTGAACGATTTAAGGAGTCGATATGGAAGCAAGTTTCTGGCGGCAAAAATGGGAGCGCGGTGAGATTGCGTTTCATGAAAACGAAGCCAACCCGTTTTTGGTAGCCCATTTTGAAACACTAAATCTGGCAAAAGGCTGTCGTGTGTTTCTGCCGTTGTGTGGCAAGACACGTGACTTTTCCTGGTTGCTTGCCTGCGGTTATCGAGTAGTTGGTGCAGAATTGAGCGAACTAGCCGTTAACGAGTTGTTTAAAGAACTGGATTTAGAGCCGCAAATCTCTAAAACTGGAAAATTGGTCCGCTACAGCGCTAAAGATATAGACATATTCGTGGGCGATATTTTTGATGTGTCTGCCGTATATCTTGGTGCCATAAGCGCGACATATGATCGCGCTGCTTTAGTCGCCCTGCCTTCCGGCATACGAGAGCGGTATACCTCCCATCTGATGAATATAACCGGCACAGCGCCGCAATTGCTGATCTCTTATGAATACGACCAACTGCTGATGGATGGCCCTCCGTTTTCTGTTAACGAGAACGAAGTAAAGCAACATTATGGTGATACCTACCAATTAAAGTTTGTTGAAAGCAAGAGTGTCGCGGGCGGACTGAAGGGAAAAGTTGCATCCTCTGAGACAGCCTGGCTGCTTCAAAACACTAATAACTAGGATGGTTTTATATGCTGGGATATCGTTGTACATTGTGTTAGATGCTGTGGTTGGCTTTATGGCCGGCTTACTAGGGGGTAATTCCTTATTATGATGTTGGTAAATGTATTGAGGTTACACCCCTTAAGTAGTTTTCAAACTATGTGCGACATTCCTACGATGGAGCTAGACATGAATACAAAAAATGCTTCATGTATGCGCAGAGTAAATTGATTAAAGTGACTGTTTGCAAAAATGCGGATCGCTGCCAATCCGTATAGAGTCGGAGTAACATGAAATGAAGACGACAGGAACCGGGCGTATCGTGCTTTGGCGCGGAGGAAGTCTGTGGATCGGTCGAGCTGGTGAGCCCACGGATTTTCATTCCCATCATGCAGTCCAGATCACGTTGTCGTTCTCCGAAGGCGGGGTGCGATTTCGACGTCCCGGCGGAAACTGGAGTGCCTATAATGCGGCAATCATCGCTGCTCACCAGCCTCATGCGTTCGAGGCGCGTGGCGAGTTTGTTGCGATGATCTTTGTTGAGCCGGAGTCACGTGAGGGACGGGTGCTACACCAGTTATGTCTCGGTGAGGGGATTTCGTCGCTTGCCTATGGAAAGCTTGAACTCGAAATTGCAGCCCTCACCGCCTCCTACATGGAGGGCACCCTAGATTCAGAACTCGCCACCTGCGCGCGTTTCGTGATTACCAAACTTGCCGCAATGACCACGGTTCCGGTGGTATCGCTGGATAAGCGGATTGAATATGCTGTGGAACTACTGCGTGAGAATATCGGTGAAACGGTTCAGCTTGCCGATATTGCTGATGCCACCTGTCTTTCTCCAGATCGCTTTCGCCATCTCTTCATTGAGCAAACAGGTATGCGGTTTCGGCCCTACGTGCTGTGGCTGCGAATCGAAATCGCGCTCACTGCATTAGCATCTGGCAGAAATCTGACCGAGGCTTCGTATGCCGGCGGATTTGCAGACTCCGCGCATTTTTCGCGGACGTTCAAGCGCATGTTCGGGATTGCGCCTTCTAGTTTCCAGCGCGAATAGCCGTTTCGTTCAAGCCGTAGCTGATGTGAGCCCGTAGACTAGGCTCCGCATCAAATCAATTTGAAAGGAAACATCTCATGAATAAAGCCTATGAAATTCTCTGTCACTGCAACCCCTGTCCATGTTCGGACTTTAGCGTTGGCTGCCAAAAAACCATAGAGCAAAATATTTTGCCCGCAGTTCGCTGGTCGGGTGCGCAGCAAGTGTCCGGACTAGTCCTATTAGCTGATATAAGCCCCAAGATACCATTCATGGACGCTGAAAACATTCATCAAGTATTTGACTGGCTCTGGACTTCCGGCCAATTATCTGAAAGGGACATTGCAAGTCTGACGGACCTTGGAATAGAAGCCGTGATCAATTTGTCTCCCCCAACGTCATCAAACGCCCTATCCGGTGAGGCTGAATTTGTTACACGGCAAGGAATTGCCTACATTCATATTCCCGTAGCATGGGAGCAACCCGAGCTTCATCGGCTAATGCAGTTTTTCAGCACGCTCAAGGCCTTCGAGGAGCGTAATGTTTGGGTGCATTGTGCAAAAAACATGCGGGTATCGGTTTTTATATACCTCTATCGGAGATTATGTCTCCTAGAGAGTGAGGAAGAATCAGTCCATCCAATGCAGGAGGTTTGGGTGCCCAATCAGACATGGCAAACATTCATTCGTAAAGCTTTGAGTATATACTCTAACCCTGCATTAAAGTTTTTACATCAGCCGGAATCTTCATCTCATGAACGCTCTTGAACTCAGAGTTCCACCCGTCGCTTTGTCACTTTTCTTTGCAGGCACAATGTGGCTTGTATCAGTGCAGTTTCCGATTATGTCCTTCGTCATACCCGGGCGTCTTATCATATCGATTGCATTGTGCGGTATTGGCATCGTCTTCGCTGTTGCCGGCGTAATTGCATTTCGTGCTGCCAAGACAACGGTTAATCCAACACGACCAGGTACCGCGTCTACCTTGGTTAGTTCGGGCATCTATCGTTTCAGTCGGAACCCCATGTATGTCGGCTTCATATTTGCGCTAGGCGGCTGGGCATTTTTTCTCGGGCATACCCATGGATTTATTCTCTTGCCGGCGTTTGTCATCTATATGAATCGCTTTCAAATTTCACCCGAGGAAAGAGCGCTGTCTTTAAAGTTCGGCAAACATTTCGACACCTACACGCAGTCCGTTCCGAGATGGCTATAAGACATGACTCGACGGCCGCTAAATTCAAACATTAGATAGCAGGAACCAAAAATGGAGTATCTCGCAGGTATTGTCATCGCCTTAGTTGTTTCGTTGTTCGCGACACTCGTCGGCTTTGACAAAGAACGTAGCTTCTACCCAATCGTGTTGGTAGTGATTGCATCCTACTATGGTTTATTTGCTGTTATGGGCGGCTCGGTTCAGGCTGTCCTTAGCGAGTCAGTCGTAATGGCCGTATTTTTAGGTGCCACTGTTCTTGGCTTCAAACGCAATTTGTGGTTTGTCGTTGTTGCGTTAGTTACCCATGGCCTATTTGATTTCTTTCACGGCCATCTCGTTTCCAATCCAGGCGTTCCTAGTTGGTGGCCAATGTTTTGCCTGACCTACGATTTGGTCGCCGCCGTATATCTCGCCTATCTTTTGCGGCATTCAAGAGTCATTGCAAATGCGCTTTGATCAATGATTGAGGAAAGCAAATGAAGTGTTCCGCTTTGATAAAAATTACCAGTTTCGCGATAGTGCTGCTTGCAGCGTCAACGTACTACACGCGATCATGCCTGGGCGCAGATTCCACTCACGCGAAAATCGCTGAACTGACGAAGAACTCGCTCACCCTTCCAGCGCCGAAAGACCAGCGTGTACGTCCATTGGTAGTCATACTTGCCGACAATGCCGGTACAGAAACCACGGATTTTGTCATCCCTTACGGGGTCTTGAAGGAATCCGACGCAGCAAATGTAGTGACGGTTTCGACTGAGCCTGGCACGGTTGAGCTGATGCCTGCATTGCAGATACGCGCGGATATGACGATAGTGCAA
>NZ_JALOCF010000002.1 GCF_023227905.1 Methylobacter sp. | reverse complement strand
TATGCGGGCGGCGACGGCAACGATATAACGCTGACTTTAATTAATAATGCGCCCACCGGTGCCGGCAACCTGACGTTGGCTGCGATTAATGAAGACGCGGCCAGCCCGGCCGGCACCGCTATCAGCGCTTTAACCGGCTACAGTTTCCAGGATACGGATAGCGGCGCGACCAGCCCCGGTATTTTGGTAGTGGGCAATACAGCCAATGCCGTCACGGAAGGCGTCTGGCAATACAGCAGCGACGGCGGAGCCAACTGGAAAGCTATCGGCACGGTCGCGGACGGCGCTACTGCGTTGGCTCTGGCAAGCAGCACCCAAGTGCGCTTCGTCCCTGCGGCTAATTTCAATGGCACCCCGCCGACTTTGTCAATCCGTGCTTTGGATAATACCTATGCGGCCGCTTTCAGTACCACCACCGGCGGTACCGAAACCCGTGTCACTGCCGACAGCTCGGCCAATGGCGGCACTACGGCCATTTCCGGCAGCCTTAACACAATCGGCACCAGCATTACGGCGGTCAATGATGCGCCCGCCTTTACCAAAGGCGCAGACCAGACCGTCAACGAAGATGCCGGCGCGCAAACGGTGGCGGGTTGGACGACCGGCCTCAGCACAGGTCCGGCTGACGAAAGCGGACAAACCCTGAGCTTTGTCACCAGCAATAACAACAACGCGTTGTTTAGTGTGCAGCCGACAATCGACAGCAACGGCAACCTGAGCTACACCCCGGCGGCCAATGCCAACGGCACGGCCACAGTCACCGTGTCGATCAGGGATAGCGGCGGCGCGGCTAATGGCGGTGTCGATACCAGCGCCACCCAGACCTTTATCATCACCGTGAGCCCGGTCAATGATGCGCCCGCCTTTACCAAGGACGCAGACCAGACCGTCAACGAAGATGCCGGCGCGCAAACGGTGGCGGGCTGGGCGACCGGACTCAGCACAGGCCCGGCTGACGAAAGCGGACAAACCCTGAGCTTTGTCACCAGCAATAACAACAACGCGTTGTTTAGTGTGCAGCCGACAATCGACAGCAACGGCAACCTGAGCTACACCCCGGCGGCCAATGCCAGCGGCACGGCGACAGTCACCGTGTCGATCAGGGATAGCGGCGGTACGGCTAATGGCGGTGTCGACACCAGCGCCACCCAGACCTTCACTATTACGGTGAATCCGGTCAACAACGCTCCCGCCTTTACCAAGGGCGCAGACCAAGCCGTCAACGAAGATACCGGCACGCAAACGGTGGCGGGCTGGGCGACCGGTCTCAGCACAGGTCCTGCTGACGAAAGCGGCCAAACTCTGAGCTTTGTTACCAGTAATAACAACAGCGCATTGTTCAGCGTGCAGCCGACAATCGACAGCAACGGCAACCTGAGCTACACCCCGGCGGCCAATGCCAGCGGCACAGCGACAGTCACCGTGTCGATCAGGGATAGCGGCGGTACGGCTAATGGCGGTGTCGACACCAGCGCCACCCAGACCTTCACTATTACGGTGAACCCGGTTAACGATCTGTCTACCGGCACGGTAACCATCAGCGGAACAACGCCTATAGTCGGAACTATCCTGACTGCCGTCAACACGCTGGCAGATGTTGATGGTTTGGGCGCCATTAGCTATCAATGGAAAGCTGACGGTGTTGACATCAGCGGGGCAACCGGCAACAGCTACGTGTTGACAGACGGGGAAGTCGGCAAGACTATTACCGTAGTCGCTACCTATACTGATGGCCAAGGGACTGTGGAAAATGTAGCCAGTGCGGCAACGGCTCAAGTAGAGGCTTTAGCGCCCATCAATCTCACTCAACAAACCGGCAATGCGGATAGCAAGCCCAGTTCAGATGCCGGTACTGGCAATAACACCAATACTAATACAGGTAACAACACTGGTACGGGCAATAATACCGGCATGGGCAATAGTACCCATGCCGGTCAGAACAACAATGCGGGTAATACGCATAATTGGGACAACAGCAACACCTCTGGCAATAATAGCTGGGGTAATGACAACAGTAATTCCAGCTCCGGTCCTAACCAGACCATCGTTGTGGATATGAAGCTGAGCGTCGATTCACATGGAAACGGAAGCTCCGGCGGCACCATTAACCTGCCGTCCAGTGTTTTTGCCGGGCTGAACACGTCTGGACTGATAACTATTACTGGCGTGCAGGCTAGCGGGCAAAGCCTGCCGTCGTTTATCAGCGTCAATCCTAGTACGGGAGCTGTCACGGTAAAAGAAGGCGCCGTTATAACGCACCCGATAACCGTAAAAGTCACCATAAGGGACAGTCAGGGCAAACAGGTGGTTGTCCTGGTCAAGGTGCAGCCGCAGAAGAATAGCTTTCATCAACAAAGTCAGGGGCAAGATCAAGATCAGCAGTCCGATGATGGCGATAGAGATAATTCGCAGGGACAGGGACAGGGACAGGGACAGGGAAGAGGGCAAAACCGGCAAAGTCAATTGGAGCAGATCGATAAAGGGCTGGCCCAGGCCGGCAAGCCCGGTTTGACTCGGCAGTTGCAGATGGCAGGCAGTAAAGGCTTTGAGTTCCAGCGCCAGAAGTTACTGGACAGTTTGGCAAGTCTGGTTAACAACGATCAGGATGCCGCTTGATCCCAGGTTGAAGCTTGGGAACTGGCGCAGACGGTGAGGGGGGACATGCGATGTCCTTCCAACGTAAACTTTACATATCCATTGCCGGGTACATTTTGCCTATACGGTTTGCGGATATGATGGTAGTAAATCAAGGCGGGCAGAGCCGCCTGTAATTTTTTTCAATACACTAATAATAAAAATATATCATGAATCATCCAGCCCCCCGATTTATCGCCGGTCTTACCGGTGTTGCCTTGTTAGCCGGTTGCGCCATTATGCCGGAACCGATTACTCAAACCGAACAACAGGCATCGCTTAATGCCGATAAACAGGTTATTTTTGCAAAACAGGAACCTATTGTTGCGCCCCTCACCGTGTATGACGCTATGGCCAGAGCGTTAAAATATAATCTTAATCACCGCGTCAAGATGATGGAGCATGCCGTCGCTGACGGACAGTCCGATTTGGCAAAATTCAGCTTATTGCCGGATCTGATCGCTTCGGCGGGTTATCGGGGACGCGATAATTACAACGCTTCTAACAGCCGTAACGCGGTTACTGGCGCTCAGCAATTGCAGTCATCGACCTCTCAAGACCGGTCGCGGAAGGTTTACGACTTTACTTTCAGCTGGAACGTGCTGGATTTTGGCGTCAGCTATTTTCAGGCCAAGCAGGACGCCAACCGGGTTTTGGTTGCCGAAGAAAGCCGGCGCAAAACTGCACAGTTATTGATGCAGGATGTGCGCACCGCATTCTGGCGCATGGCAGGAACCCAGCAATTGGAAGGGGAGATTGAAAAAATCCTGGGCGGCGCCAGACAGGCATTGAAAGACGCGCAGAATATTGAAAGCGAACGGTTGGCCGCGCCGCTGGCCATATTGCAATATCAAAAAGATCTGTTGGAAATCATCCGCAAACTGGAAGAATTGTCGGAAACTCTCCGTCTTGCCAAAACCGAACTGGCCTCTTTATTGGGCGTATCGCCCAGCCAGAAATTTCAGTTGAAATTGCCTGAAAACAGCGCGCTGCAAGCGCCGGAATTTTCATTGGCTATCGACAAGATGGAAGAAATGGCCTTGCAATTACGCCCTGAATTGCGCGAGGAGATTTACAACAACCGCATTACCACGGAAGAGGCCCATAAAGCTATGGTGCGCCTGCTTCCCGGCATCGAATTCAGAACCGGCTATAACTTCGACAGCAACTCCTACCTGTTAAATAACAACTGGCTGGAATTGAGCGGCTTAATCAGCCAGAACCTGATGGAGTTGGTCTCGGCTCCGGCACGTTTTAGCCAGATAGACGCCCAGGAAAAGCTCGGCGATACGCGCCGGTTGTCGGTTTATATGGCGGTATTGACACAAGTTCATTTGTCCTACCAGCAGTTCCTGGTAGCGGAGCAGCAGTATAAGCGCACTCAGGAATTGGATGGTATCACCCAGAAAATTTCAACGCATATCAGCAACGATGCCGAAAATGAAGCGAAAACCGAGTTGGAACGCATCCGTGCGACGACCAATGCCTTGATGTCGCGCCTGCAACTGCTGGAAGCTTATGCCAGCATACAAAGTTCGCTGGGCAGGGTTTATGTGTCACTGGGCCTCGATCCGTTGCCGGCCTTTATTGAGAATTACGATATCAAGACGTTGGCCAATTCCATTGAAGCGGTAGACAAAAACTGGCAGGCCGGGCGATTCCCTTCGGCAGCGAAACAGGCTACAGAGCAGCTGTCGGCTGTTGATTCAAGTGTAGCCAGGTAAAATTAGCCTAACAGTCGGGGGGTGGGTTAGCGTAATCCAATGCATCGAAGCGGCAAATGTCGGGTTACGCTACGCTAACCCGACCTACATGGCTTGCCATGTATAAACCTCAGCAAATAACCAAGACTTATCATGCATACTTTTTTAAGATTGCTCATCTGTACCGCAGGCTTTAGCGCGTTTAGCACAACTTATGCCTCGGAACCGGCTGAAATTCGCGCTCAACTCAATGCACAGCATTCGTCGATCCTGTCCAGTGAAATGGCGGCGAAAATTGTTCAGCTCAATGTCCAGGAGGGCGAACGATTCAAGCAAGGGGACTTGCTGGTTGCTTTCAATTGCGCCGAACAGCAGGCGCAATTGAAAAAGGCGCAGGCCGTGGTGCAGGCCGCCGAAAAAACCTATGAGGTTAATACCCGTTTAACCAAGCTCAATTCGATGAGTCCGCTGGAGCTTGAAATGGCGGCTGCCGAAGTTGCCAAGGCTAAAGCCGATATTGCCTTGATGGGGGCCGTGTTGCAAAAATGTACGATTACCGCGCCTTTTTCGGGACGAGTGGCCGAGCGCATGGTGCAGCGCTACCAATATGTCAAAGCCGGCGATCCGATTCTGGATGTCCTGGATGACAGCCAGCTTGAAGTGACTGTACTGGTGCCCTCCCATTGGTTGAAGTGGTTGAAATCGGGTTCTGAGTTTAAGGTTTTCCTTGAAGAGACGCAGCGAGAGTATCCGGCCAAGGTCAAGATGGTCGGAGCGCGTATCGATGCTGTCAGCCAATCCATTAAAATTACCGGCGTCATCACCGCCAAAACCGATGATCTCCTGGCCGGGATGAGCGGCCGGGCTGTTTTCGCAGCGGCGACTGCCTCGGACGGAAGTTCTGCAACCGTTACTGAACCAACACGGCCGACTGTCAAGCAATGACTAATGCCATGACCGAGTCCCAGCGCCAATTGACGGTGCTGTCGACGCTGCTGCAACTGGAAAAATCTTTTCGTAATGCCGATACTGCCGAAGCGCTGGCCTATACGCTGGTTAACGACAGCCGTAGCCTGATTGAATTCCGTCAGGCGGCATTATGGCGAATAGACAATTCAGAGGTGGTTGCGGTCTCCGGTTTGTCGGTGATCGATACGAATGCCCCCTATATAAACTGGTTGAAACAGGTTTTCAAGCAGTTGTCCGCAGACACGTCAGGGACGATTCGCCCTTTAACCGCAGAAGACTTTGAGGACTACATTGCCGGGCAGTGGCCGCAATGGTTGCCCGCCCATGCCTTGTGGCTGCCGGTGTCGGCCTATGGCGCTACGCCGCAAGCCGGGCTGTTGCTGGCGCGAGAGTCCGGCTGGACGGATGGCGAACTTTATTTGCTGGAGCATGTGGCGGACACTTTCGGCCATGCCTGGGCGGCTTTGGCGCCCAGGCCGCCGTTCTGGAAGCAGGATTGGCTGACCAAAAAGCGCCTGATGACCGGTCTGGCCGTGCTGTTTTGTCTGGTATGGATTCCGGTACGGCAAACGGCGCTGGCTCCGGCCAGCGTCATTCCTGCCCATCCGACCATCCTTAGGGCCGCTATTGACGGCGTTGTCGACCGGTTTTACGTTCAGCCCAATGAGCAGGTGGCCAAAGACCAGCCATTGTTAAGTCTTGAAGAAGAGACCATTAAAAACAAGCTGACCGTCACCCGCAAGGCGTTGGCGGTTGCCGAAGCCGAATACCGCAAAACCGCGCAGCAGGCGATGTTCGATATGGACAGCAAGGCGCAGGTCAACATTCTTAAAAGCCGAACCGAACAGCAGGAAGCCGAAGTGCGCAGCATGGAGGATTGGCTGGCGCGCATCGACATTAAAGCGCCCCACGCCGGCATAGCGGTGTTCTCCGATATCAACGACTGGATAGGCAAACCGGTCACCGTCGGCGAACGCATCCTGATGGTCGCCGACCCTGCCGATGTCGAGCTGGAAGTGCAGTTGCCTGTTGCCGATGCGATCAATCTGGAACCGGGCGCCAAGGTGCAGTTTTTCTTGAATATCGATCCGGCCGCGCCGATTTCGGCGGATCTTTATTTTGCGGCTTATCAAGCCGAAGTTACGCCGGATGAGGCTTTGGCTTATCGATTGAAAGCCCGGTTCAAGCAAGGGGAGATGTTGCCGAGAATCGGCCTGAAAGGGACTGCTAAGGTTTTTGGCTCGCGGGTTCCGTTTGTTTACTATGTGTTAAGAAGACCTCTGGCGGCCTTGAGACAATGGATGGGAATGTAATTAACCTGCCGCCGCTGCGTGAAGAACTGGATCTGTTTCCGGGGCCTTGCGCATTTGACGGCTCCCCCACCTGGACGCTTTACGATCCGGTCAATCAGCATTTCTATCGTATCGGGCAACTTGAAAGCGAGATTCTGGCGCATTGGAACCTGAACTCGCCCGAGGCCATCAGCGAGCAATTATCAAAGCACGGCTTGTTTGCCGTCAGCGTTGACGACATTCAGCATCTATTGCAGTTTCTAGCCGCCCATAACTTGCTTCAGGTCAGAGGAAAAGAGGCTATGCAACGGCTGGTCCTGCAAGCCAAGGCCGCGCATTATCACTGGTTTACCTGGCTGATACACCATTACCTGTTTTTTAAAATTCCGCTGTTCCGCCCAGATCGTTTCCTGGCCCGCACTTATCCGGCGCTGCGCTGGCTCTATCAGCCGAGGGTGCTGTATGTATTGATGGCGCTGGTCATGGTCAATTTGTATTTGCTGGTTGATCGCTGGGACATGTTCAGCCGGACGTTCCTGCATTTTTTTTCGGCGGAAGGCTTTGTTTATTACGCCGCAGCGCTGACTTTGACTAAAACCCTGCATGAATTGGGTCATGCCTATACCGCCCATCGTTACGGTTGCCGGGTTTCCGCGATGGGCGTGGCTTTTCTGGTGATGATGCCGGTGTTATATACCGATGCCAGCGAGGCCTGGAAATTGACCTCACGGCGGCAACGGCTGGCGATCGGTTTTGGCGGTATTGCCGCCGAATTGGGGCTGGCCGTATTGTGCACCACGTTGTGGCATTTCTTGCCCGACGGCCCGTTGCGCAGCAGCGTATTTTTGATGGCGACAACCACCTGGATCATGACCCTGTTCGTCAATCTAAACCCATTGATGCGCTTTGACGGTTATTTCCTGTTGTCCGATTATTGGGGGATTGAGAACCTGCAAAACAGGGCATTCGCGCTGGGGCGTTGGCAGCTGCGGCGGATATTGTTCGGTTTTGCCGATGAGGTGCCGGAGCGCTTCCCGCCGCATACTCAGCGGTTACTGTTGATTTATGCCTGGAGTACCTGGATTTACCGTTTTTTCCTGTTTCTGGGCATCGCCTTACTGGTGTACCACTTTTTCTTTAAATTACTCGGCCTGTTGTTAATGATGGTCGAAGTTGGCTGGTTTATCATGCTCCCTATCGTCAAAGAACTTAAGCACTGGATTGACCATCGCCAACACATGGAATGGAATCGCAATACGCTGACGACCTTGTCCGCCGTGCTGATCGTCATCGGCATTTTGTTTATTCCGTGGAAGAGCCGCATTGAAGCGCCCGGATTGCTGAAAATAGCCGCCCATACCGAGCTTTTTATGCCGTTGCCAGGCAAGTTGGACCGGATTCTGGTCGCTAAAGGCGAAACCGTTAAGGCGGGACAGCCGCTGATTCAGTTCAATTCTTCTGACCTTGAAGCAAAACTTGAACAAAGCAGAATAAAGATCGAGTCGTTAAAGTGGGAGGTGTCTTTTCACGGGCAGGAAAAAAACCTGAGCAATCGGCATCTGGTGGCATTGACCGAGCTGGAAAGTGCGGTCAGCGAATATGATAGTCTTATGGCAGAACAGAAGCGCCTGACCATTCAGGCGCCTTTTGACGGTGAAATTATCGACGTTAACGATCAGTTGAATGTCGGAGAATGGATAGCCAAGGACGAACCGCTGTTAACGGTGGGGCAGTTCGATGCTTACCAGATAGAGGCTTTTTTGGCGGAAGATCATCTGGGACAGGTTCAGCCCGGTGCTATAGCCGATTTTTACCCCGAGCAATTGGACTGGCCGGGCATAAAGTGCCGGATTGTGCGCATCGATAGCGCCGCCGCATTGCAGCTGCCGCCCATTTTTACCTCCCGTTACAACGGAAGCATTGCCATTCGGGGCAACAAGCAAGATGTATTGGTTCCCGAGACATCGGTTTACCGAGTCTGGCTACAGCCTATGGAAAACGGCGAATCGATCAATCGGGCCATCAAAGGCAATGTGCTGATTGCAGGCAAACCCGAAAGCATTGCTTCATCGTTATGGCGCCAAGTTGCTGCGGTGTTTATTAGAGAGTCCGGGTTTTAGATTGGTATTTGCCCAAAGCATTGATTTAAAGCTTCTCACCACGAAGACACGAAGGATACGAAGAAAAGCCAGGTAAAAACTTCGTGCTCTCGGCAACTGCTCCTGCGTCGCCTAAAGCGCCTACTGTTGGTGCTCTACCTCCTGCATCCATGCAGTCTTCGTGGTGAATTAATTGGTCTGTTTTGCAGGGTATTGATTGAATAGACGGGCTGTCCGCTTAATAGTGATGTTTATGCATTAACAAATCCTCGGCAACTGCTCGCCGCTTAATAAATCCAGAACCCGGCTGATGCCCATTGCCGTTTGCAGCGTGACTGCGCCTCGAGGATGCGCCGCTTTAACCTCGCCGATCCGACAGGCCTGCTGGCCCAGCGGATGCCGGTGCAACGCGCTCAGGGCTTGCTCTGTCTGCGCTTTTGGAACAAATAGCGCAAAACAGCCTTCGTTGGCGATATACAGCGGATCGAAGCCCAAAATTTCACAGGCGCTGTTAACGTCTTGATGTACCGGTAACGCCGCTTCGCTGATTTCAATGGCATGGTGCGAGGTGGCGGCCAGCTCGATCAGGCAACTGGCCAGGCCGCCGCGCGTTAAATCGCGCATGCAGTGTATTTCAATGCCGGTTTGAAGCAAATCCTGAACCAGGCCGGACAGGTCGGCGCAGTCGCTGGTTATGCTGCTGTCGAAGTTCATGCCTTCGCGCTCCAGCATAACCGCAATGCCGTGCCGCGCTATGTCGCTGTTGATGATGATGCTGTCGCCCACTTGAATGTTGGCGGGCAACACGTTGACGTTTTCGCCGATCAGACCGATGCCGGCGGTGTTGATATAAACCCCGTCGCCGCTGCCGTGATCGACCACTTTGGTGTCGCCGGTCACGATCAATACTCCGGCTTGTTGCGCGGCCTGCTGCATGGATTCGACGATGCGTTGCAAGTCCTTGATCGGAAAACCTTCTTCAATAATTAGCGCGCAGCTCAGGTATAACGGCTTTGCGCCGCTCATGGCCAGATCGTTCAAGGTCCCGCATACCGCCATCTTGCCGATATCGCCCCCGGAAAAAAACAGCGGCTTGACGACGTAAGAGTCGGTGGTAAAGGCCAGCCTGGAGCCGTTGACGTTTAATATAGCGCTATCGTGTTTCTGGTTCAGCAGGGGATTGCTGAATACCGGCTGGATCAGGCTGTCCAGCAATTGCTGCATCAGGCGGCCGCCGCCGCCATGGGCCATGACGATTTGTTCGTATTGCAGGGGCAGGGGACAGTTCAGTTTTATCTCAGGCATGTTGATGGCGACGATAGCGGTAATAAGCGGCGCACGCGCCTTCGGACGAAACCATGGTGGCGCCCAGCGGGTGTTCGGGCGTGCAAGTTGTGCCGAATTCGGCGCATTGGGCGGGCTTGATCAAGCCTTGCAGCACTTCGCCGCTGCGGCAGGCAGCAGGTTCTTGGGTGTTAATCGCGGTGACCGCAAAACGTTGTTCGGCGTTCCAGTTGTCGTATTCGGCCTTGAGTGCCAGACCGCTTAAGGCAATTTCGCCAAGGCCACGCCAGCTTCTGTCGACGACGTCGAACACCTGGCTTAGCAGCTGTTGCGCGGGCTGATTGCCTTGCTCTTTGACCACGCGGCTGTATTCGTTTTCAACCTGGTAACGGTTTTCTTCCAACTGCTTGATGCACAGGTACAGGCCGTGCAGGATATCGACCGGCTCAAAGCCGGTGATCACGATAGGAATTTTATAGTGAGCCGATAGCGGCAGATATTCGTGGTAACCCATGATCGAACAGACATGGCCTGCGCCCAGAAAGCCTTGCACCTGGTTGTCGGGCGAGTCGAGCAGCGCCTGCATCACCGGAGGCACGCGGACGTGGCAAATCAGCAATGAGAAGTTGTCCAGCCGTTGCTGTCTGGCCTGATAGGCGGCCAAGGCCGTGGTCGGTGCGGTGGTTTCAAAGCCGACGCCGAAAAACACCACCTGCTTGCCGGGATTAAGCTTGGCAATATTCAGCGCATCCATCGGCGAATAGACGATGCGAATATCGGCGCCCTGCGCTTTCAGGCTGAGCAAATCATGATGCGAGCCGGGGACGCGCAACATGTCGCCGAAAGAGCAGAAAATCACATTGGGCTGCGCGGCAATCGCCAACGCCTTATCGATATAAGCCAGCGGCGTGACGCAAACCGGGCAGCCGGGGCCGTGGATCAGGTTGATTTGCTCAGGTAGTAGCTGATCGATACCATATTTGATAATGCTATGGGTCTGCCCGCCGCATACTTCCATGATATTCCACGGTTGCGTAGTGACGGTTTTTATCGCGGTCGCTATTTTTTTTGCAGTTGCCGGGTCACGAAACTCATCCAGGTAGTTCATGCTTGTCATAGCTTAGACTCTAAATCCGCCAAATCATTGAACGCTTCAAGACTGGCCAGAGCCTCGGCTTCATCCAGAACAGACAGCGCGAAACCGGCATGAACGATGACATAATCGTTGATTTTGGCTTCCGGCACGTAGGCCAGGCTGATATCTTTGATGATACCGGAGAAGTTAACGCGCCCGGTGCGCGCCAGGGAGTCGGTGTCGTCAGACAGGCTGATAATTTGTCCGGGTACGGCTAGACACATAGGTTATCCAATATATTTTGCGGCATACAGCTGGCCGAGAGCCAGTCCGCCGTCGTTAGGGGGTATGTTTTCATGGCAGTATACCTTAAAGCCCGAATGCGTTAATCGCTTGGCCGCGTTTTCCGTAAGGCAGGCATTTTGAAAACAGCCGCCGCTCAGGACAATTGTTTTTTGCCCGGCCATTAGGGCTATGGCCTGTATGATTTCGGCCAAGGTGTTGTGAAACTTGGCGGCGATTAGCTCAGCCGGGTTATGTTGCATGTCTTCCAAGAGCTGTTCCAGGGTGATTTTCCAGTCGACGATAATGGGCGTTTTGGCCTGGATGCGGAAGTCATAGTGTAGCTCGGATGCGGTTGATGCGGCGCTTTGTTCCAGAGCCATGGCCGCCTGGCCTTCGTAGCCATTGATATGGCATAGTCCCAGCAAGCTGGCGATGGCATCGAATAAGCGCCCTGCGCTGGTGGTACGCGGACAGTTGAGTTCACGGCTTAACGCCGATTGCAATAAATTTAATTCCTGCGCGGAAAAGGGCAGGTCTTGGCGCTCGAATACGCTGGTGCCAAAGGTTTCGTAGAGCAGGCCCAATGCCGCGCGCCTGGGTTCCTGTATGGCTTTATGCCCGCCGGGCAATGAAAACGGGGCAAAATGGGCGTAGCGTTCAAAGCCCTGCTTGTGAATAATCAGGAATTCGCCGCCCCACAGGGTGTTGTCGGTGCCAAGGCCCGAACCATCCCAGCAGATGCCGAGTACGGGCGGTTCCAGCCCGTGCTCGGCCATGCAGGACAAGGCATGGGCGTAATGATGCTGTACCGGCAGGGTTGACTGGGGCAGATTGGCGGCGAACCGGCTGCTGGCATAGCCGCCGTGCAGATCGTGCATGATGCGTGTCGGAGTGATTTGGTAGAAGTCCTGCAAGTCCGTCAGCGTGGCCTGGAATTGTTGTTGGGTCGCTTCCACATCAAGATCGCCAAGATGCTGGCTTACGATAATATGGTTTTCATGGCTGATCGCGACTGTGTTTTTTAGCTGGCCGCCCAATGCCAGCGTGTCGGGCATGGCTGTCTTTAACGCGATCGGCAGGGGGGCGTAGCCTCGGGCCCTGCGCAAGACGGTGATTTTACCGTTGATGAGCCGGACCACGGAATCGTCAAGCGGGCGCAGGATAGGGCGATCATGGGTCAGGAAATAATCGGCAATGCCTGCAAGCCGTGTCAATGCCTGCTGTTCATCGATGCAGATGGGTTCGTTATGGCGGTTGCCGCTGGTTGCGACCAACACATGCAGCGGTTGCTCGGCGCTGTCTTTGCTCAGTAACAAGTGGTGCAGAGGCGAATAAGGCAGCATGACGCCGAGCAGGTTGCTGCCGGGGGCAACCGCAGATGTAAGGGCGAATGGGCGACTGAAGTCGCCCCCACATGCCGTATCCCAACGATTTAATAGCACAATAGGCGCGGCGGCAGAACTCAGGGTTTGTTGTTCAAGCGCGTTAATCTTGCAAAGCTGCTGTGCCGTCCCCAAATCGGCCACCATCAAGGCAAAGGGTTTTTGCGGGCGATGTTTACGCAGCCTGAGGCGTTCGACGGCTTGCTGATTGCTTGCATCAACCAGCAATTGATAGCCGCCTATGCCTTTAATGGCGACGATTTTGCCGTTCTGCAACTGCCCGATTGCTTCGCGTAATGCATCGTGCTTTTCGGCTAGCAGGTTTCTTGACTCATCAAGCAAACTTAGGTTGGGGCCGCAGTTTGGGCAGGCGATGGTTTGGGCGTGGAAGCGCCGGTTGTCGATGGCTTGGTAGTCCTTAAAGCAGGCGGGACAGGATTTGAATGCCGCCATTCCGGTTCGGCTGCGGTCGTACGGTTGTCGGGTCATAAGGCTGTAGCGCGGCCCGCAATGGCAACAGCTGGTGAACGGGTAGCGATAATAGCGGCTGGCGGGGTCGAAAATATCGCGGACGCAATCAGGGCACACGGCGATGTCCGGCAGCACAAAAGCGGATTGTTTGTCGTCAGTCTTGCTGGCTTTAATTTGGAAATCGTCAAAGCCTGCCAGCGGCAGCGTGGCTATGGATAAAGAGTCGATTTTTGCAAAGGGCGGCAATTGATTATGTAGGTTGTCAAGAAAGTCTTGCTGGTGCTCGGACAGGCCTTCAATGTCAATAGTTATACCGCTGCCGGTATTGGCAACCCAACCTTTTTGCCGATGTTGCCGGGCAAGGCGAACAATGAACGGGCGAAAGCCAAGTCCCTGAACGAAACCTTTGATATTGATTTTCAAATGCGCTTTGTTAATATTGAAGCCTTTTGTCAAGGGGATAAACGGTGTTTTTAACTGTCACTTAAATAGTAGACGGTATATAATCTCATGCTTTTATTCAATCATTTACTAAATTCATACCGGAAAAAAACATGCTGGGTAAGTTGGTTAGATTTGTTATAGGTAGCCGTAATGACAGGCTGATAAAGAAGAAAAGAGCATTGGTTAAAAAGATCAATACGCTCGCTTCTGAATACGAAAAATTATCTGATGATGCGTTAAAAGCAAAAACACAGGAATTTCGTGATCGCTTGGCGCAAGGTGAAAAACTGGACAATCTGCTTCCAGAAGCGTTTGCGACAGTCAGGGAAGCGTCGACTAGAGTCTTCGGTATGCGCCATTTCGATGTGCAATTGATCGGCGGCATGATCCTCCATGACGGCAAAATTGCCGAAATGAAAACCGGTGAGGGCAAGACCCTGATGGCGACCTTGGCGGCCTATTTGAATGCTTTGCCGGGACGCGGCGTGCATGTTGTGACGGTGAATGACTATCTGGCCAAGCGCGACTCCGAATGGATGGGTCGGCTTTACGGCTTTTTAGGCCTGACTACCGGCGTGATTATCAGCCAGATGGACAGCGACGAACGGCGCAAGGCCTATGCGTCAGACATTACTTACGGCACCAACAACGAATTCGGCTTTGATTACCTGCGCGACAATATGGCTTTTAGCCTGGAGCAAAAAGTCCAGCGGGATTTAAGCTTTGCTATTGTCGATGAGGTGGATTCGATCCTTATCGATGAAGCGAGAACGCCGCTGATTATCTCCGGGCCTACCGAAGAAAGCACCGAGATCTATGTCAAAGTTAATAAGATCATCCCGTTCCTGAGCAAACAGGAAAAAGAAGGCGAACCGGGCGATTACACAGTCGATGAAAAAGTACGCCAGTTATACCTGACTGAAGCGGGCCACGAACATGTTGAGCATTTAATGGTCGAACATGGCTTGATGGAAGAAGGTAGCAGTCTGTATGACGCGACCAACATCCGCCTGATGCATTACCTGAGCGCTTCATTGCGGGGTCACGTTTTATTCAAAAAAGACGTCGATTATATCGTCGCCAATAATGAAGTGATTATCGTCGATGAGTTTACCGGACGCGTGATGCCGGGACGCCGCTGGTCGGAAGGCTTGCATCAGGCGATTGAAGCGAAAGAGAATGTCGCCATTCAAAATGAAAACCAGACACTGGCCTCGATTACATTCCAGAATTATTTCCGCTTGTACGAAAAACTGTCCGGTATGACCGGTACTGCGGATACCGAAGCGTTCGAATTGAACAAGATTTACGGCCTTGAAGTTGTAGTCATTCCTACACATCGCCCTATGGTTCGAAGGGACTTAGGGGATGTCGTGTTCCTGACCGCCGACGAGAAATACGTCGCTGTTGCTGACGATATTAAAGAATGCGTGAGTCGTGGGCAACCGGTGTTGGTGGGAACCACGTCGATTGAAAACTCCGAGCGGCTGTCCGCATTGTTGCAAAAACAGGGCATTAAACACGAAGTGCTTAACGCCAAACAACACGAGCGCGAAGCCCATATCATTGAACAGGCCGGTATGCCGGGAGCGGTTACTATCGCGACCAACATGGCTGGACGGGGTACCGATATTGTGCTCGGCGGTAATCTGGAAGCGGAACTGGCGGCGCTGGGCGAAGATGCCGGCGAAGCCGAAAAGGATCGTGTTCGTGGCGTTTGGCTGGACAGACATGAGCAGGTTATTGCCACCGGCGGCTTGCATGTCATCGGTTCCGAGCGTCATGAATCGCGTCGTATCGACAACCAGTTAAGAGGCCGTTCGGGTCGTCAGGGCGATCCCGGATCAACCCGTTTCTATCTGTCGCTGCAAGACGATCTGATGCGTATTTTTGCGTCGGATCGTGTAGCGGGCTTGATGCAGAAATTGGGTATGGGCAATGGTGAAGCCATTGAGCATCCTTGGGTAACCCGCTCTATCGAAAGCGCTCAACGCAAGGTTGAAGGCCGCAATTTCGATGTGCGTAAAGAAATCTTGGCTTATGATGATGTTGCCAATGACCAACGTAAGGTTGTCTATGCGCAGCGCAATGAGCTGATGGCGGCTGAGGAAATATCCGACATTATCACTGCGATACGCGAGGATGTGGTCAATAATGTGATTACTCAGTATATCCCGCCCAGAACTATGGTCGAGCAGTGGGACATCAAGGGGCTGGAAGAACATTTGCATCAGGAATTTAACGTTGAAATTCCTGTGCGCAAAATGCTGGATGAAGATCACTCGTTGCAGGAAGAGTCATTACGTAAACGTATTATCGAGATTCTGGAACAAAACCATAAAGACAAAGAACAGCAAATGTCTAAGGAAGTGTTACGGCATTTTGAAAAATCAGTGATGCTGCAAGTACTGGATAACAGCTGGAAAGAGCATCTGGCGGCGATGGATTATTTGCGTCAGGGTATTCATTTTAGAGGTTATGCGCAAAAAGACCCCAAACAGGAATACAAGCGCGAAGCGTTTGAAATGTTTACTAACCTGCTTGAACATATCAAGTATGAAGTGATAGGGATTCTGTTTAAAGTCCAGGTTAGAAAGGAAGAAGACGTTCATGCGCTTGATGAGCAAATGCAAGCGCCCAGGGAAATGCATTTTGAGCATGCACAGGCCCCGGCTTTGGATGCTTATGAAGAGTCGTTACAGGCTGCTGCCCCTGAGCAGGAAGAAGCGGCTGCTACTGCGGAACAGCCATTTGTCAGAGAGGGCAGTAAAGTGGGTCGCAATGATCCGTGTCCTTGCGGTTCAGGCAAGAAGTTTAAGCAGTGTCACGGTCAATTAAGCTGATTTGATGGGTAGGAGCGGGTTCTAAACCCGCTCCGCATATCCTATCAAAACAGGTCTTCAGTCAATTTTTCATCGGGCTGATTAGAGCCGGCTATAGAGCCACCAGGTGCAAAACTGGTTGGTACATGTTCCGATTGAAAGTACTCCCATATCCCTCCTTTATCTGCGGCGGCTGCTAACAAGCCGGTTTCAGGTCTTATGAACGCTTTGACGATACCTTCCGGCATTTCAAGCGGGGTTTCCGGGGTGTCTTTTAAGGCTATTCGCATAAACTCTACCCACATCGGCAACGCAGCTACGCCGCCGGTTTCAAGATTTCCCAGGGGCGAAAAGTCATCAAATCCGATCCATGCGGTCGCAACATTGGTTTGCGTATAGCCATTGAACCAGGCATCTCTCTGTTCGTTGGTGGTTCCTGTTTTTCCAGCAAGATCTTGTCTGCCCAATACTTTTGCGCCTGTTGCCGTGCCATGTTGAACGACATCTCTTAATAGCGAATTCATCAGGAAACAAATTTGCGGCGTAATAATCCTCGGGGCGTAGTTGCGGTTTAATTCCTGGCTACTGTCGCAGGCAGGACAGGCTGTTTTAGGCTTGGCTTGGTAAATAATTTCGCCTTCGTTGGATTCAATGCGTTCAATAAAATAAGGTTTGACCAGGAAGCCGCCGTTGGCAAATGTGGCGTAAACCCGTGCCATTTGCAGTGGAGATGCATAACCGCTACCCAATGCCAAAGAGAGGGTCTTGGGTATTTGATCTTCAATAAAACCAAAGCGCAATGCCGTCTCGACCGCTTTTTCAATACCCATTTCCTTCAATAAGCGAATGGAAATAATGTTTCTTGAATGAGTGATAGCCGCTCTGATGCTGGTCGGGCCGTAGAATTTCTTGCTGTAATTCTCCGGCCGCCACTCATTTTCCTGGCCCGGATTGTCGATGACGATGGGCGCATCATTAATCAGGCTGGCGGAGGTGTAACCTTGTTCCAGAGCCGTAGTGTAAATGATGGGCTTAAAGCCTGACCCCGGCTGTCTTTTTGATTGGGTCGCGCGATTGTATTTGTTGCGGTAAAAATCGAAGCCGCCGGTTAACGCTAAAATGGCGCCATTAGCAGGGTTTAGTGAAACTAATGCCCCCTCTGCCTCGGGTACTTGCGTTAAAGCCCAAGTATTATTAGGCAGTTGACGAACGCGGATAATATCGCCGGTTTTTAATAGGGTTCCGATAGGGCTGCCGGCCCATTTAATGTTTTCCCACGGTATTTCTATGACAGTGCGGTCTTGAAGGCTGGCCGTTGCGAGATTATTTTTTAACTGTAGAACCGTGGCAGGCAGCGTATCGCCGATGACCGGGAGTTCGTCTACAGAACGTGGACGAGGAGCGTGAGCAGGAGCGGAAGCTTCACTGGCTTTGTTAATGCGTAAGTGGCGATAGCCGTGGCGTTGATCATAGGCATGCAAGGCACTGGCAAGCGCCTCATTTGCGGTAGTTTGCAGCGCACCGTTTATTGTTGTGTAGACCTTAAATCCGGATGTGTAGGCTTGCTCGCCGTAGAGCTCGAAAATTTTTTGCCTCACCATTTCGGCTAAATAAAGCGCTGAAATCTCAGGTGTGACCGATTGCAGCTTTGCGGTAGAGGGTTGCCGGGATGCATTCTCATATTCCTGTTGAGTAATATGGTTAAGTTCAAGCATGCGGTGCAAGACATAGTTGCGCCTTTCAATCGCCCGTAGCTCATTAGTAATGGGATTATATATAGACGGCGCTTTAGGTAAGCCGGCAATCATGGCGTGTTCGGCCAGGCTCAGCTCGGTTAAGGATTTGCCGTAATAGACTTGAGCGGCGGCGGCAATGCCATAGGCCCTGTGGCCCATGAAAATCTGGTTTAAGTAGAGTTCCAGTATTTTATTTTTCGGGTACTCGTGCTCTATTTTTAACGCCAGCATTATTTCTTTTAACTTACGGGTGTAAGTCTTTTCGCTACTAAGCAGGAAGTTGCGGGTTACCTGCATGGTGATAGTGCTGCCGCCCTGTTTTTTCTTGCCGGTTAAGGCAAGTTGCAGTCCTGCCCGAAGCAGACCTTTAAAGTCGACGCCGGGATGCTCATAATAACTGTCATCTTCTGCGGCAATGAACGCATTAATGAGTTGTTGCGGGACATCTTCTATATTAACCGGTGTGCGTTTCTTTTCGCCAAATTGAGCAATCAGCTGATTATCTCTGCTGTAAATACTTAAAGGCGTCTGGTACTGGACATTATGCAGGGCCTTAACATCAGGCAGGTCGGCGGAGAGCTTGTTGTATAAAAAATAGCCCGAAATTGCCGAGCCCAAAGTTATGGTCATAAAAAAAATAGCAAACCATTTTAGGATTTGTCCGCTTAATGTTTTTTTTGCCACAAGTGATCCTGGGAAGCTGCGCAATAAATAAAAGCCTAAGCTTTAAAAGAATATAAAGATACGTTTTTGTTAAATGTCGACTGAAACTTTTCTGCTGAAGATAAAAACAATTGGCTGAGCAAATAAATTGAACATTTTAAGCATCAAAATAAAAAAGGCTACTATACTTTTGCGAGTAAATAAGTTTTGGATTGTAAATTATAGCTGACGACTGCAAAGGCGGATTTTTGCTCCTCGGTAATTGATCGATCGCATTATTCATCAAGTTTTTCAAGGGTTAATTCATGAGTTGGTTTAGTCAGAAACAGAGTGCGGTGCTTGGTATTGACATCAGTACGGCAGCTATAAAGTTACTCGAATTGAGCAAGGTTGGCGCTCGTTACCGGGTTGAGAGCTATGCCGTAGCACCTTTGCCGCAAGATGCTGTTATTGACAAAAATATAGCCAACATTGAAGTGATAGCTGATGCCATAAAAACAGCTTTAAAACAATCCGGTTCAAAGTTAAAGCAAGCATCTGTCGCTGTTGCAGGCTCTTCAGTGATGACCAAGGTTATACCCATGTCTGCTTCACTGAGCGATGATGAAATGGAAGAACAGATTATGGTTGAAGCTGACCAGTATGTGCCTTATTCGCTTGACGAGGTCAATTTCGATTTTGAGGTGCAGGGCGAAAATGAAAATAACCCTGAAATGGTCAATGTGCTGCTCGCGGCATCGAGAAAAGAAATTATTGAGGATCGTGTGGAAGTGCTGGCGAAGGCGGGCTTAAAGGCCAAAATTGTCGATGTAGAAGCTTTTGCAATGGAAAATGCTTTCACCTTGCTGATTGACCAATTGCCGGATGCGATAGAAGGTCAAACGGTCGCCATTGTGGACATTGGGGCAACCATGACCTCCTTAAATGTTCTTTATAATTCCCGTACCGTATATACAAGAGAACAAGGCTTTGGCGGTAAACAGTTGACCGAAGAAATTCAGCGTCGCTACGGATTGACGTATGAGGAGGCCGGCTTGGCAAAGAAGCTGGGCGGCCTTCCGGACAATTATGCCGTTGATGTGCTTGAGCCGTTTAAACGGGCGATGGTCCAGCAAATTCAGCGGTCGATACAGTTTTTTGCTTCATCGAGCGCGAACAGGCGCATCGATTGCCTTATTCTGGCGGGTGGATGCGCATCAATACCCGGTATCGACAAATTGGTTCAACAAGGTGTAGGGGTGCCTACTGTTATAGCGAACCCATTTATCAACATGGCTTTATCCAGCAGAGTGAAGCCTCAGTCATTGAGCAATGATGCTTCCGCAATGATGATTGCATGCGGGTTGGCATTGAGGAGCTTTGACTAATGGCAAAAATCAATTTATTACCTTGGCGTGAAGAGCTACGGGCGCAGAAAAAACAGGACTTTATCAATGCTATTGGCGTGTCTGTTTTGGTTACAGCGGTTATTTTTGCCGGGGTTCATATGTATATAGAAGGACTTAAAGCATATCAGGAACAAAGAAATAAAATAATGCAGGACGAAATAACGCTGCTGGATAAGAAAATTGAACAAATTAAATCGATTGAGGAGCAGAAAAGTAAGTTGCTTACCAAAATAGAATTGATCCAGAAGTTGCAGGAAAGTCGTCCTGAGATTGTGCATTTGTTTGATGAGCTTCCCAGGGTTACACCTGACGGGGTATTCCTGGCTACCTTCAATCAGAAGGGTGCAGAGCTGACTTTTCACGGCAAATCCCAATCCAATGCGCGCGTTTCAGCTTTCATGAGGGCGATTGAGGCCTCAGCTTGGTTAAAAGTCCCAACGCTTGACGTGATTCAGTCGACAACCAAAGTTAGCCCTGAGCAGTTAAGTGATTTTACTTTGCATGCCAAGCAAGGTAATCAAAATGCGCAAGTTGCGGCTGGAGGAAAATAATGAATCTTTCAGAAATTAATTGGGATCCTAATGAGGCAGGGACTTGGCCATTGCCTATTAAAGTGGCAACGATCGTAGCAATTTGCGGCCTGGTTTTTGGCGCGGGTGTTTACTACGACACGCTTGATCAGTTGGCGGCGCTTGATGCTTCTGAGAAGAAAGAGCTGGAATTGAAGCAATCATTTGAGACCAAACAAAAAAAATCGATCAATCTTCCTGACTATCAGCAGCAATTGGCGCAAATTGAGACGCAACTGGAGGATATGATTCGCCAGATGCCTACAAAAGAAGAAGTTGCAAGCTTATTAATTGATATTTCTCAGACAGGGCTGGCCAGCGGTTTGGAGTTCAGGTTATTCAAACCCGGCGCTCCAATACGTAAAGACTTCTACTTTGAGCTGCCAATCAATATTGAGGTGATTGGCAAATATGAGGAGCTGGGTTTGTTTGTCAGTGGTTTAGCCTCATTGCCTCGAATTGTTACCGTACATGACGTAAATATTATCCCGGAAAGTAAGGATGCTAAAGAAAGGAAAATGAGAATGAATGCCACTGTAAAGACTTATAACGAAGGGGTTAAAGAAGAAACGACAGCGGTTAAAACAAAAAGAGGGAAAAAGTAATGGAATACAACAAGTTATTGTCATCTCGGTGGTTGCTCCCTGAGTCACTCTACCTTCCCTGTTCTTGGTGGCATGCCAAGAAAGTGTTTTCCCCGGCCTTGAGAACGCGCGCCCCCCAAACAGCGATGCAGATTAGCTGCCTGGTTTTTGCAGTGTTCCTGACCGGGTGCGGCAATGATGATTTCTCAGATTTAAACCGCTACATCTCGGAAGTTAAAGCCAGGCCTAAGGAACCCATTAAACCCTTGCCTGAAATCAAGGTGATTGAGCCGTTTATGTTTAAACCGGAAGGCCTGCGTGATCCGTTTAAGCCGCTGGAACAGCCGGAACAGGCTGAGGGCGCTGATGTTTCAGCGGGCAGCGGTATAAAGCCCGATACCACCCGGCGTAAAGAGGAGTTGGAAGCATTTCCTTTGGATGGCTTGAGAATGGTTGGTACTGTAGATATGAAGTCGAGCTTGTGGGGCTTGATAAAGGCGAGCGACGGCACAGTTTATCGCGTCAAGGTTGGAAACTATATGGGCAAAAATTACGGAAAAATTATACGGATAGTCAGCGACAAAATTGAATTGATGGAAATAGTCCCTGATAAGCCGGGAACGTGGCATGAACAACCCGCTTCAATAGCATTGACAGAGTGATTCTAAGGATAAAAAATGAATAATAAAAAAGGCAATGCCGTAGTAAACACACTCAGGGCACAAGATAAAGCGTGGCGACTATTATGGACGCACATTGGGTTGGGATTATTTTTATTTATCTTTCAAGCTGCATCTGTTAGAGCCGGCGAGCTGGCGTTATCGGGCATAGACTTCGCGACGCAGCCAGATGACAAGCTGCAAATTGAAATGACAATGACGGGGCCGGCTATTACCCCGCAAGTATTTAAGACGGATAACCCCGCGCGGATTGCCTTGGACTTTTCGGGTGTAAAAAGCGCGCTGCCAAAAAAAATGTACCCGGTAAATCAAGGAGCGGCGAGCAGTGTTTATGTGGTTGAAGCCGCCGGCAGAGTTCGTGTCGTTGTTAACCTGATGGAGTCAATACCATTTGAAACCAAGCTGGTTGGCAATAAGGTGCTGTTGACCCTGAGCCATGCAAAGGCGGTAACGTCTGCTGCAAAGCCAGTTGCCGGAAAGTCAGCGGCAACTCCAACTATCCCTGCAACCTCTGCTCCAACGAAGTCAGTTAATTCGGTGGTTGCAGCCTTAATACCCGCGCAAGATATTAGCGGATTCGACTTTAAACGTGGCGACAAAGGTGAAGGGCGAATACTGATTTCTTTGGCTAACCCTAATACCATTGTCAATTCCAAAAAACTAAACGGGAAAGTTGTCATAAGCTTTTTAAATACCCGGCTGCCTTACAGCCTGGCTAAACGCTTGGATGTTTCCGAGTTTGCAACGCCTGTTAAGTTTATTGATACGGTCTCATCCGGCCAGCAAACCACAATTACCGTGGCCATGCAAAATGAGCTTTATGACTATTCCGTTTTTCAAGCGGACGGGATGTTGACTGTTGAGTTTCGTCCGTTAAGCAATGAAGAGAAAGATGCGCTGGACAGAGCGCGTACCAAATATACTGGCGACAGGTTGTCTTTAAATTTTCAGGAAATTGAAATACGTAGCGTTATTGCAATCCTGGCTGAGTTTACCGGACAGAATGTAGTGGCAGGTGACGATGTAACTGGCACGATTACTCTAAAGCTGGATGATGTGCCTTGGGATGAAGCATTGGACTTTATCATGATGACCAAGGACCTGGGCAAGTATGAGACCGGCAATGTCACACTGATTTCACCGTTGGACAAAATCAAAGACTACAAGAAAAAACAACAGGAAACAGAAAAAGTTGTTGAGCAATTAGATCCGTTGGTGACTGAATATATCAAAATCAATTATGCCAAGGCCGAAAACTTTAGAAATTTATTAAACGGCCAAGATACCGGCACTTTTGGTGCTTGCGGAGTGACTGGAGCTGCTGCCGGCTCATCGACTTCAACCGGAAGCATATCATCGGCCTCCACTGGAGGTTCTTTGACGGATGGGCAAGCAAGCCAAGGGGTGGGAGCAAAAGGCTCAGAGGTAAATAATGACAAGTTCGGCTTGCTTTCGCTTCGTGGATCGGCCGTTGTCGATGCCAGAACCAATACTTTGATTGTGCGGGAAACGGCAAAGCGGCTGGAGGATATAAAGAAACTGATACGTAAGCTTGACGTTCCTGTCCGGCAGGTAATGATTGAAGCGCGCGTTGTTATTGCCGATGACAGTTTTACTGAAAATTTAGGTGTCAAGTTTGGGGCGGCAAAAGCAGGATTTCTTAGCTCTAATAAGGCCTTTGCAATTGGCGGCAGCGGGACTAGAAGTGATATGACCACGGCAGGCCAGGAGCTAACAGTAAATGATTCGCTGGTTGATTTGGGAGTGACAGCATTGTCCGCAACCCCGCCGGGCGCTCTAGGTATGACGCTCGCCAGAGGCGCGGATTATGTGTTGAATCTTGAGCTTCAGGCATTACAAATTGAAGGAAGAGGGGAAATAGTATCCAATCCAAGAGTGATGACTATGGACCGCTGCATGGCAGTGATGATGCAAGGTGTGCAAATTCCGGTTACAACGCAAGGGAGCGCAAATACACCGGCAACAACGACTTATATTGATGCAGTCCTTAAGTTAAATGCAACGCCGCAGATTACTCCCAGCGGATCGGTTATCATGAATCTATTGATTACGAAGGACAATGCGAATGATACCAGTAACCCGGTATCAGGCAATCCTGGTATCGATAAAAGGGAGATTAAAACCTCGGTACTTGTTGAGGATGGTGAGACCGTAGTTTTGGGAGGGGTTTATGAAGGCACCGAATCAATAGGCAAAAATAAGATCCCGTTTTTTGCCGATATACCGGGTATCGGGTTTTTATTTACCAATTCAACGGAAAATAAAACGAAGAAAGAATTGCTGATTTTTGTTACCCCAAAAATCATGAAAGATAATATAGCTAGTGATTGATTGCTTCTACTTGGAGCGAAAAGGGGGCATAATGCCCCCTTTTTTAATGGTTTAACCCGCAGGAAGGCAGGTCATGGCGCGATCAGAGAATATATATTTAGTTGGCCTCATGGGTGCAGGAAAAACTACGATAGGACGGCAGTTAGCTAGGGCGCTAAAACTGCCTTTCTATGACAGCGACAAAGCAATTGAAGAAAGAACCGGCGTAGATATTCCAACCATATTCGAGTTTGAGGGAGAAGAAGGCTTTAGGGATAGGGAGCAGAAAATGATTCAGCAATTGACGCAAATGGAGGGGATTGTACTGGCTACCGGTGGCGGCGCGGTTTTGCGTGAAGAGAATCGCAGGTTATTGAAAGAAAATGGCTTTATAGTCTATCTGCAATGCTCGGTAGAAAGAATCCTGGAACGGACGCGCCGAGACACGCAACGTCCCCTGCTGAAGACCGATAATCCCAGGGATCGGATAGAAAGTTTGTTCGCACAGCGCGAGCCGCTGTATTTGTCGTGCGCGGACTTTAAAATTGATACAGGTATCATGCAGAGCAAAGAAGTTGTCAGTCACATTTTAGAAGAATACAACTCCGCTAATCGTTAATAAACAAAATATCGGCAATTGTCCCTGTATTGCTCTACCTCTCGCGTTAATGAAATCGTATAGGTCGGGTTAGAATAGTGCAATCCGACACAAAGCGGTAAATATCAGGTTACGTCACGCTAACCCAATCTACAAACGTTAATAAACATGAAACAATTACTGGTTGAATTGGGTGACCGCAGTTACCCGATCTATATCGGCTCCGGTTTGTTGAGCCAGTCTGAGCTTTTTATAAGGCATATAAAGTCCAAGCAGGTTGTTGTGGTTACCAATGAAACCATTGCTCCCCTGTATTTAAACGCAGTTCTAAATAATTTGCAGGGCTATACTGTCGAAACAGTGATTTTGCCCGATGGTGAGCAATTCAAGACTTTAGATTTTGTAACTCAGATTTTTGATAAACTGCTGGCCAGCAAGTTTAGCCGTAATGCCACCCTCATTGCTTTAGGCGGCGGTGTTATTGGTGATATGGGCGGTTTCGCTGCCGCCTGTTATCAACGAGGCATTTCTTTTTTGCAGATACCCACCACATTGCTGGCACAAGTCGATTCTTCGGTAGGAGGCAAAACCGGAGTTAACCATCCGTTAGGCAAAAACATGATCGGCGCTTTTTATCAGCCGCAATGCGTTATTGCCGATGCCGATGTTTTGGATACATTGGATGACCGTCAATTATCTGCAGGTCTGGCCGAAGTGATTAAATACGGCCTGATCAGGGATGCTGAATTCTTTGAATGGCTGGAAAGCAATGTCGATGCGTTACTGGCCAGAGATAAGCAAGCATTGGCTTATGCCATTGAACAGTCGTGCATCAATAAAGCCGAAATTGTCGCCGAGGATGAAACCGAAACCGGAGTCAGGGCGACGTTAAACTTGGGCCATACTTTTGGGCATGCCATAGAAACCGGCGCCGGTTACGGTAAATATCTGCATGGCGAAGCCGTTGCGATCGGTACCTGTCAGGCCGCCGATCTTTCCAAAAGAAAAGGCTGGCTAAGTGAGGAAGATGTCGCAAAAATTATTGCGCTATTTAAAAAAGCCAGACTGCCCGTACTTCCACCGGAACAAATTGACGCAGACCGATATCTGGAATTAATGGCGGTGGACAAAAAGAATGTAGACGGCCAAATCAGACTGATTCTGTTAGAAAAAATCGGCAGGGCAACATTGCCTGTAAACGTAGACCAACACTTACTGGAGATGACACTTAAAACCTATGGTAGATGATGATACTTTTACTTATCATGTGAAACAGCAGTCGGCTGATCAGATAAATAGGCCCGCTCAGTCATTGATAACAAAGGAACGAACACAGAAGCTTGATTTATTAATTCATCTGCTTTCAAATCTGACCCAGGCCCTTGTTGTCTGCGGTCCGGAAGGTATCGGTAAAACGACGCTGCTTAAAATTCTGCAAGAGCGCAAGACTGAATCATGGCGGTACTGTCTTATACAAGGTAATGCCACCGTAAGTTTTGAGGCGGTTCAGGAGCAGCTGTTTAGAGCTCAGTCTGTTCAGTCGTCATCAACGGCTGCGGGGCGGTCTGCAAGTCAATATAAACAAGTTGTATTAATTATTGATAATGCCGGTGCATTGGTTCCCGGCCTGACCGCGGCAATCATCCAATACGCAGCGGCAAGTCCCGCTTTAAGGGTGGTTTTTGCTTTAACGCATGATGAATTGCAAGTGAAGCGGGTATCGGATCGAGCGATCGATGATTGTCATATCGTTGAAATTCCTTCCTTGTCGGAAAAGCAATGCGGCGATTTTTTACAGCACTTGTCAACGAAGCCTTATGCAAACGTGTCGTTTAAAGCCATCGACGACAACATGGTGACGCATATCTACCGTGAGACGCACGGAATTCCGGGAAGGATTATCGCCGAGATATCCGGTCTATCTTCCGGTGCTAAGCAAGGTGGAAAATTGAAATGGCTACTTGTGCTTGCTGTTGCTACGGCAATTGCTATAGCGGTAGGCGCTCAGTGGCTAATGTCATCGGCCATTGCTCCTGCATCGCCTAAAGCGCCTACTGCTGGTGCTCCACCTCCTGATCTGACTTCCATGGATGGAGGAAATGCCGCGAGGCTGCCGGGAGCCGTCGTGGACATGCCGTCGTCAAAAGACAATGCTAAAGAAGCAATGGCGCCTGCTACTGTCGAGCAGAAAGCGAACAGTACTGAAGTGGCCCCGCCACAGCCGGAATCTCAGATAGTGCTCCCGCTGCCGCCTGCTCAGCAGCCGGCAAATGGCGCGAAAGGTGCGTTAGAGCCTTCGGTCGAAGTCAATGTAAACAGGGAGGGTCGACAGGCTGTCACTCCCGCGGCAAAGCCTGAGGCAGCCAGCATGGCTGCTGATAAGCGGTTAGCAAGTGATGCGGCTCATCCCACAGCAATTGCCCCGGCATCCGTACAGTCGCCGACAGATCCTATGCCGCTTGGGGGTGGGCAGGATAAACCCAAGCAGCCGGAGTTAACTAAAACGGTTAATAGTGTTGAGCCGCCTGCCGCTCAGAATTTGGAAGTTAAAGGTCAACCCGTGCCGGCAGCTACAGTTGAAGTAGACCTGAAGCCGGACAAGAAGCAATCTGACGGTGCGCAGCAGAAAACGGCTGGCCGGCTTTGGGCTTCGCAGGAAAAATTAAAACAAGCGGAATTGAAAGCTCCCCTTAATAGTGTAGAGCCGTTTACACCCAACCAGGTACCGCAAAATCCCGTAAAAGTTACAGCAATCCCTGAAGAGCGAACCATAGAAACGGCAACGCTTCAGCAAACGGAGCCGGGCCGCCTCGCTTCCCTACCGATAGCGACGCTTCCGTCATCCCCGGCTGTCGAAGCATCATTGCCACCGTCAGCAGATAATTTCACGTTGCAGCTTATGGTGTTATCGAAGCAGTCATCGGCGGATGACATACTCAAAAAATACCCGGCATTGGGGCCGGATATTAGAGTCATCAGGACGCTAGCGAAAGGCAAAGAGAAGTTTATTTTGGAATATGGCTCATATCCTGATGCCGCATCAGCAAACAAAGCAAAAGAATCCTTGCCCTTTGAATTCCACAAAGCCTTGGTAAGGAAAGCAGGTCGATAACACATAGCTTGTATCAACAGGCTTATATGTTGCCCATGGGCTAAAAACACCCTAATTTTAAACCGGAACAATTAAATTCATGACCGCATTAAAAAACGATACTTTTATTAAAGCGCTGTTAAAACAACCTGTGGAGTACACACCGATCTGGATGATGCGCCAAGCGGGGCGTTATTTGCCGGAATATCGCAAAGTCAGGGAGCAGGCCGGCAGTTTTATGAATCTGTGCACCAATCCTGAACTGGCCTGTGAAGTCACCCTGCAGCCGCTGCGGCGCTTTGGCTTTGATGCGGCGATCCTGTTTTCGGATATTTTGACCGTGCCTGATGCGATGGGACTGGGGCTTCATTTTACCGAAGGCGAGGGGCCTAAATTCACCCATCCGGTCAGAACGGCGGCGGACGTCAATAAACTGCCGATCCCGGATCCGGAAACAGACTTGCGTTACGTAGTTGATGCGGTCCGGCTAATAAGAAAAAACCTGCAAGGCAGCGTGCCGTTAATCGGTTTTTCCGGCAGCCCCTGGACGCTGGCGACCTATATGGTTGAAGGCGGCAGCAGCAAGAGCTTTCAAAAAGTTAAAAGCATGATGTACGAGCAGCCCAAGTTGATGCATGTCATGCTGGATAAACTGGCGCAGTCGGTCGCGGCCTATTTGAATGCCCAGATTGAAGCGGGCGCTCAGGCGGCCATGTTGTTCGATACCTGGGGCGGCATGTTGGCGACCGAAGATTATATCGAGTTTTCCTTATACTACGCCAAGCAAGTCCGGTCATTGCTTAACACAAACGTAAACGGACAGCAGATTCCCACCATCCTGTTCACTAAAGGCGGCGGGCTCTGGCTGGAAGCCATGGCCGATTCCGGCTATGATGCCTTGGGCCTGGATTGGCAGACCGATATACAACAAGCGCGCGCCAGAGTGGGTCATCAGGTTGCCTTGCAGGGTAATATGGATCCGGTTGCGCTTTATGCAAATCCTGAAGTCATTACCGAAAAAGTGAAAACCATGTTGCATAAATACGGTTCGGGTTCAGGCCATGTGTTCAACCTGGGGCACGGCATTTTGCCCGATATGAACCCTGAGCATGTTAAAGCGATGGTTGATGCCGTGCATGAATACAGCCGGGCTTATCATCAGGCATAAGCATTGAAAATAATCTAATCAACAAAGGGGTTTCGACCATGAAAATACTGAAAACTTTTTTGGCAACCGGATTGCTCGTTGTCAATGTGGGCGTTAGTGCAAAAGGCCCGGACAAACCAATCGATATCGTCGTCCACAGAAGCCCAACCTGTACCTGCTGCGGCAAATGGGTGGAGCATTTGAAAGACAATAATTTCAATGTGGAAGATATCGTTACCGAAAACGTACAGGCCATAAAGGATAAACATGGCGTTACCAGAGAAATGGCGTCCTGTCACACCGCCATCGTCGACGGCTATGTCGTTGAAGGTCATGTGCCTGCAAATGACATTAAAACCTTATTAAAAACCAAGCCTAAAGTTGTCGGTATTACAGTTCCCGGTATGGTCAACGGTAGCCCCGGCATGGAAATGGGCAACAAAAAAGAACCTTATAAAGTGGTGAGTTTCGATCATGAAAACCACACCAAGGTGTTCAACAACTATGAAGGCACGAGATGATTCATGACGGGCTATCCATGCCCGCCCCTCTTCCGGCGCGTCGCGCGCAAACCCGCTCCAGGCGGATTTGTCTGGCTGGCGACGTAGGTGGCACAAAAACCATCCTGGCGTTGTTTGAAACCGAAGAAAATGATGTTAAGTGTTTAAAAAAAGAACAATTTTCAAGCAGTAATTATCAAACGTTTACTGAATTATTAACATCATTTTTGACTGACGCAGAACGCTTACAGATAACAGCCGTTTGCCTCGGAGCGTCCGGCGTTATTGCCAACGGCAGCTGCAAAACAACCAACTTGCCGTGGGCGCTCAGCAGCAAGGAAATCGGCGAGCAGGCCAAGACTCAAAATGTCTGGTTGTTGAATGACCTGGAAGCTACGGCATGGGGCTTGTTGGACTTGCCTGAGCACAATTTTGTCGAACTAAATCCCGACGCACAACGACAGCCAGGCAACATTGCCGTGATTGCCGCCGGAACCGGCTTGGGAGAGGCAATAATGTCTTGGGATGGCGCTGAATATCATATTATTGCCACTGAAGGTGGACATGCTGATTTTGCACCGACTACTGAGCGGGAAATAGAACTGCTCAGGTACGTGCTGGAAAAATACCCTGGGCACATTAGTTGCGAGCGGCTGATATCGGGTGAAGGGCTTGTCAACATTTATCAATTCCTCAAACACATCAACTACGCACCAACAAATCCGGAAACCGAGCGACACATGGCAGAGCAAGACCCAGCCGCAGTCATAGGCGAAGCGGGTGTTGCCGGAAGCGATGTGTTATGCGTTGAAGCGTTAAAATTGTTTTGCAGGCTATATGGTGCAGAATCAGGAAATCTGGCGTTAAAGTGCCTGCCTTATGGCGGGGTTTATCTGGCCGGAGGCATCGGCGCAAAAATCTTGCCCATGCTGCAACAGGATGAATTTATGCACGGCTTTCTGGCAAAAGGACGGTGCCGGGCCGTGTTGGAAAAAATATCGGTTAAAGTATGCACCAACCCTGAGGTCGCCTTATTGGGCGCGTTAAACTACGCAAAAAGAACGGCTAAGCTAATGCTATGACATCGGAGGGGGGTATATCTGTTACAGTAAAATTACATGTTAAGATGTAGTCGGAGGGCTATAAGTGTACTGGCTAACTATCAGTCGATAGCAAAGTTTTAAATGGTCTGACAGTGGTACTCTAAGGTACGATGGCACTAAAGCCGATGTAGCTCAGTTGGTAGAGCAACTGATTCGTAATCAGTAGGTCACGGGTTCGACTCCCGTCATTGGCTCCATAAAATCAATATGTTATGGTATTTCAATGTTAATTATTTTTTGAAGTGTCCATAAAGTGTCCATTTCTTCATGTTCTTCTAAATATGTTAAGGAAAAAAGGTTAAGCTTGCGAATCAATTGGATTGAATTTAATTGCTTCTTCTAAGTGTTCGGGTGCTAAGTGAGCATAACGCATAGTCATCAATAAACTTCCATGCCCTAGAATTTTTTGCAGAACTAAAATGTTTCCTCCATTTTGGATAAAGTGACTTGCAAATGTATGGCGTAATACGTGGCTCATTTGTCCAGGGGGCAGGGTAAAGGATAGGTTTTTGATTCGACGTTTTAGTGTTGAATAGGCATATTTAAAAACTTTGCCTTCTCTGATGGGTAGGGATTTAAAAAAGTCGGTTGAAATTGGAACCGTTCTATTTTTTCCGTTCTTGGTGGCTCGGTAGGTGATTGAGTTGGGCTTTATGTCGGTATTAAGCAAATTTTCCGCTTCGCTCCATCTTGCGCCGGTTGCAAGGCATATTCGGGCGATGTGGTAACAATCGCTTTCTTTGCTTTTTTTAAGCTCTTCTAATAGTTCATTGATCTGGCTGGATGTTAAAAAGGTTAGTTCTTGTTCATCAAGTTTTAGTTTTCTGATTTTTGCTATGGGGTTTTCTTTCTTCCATTCGCCGATTCGGGTTAGCTCGTTAAAAATAGCTGAAAGGTAAACGTGTTCATGGTTGATCGTGTTGGCGCTGACTCCGGTTTTTAATCGTTCGTTTCTGTAGTTGGTAAAGTCTGAGCTTTTAAGATTTTCAGCGCGTGGGTTGCCAAGTCGTGTGCATAGGTTGTTGACCATTAAAAGCCGGTTTTTTCCGTCTTTTAGATTCTGGCCGTGTGCTGAATACCATAGTTCAATTAAGTCTGATAGTTTGCGTTTATCAGTGTCTGTTGTTGGTTCCCAGTCTTTAGATTTTGTTTTGTTGGCTTTTATCCAGGCTTCCCAACGTAGGGCTTCGGCTTTGGTTGCTATGTTGGTTTTTCTGTAACGCTTTCCGTTTGTGCCGTTTGGTCTAATGTCAACGTCCCATTTTCCTGAATCGTTCTTTTTAATCATATCTGATTGGCCGATGTGCTTAGGCCCGTAGTGTCGAGGTATCTAGAATTGGTAATGTTTGTGTTTTTTGACACAAACAAATGATGAATGTTTGTATGTACATACGAACAAGATATTTCTATAAAAATCTACATTCCTCTTCGCCGTTTTTCAAGATCTTGCAAATTCGTGATTTATTTTTTGGATTTATTTGTTGCTGGATCTGTTTGGTGGGCTTTTGATGCTGTATGAGGTGGTTTGTTTCGGGGTTTTTTAAATTATCAAGTGTATTTGATGGCGTTAATATTTTTCCTGATTTAATTGAGTGTTTGTTTGGTAATAAATTAAACACAAGGAAGAATGCTGTTAAGCCTACTAATACATAGAGTATTGTTATAAAGGTGGATTTTCTGCAGAACGCTTCGTAAGCTTTTTTTATTTCTGGGCGGTATTTTGATTTTTTGCTTTCTGCTTCGCGTAATCTTGCACTTTTTTTCATGTAATCTCGGTCTTGAATACCCATTGATCTTCTCTAAGTAATGCTTACATTGTATAAGTAACGGCTTACATCAGTTGCTTTGCTTTTGCTTTCGGCTTTAATCCGGTTTAGGTTTAACCGTCCCCCATTGTGTCAATGCCCGCCTTGCGGTTAAGTACCCGTTGACAGATTTTTTCTTGCTTCCTCTATTTCTGGGCTGATTTGTCCGGCTTCGGGCAATGTTAAACCTGTTGTTATCCAATAGGCATACTCTGGCCATAGGTTAACTATCGCTTCAATATGTTCTTGCTGCGCTCTTACTCTTGATCTTTTTAGATTCGCCCACTTCATTCTATCTATTCCTGTTTTTTCTACTAGTTCGGTAGGCGTTATATCTTTGAAATCTATTAATTTATTAATTCTGTCTCGTATATCCATAAAATATTTATTGTGCAACTATTGCATTATTGCCTTAATCGTGCAATAATTGCACATCTTTTCAATAAAGCACATTACAGCACTATAAGGGGTCAAACATGGAAGGTCAACAGCAAAGTTTGCAGTGTTCATCAATTATGGTTTGCACTGTTTCTAAGTTCGCTGAACATTCCGGCATGGAAGAAGGAGTGGTTATTGGCTGGATAAAGAAGGGTTATTTGCCTGTTAAAAGAATTGGTAAATATACACTTATTAACTTAGCTCTATTTAATCAAGAGCTGTTATCTGATGAATCATTCGGAGATTAGCCATGACTACAATTTCATTATCTCGTGAGAAAGTTATTTCAACTGTTGATTTTATTGTTGAACAATATGAAAAGGCACAAGTAAGCCGGTGGGAAGAAATAAGATTGGTAATTAGTCCATCTGTTGGGGAATATTGTCATTGGCGTGATTGTTTTTTGAGAGATTGGGAGAGAGTAAGGTCAAAACTACAAGGGATATTGTTATTACTTTCTGATCTTTCTGATTCAGATGATTTGATTAAATACCTTAAATGTTCTAAAGAAAAAGTAACTGATTTATGGTCCCAATGTGGTGTTGATCTTACATCGTTACAACATCCTGAATATAAAGTATCTATTGCTGGTGGTAATCAAGTTCGCGCTTTGGTATCCGATTCATTAGGGCAGGGTGGCATTACTAATCGATCTGTTTTTGTTCATGAGTCCGAGTATTCATTTAACGATGAATATAACCAACAAAAGCAGGGTGGCAATCATGAATAGATTTGAATGTTTTCTTTTGGGTTGCGGTATTGCTTTTTTTTGCGTTGTCATTATCTACGGCGCTTACATTACTGGTTATGACGAAGCTATGAAACTCTGCGCCGATCATCCTGCCGAATGTAAGGTTTTATTTACTAATGAAGGCACTCGGGGGCTTATCAATGCGCTTCGCTAAACGTCGTCTTTTAATCCGTCTGTTATGGGCTTTTGTTTCCAATGGCGTAACCCCTTTTATTCTTGGCGCATGGTTCGCATTTTTTCTAACTTCTGGCGCAGTGTTTGATGCTTTTGCGACTTTTGACGAGTCCGGCTTAGGTATTTGCAAGGTAGCCACTAAGGGGGCAAACAATGATTGAAAAAGCAACTGGTTCATTAGGTAATGGGATGGTATTTCTTCCGCCTAAATCATCATCAAATAAAAAAGTATCTGATCGTGTATTCAGAACCGCATTAAGGCCGGATTTATATTTAAAACTAGAGCTTGAAGCTCAAGAACGTGGGGGCCTTACGCCTTATAAGCTCACTCAGATACTTTTAACCATGTATATCGAAGGCAAATTGAAAGTAGTCGAAGATTTACACGCTGATTCCGATTTAGCCGATCAGCAATAAAGGCGTATTAACAGATTTCGGGCTTCGGATTATTCAATGACTTTTATGATTTCTTTATTTTTTCTAACTCTGCCGGGGCGTTTTATTGCCTCGGCGTTCTGGGTATGCCCCTCGGAGTCGGTCGGTCGGTCGCAGGACTCGTACAAAACATGAGGCTTCATGCAGTCCAGGGCGCGGGTGCTTTTTCCGCGGGCGTAGCCTTTACCCTTGACGGCATGAACCCATGTTTTAGAGTCCGTCCGCGATTGACCAGCCGACGTAGAGGGAAAGCATGCCCAGGTTGTCGAGGGATATGCTCTGAGGGTGAGGGAGGGAGGGAGCATTCAAATAAAAGTCGTGGCAAAACCGCTGTACGAAACTGGTTAAGACTTAAAAGACGACATAGCGCAATAGCGAAAGGGATTGGAGTGTAAATCAACCGTTAAAGGTGATTTACGTAGACTTAGTTAAAAATTTATGGAGCTTGCGGAATAACATTTTTAACTTAGTCGTAGTTATCAGCTTTATCAGTTGATTGGAACGGAAAGCCCGGCCCGTAGGGTTCGCGCAATAACAAACAACTTATTTAAAATGTTAGATAAAAATCATTAAAAAGAGTGCATCAAAAGCGGTTTTTCGAATGCTCAGCTAGCTAGGGATAACCAGTATTTGAATCCAAGATTAGAAGCGCCGGTTTTTTCTCCGGTTTGAAAAATCGCTCTTAGTGTACTTTTCAAGTGCCTGAAAAAAGAACTGTTTATTGAATAAATAAGCAAAAAGACAAAACTAAACTAACCAAAATAAAAAAAGGGAAAAATCATGTCTAGCAATCTATTAGAAAACACCAGTTTATTAGCAAGAAAAGTTTGCATTGGAATTAACCGCTATTCTTCCGCAAGGGGTAAGGCTGCTTATATCAACTGTGTGGATTCTTACCCTGAGGGTGATGATTCGTACGGTCAGTTTCAGGCTCAGATACGTATTGATTATGATGAATTTGCACAGTTTGCACCTCATAAACCCAGCTTATTAAGTCCAGTCATAGTGACAATGGAAGGCCGCTTACAAGTCTTTGCCGGACAACAATCATTTGCATGCGATAAGGTCGTAAAGGTCGAACCTTATAAGCCTGTCGTTGCAACATCTAAAGCTTCTGCTTAGGAGTTTTATAAATGGATACCGCTTTAATCATTGATGCAATCATCGTTTGTACTATGTGTTTATCCTATTTTATGGGGTTCATAGCCGGGACATTGTTGATATGACACAAGCGGATATAGTGGAGTTGGTTGGCTGGCTCGTTAGTTGTTTTGGCAGCGGGATAGCCTCTAGCTTCGTTCTCCGGGCGTTTGTGAAATTAGCAAGCCCCATTTTGTTGAAATTTTTTAATTAAGGATTGTTTTTTATGAAAAAAATCAAAGTATTTTCCTTTATTGCTGCTTTTGTAGCTTTATTTGGATTTTCAATTGCACCTGCACAAGCCGCTTTAAATGCGGCTATTGCGCCGGCCTTTACCACTTTAAACGCTGATGCTTTGGAGTTGGTTGATTTGATCTGGCCGGTGTTAATTTCCGTCACAATTGCCTTTATCATCCTGCGTCTTTTCCCAAAAGCTGCAAACAAGGCCGTTTAATGTTGTTGGAACAGGGACGTTCCTTTTTACATTTTGAATCTTATGTTTAAATTCATTTTTTTATTTTTGCTTTCTTTTTCGTTTCCGGCATTGGCAGATAATTATCCAGCTGTTTATTCAAACGGTTATACCGTTACTGGTGTTTATTATCAAAACGCCTATACTGCGTGTCGGTCTTATGGTGGGAGCTCGTCGTGGCTTGAGGGTTTGACGTGTAATTTAACGTCCTCTTATTCCGTTCCTGTTTATGAAACACCAGGTTATTATAAAAGCTGTCCTGGGGGCGGCTATTTTAACGGCGTCCCTTATCCTGACGGCATGTGTATGAATGCGTCCGCTTGTGTTGCCCCTCAAGTTCGCCTGTCTACGGGGCTGTGTGGTGATCCGCCTCCTCATACCTGTGTTATTCCCGAAGATCCCACAAAAGCAAATTGTATTTTTCCCGACGATCAGCCTGCCGGTTTGAATTGTACTGACGGTTCTACTGTTTACCCTCCTATGGTCTGCCCTTATTCGCTCTGGGATTCGTTTTTCGCTCCCGATGAGGGCGAATCCCAGACCTGTTCTGATGGTATTGTCGCCACTTATCCTAGTTCCTGTTTTGAGCATTGGAAAATAACGGATGCTCAAAATCCTTTCGGTATGCAAAAATCAGTAGGTATAGTGTTGGGCACTATGGGCGGCGGTCTGGGGCCTAAGCCAGTTTTGCGTGTCGCCGGAACGCTTAATGATGGGTTGCCTTCTATTCGTGCGGTTTTGCCCTTAGAAGCTAAAATTAATCAAGCGGGTACGTCTGCTTATGCCGCTATTGATACATCAATTCCCAGTATTACGCTGGGTAAGGCTGTTTCTGAATATATTAAGTCGGCTCCTAGCTCTGCGTATGCTACCGGTCTTGCTTCTGCTGCTGTTGCTTTGGGTGGTATGGCTCTCGTTTTAAATTCTAACACCGGCACCTTAACGCCCGTGGGTTCTTCTGTTCCGTTAACGTCTAATCAGATTGGTGATTTAGCGTTGAGAACACATTCAACTAATCCTATTCCTTTAACTGAAATACAGCCGTTTATTGATTATGGACAAGTGCCTTGGTTGGAGCCTGCGTTAGATGCGATTGACGGTGATTTCAAGCGTGTTTATGATCCAGCCGGAACACAACCGGCTTTAAATTTTCCTAACATTAATCCGGGAACGCCATTTGTTACTCCGGGTTTTAGCCCTGATATTCCTCCTGTTGCGTCTCTTGGGCCTGATTCTCCTACTCAGTATCAGCAACCTACTGACCCTGCTCCTACAACTCAGCCTGATCCAGCTGTGAATCCGAATCCTACGGGTACAGATCAAACTACAGCACCAACGCCTTCGCCTGATCCTGAAACCCCGGTTGATCCTACGGTTTCAGAATTGCCGCCCACGCCCCCGACGTTGTACCCAGATACTTGGAAATATTTTGATTTTTTGCCAATGGCAAATCCTTTCATGTTTGATATTTCCCAGTATTTGCCAAAATTGCCGGAAACATCTTGTTATTATGAAATACATAGAACCTTTAATGTTCCGTTTTTAGGTCAAAAACATTTTGATTTTGCTCCGTGTGTTCCTTTACAGCCGCTCAGGGCAGTTTTGAATTGGGTTTTTGCGGTTATTACTGGGTTTGTTTGTTTTTTTATTATTTTTAGGAGTTCAATCTAATGTCTGTTTTGTTCGGTATTTTGATGAATTTTCTTGTTGATGTATTTGGCAAGATTGCGCTTCGTGCATCTTTTAAAATAGCTATTACGTTAGCGTTTATTTCTATTTTGGTTTCGGCTGTTTATGCCTACGTTAATACGTATTCGGTTATAGTGAATGGCATTTCTCAAACTGTCCCTGAAATAGTAAATGGGGTTTGGGGTTGGGTGATGCCGCCTAATACTAATGTTTGTATTTTTGCTATATTCTCGTGTTTTATGTTGCGGTTTATTACTCGTCAGTTTTTCAATTTATTAAACTGGCGGTTTCGTGCGGCTATTTCAAATTAATTTATTTCGGTTTCTATTTATGCTTATTGAAGTTCAACTTATTAAATTAGGGCCTCTTTCGCCTAGGCAAGCTGAGGTTGCAAAATTTATTGTTCAGGGATTAGTAGATAAGGAAATTGCTAGAGCGTTAGATATCAGTCTTAAAACTGTTCGGATTCACGTTAATGCTATTTATAAAAAATTGGGTATCTTGAATAAGCCTTTAAATCTTCGTATTACTGCATCTAATATGATGGTTTATGGGGGTATGTTTTCAATAACTTCTTCCTTTTCTTTTTGATGAATTTTAGATAACTATTGTTTCTAATTATCAAATATTACTAATGGTTTATTTATGCCGGGTTGGATTATTCAGGGTGTGCGCGGCGAAGGTAAATCTTTGGCCGCTGTTGGCAAGATTAAAGAGTATCTTTTACGTGGTCGGCCCGTTGCCACTAATCTTGATTTATATTTAGAAAATTTCTTACCAATGGATAACGGCGCGCTCTGTTATCGGCTTCCCGATCATCCAAGGTTAGAAGATTTTGAAATGCTGCCGCCTGCTTATGATTTGAGTTATAAGGCCGAGGATATGAATGGCCTTTTAGTTCTTGATGAGCTTGGCACCTGGTTAAACTCCCGTTCCTGGAATGATAAAACCCGCCTTAAGTTGCTGAATTGGCTTTTTTTGTCTAGGAAGCTTCATTGGGATTTGATTCTTTTGGCTCAGGATTTCGCAATGATTGATAGCCAGGTTCAATCTACGTTATGCGATTACTTAGTTCAGGCGTCAAGATTGGATAGACAGAAAATCCCTTATATTGCTCCTTTGCTTGAGCTGGTTGGCTTTAATTCTTTTATGCCTCGTATTCATCGTTACCATGTGTTTTACGGTCTTTCTACAGCTCAGCCTCCTATTGAAACATGGACGTTTACCGGTAAGGAGTTCTATGACGGTTATGATACTAATCAGCGTTTTAGGGACGGCTTAGAGTTTGTTGGTTCGGGTTTGGTTGATATGAGGGCCACTTATACTTATTTGCCAGCGTCTTATTTAACCGGTTATGTGCATGTTAAGCGCTTAGCTGATCAATTGGATGCGCTAAAGGTTAGGATTAATTTTAAAGGTGATAAAGAGTTTATGGCTATTCGAAAAAATCATAATTCCAGTTTAGCCCCTAAGATTAAGGTTATTTTGCTTTCTTTGGCGTTAGTTGGTTTTTTAATATGGCGATATGGTTTACGTGATAGTTCCGCGCCTTCTGTTGTCGGTCATGCTCCTGTTGCTGTATCAGTGCCGGTTCCTGTTCAACAGCCTGCTACGCTTCAACAGCAAATGGATGCTTCTTCGCCTTCCCATGCGGTTCAATCTTCTGCATCGCCTCCCGTACAGCCGCCGTTGGGTAACGTTAAGCCGGTAGCGTTGGAAACTGAAAGTTTTATTGATTATTTAATTAATCGTTACCGCCCTCGATTATCTGTTTCTGCGTTTTCGGTGGATAAGGGGTTTTTAGGTGATATTGATTTTTATGATAACTATGTTTTGGTCGAACGTTACCCGATCGATCATCTTCATGCGTTGGGTGTTGTGTTGATCCATAAGCCCTACGGTGCCGATATGGTTTACAAGGGTAAATCCTATATTGTTACCGCCTGGAAGCTGCCTGATTCTCCTGATCCTGTAGATACGGCTCAGCAATTATCTTCAGTTGGTTTTGCTAGTCCAGGGCAAGATAAGGAAGGAGTTATAAATTGAGTATAAAAAGCCGCGCGTTGTCGAGTTTCGAAGGCAACGCGCGGCTTTTTTTGATTAATTTCTACGTTGGGACGGCTCTGTAGCACGTCTTAATAAATTAAAGTAAATAATTCGTAGCGGTACAATGTGGAACATTGAAGCCCATACGAATTTTTAAAAGGGTTTGGAAATGGCTAAAGTGGTTAAGAATTGTCAGCGTTTTGATAAGGCAACATATGAGCCTTCATTGACGGGTAAAATTTTTATTGATCATTCCGGTGAAATGTTCGATTTTTCGAAAGATTGCATTGTTCATAACGGTTTAGATACGGTTAGGCAGTTATACGATGGCATGATGAGTCCTATTGTGCTTTCTAGTATTGAAACTGCTTATCAAGCTGGTTATGGTTGTCAGGTTGAGGTTGGCGGCTTTGTGTGGACTGTTGGTTCTGGTGGTAAGAGCGGTTATCGATACACGTTACGTAATCCAAATTTAGGCTTGGTTATGCTGGTTTCTTCAAGTTTTACTGAGGCGGCTTTTCAGGGTTCACATTTAAAGATTCAAGCGTCCCCGTCTTTCTTATTGTCTCGTTCTCTTCAAGATATTCAGTGTGATATGGATCATTTTGCATCGTTTATTTTTCAGGAAGGCTTTGGATATTCTGGTGTTGCGTTGCATTTGTGCATGGATGTGCAGGGTTGGGAGTTACCACCGGACCTGGATTCACGAATTACCACTAGAGCAAGGCGAATCATCCGGCATTCCGGTATTCAGGGGCTTGATTATGAGTTTAATGATGTTGCCGTTGTTTATGGCCGGGGCCAATCGTTTACGTTTGGTCAGCAATCAAGTTTGCAGTTTGCGGCTTATAACAAAACTAAAGCGATTGCTGATAAGAATGAAGAAGAGCTTTGGGTACCTGTTTGGGAAAAGTCAGGTTTTTATGATGATTCGCTGCAAGTGACCAGGCTTGAGGCTCGTTTTCATCATTCTGTCATTAGTCAATTTTCTAATGGTTCTGGTTTTGAAGCGTTTTGTTTGCTTGATCTTCAGGATCATTTGACGGGCCTTTGGCGTTATGCATTAAATAATTTTCGCTTAGACGATACTCGAACTTATATAAATCCGGCGTGGCAATTTTTCAGGGATGATGTTGTTTTTTATCATGAAATTAAAAAGGATATTGATTACAAGCGCTTGTATTTGAACCCGGATGCTCAAGGTAAGCCAACCGAGCGAGCTATAAAAATTTGCTTTGGTCATTTAACTTCAATTTTTCGTCGTAATGCGTTTAGTCTTAAAAAGGCGTTTGATTGTTTGCAAAAGTCGGGTTTATGGGAAAATTTGTTAGAATTGTATTTGAATAAAGGGAAGGGGGTTGCTGACATTTACCATGATTTGTTTAAGGGGTTAATGAAGCATCCGGTTGATTCTGATGTTCCTTACACGCCTTGGATTGATTTTGATGAGGCGTTTCCTGTGCCCTTTTGATGTCCATAAACTGTCCATTTTATAGAACTATGTAGCTCTATGAAGTACGGTTGTAGTTTTTTATGATGATGTTTTTATTAGTTTATTATTGTATAGTGCTTCAAAGTTCTGGTATTAAAAAGGTTTCGTAATCAGTAGGTCACGGGTTCGACTCCCGTCATTGGCTCCAAATAAGTCCAATAAAATCAATGACATATAATGTTTTTTGATTCGCTTTTTATGCCTGGTCTAAACGCTTGCGTGACTTTTGCGTGACTCATTCACGCAGACCTTTTCCGCCGCTGCAATCAAAAATCCTCGTCGAATTCTTGAAAGGCCTGCGTCAGTGTGCAAGATGAAGTCTTGCCGGAAACTGCCGAAATCTTCGTTTACCTAGCCATGACCTAGTAAAAAGCGTGGAAAATTTGCCCAGTTTTTCCAGAAAAGAGCGTCAAAATATATTATTAGTTTTTACTATCTTATTGTTATTAAATACCTACTGATGTATTTAACTGAGATAGCCGAAGCTGACAGTGGTAAATTCTGGACGCTTTTTACAACCTAACATTAGATGCATTCACATTCGTCGAGCTTAATAGGCATTAAAAACCGTTAAAGGAGAACCTTATGTTCTATCAAGTCGAAGGGGATATTTTATTAAGTACAGCCTGCGCTATCGTGCAGGGAGTCGAAATCAACGATCCGATGGATAAAGGACTTGCGTTAGCTCTGCGCAATCAATATCCCGATATGTGCAAAGATTTCAACCGCTGGTGCCATCAACACAAAACACGACCGGGCGAAGCCTGGCTCTGGACCGGAACCAATAATAGTCATATTGTGAACTTGATTATTCAGGATGTGATTGATAGCCATGATTATCATGTGCACAAGGCCACTCTCAATAATATTAAGCATGCTTTGGATGCCTTGGCTAAACTTATCTTAAAAGAGAAAATGACCTCGATTGCTCTGCCGAAACTGGCCACAGGATCGGGCGATTTGGACTGGGATGACGTATGGCCGTTGATAGAGAACAGCTTAAAAGATACGGATATTCCTGTTTATGTCTATATTAGCTATCACCCTGGCCAAAAGGCGGAAGAGTTGTCGAACTGATCCTTTCGGCAATGACTTAGTTCGGCCAATACCTGCCGCAGAGCACGCATTAATCAGTGTCTGCAAACCGTTTCATTGCCGCCAATCACGGGGTTTGACTCAAAAATCCAACGGGCTTTTCGCTTCTTTAATCGTCCGGCTCGGCGCGGTATGGGTGTAGATCATCGAGGGAAAAGGGGTCAAGTTACATTATTGGTGCCAGCATTAAGCAGATTTAATTCATCTTCACTACCCCAAAACGCAATGGCTCGTATTCCCCGTCTTAGTTTGCCGAACATAGCGCAGCACATTGTGCAGAGCGGTAATAATCGCCAAGCCATCTTTTTTCACGAAGACGATTACAACATCTATCTGGGATACCCTGCGTGAAGCGTTGGCGAAGCACGGCGGCAGGCTTTTCGCATTTGTGCTGATGACCAATCACGTTCATCTGTTGGTATTGTGCGAAAAGAAACGCCGGGCGGGATTTCCGGCTTGATGCAATCGGTTGGCCGCCGTTATGTGCGCTATATCAATCCAACGTACCGGCGCTCAGGCACCTTGTTCGAAGGGCGCATCAAATCCAACTTGGTGGATAGCGAGTGTTATCTGTTGACATGCATGCGTTATATCGAACTCAACCCGGTGCGTGCTGGAATGGTGGACAATCCAGGGCAATACCCGTGGTCCAGCTTTCGTGCTCATGTGGGTGAAAGTGTGATTGACTGGTTGTCCGAGTCGGAGAAATATCGCTGACTGGCTGCCACCCCGGAAGCACGTAAGCTAACTTATCGCGACTTATTAATCAGCCGCTGGCGACTCGCGATATTGAATCGATACGCATGCATCTGAATAAGGACTGCGCTGGGCTCAAGCCAATTGCAGAATGAAGCCTATGCCAGGGCGACGTGCTAAAATTGCCCCTATGGGTCGACCGAGGAAAGCGGAATGCGGTGGAAAAAAATTAACCTCCCCCTTTTTTCCAACCCCATTCTCGTCCTGAGGCTGACATGTTGAGTCATATAACCTTGTCCACGAGTGGGGTGCAAAGATGCGTTTGGCCGAATTTATCTTAACGGACATGGAAACCATCCTGGCGGAATGGGAGATGTTTGCCGCCACCCAACTCCCGGCAGCGGTGAGCATGACGTCATTGGCTCTGCGTGACCACGCCCGACAAATTCTGGAGGCCGTGGCCAAAGACTTGCAGACTACCCAGACCAAGCAAGCTCAGGCCGACAAGTCCAAGGGGAAAGGCCCGCAACTGTCGAAAGCCCCGGAGACGGCGGCACAAACGCACGCCGTGCTGCGGGCGCAAAGCGGCTTCAACATCAATCAGCTCGTTGCCGAGTACCGTGCGCTGCGCGCCAGCGTCCTCCGCCTGTGGATGGACGCACACCCGGCCGTTGAGACGAAGCTGGAAGACGTCGTCCGCTTCAACGAGGCCATCGACCAGGCGATTGCCGAATCGGTGGGTTTTTTTAGCACCCAGGTCGAGCAGGCGCGCAACATGTTCTTGGGGATACTGGGGCACGACATGCGCAGCCCGCTCAACACGATCCTGATGACGGCCACCTATCTGGCAGCCATGAATGCCGGGGCGAACATCTCGGAAGCGGCATCCCGCCTGATCCGCAGTGGCGCTTCCATAAAAGCCCTGCTGGACGATCTCGTTGATTTCAACCGAGCCCAGTTGGGTCTGGGGATCAAGATGACCCTAGCCGATACGGATCTGTCGGCACTGTTCGAGAACGAGGTGGACCAGTTGCGCGGGAGCCACCCGGGCCGCCTGATTGAGCTGGAGGTGTCCGGCGACACAAGAGGCTTCTGGGACGGCCCGCGCCTGCAGCAACTACTCCGCAATCTCGTATCGAATGGGATCAAGTATGGGGCTGCGGACGGGGCGATCCGCGTCGTCTTGACCGGCGGGGAGGCGGACGTTCTTTGCGAGGTCACGAACAGTGGACCGGCGATCGAGCGATCTGTCTTGGAACGGATTTTTCTTCCGCTCGAGCGAGGCCTGGACCGAAGCGACAGCCGCAATGGCGACGACGAGGGCCTGGGGCTCGGGCTGTATATCGTGCGCGAAATCGCTCGGGCGCATGGGGGCGAGGTCGCCGTCCGTTCCGGCGAGGCAGAAACTGTGTTCACGGTGCGCCTACCACGCCGCAGTGAGGGCTCAAGCCCTTGAATCGTTCCTTTGCGGACAGCGTCGGCGGCCGAACCATCGGCTGCAGCAGACCGGGGCCATGGTGTTCGTTTCTGGGAGTTCACTACTGCCCGCTCGCACCGTCCAAGGTGTTCTGATTTCGTGGTGGGCGAGATAAGTGATGAAGCCAATGGCGAGACAATTCGCGGCCCAGCCGGCGAACTGGCAAGCGGAGCTGCAGGCCGGGTTTGCCTGCCGGCCCAGGAAGAAGACAATTGACAACGGCAGGACTAGACAGCGTACCAAAGTACTGCAAAGTAGTGGCAGGTCGTACCCGCGATAACGCACAAGTGCCAAATTAAATGCCCAAACCGGAGGTGAGAATCGACTGCCAGGAAAGCCACACCTACGGTGTAGGCCACGCCTCCTGCAATCAGCAAGTGCACGCCGAATTGTGGCATCCTGGCAAATAAGGGATCGAGCGCGATCACGATGAGCCACCCCATGAGCAAATAAAGGCTAGTAGGAATCATCAGACGCGACATTTTACCGAACACCAGCAGCGCGACGCCGACCGTAGCAAGCCCCCAAATAAGGCCGAGCAGTGTCCAGCCCCAGGTCCCCTGAAGAACCCCTAAGGTAAACGGCGTATAAGTACTAGCTATAAAGATGAAGATCGCCGCTTGCTCGATCGTCCGAAGCACGCGCTTGGTCTTCCCTGTTGGAAAAGCATGGTAGAGCGTGGAAAGAAAATAAAGTAGCACCATGGTCGCAGAGAAAAGGCTCGCGCCGATAATAAATGCTGAATTTTCATGGCGTGCCGCCTGCGTGATCAGAGACGGTGTGCCCACCAGGGCTCCAATCAGACCTAGACCATGACTAAAACTATTGGCGATTTCTTCCAGTCGGGATTGTTCACGCTGGGGCGCTGAAAATAGTTTACGCATACGGGCTCTCCTACGGGTTAACGTTAAAGATGACCGACATTGAACAGCTATGTGGATAGTTTGGTTTAACAGAAAAATTTGATTTCATCAAGGCTGAGAAGTTCAAGCTCATAGGCTGAGTTAGAACTCAGCGGAATCCGCTTTTCCGCTGGTCATTTATGCGCTGACAAAGCGCTGTTGATAGTGTGAACTGGTCGGGGTGGGCGATTAAATACAAAAAAAAAACGGGCGTCGCATGCAGAAAACGCTCGAAGGCTATTTCTTTAAGACTTAAAATTTTTAGAGCTGAAAGGCAGCTCAAGGCCAATAAGCAGTCATTCATTGTCAAATCCTGATCGTCGTCTTAGGGTCGATATTTGACTATCGAGTTGTTATTTCAGAGATCCATGAACACTTTTCTGGTTACATTTAAATTGAGCCCAAGACGATGCAACGCGAGTTCAGTTGTAGATATTGTGAGCCCCCGACCATTTTCAAATGCGAGCCGATACACCTAAAGAGCCAGCCCAGCCGCTAAAGCTGTCATACTAGCGACCTCTAAGTTCATAATCGCAATACTCCGCGATTCACTGATTATGGAGGAGAGCCTGATAGCTATTAATTCCGCTTCACAGAGCAGAGGCTCGGCCATCGCCTCTGCATCGTCCTGCGTTGTCTTCATTATTGCCTCACGGCTAACCACGTTGAGCGTTTTTTCAGACGATCTCCGAGTGGCGATGGACTGTATTAACCTCCAGCCAAATAGCTGACACACTATTATCAGGTAGAAGTTCGAGGTTTAAAATGAGGGGAGAAATTGGCGCCTATGTATAATCCGTCATCATGAATGGTTCACGATAAGGCAGCAACCTCGCTTCTACCGGTTCATGACTTGCCAAGGTTTTAAACATGTCCGCATCAACACGGTTTAATGAAATGTCCGTCCCATAGTTAACGATTTTGCCCTTAATCAGCCGGTCGCGGGTTCGATCCCCATCGCCAGCCCCATGTAAAATAAAGGGAATCAACGGATACAACGTCTTGATTCCCTTTTTTATGCGCGCTCTAAATCATTTCGTGGCTTTAAGTAACTCATTCACGCAGACCTTTTCAGCTGCTGCAATCAAATTCCCTACTTCAGCTGACGAGTAATGGTCTGTAATACGTGAGGATTTATGTCCTAACAAATCCTGCCGATCTTCAAATGAAACATTCGCTGCCCGCAAGCGCCGCCCGAAAGTATGCTTCAAATCATGAATCCGTACTGGAAGTTCGATGCGTTTTCTTGCTTTCTGCCAAGCCGAGTTATTCATCGTCTGCACAGCATGACCTTTATAGGTAAAGACATACTCAGGATGCTGGCCTCGTGATTGTTCGATAACCGTTCTTGCTATGCTGTTCAGCACCACCACTCTGGGCAATCGGTTTTTGACCTTCAGCGCAGGGATCACAAAAATACTCGCCTCCAGTTCGGGAATATATTCTTCCCAATCCCACCGCAAGGAACAGACTTCTTGCTCTCGGCAACCAGTGTTCACTTTAAACAGCGCCATCCTCAGCAAATGATCCGGTAATTCATTGAATAACCTGTCCTGCTGTTCCCATGACAGCGGGAACGGTTTTCTGGCATCCAATTGCTGGAGTAATTTGATTTTCGGTGGTGATGCTAGCCACGTCAAACCATATTCATCAATCCATTCCATTGCCGCCAAATTCAATATATGCCTGACCGTCTGTAAGCCATAATTGATGGTTCGGTTTTTGACGCCCTCTTGCCTGCGCGTTTGGATAAACGGTTGCAAGGTGCCCATGTGAACTGACTCCAAAGCCAAGTCGCCAATATAGGCATCAAGAATCTTCAAATGCAGCGCTGCGTCTTTCAAGCTGGCCTTCTGCGCTTCCAATAAATACTTAGTCGCGGCTTCCCGAAAAGTGCGTTTGGGCCGAACACCATAAACGGTTGCCTGACGGTTTTCCTCCATCAATCGAGCAAGGAAGGTTTGCGCTTCTTCGAGGTCGCTTGTGCCAGTGCTTTGGCAAATGCGTCTGCCTTTGATGACTTTGTCGATGTGCCAACAATCGCCCCTTTTGACGAGGCCGGGGATTTTCTTTGCCATGGTTTTTGCTCCTGTTTTTGTTTGCTGAGTTTGCCGATCCGAAGAATGTAGTCATCGGCCCAGGCATCTAATTCAATGCGATCGAAGGCAATACCTTGCGTGCCGATTTTGATTTCGGTCAGCGAAGGTCTGACTTCGGCGTTAAAACGATTCTTGTCCATCCCCAGATAGAATGGCGCATCACGAAAACGGATGATTCTGGGAATAATGGAATGTGAGGTTTCAGATTTTTTTGCTGACATGAATTGCACCTTGTGTTGTTGAGGTGCAGCGCATTTACAGTTTTCAAAAACGCGCTTTTTTCCGTGTTTTTTGCGGTGTTTTTTGCTGAGTAAAATTTTTCAGCAAAAAACTTTTCAATTTTGCCGTGCTATTTTTTATTCACTCCATCGCGTTTTTCACGTTGTGTTTCGGTTAAAAATTGCTGTCGATTAGTCATGTTGACGGACACATTTTTGCGTTTTAATTTTTTGCATAACGTGCCTGCCTCAACCAAAGGATTTGCTAGAAATCCTTCGCCCAGCGTTCCCAAAACCCTGGTTCATCATGGTGGGCATTTTGCATAGCAGCTTCTAACGGCAAGTGATAAAACGTCATGTTGCTATCGCGCATCGAGCCATCGGGACATTCCAAATGGTCGCGCAACAGGCAATACTTAGGATCGGATTCATCCAGCGCCAGATCGATATAAATCTGGCCGGCATAGTCTTCAAAACCGTCTTCCGAAGCCACCTCGGCACAACGACACCAGGCAATGCTTTGTTGATCCAACCAGTCCAAAAGCGCTTGCCGGCGTTCGTCGTCTTCATAGTCGTAGCTAAAGAGCTCTTCATCATCCGCCGTCGGACGAAAGTCGATATATAAAACGCCTCGTTGTTTTTGACGGGCAATCGCATCAATGTGTTCAATAATTACAGGCATACTTAATCTCCTCGATTTTATCGAATGGGGTTTATTCCACGGTCAGTGGTTTAAATAGGTTTAATAGAAAAATGTGGCCCTAGTGCTGCGGCTGGAAACTTAGGAACTGACGTGAAACTTGTCATTCAAAACCTGAAATTCGCCATCGCCTGCCGCTGATTCTTGTCCGAACGTCGGTCGTACAGCGTCGTCGTTTGCACGTGCTCATGACCGGCTAATTGTCGTGCTGTGTTTAAATCGACACCGAGTTCCAATAAGCGGCTGACAAACGTGCGGCGTAAATCATGCGGCGAACACAATGCCACGTTGGCTTGTCGGCAACGCCTTCTTAACAACGCATACACTTGATGGGCGCTCAGCGCAGAAGGTATTGCCGACATTGGCTTTTTACAGTTTTGCTTTTGACGTTGTTTGGACGGCAGTTCATCTACATGCACAAACAACGGTCCCGCCATCGCACCACGTTGCTTCAACCAGGCTTTCAGTTTTTGCTTGGCGGGATTCGGCAAACTGACGGCGCGTTGTTTGTTGCCTTTGCCAAACTGGATTTGCAACAGCCCCGAACGCGGATTGAAATCGTCCACGTTGAGGCGAACTAATTCCGTGCGCCGTAAGCCGGCATACAGCAGCACCGTTAAAATCACTTCATCACGCAGGGCACGAAGTGGGTTGTCGTCGGCGCGGCAAGCGGCCAGTAATCTTTCCACTTCGCGTGGCGTCAACTGCCGGCCTTTGGTGACACGTCGTCCACGGACATTCGGCACCGCTTGAATGCGTTGCCACTCATCGGCAGAATACGCGCCCAATTGAAAACCGGCTTTCAACACACCACGCACCGCCGCTAACGTGGTATTGACGGTATTCACCGACAAATCGGCTGCCGATAACGTCGCTCGCAATTGCATCAATGCGGCATAACGCAACGACAGCCACGGCCACTCAGCGCAGTCACCTTGCCAGCCGAAACAGGCTCCCACGCGTTGCAATAATGAACGCATTGAACGACGTCCTGATGGCGCCAAATGATCAAGGTACACTATCAACGCTAAGCGATCAGCATCGCTCGCGACACATGACATCGATAGACACGTGATTGCGTTCATAGCGGAGCCTCGCCGTTATTTGACACGGGGCCAGACACGTTAATGTGTATTAACGTGTCGGATATGGGACCTTGATTGCCGATACTGCGTGTGTTCATAACAGCCCCTGCTCGGCAAACGAAAAATAATCGGCTCCGCCGATGATGAAATGATCCAACACCCGAATATCGACCAGCTTTAACGCCTCGATCAGGCGCTGGGTGATCGAACGATCTGCTTCACTGGGCTCGGCAACGCCCGAGGGATGGTTATGGGCCAAAATCAACGCGCTGGCATTGAGTTGTAACGCCCGTTTGACCACTTCACGCGGATAGACGTTGGCGCCATCAATCGTGCCTTGAAAACAGCATTCGGCTTTTAAAACCCGGTGCTGGTTATCCAGGAACACACAGTAGAACACCTCGTGTTCTAAGGTCGCCAATTCCAGCATCAAATAGCTGCGTGTATCGATGGGATTGGTCAGGGCTTTGCCGCGCGCAAACTGGTGCTTAATCAACGCTCGGGCCATCGCCAGGATTTCTTCCGAGGTAACGGGACGCAGAACCTGAAAGTGGCCGGGGGTTTCGTGAATCTTAAAAGGACGGGTCATGGGTGTTTTCCTGATCAATAGACGTGGCAAAGTCTGGGCAGGAGAGCCCATCACAATGTCACGTCTGGTTTCATGGGATGTCCGTCAGCCTAACAGCGGGGCGACAGACAGCGGTTGGTTACCGTTAAGGTAATAAGGAGGTATCAATCTTGCTGATAGAGTTTGTCGATGTCGGCCAGAATGTCGCTGACATTCGCCAACGCACGACGTAAAGTCTTGGGGGTATGCTTGCGCGGATTTAAGCCCTTCACCGTATCGCGCAACTCCGTAAGCAGCTCTATAATGTCCGGCGATAGCGCGTTAGGGAGAGAACGTGTGCCCGCGTCGGTGGTTGCCGTGCTGGGTGAAGCAGAGTCAGCGGTCTGTTCAGCCGTAGCATCAGGTGTTTTTGCTGTCTTCTCCGGTGCGGCTTTGGCATCGGTTTTGGTTTCGGTAGGGGCTTTAGTTGCTGCTGGGGTTTCAGTTTTTGTGGTCATGGTGTTTCTCCAAATGGCATTAATAACAAAGCAGCCAGTCATCTGTTAATTTGCTGGCTGAATAAGGTTTATAAAAGTCGTGCGGGTGATCGAAGCACCCACAGCTGCCTAAACCGTTAGCTCGATCAATAGTCTTCGGGCAACAACAGGGTCGTTGCGCTACGATCGGCTTCCGTGATGATCCAGACCTTGATCGGTGCCAAAGCCTCGAGCATTCCCTGCGGTGAAGGCAGGACATAGACGGAAAAGAGCCGCCCTCCCAACTGGAGGGCTTCCTCATTAGCCTTGGCATCCTCGGAGCAGACATCACCCCAATCGCCGGTCATATGCCGACCGAGCAAGAGTAGAGGATTGATCTGGTAACGTTCCAGCGCGGCCTGTGCATTTGGCGTGACATAGAGTTGTCCGAGCTCAAAGCGTGTCGTTGAGTTTGATTTAGTGCCCATGTTAAGGCTCTCCTGTAATCGATAATTATCGAGACAAAACGCGCGGCGGAAGCATTGGATAAAGTTCAAGCCGCCACGCGTCGTTATCTAGCTCTTAGAATAAGCGGCTATAAAATGCCTTTATTCATCCGAGCCGATGTCTTCCTCCGAAAGCGAGTCGCTCGTGTCGTCAAAGTCGTCGTCTTCCGCGTACGCATCCGGCGTATAGTCGAAAGCCGCCAGTAACACTTGGGCATAACGATCCGACAAACAGCGCAAACTACGTCCGGCCTCCCGGCAGAATGGATAAGCTTGTGGCTGATGCAGTAACTGCTGATAATTCTCGCTGGTTTTTGTCACAATGTCGGCCAGAACCTCAATAGCTGGGACGAGGGTTTCAATCGTGGATGGCTTCATAAAAATCTCCGATAAAAAAGGGTTGAATTCTTCCAGGCGCACCAAACCTACGCGCACGCGAAAGCGCACCGGATTTTCAAACCCGATGGTCTAAGGGGACGCGCGTAGGGATATTGGGGACGATGAAAGGGACGTGTATCAAATTGAAATCACAATTTCATACAATAATATTGTATCATATAATACATTAAAAATCAAGAGCTTATAAATATTTATGCTGGAGATCAATCATGCGTAAAAACTGTCAACGAGGTCCCGAATTGTTCAGGTTTGAACAGGCGGCTGATTTTGAAGGGTTACCGAGAATGATAAATGGCAGGGTAAAATCAAGTGATGGTTATCAGTGATGCTCTCAATTGACAATTGTCAATTGAGAGCTTGTTGAAAGGAGGTTACGGTTGTAATTTTTCTCTATTTATCGGAATACACTATTTCATTCATTCCAATTAGATAGTAGATTATTTATTTCAATGCACTGATCAACCTCGACTCGAACATCCGACGATCTTTGATTGGCACCAGTGCTTTAGCACAATGTGGTTCCATCATCAGAAGTTCTTGAACACTACGGTATTGATTGGCCATCTTTTGTCCAAGTCTCCAATAGGAACTATCTGCTAAACCAGTCTTGGCTTCGGGCAACATACGGCCTAATGCATTGTAGTTAAGATCTTTAAGATCAAGATTTTGATCCCATATATTTTCATGAGAGAAATTAATTAAATCTTGGATAGTATATATTCCCAGACCTTTTATTATCCTCGATCCGCTAAACCTCAATTCAATATGTACACAACGTTTTGTTTTATCAAGCTTCGACTCTTTGTTACTATAAATAACTAAGTTATTTTTATGCTTATATCTTGATCCAAAGTAATGGGTATTTTCCTCATGATTAAAATAAAATTGATAGGCACTTCTTTTTCGCTCAAAAACCAGTAATTGGTCTATCAACTTTCTTAATTTTAATATTTGCTCTTTGTTGCTAGAAACAATATCCATAGCGAATTCAATATAATTAATTAGATAATCTCCTGTTAGTGCATGGTCAAGTTTTTCAAGATAGCTTAAATCGGGTTGATGTGCATCCAACAATAGACTCATGGTGTCGTAATGAAGTAGTGTTCTTGGAATAATTACATGCCATGGCCCAGTAGAATCTATTTGCTCAATTTTCGATTTTTTATTGGCGCTATCAACATAGAGTTTGACTCGATCATAAAAGAACTTTACTTCAAAACCTTTGTCTTCTAGGCAGCTTTGAAAAAGATTTAGGCTTAATTTAGTAGTGTTCATATTTGGCTCCTTTTAAATTATTTGAATAGTTGCTTATATAATATATATTGTTGAAATTATGCTTCATAAGCACACATTCCCCACACAAAAAGCAGCCGTTTTACGAGTATTTTTAACTCTACCCCCATAAAACCACCCCCAATAATCACTTGCAAATTGTGCACTTCTTGTAAAGGCATCGCACAGCTTGCTATCTAACATTAATGCCATGGTAATAAGTCAGCATTAATGAGTAGTTTTAGCTTTAATAACCTTGTAGACCAAACCCTGTTTATCCTTATCAATAAAGGATGATGGTTCATCCAAGATTCTAGATTCAATAAATCCAGAGTTAACTTTTGATTTTTTAGGGATCATTTTTATAGGTACAGGTGTCTGTAGAAGGTAGAGCTTTTTATGGTGCCTAGTCACTGCCACATAGAACACCCGTTTTTCCTCCTTTTGGGCTGTAGGTTTAGACTGGTATCGTGGGTAGACCCCATTAACCACGTTTATTAGAAATAGGTAGTCCCATTCTTGCCCCTTAGCGCTGTGGACCGTCATCATCTGCACACCCTGTCTTTCATCTTTTTTAGATAATTCGAACCATTCAGCATCGATATCCTCCAAACTTGCGCAATCACGGGCTTTTATCTTGATGTCAACCAGGTCTCTCTGTAATAGTTTGTGGTGATACTCATGACGGTCCTTCAACACTGCCTTTGTAGCGTCTATCAAACATTGGACGGAGCTTTCTACATTAGATAATTTAGCTGCCCGTTTTAAAGCATTAGACAACACATTTATCCGCTTATAGTGCTTCTTACAATCAGATTTAACGCTCAGAAGCGCTTTAGGCTTAACGGCCAATCGTTCTTGCAATATCGCTTTTAACTTTTTGCCTAACCATAGGTTTTCGATATGGTTTTTTACCAGTTCATGCTCTTTCTGGGTTAAACGTTTAGACCCTTTAGCTGCCCGACGTTGTTCTAGACAAACTAACTGTATTAACGCCAACAAATGAGCTCTATGCTGATTGATTTTAGTAGGCTGGTATCGTTCGGTAATATTTAAACCGCGGGCCCGTAAGGCAATGGCAGTTTGACTCAATTCTTTACGGGTTCTGGCCAAAATCGCGATTTTGGTGATGTCGACCTCTTTACCTCGCAAGGCCTTGATCTCTTTTGCTAGCCATCTGTGTTGTGCTTCTTGATCTAAAAGGTCTACTAATACGGGTATTTCACCCTCAAATTTACTGGTAAGTACGGCTGCATCCTTATTGATCCTGGTTGCTATGTCATTGACTAAAGGCAATGCCTCTATGGGGATTCGAAAAGACCGTGTTAGCGTAAATTGCTTGGGCGCTAGGGCTTTTACCAAGTCATCCCAATAGCGCGGTAATGCATTACGCCATTTGTAGATAGACTGATGAGTATCGCCAACCAGCACGGTGCTTTCCATATATTGGCACAGCTCAAATATAAACTCCTTTTGAGGGTAGTTAATGTCCTGTAGCTCATCGACCATCAGATGCTCATATGAACGCAGCAAAAAAGCCGCATCCGGGGCAGACTTCAGCAATTTCAAAGCCTGTCCTATCATGTCTTCGAAATCGACCTTATTACGTTTTTGTTTGTACTTGGAATAGGCTTTATAAGCTGATTTTGCCAATGCCGCTTTCTCTTCACCTAGAGTTGCTACAACTTTCGCGGCATTCCCAATTTCGTAGTGGTAAAAAGCCTGGTTTAGTTCTGATATTTTCAGTTTGTTTTGCTTAGCGTAGCGTTTAATAAACTGCTTTTTTCTCTGGTCTTTTAAGACTGAAGGTCGTGATAGACCTTGCTTTTTGTGGTATTGCATAACTAGCTGTAAGGCCAAGCCATGTATGGTCTTCACGGTAACTTTTTTTGCCACTGCCGGGTGGAGCTGTTTTGCTAAGGTTCGTTTGATATCTAAGGTCAATCCTTTGCTGTAGGTAACGATGACAATGCTTTTAGGACTGTACCCTAGTTCGTGCAAACGTTTGACTCGTAACGCTAATGTGGATGTTTTAGCACAACCTGGGCCAGCCTTAACCATGGCGTGACCATATAGATGATTGATGATTTGTTTTTGTTCGTTAGTTGGTTTTAATTTCATAAAATCTATCTCTGTAAGTTATCGGATACATTGAGTTGTTACTCAAATAGCCTTTACAGTTTTTGATTTCGTGAAATTGAGTTGATGGTGTGGCTGCGCCAAACCTGACAGGGTGTTAATGGTGCGAATATCAATGTCAGATATCGGACCTTAAGCTTTTAATCAAATGGCGTATATTCGAAAATTACTTCTTAGAAACTATAGATATTCTGCCTGCAAACCCTGCATAACCGCAGTTCTGATTCGCCAATTGGCGAATCAGAACCTATTGGTTTTTATGTTCTCAACATACGCTTAATAAAGCATGCGACGAAAATTTATTAAAAGTAAGTATTACGATGCATCCTCCAAATTGAATTCCTCAAATAAGTGTTCTTCGATTAAATCCAAAACTGCGTGAATCCGTTTTTCTGTAACGTTTCCATCATATTTATCCATCATTGTTGCTAGCTTAGGTACAATCTTTTCGGCAATATCGGTAGCACTATGTTTTGACCAGCGAGTATCCTCCTCTCTTTCACCGCTGAGTAAATCTCGTACAGCCTTTGCTACTAACTTTGCAGTTGGAAAGTCCAGCGATTCTGATTTCTCTTTCATAGCCTTTTTCCAGGCTTTTTTGATCTGCTTTTTATCATCGCCAAATTTACTGAGAGGACGAAGAACTGACTCTCTGACTGTTCCAATTTTACCCTCGCCGAACAATATCACTTCTAATTGTGCTGCCTTGACTTCTCGGTACAAAGTTGAAAGGCTTTTGGCTTTTGGAAGCTCTGTTTCAAGGCAAACCTTAAGAGAAGCATGTCCAAGTAAGTCGTACCCGCCCTGATCAAAGAAATGTACCGCCATTCTTAAATTTAGCCGGCAGGTCGATGCATTGCTCTGATATTTTTTTAGATAAGCCATTTCTTCCTTTAGGTAATCCATGACCTTGAGCGCATCTTGTTTCGAACCCTTAGTGCCATCATTATCCAGAAGCTCTTTGATCCAGCTATCCGTTCTAGCTTTTGTGGGGACGTCATTGGCAATTAGCTTACGATAATGATCTGCTTTTTGAGATTTGATAGTCATTGTATTTTTTTTAGTTTTTACTTTCATATATAGCTCCAACGATATGCTAAATAAGTTTCAATTTGGAATTCCTGGCTATGGCGAGGATTTGTCTAACAATATTTGTTATTCTATTTCTCACTCAGGTGAATAAATCTTCAAGCTTAGTTAGGCCATAAATAGAGCTTGAATTATTGGCTTGCACCGAATAGCCATCATTAACAATGTTACAGTTTTGCCTGTCTCTGAGCACCCGAATCAACGATCATGACGAAGATTCGATTGACTATTTATATGAATTAAAGTAGGAAAAATTTTGATTGGGAGGATAAAAGTGCGAGAAATAGATGGCTCGAAAATAGAGGAGATAATTCCCTCTCAATCGAGCACAAATGAACAACAAATACCAGCTCTTGTGAAGCCTCGGAAAACGCCAGAAATACCCAATTGGCTGCCGAATTGGAGAGAGACAGAAGGCTATCCTGATCCCAGAGGCACTGTTGCAAAAGAACAATGGGCATGGGAATTTATACGAAGAAACCCAAGATACCAGCATCTATACCGAATCGGGAGGCGACATAAAGAATCTTGGTATATTAAATTTCCAACTAGCAAAAGATTCTCCCGATATTTCAAATGTACTCCCAAGGTAAATAAAGACGAGAGCTACGAAGAATACATGGCCCGATGCGAATTAGATAATGTTGTACCTAAAATCACACCTAAGCAACAAAGAATCCTCGACGTCTTTCCTGTTGCTGAGTTTTCAAAAAAATTAGACCCAGCTAATACAAAACCGCCAAAGTTCAATAAAGATTATGGATATCCTATCAATAATCCGTTTTCGGAGGATGAAGAGGAAATCACATTCTCAATAGCTGGTGACGATGAAGTTTTTATGGCCTTTTCTGCTGCGTTGCCGATTAAAGCTCAAATTCAAAAAGCTGAACAACTTTTACTTGAGCAACAAAAGTATTACGAAGAGCAAGGTAATCAATTACAACATAAAGGAAATGTACGAATACAACCTCTAAGGAACTATCTTCGTTATCTTGATGGAGAAATCGAGGGTGCAACCCAGGTTGAAATTGCGAGTATTGTTCATCCTAATGAAGATCAAGATAGCGCCAAAAAAAAGGTCAACAAAGGAATAAAGGCTGCTAGAAATTGTAGAGATTTTGGGTATTTAAAAATCCTTGGTACAGAAATATTAAAATAACCCCAAATTTATGATTAAGGTGTAGTAGTTCAAACATGTCCCGACATTTACTGTTTTTTCGAATCTATATCTCTTTTCGCTATATTTTAATAGTAAATAGCTCGTTGATATTGTTCATATAAGAGGGTGATTTGAATTGCCGTTTCATTTGCCAGCGAGCGAGCTTCCTGCTGAAATTGGGTTAGGGGTAATATAGCTGACTTTCTTGTCAGTAACTTTCTTGCTCATTCGAGTACCTCTCGTGAAAGAAGAATACTAGCTTTTGCATGTGTCCACTATTCGTGGGGAATCACTTTTATCAACTTATTTACGGATAAACTCTTATTTCTCATTTAATTCCATAAACAATATAGCATTCCATCAAAGGTTTTGGGATTGACTATATTTCGTTTTAGCTCATACTGAGCATAATAAATTTTACGCATCTAATATAATTTTTTATGAAAAATAGATTGCTCTTTTCATGGATAGGTAACGCGGATATTCGTGAGGCAGCAAATCAGGAGCGTTTAGGGCCGTTAGAAAGTATCTTAGGGCACTCGCGATATGATGTCCTGTATCTGATATACGATAAACCGGAAACTGAGATAACCTCATATATCCGGCATATTGAAGAGCGCTTTGATGTAACCATTGTAAAGAATCCGGTTGCATTATCAGATCCGACTCATTTTGGAGATATATATCGAGCCTTTGATTCGATGCTAGAGAAAGCGCAAAGTTCGTATTCAAACGCTGAGTTCACTATTCAAATAACGTCGGGTACCCCGTCAATGACGGCCGTTTCAATTTTGTTAGGTAAAGCCAAATACTCTACCAAGTTCGTGCAGTCATCAATCGAACAGGGAGTGTCTGAACCAGATTTGCCGTTTGATATTGCTGCTGATTTCTTGCCGGCGCTAGCAAAAAGGACCGACGCAAAATTCTCAGACCTGTTTTCAGGACAAACGCCTAATACTGCCGCGTTTGCGGATATATTAACGCAATCTAGTATTATGGAAACTCTGAAACAGAAAGCAGCGATCATCGCTCAACGAGACGTTCCGGTGCTGATTTATGGGGAAACTGGGACAGGAAAAGAGCTCTTTGCCAAGGCAATTCATAATGCGAGTCGCCGCTCAGGTAAGCCGTTACTCACACTAAATTGCGGTGCAATTCCGAAAGATCTGATTGATACAACGCTATTTGGTCATACCAAAGGTGCGTTTACCGGAGCCCATGATTCAAGAAAAGGATATTTTGAACAGGCTGATGGAGGCACTTTATTTTTGGATGAGTTCGGTGAGTTGCCTCTGGAGTCACAAGTAAGGCTTTTACGAGTTATTCAGCAAGGAACGTTTACTTCAGTAGGCTCTACAACTGAGAAACTAGTCAATGTGCGTATTATCGCAGCAACTAACCGTAACCTAATTGACGATATTGCTAAGGGCAGATTTCGAGAAGATTTATTCTATCGAGTAGCCATAGGTATGATTACTCTTCCTCCGCTTCGTGAGCGGAAAGGTGATTTGCCTCTTCTTGCAAAAAAGTTGCTGGAAAAAGTGAACCAAGATGCCAGTGAGTCCCCTGGCTATATACATAAAAAATTTTCTGCTGGTGCAATAAAATTTATATCTAATCACAGTTGGCCGGGAAATGTGCGAGAGCTTCAAGCGACCATTCTTCGAGCCTCTTTATGGCAACAAGGTGAGCTTTTGTCGGAGGAGGACATTCGCGATGCATTGCTTGGAACCCGGCCGGTTGGAGATGGGATATTTGAGCGAGATATATCGCAAGGGATTGATATTAACGAAATTTTAAAGGAAGTGAGTGCGCATTATATCGAGCGTGCACTCAAGGAAAATCACGGTAATAAAAGTAAAGCTGCGGCCATGCTTGGGCTGAAAAATTATCAAACATTAAATAACTGGATAGAAAAGCACGATGTGAAATAAACATTGGCACGGTTTTCGCTTTAAAGCCGGTATGGACAGAATAATATTTATGAAATCTATCAATTTTGAGTTTCTTCGACCACAGAATGACGTGCTAGCTAACATAGGCGGCTTGGCCGAGGCGGTGTTACATGTTGATCCAGGTAGTGCATTGACGCGTTTAAGAGGTTTCGCGGAAGAGCTTACTAAAACGATCTACAAAGAAGAACAGCTACCACGACTGCCACAATCTAGCTTTTATGAGCTGATCAAAAATCCAGTCTTTGAAGATTGCGTTAGTAAATCGCTTATTCATCAGATCAATTTCTTGCGAATTCAAGGTAATGATACCGCGCATGGCGCTGAAGGCGAGATTCGTAACGCGCATATGGCTTTGGGTACAGCGCATCAGCTTGCCATGTATATGGGGATTAAATATTACGGCAAGAAGAAAGACGATATTCTTACCTTTCAGGATATCAACGACCCTACCGCTACTCTAACCCAGCTGCAAAAATCGGTTTCCAGCTATGAAAAGGAGCTGCAAAAACAACAAGACGAACTGCAGCGCGTTATGGAGGCGCTTGAGCGTGAACGTACCAAAAACATTGATCGTTTGGAAACTCCCGCCAAGCCGGATCAGCAAAAGAGGAAACAACAAAGCCAGCAGGTGGCCGACAGCCTGCAATGGAACGAAGCCAAAACGCGCGACTTACTAATCGATGCCATGTTATTGCAAGCTGGATGGGATATTCATAATCCAGAACAGGTTGGGCAAGAGTTCGAAGTTGCATTCCCAGATAATAAATCAGGCAAAGGTTACGTAGATTACGTGCTTTGGGGAGATAGCCAGCCCTTGGCAGTCATTGAAGCGAAAAAATCAGGTAATACCAACCTACAAGCGGGGCGAGAACAGGCTCGGCTTTATGCTGATGCTTTTGAACATATGGGCTACCAGCGCCCGGTTATTTTCTATAGCAATGGTTATGAAACCTTTATCTGGGATGACCACCAGTACAACACCTATCGTCCAGTCTATGGCTTCTATAGCAAAGATAGCCTGGACTATTTGATTTATCAACGCCATTACCGTAGTGCTGAACTCGAAAAATTCAATCCCGAACTGAGCATTGCCGATCGTCCTTATCAAATCGAAGCGGTTAAAACGGTTGCGGCGCATTTTCAGAGCCAGCGCCGCAAGGCATTGATCATTCAAGCAACGGGAACCGGTAAAACTCGTGTGGCCATTGCTTTGAACGAACTTCTGTTACGTACAGGCTGGGCTAAGCGCGTTTTGTTCTTATGTGACCGCAAAGAGCTGCGTATCCAGGCTGACGAAGCCTTTAAACAAAATTTACCCAGCGAACCACGCTGCATTATTGGTGAAACCAATAAAATCGATCAAACAGCTCGCGTCTATATCGCGACCTATCCAGGCATGATGAATCGTTTTACCCAACTTGATGTCGGCTTTTTTGATCTCATCATAGCCGATGAAAGTCATCGGAGTGTCTATAACAAATACCGTGATTTGTTTGATTACTTCGACGCGTTGCAAGTGGGACTCACCGCCACGCCGGTTAAGTTCATTAGCCGCAACACCTTCGATATGTTCGATTGTGAAACTACCAATCCCACCTTCGAGTTTGGCCTCGATGCAGCTATCAATAATGAGCCACCTTATTTGGTGCCGTTTCGAGTCAAAGATCTAACCACGGATTTTTTGCGCGACGGGATTCATTATAACGATCTAACAGAAGAGCAAAAACGACAACTGGAAGAAGATCTTGGCGAAGAAGAAGCTAAAAAGACTACCATTGCCGGGAAGGACATCGGCCGTAAAATTTTTAGCGAAGATACCGACCGTATCATTCTGGAAAACCTCATCAACAACGGCATTAAAGACGAAACAGGCTCGTTAGTAGGTAAAACCATCATCTTTGCACAACGCCAAGAACATGCCGAGCACCTGGAAAAGCTCTTTTGCAAACTCTACCCTCAGTATGGCAGTAAGGTGTGTAAGGTGATTCACAATGCGATTCCCCAGGTGGATAGCCTGATTAAAGAATTCAAAAAGGCCGACAACGAGTTTCGCATTGCGATATCGGTCGATATGCTTGACACCGGTATCGATGTGCCCGAAGTGGTCAATCTGGTCTTTGCTAAGTCGGTCAGATCCTGGGTGAAATTCTGGCAAATGATTGGCCGTGGTACGCGCTTGCGCCCAAACTTGTTTGGTCCAGGCAAGCATAAAACCGAGTTTTTAATCTTTGATCATTATGGGAACTTCGATTTTTTCGAAGAAGAATATCAGGAACCGGAAGACACGGGCAGCAAGTCTCTATTACAAACTACCTTTGAGGCGCGCTTGGAACTTGCTCAAGCAGCGCTTAAACATAACAATGCACAAGCTTTCGATGTGGCCGTCGAACTGATGCGCGCAGATGTCAATGATCTGCCAGATACCAGTATTGCTGTTAAGAGAGAGCTGCGCGTAGTGCATCAATTACAACAAACTGATTTGTTAAAAACGCTGGATGCAAAAACTCAGCACCTGCTGGTGAATACGATTGCGCCCTTAATGTCAGCTAGAGTTTTGCGAGACAAGCACGCTACCGCGTTAGATAAACTCATCGCCAACATCGAAAGTTGCTTGGTTAATCAAGCCAGCTGCTTTGATGACGGCCGTGATCAATTGCTGGCCGAGCTCGACAAACTAGCAGTCAACATACAAGCAGTGCGTCAAAAAGACACGGTTATTGCCGAGGTACGTAGTGCCGGATTCTGGCAGCAACCCAGCATTGAGAAACTCGAAACCGCCCGTAAAGAATTGCGCGGCATTATGAAATACCGGCAATTGGGTGGTGGAGGGGGGTATGCTATGCCTGCCACAAAAACCGGTGACACGGGGGTAAGAGAGACAGACCGCGAAGTCAAAATTGCTGGCGCTAACGAAGCGATGATCTACCGCAGACGATTGAAAAGCATTTTGGATAATATGATCGCTGCGAATCCAACCCTGCAAAAAATACACAAGGGCGAAGCCATCACCGAAGCAGAGCTAAAGTCACTCACATCGACGATACTCACCAGCCACCCGGGAGTCAGTTTGGAAGTGCTTAACGATTTTTACGGACGCACCGCAGACCAATTGCAGCTAACGGTTAGAGAGCTGGTTGGCCTCGACCCGCAAGCGATAGAAGACCTCTTCAAGAGCTTTTTGCACGACCATCCCAACCTTACAGCTCAGCAAGTGCGTTTTATGAACTTGCTAAAAAATTATATCGCCCAGCATGGTTCCATCGTGGTGGAAAAACTCTACGAGCCCCCCTTCGACAGTATTTCTCATGAGGGTATCGATGGGGTATTTAAACCGGATGATGTAAACGATCTGATCGAAGTGCTAAAACCATTTTTAAGCGCTGACGCGCAGCTAGCAAATATATAGGAGGACACATGCCGGCCATTCAATGGACCACTGAACTTACTGCCATTTTCTGCGTTGTTATGATTGCCGTGGCAGTAATTGGCTATCTAGCAGCGACACTTCGCTTTAGCCGCCGCAATACCGAGCTGAACGGTTTGCTGGAGCAAGCAAAGCAGGAGCTGAGCAAAAGCACTGAACAGCTTATTTCCATACAAGCACAACAGGATGCGCTACAAAGCAAAAATCATCAATTGGCATTAAGCGAAAGCAAGCTGGAGCAACAAATATCAGCTGCACAGGATAAATGTCTGAGTCTGGAGAAACGTCTAACAGAAACGCAAGCCGAAGCTAAAACCGAGCGTGAGGCCTTGCGTCAACAACTGGAAATACTCAACCAACAACACCACGAAGCTGAAAAGCAGCGGGAAACCGCGCAGGCCGATGTACGTTCGCTAACCAAGCAACAAGAAGACCTACGCAATCGACTGCAACAAATAGATATTCAGCTGCAAGATGAACGCAAAGAGGTCAGCCGCTTAAAAGATGAATTGGCGCAGGAAGGTAAAAAAGCCAAGGCGCTAGAGACTTCTGAAAAAGAGGCGCGTGAACAACAGCAGGAATTACGTGAACGTCTGCAAATGATTGATAATGCGCTTCAAGAAGAGCGTAAAGAAGTCAATCGCTTAAAAGATGAGTTGGCGCAAGAAGGCAAAAAATCTAAAGCGTTAGAAACGGGTGAAAAAGAGGCTCGCGAACAGCTGATTGAACATAAAAGTAAGCTCAGAGAACAAATTGAAGCATACAGCCAGTTACAACAGCGTTATCAAGATCTTAGCAATGAGCATACCGAACTAAAAACCACGTTGGAGAGGCGGGAGGAGCACTTTAAAGAGCAAATGGCCCAGCTCTCCGAAACCAAGCAATCATTAACCAAAGAATTTGAAAATCTGGCTAACAAAATTTTTGAAGAAAAAGGAAAAACCTTTACCCATACCAGCCAGGCTAGCATTGATAACATGCTCAAACCTTTCCGCGAGCAGATAGAAGGCTTCCAAAAACGTATCAACGAAGTCCATGATGCGTCAATCCAGGGGAACACCAGCCTGAATGCTGAAATTAAAAAGGTGCTCGACATTGGATTGCAAATGAGTAAAGAGGCCAACAACCTGACATCGGCGCTCAAAGGAGATTCCCAGCAGCGCGGCGCCTGGGGCGAAGCACAGCTGTGTCGAACCCTGGAAATGAGTGGCTTAATAGAAGATGCTCACTATGAAGTGCAAAGTTCGTTTAAAGACGCAGAGGGGAAAAACAAGCAGACTGACTATCTGATCAAATTGCCAGACGGTAAACACATTATCATCGACAGTAAGGTATCTTTGCTGGCCTACGATAGATCCGTCAGCGCTGAATCACCAGAAGAATACCAACTGGCAATGGTTGAGCACGTCAAAGCGGTACGTAAGCACATTGATGATCTGGCCTCCAAGGATTACACCAACCTCGTCGGAATGCGCAGCCCCAGCTTTGTGCTGATGTTTATGCCTATCGAACCGGCCTATATTGAGGCATTAAAGAATAATAAAGATCTGTTCGAATACGGCTACAAGAAGAACATTGTATTGGTATCCCATACCACACTCATCCCAATTTTACGCACAGTATCGAATCTGTGGATGATAGAGCGGAGCAATGCCGAAGCTCGCGAGATCGGTGAAAAAGCCGGGGAAATCTACAATCAGGTGTGCACAGTAGCAGAGCGCCTAAGCAAGCTGGGTGGCACGCTCAATACCGCCAGTAACCATTACAACAATACCGTAAAAGCCTTGGCGGGCCAGCAAGGGCTGTATGGCAAGATAGATCGATTTAGTCAACTTTCTGCCAAAGTCAGTAAATCCTTGCCTCAGCTAGAGCCAGCGCATATGGACTTTGAAACTGAGCGGCTATCGCTCATTATTGAGCCCATTGAAGAAGAGGATCAGGCACTGCAACCGGTGCTTGCCGAAGCGGAAGATGAGACCGGTGATGAAAATGAATTTTTAACGATTGAACAAGAGAAGTAAACCCGAATGCTAACAGGCCAATTAAGAAACAATATCGACAAACTCTGGGAAAAATTCTGGACCGGGGGTATCACCAACCCTTTAACCGTGATCGAGCAAATCAGTTACCTCATCTTTGCACGCATGCTAGACATGCAAGAAGAGGTGGCCGAACGCAAAGCGGCACGGACCGGTAAAGACTTTGACCGCCTGTTCCCCAACACCCAAGAAGGTCAACTGCTGCGCTGGAAAAACTTTAAAAACCTCAGCGGTAAAGAACTGCACAAGCACCTTAAAAACAATGTTTACCCCTACTTTGCCAAGCTGGGCCAGAAATTTGATGACGACGACGCTCTGGGTACCGAAGGCAGTGCGCGGGTAGCACTGGGCCATATTGGCGAATACATGCAGGATGCCGACCTGGAAATTAAAAACGAGTCGGTATTGGTGTCCGCCATCGAAATGGTCGATGAACTGCCGCTTACGAAAAGCGACGTTAAAGGCGATATCTACGAGTATCTGCTCAGTAAACTGACCACCGCCGGTATTAATGGCCAGTTCCGCACACCGCGTCATATCATCGATGCCATGATCGAGCTGATCGATCCACAACCGAGCGAGGTGATCTGCGATCCGGCTTGCGGCACCGCAGGGTTTCTTGCGCGCACCATGGAATACTTAAACCGTAAGCATTCCAGTAATGCTGGAATATTCGAAGACGAAGACGGCAATAAGCATTACACCGGAGACTTGCTCGAACCCTACCGCAGCCACATCAGCAAGCATATGTTTTGGGGCTTCGATTTCGACACCACTATGTTGCGCGTGTCCAGCATGAACATGGCGCTGCATGGAGTCAATGGTGCGAATATTCTATATCAGGATTCTTTGAGCAAATCGATTAAAGAGCATTTTCCCCGGCAGGAAGAAAACTTTTTTGATGTGATTCTGGCGAACCCTCCGTTCAAAGGCAGCCTGGACGAAACCAACACCAATCCCGATGTCTTGGGGCTGGTGAAAACCAAAAAAACCGAATTATTGTTTGTCGCGCATATTTTACGTACCTTGAAACTTGGCGGCCGTGCGGCGGTGATCGTACCCGATGGCGTATTGTTCGGCTCCTCCAACGCTCACCAGCAACTGCGGCAGGAATTGATCGACAATAACCAGCTCGAAGGCATCGTTAGTCTGCCTAGTGGTGTGTTTAAACCCTATGCCGGAGTGAGCACTGCGATTCTGATATTTACCAAGGGCGGCAACACCGAATGCGTCTGGTTCTACGACCTGCAAGCGGATGGTTATTCGCTCGACGACAAGCGTACACCGCTTAAAGGCAAAGGCGGTAATGACTTGCCCGATGCCATTACGCAGTGGAAAAAATACCGCTCACTAATTGAAGCGAACGCTCCGGTAGCCGAAATCGAAGATGTCTTTGGTGATAAAACGCGAAAAGTATTTGTCGTCGATGCCAAAGCCATTGCCGACAACAAATACGACCTATCCATTAACCGCTACAAAGAAGCGGTGCATGAGAAAGTGGAATATGAAGACCCCAAAGTGATTTTGAAGAAGTTCAAGGACTTGGAAAAGGAGATTATGGCGGATTTGGATGAGTTGGAGGAGATGCTGTGAGTTGGCCGGTCTCTATATTAGATAAACATGTAGATATTCTGTCTGGGTTTGCTTTCAAGTCTTCTTTTTTTAATGAGAATGGCGAAGGTTTGCCTCTGATTCGAATAAGGGATGTAGTTGGGGGGCAATCGTCCACGTATTATTCTGGTGAATATTCTGAAGACTTCATTATTGAAGATGGTGATCTTCTCGTGGGAATGGACGGAGATTTTAATCGTGAACGCTGGTCTGGTGGTCGCGCATTACTCAATCAGCGGGTTTGTAAGATTACAGCTAAGGGGGGGGCTCTAGATCAGGGATATTTGTATCATTTTCTTCCTAAAGCATTACTAAAAATTCATTCTGAAACTCCTGCGGTTACAGTTAAACATTTATCAGTAAAAGGTATAAAGGATATTGAAATCCCCCTTCCTCTCTTACCCGAACAAAAACGCATCGTCGCCATCCTCGACAAAGCCGATGCTATCCGTCGCAAACGCCAGCAAGCCATTCAACTCACCGACGAATTCCTGCGTTCCGTATTTCTGGATATGTTTGGTGATCCCGTGACGAATGGATGGGAGCCAGTGCCTGCAGAGAAATTGGCATTAGACGAAAAGGGAAGCATAAGAACAGGGCCTTTTGGTAGTCAGTTATTACACAGTGAATTTACCGACGATGGGATCGCTGTACTGGGAATTGATAACGCCGTTTCCAATACATTTCGCTGGGCTAAACCAAGATATATCTCTGAAGAAAAATATCAGGAGTTAAAAAGATATACCGTTCGTCCAGGCGACATTCTTATCACAATAATGGGAACATGCGGTAGAACAGCAATTGTCCCGGATGATTGTCCAACGGCGATAAACACAAAACATTTATGTTGCATCACTCTCGATAAAGAAAAATGTACCCCCGAGTTTCTTCATTCCTATTTTCTAATGCACCCTGTTTCAAAGGATTACTTCTTAAGAACGGCGAAAGGAGCTGTTATGGACGGCCTTAACATGGGAATTATCAAGGAACTTCCCGTATATCTTCCCCCAATTCAATTGCAGAGAAAATATTCTGTAATTCAAAAAAAGGTAATAGAAATCAAGAATTCTATTCAATTGACTCAAACAGGCTTTGAAGAGTTATTTTCATCCCTCAGTCAAAAAGCCTTCGCTGGTACGCTATGACCATGAGTATTACCAAACTCAGAGAGCTCGTCTTCATCAGCCATGCTACGCCTGATGATAACGAATTTACACTTTGGCTCTCTACACGGTTAAAGCTAGCAGGCTATCAGGTATGGTCTGATGTAACCCAACTATTTGGTGGCGAAATGTTCTGGGATGACATACAAGAGGCTATTTCAGACTACACCTGTAAGTTTATTATTGTTATTACGCGAACCTCGCTAAGCAAACCCGGTGTTCAGCGAGAAGTGGAGTACGCTCTCGAAGCCGAGAAGTTCCATTCACTACCAAATTTCATTATTCCCATCATTATTGACGATTCATCGTTTTCCAATCAGCCTTATGGGTTTTCGGATCGAAATATCATCCCATTTAGGAACGGATGGGCGGATGGGTTTAGCCGGCTTATCGAGCGCTTTAAACGAGATGATGTGCCACAACATCCAAATGACAAGATAGACATTGGGGCATTCATACGCAGCCAAACTGGTTCACAGACCTCGTTAGTGGAAAAAGCAGATAAAGCTGTGACCAATTGGCTAGAGATCATGAGTTATCCGGAGCAGCTAAATTTCTATCGGCTTCCTCTCAAGCCGGATCAATACAAGAAGCGTTTTGTTAGATTCCCTTATCCTTGGTTTGAATATGCAACGTTTTTTTCTTCCTTTTGCAATCTGTCGGATATGAAAGAAGAGCTCTATCAGTGGGAGTCTCCAAGTGCGGTTCCGACTTTAAATATCAACTCTACTCTTAAGGGTGAGCCGACAAACTATCCATTTTTTGAAAGCTATGAGGTCGTTAAAAAGTTAAATTTTATGATCGCCGACGCCTGGTCAAAAGAAATGCGCAAACGAGGTTTGCACTGTTATTCCATGGCCAGTGGGAAAGAGGCGTTCTTTTTTCCTGATGACGAAAAATATAGCGGTCAGCGGAGGTTTCCCGATATTAATGGCGAGGAGCGCCGTCGCAGCCTAATAGGCTACAGTGGTAAGAACCAGGTATTTTGGCATTTTGCTATTGAAGCTAAAACAAGCTTTGGAGTACAGCCCAAGCTTACTCTGATGCCTCATGTTGTTTTCACTGAGGATGGGAGAAATCCACTGTCTGATAATAAAAGAATGCACCGTTTGCGTCGTGGATTCTGTAAGAGTTGGTGGAATGACCGCTGGCGGGATATGTTGTTGGTTTACCTGCATCTCATATCTGAAGGTAATGAGTTTCTGGAACTTAGTGTTGGATCTAACCAAAAGGTCGTATTAGCCTCACGCCCAAGCATGCTTGATTCACCTGTCAGTATTGTTCTCGGCTCGGACTTAGAGCAAATTGTGGATGATGATATGGATAATTATGTGTCAGAGGACTTCAAAGAGGATGAACTAGACGATGAATTCGCCTAATCGACTAATCTACATTCCCGAACCCCAACTATGCTTTGGTTTCGAGCAACAGCTGGATTTCTCAAAAGATGGATTAATGCTATTCGGCCCGCTGGATGGGCCGGATAGGCCCAGATCGTTACGCATAGGCTTAGTGGGTTCGCCAAAAGGCATAGAGCGTTATAAGAAATGGGTTAAATCAATTAATCATTACATTCCTTCAGCAAATGTTGATGCTACGCACCATACCCCTTTTCCAGGATTTGAAGCTATTTTTGGCGCGAAATGGCCAGTTGAACCTGTTTGCACGATAAAAATCACCGAGAAAAAGATTCTGGAGAATATCCGCATAAAAGACCGTTATCAGGCGATATACAACACAGTTAGCCTCTACGAGAATGAAATACGCCGTCACTTAAGAGAAGAAGAGTCTTCTGTTGATATCTGGTTTGTCGTGGTGCCAGAAGAGGTATACAAGTATGGGCGTCCCAAATCGTCGGTTCCTACGTCCATCGCTCAGCCTTCACCCATTCTGATGAACGAAAAGCAGGCACGTATCCTTGAAACACAGTTTTCGCTTTTTGAAGAAGACCATCAGCATGCAGAGATTTATAAGTATGAGTTGAATTTTCACAACCAGCTTAAAGCACGTTTATTGGACACGAAAGAAGTGGTTCAGGTTGTAAGGGAAACAACACTGGCTCCAGATGACTTTGTTATCAATAATCGTCAAATTAGACAGATACAAGATCCGGCATCTGTGGCATGGAATCTGTGTACTACCGCTTACTTTAAATCATCTGGGCGGCCATGGCGGTTAGCCAATGTACGGGAAGGCGTCTGTTATGTTGGCCTTGTATTTAAAAAAGACATGACCTCAAAAGATCCTGGTAATGCCTGTTGTGGAGCCCAAATGTTTCTCGATTCTGGCGATGGTTTGGTATTTAAAGGTGCAATGGGACCGTGGTATTCGGAAACATCCAAAGAGTTCCATTTGCCCTTTAAAGATGCCAAGCAATTAGCTGAGATGATCGTTAATGCTTATGAACGATCTCATGGTGAGCCACCAAAGGAGCTCTTTATTCACGGTAAAACCAAGATCAACCAAGATGAATGGGAAGGGTTCCAGGCTGGAGTATCAAATCATACCAATGTGGTGAGTATTCGTATTCGAAACGATGGTCTTTTTAAACTCTACAGTTCAGGAACTCGGCCGGTAGCAAGAGGTATAGCATTGCTCGCCAATCAGCGCAAAGGTTATCTGTGGACCAAAGGTTATATACCACGCCTTATGACCTATCCGGGCAGGGAAGTTCCTCGGCCCTTGAGCATTGAAATCTGCTATGGAAAAGCAGAACTGGAGCTCGTTATGGAGGATATATTGGGCTTAACGAAGGTTAATTTTAATGCTTGTGTATACGCAGATGGAGAGCCTGTCACGTTAAGGTTTGCCGATCAGGTTGGAGAAATACTGACAGCAACGCCAATGGCACACGAGCTGCCGCCGCTGCCATTCAAGCACTATATCTAAAAGATCAATCCAATACTTCGTATTTTCTGCAAATCATTAAGTCAACCTAGGAATGGCATTAGTTTATGGAAACAAGCACGCAAACAGTTAGAGAAGCTTCAGTGGTTAAATTTTCTTCATGGCTCACTGCCTTTTTAAGTAGAAGATCATTGAAGAAATCTGATCAGCGTCCACTTTATGAATATCATGTCAGCAATGAGGAGTATGGTGATTTAAAGCGTTTGCTATCAGAGTTTGGCAATATGGCTAATTTCACCCACGATAAAAGTGCAAATGCCTGTTTCACGTTGTTTTGCGCGGAGTGGTATCGGCGCGAATATGAGCGCGATTGCGGCTGGACTTGGGAGCCGATATGGTCGGCATTAGGCTTCTCACTTTCTGCGGTTGAGTTGAGGCGGGTTGTACCTAAAGGGCTCGAAGATTTCTGGGGCCGTCCGGTTCGCTTTTATGAGTCGGAACGGAGAAATTTTCTGGGCTCGGTGTTCAGCGAAGGGGGGTTGCCATTTCGTCTGCTTAAGCAAGCAACAAGCCGCTTCCAATCAGTATTTGTTAGGATCCTTAAGCAATACGAAAGTGCCGAGCTTCTTGGCTATACCACAAGGCAGCTGGTGACCAAATTGATTGAACACGCGGGGCTTCCTCAAGTTTTTTCGGAAGATACGTCGGTGGAGTTGGTTGCGCAAATGGCGGATGAATTAGTCTCCATTGTTCATTTGTACGGGCTAGACAAACAAGATGAGCCTGTGAGCGAGCTTGATGCAGTTAGTCCAAAATGGCGTGAACGTTTCCCCATACCTCTTGATGAAGAAACGGGTAGTGAGTTTCTTAATGGCTTACTCCATTCAGCTTCAAAAAATACGCGCCCGCGAAGAGCAGCTGAGAGAAATTGGAACTGTACACATTTTTTTACCAACCAAAACAGCGATGTTCTTCAAACAGAAATTACTTTTCCCAAAGAGGTGACATTCAACCTGGACGGTGAGCCACCTTCATGCCGCTTTGAACTCGCAATTTGTGAAGCAGAAAAACAGTTGGTCAGCTTAGGAGCCGGTTACGCTGTTTTAGAACATAAAAGAGCCAGAATTCGCCTGAAACATAGTCTTGTTAGATGTAAGCGACAATCGCCGAGCGACGGACTGACTCTCGTCGCTTTATATGGAGGCTCCGTATTCGCCGAAATTCCTATTCAAAATACCGCGGTGACAGTTGGGGAAATACCGCTTGGTTTTGAGTCTGTAGACGAGCGTTGGCAACTCTGTGGGCAAGCTAGCTTTAGAACGAAATGCACTGATGTATTGCTTTTACTACCAAGTAACTCGGAAATTGATGTAGAGGGGGGCGTTTGTACCCAGTACGATGAATGTCTTAATTGTCGCGCTGTTAAGGTTCAGGGGCAATGTGTTGTCAACGTAGCGACTGAGGAAACATTTCGTATTCGAACAGGTGACTTGGCCTCGGCAGGTCTAGCGCTTGACTTGAAAGGTAATGTTTTAAAATGGCCTAGTGCGCCAAGCCTCACATTTTTAGGTGTACCTACAGTGGAATTCATTAGTTCTGATCCGGCTTTTGGCGCGCAAGGGGCATATATCTTTCTTTCAGGCAAAGCAGTTGATGCGTGCTCATTGCAACAGCGACTGGGATGTCACTATTTGGCAGTTCGGAATAATGAAAACATAACGCTCCTTCGCAAACGTATCGGGATCCTACCGGCTGATCTTAAAATTAAGCTAAAGAACGGAGAGCAGCCTAACCAAGGGAGTATTCTGTTTTATTCCAAAGCTCCGTGTCTTTATAAACTGGATAAGCCCCAAGTTGCGGTGAGGCGTGTGCGACATGATGACCATACGGAACTATCTCTTGAAGTGGACGGGATACCCCCAGCACATGTATCTGTGCTTATAACCCCTAATCTCGAAAGTGATCCAATTCGCATTGAGTTACCTTTTCCTGCATCGGGCTATTTAGCATTTGATAAAGATGAACAACCTTTACCAAAATCCTTACCCGTCTCAGATCTTTTGGGGGGACGTGTTTATTTATTCGGACGGGCAGAACAATCAACAACTAAGTACAGGATGGAATTGAGCTTGAAGGGAGGCACGGCCTCTAAGGCGTGCTATACATGGCATGTAAAAGTTTGTGATAAGCCTGTTGAAGTAAATCTCTTTAACCTGAAAGACCAGATAGAGAACTTACTTTCTCTACAAACAGGGATCGATCAACTCGTTGAACTGACTATCGACAATAATATTGTTTGTCGTTTTGGTAGGTATGCTGTTGAAATGCAGCTTGATCTTAGTCGGCGATTGTTAGTTTCATCAACTAACATCAGCAAGCGTGGCAAGTTACCCAAGCCCATGCTCATGCTATTAAGTGAGCCCGAGCGTCTCCCAATCGAGTTAGGTTCTCGCATGACACAAGGTGTTGCCACAGGTGAATTTGAACTACCAGATATAATTGACAGATTGGGGCCTTGGTTAATTGTTCCTCAAAAAAGCTCATCTGTTGCGTTTCGGCCATTATTCTTAGCGGGAAATCTAGAACAGTATGAGCGTATTGGAGAGATACGCAATTTGCAGAAAGCGGTGTTAATGTTCTCTCCTACATCGGCTTCGAATTCATTCCAGGCAGTATTGAATGCAATGGCGTTGAATCCTGCTCACAGCAGTTGGCAATTCTTAAGAGCTTTATACGACAATTACGGTTATTTGCCGCTGTCCACTTTTGAAGTTTGGCGTGCCTTGGTGAGAATCCCGTCCGCCTTGGCAATGGCTATGTTTAAGTTTGAAATGTCTGTCGATTTTATCTCCCGTATTGAGGCTGAGTTTCCTTTTATATGGGAGCTGTTTCCAATTTTAGAGATAAAAAACGCAGCGGATAAATTAAAGTATTACTTATTGCAGAAGGGTATAAGAGAGGACTTCGTACCCGAGGTTATAAAAAAAATGTATCGACGTCTCGGAGAGGCAATTCCATCATACAACGGAAATATACAACAGTGGCTCAATGAAGGTTGTCTTCCCAAAGAGACCCAAATACCAGAATCGGCGATGCAACATGTTGTTTCCAATTGGTATCAGGATCTGATCCGGTCGAGACGGGATGATAGTTGGCCAGAGTTCGGCGGCAGTCGTTTGAAAAATTGGTGTTTATCCCAACAAGAAAGTCCCGTTTCATTCAAACCTGAAATGGACTACCGCAATGCCGTTGTATATCTACCCGTGTTTGCTGCTGCTATATCAGTAGGGAAAATTAAATTCGAAGATGTTTTCGTTGATTCAGCAAATGCAATATTTTTTTTAAGACTGGTGAGAGATTTCGATAGCCAGTGGTTTGATCATGTGTATCAGTATTCGCTGCTTCGTTTTGCCGCAAATAATAAATTAACAAATAAGGAATTGGAATTCCATGTCTAAGTATTTTTCTTCTCTTGTAGAGCAATCTTTATCACGTTCAACCGAAGCTACATTGAGTGTTTTGGGTATTACAAACCCTGCGCTGCGCGATCACTTAACTAGTCTTATGAGATCTGAATGCGGGAAAGATGGATCATTTCTTGCCCCGCCTGTGTTTGAGCAAATGTTTGGCTGGCAAGGATCAGACGTTACGATGCAAGAATTAGCGTCCAAAGAGAAGCTTTTAAGTAAGGCAGTTGTAGAATCGCTTGATGGTAATCAACACGGTCGTTATCGTTTCGGTGCGAACTGGAAACCTTTTACGCATCAGCTTGCTAGCTGGAAATCTTTGCTTGAGAAAAAGCACTCTGTAGTTGTGACCAGTGGTACTGGGTCTGGTAAAACAGAATGTTTTATGGTCCCGGTGCTTGAAGACCTTTATCGAGAATATAAGGACAACGGCGACGAGCCACTGATTGGCGTGCGGGCATTGTTTCTCTATCCTCTTAATGCACTGATCAACTCGCAACGAGAGCGTTTAAATGCTTGGACACAGTCCTTTGATAAAGGAATCCGTTATTGCCTTTACAACGGTAAAACAGAAGAGCTTCATTCGAAAGTTAGGAGTGAGCAGGCTATAAAGCCGAATGAGATCTTATCTCGTGAACTGATGAGGAGAGAACCGGCTCCCATCCTAGTCACCAACGGCACCATGCTAGAGTACATAATGGTGCGCCAAACTGACGCATCAATTATACAAAAATCTCGGGAAGAAAAGTCTCTCCGTTGGATAATATTAGATGAAGCTCATACCTATGTTGGCTCGCAGGCAGCAGAGCTGGCATTGCAGTTGCGCCGAGTGATGCACGCCTTTGGTGTGAGCCCCAAAGAGGTTCGCTTTGTGGCAACCTCTGCAACAATTGCGGGTGGTGATGCAGAAGAACAGTTGAAGAAGTTTCTTTCAGATTTATCGGGCGTACCTGTTGAAAGAATTGATGTTTGGGGAGGAAATCGAGTTATTCCGGGGCTGCCTAATAGCAAAAATATCTCTGTTGATTTGGGTGATTTGGAAGCGATGCAGGTTACCAACGCAAAGGAGCCACATATTCATCCTGAACGCTACCAAATGCTGACACACTCACCAGAAGCTAGGGCGCTTAGGGAAATTTCAGTGAGTACACCTAAGCCGTTAAAACTAACAGAAATTGCCAATGAACTTAATCAACGATTAGGCAGTAGCTTATCTCAAGCCAAGACTCTGCGTTGGCTGGATATTTGCACAGGCACTCAACCATCCGAAAATGAACCCGCGTTTTTGAGGCTTAGAGCGCATTTTTTTCAGCGGACAATTCAAGGACTTTGGTCTTGTTTTAATAAAGATTGTGAGGCAAAAAAGAACACGCCCTTACAAAATAAATGGCCCTTCGGTTATGTATATGTGAGCCAGCGGCAAACTTGTCACTGTGGCAGTCCTGTTTTTGAGGTGAGCTTCTGTAATGAATGTAATGAACCGCATTTGCTAGCTCGAGATAAACGGGGCAAGTTGATACAGTGGGATGCATCTGGAGGAGATGAGTTTTCTTTGTTGAGTGAGTCGGAGTATAGGGAGGAAACGGATTTCGACGAAGGGGCCTCCGTACTCTCTACTAAAACCCCACTGATCTTATCTTCGGTTCCCAACGAAGATGTAGGTTTTATCCCCATTGAGCTTGATATGTATAGTGCTGAGTTTCTTGCAAAATCAGAAGAAACTGTGCATCTTGGCATGAACGATGGCGAGGCAGTTTGTAGTAAGGCCGGTTGTGAATATGAGGGCAGCAAGAAGGCTTTTCCTTTTCGGCGAGCGCTCTTGGGTTCTCCCTTTTATGTGGCGAATGCAGTGCCTACTGTCTTGGAATATTGCCCTGATTTCAACAACGAAGATGGGCAAAAAGGGCATGGGCCACAATCATTGCCAGGCCAGGGGCGCCGGCTGATCACATTTACTGACAGCCGGCAAGGTACAGCACGCATGGCGGTGCGTATGCAACAGGAAGCAGAGCGAAGCAGCCTAAGAGGTTTAGTTGTTGAAATATTGAAGCAGCACCACAAAAAAAGCCAGCATGAAAAACCAAACGAAAACGCTGATATTGAGAAACTTTTAAAAGCCGCCCAATCAGCTGAGCAAGATGCTGAAGATTATCGATCTTGGGGAATGCCGCTTGAAGCCCAGGATTCAAAAGAGAGAGCAGAGAGGCTTAAACTAAAGGTAAGACAACTTAAAGGCGAAACAGTCGGCATAGTATTGAAGCCATTAAGTTGGAAAGAGTTAGCAGATGAGCTAAAGGAAAAAACAGACATTAAAAAATCGATATTGCTCTACAACCAATACCATAAACCGGAAATTTTCAAGCAAAATGATGGCCCTTTAAAACTGGCGGAAATGCTAATGTTTCGTGAGTTTATGCGTAGACCGAAACGTCAGAACAGTCTTGAAACTCAAGGATTGGTTAAGGTCGATTATACTGGTCTGAATCATATAATTTCTTCCCCAGATTTATGGGAAGACAGCGGACTCACTTTGGACGACTGGAGAGATTTCCTAAAAGTTTCGCTCGATTTTTATGTCAGAGAAAATAGTTTTATTCAATTGGAAGAAGACTGGCGCGCATGGATTGGTACTCGATTCTCCCCTAAAATGCTGCGTAACTCAGCATCAGAAGAAGCTGATGATAATCAAATAAAACGATGGCCGAATATTCGTAATGGAAGTTATAGTCACCGATTAATAAAAATGCTGTTGTTGGCAGCCAATCTTGACCCAACAAAAAAAGGTGATGTTGACCGAGTGAATCTTTGGTTACGGAAAGCATGGTTGCAACTAACCGAGAGTAATCGAGTATTAAAGTCGGACGGGAATCGATTCTATTTAACAAAAGAACAAATGACCTTTTCGTTAATCGATAAAGCATTTGTTTGCCCGGTAACAAATAAATTGCTGGATACTGCTTTTAAAGGGTTAACCCCCTATCTCCCTACCCATATTGATTTCAAAGTTCTAACAGACGAGGATCGTAAACACTTCAAGGTCACAGAGGTAAGGATGCCAGAAATTTGGGACTTAGATTATTCACAAGAGGATTATGCTCCAGGATTGAAAAAAGTTAGAGAGTTAGTTAGTAGTAACGAGACAATTAAAAGTTTAAGATCACAAAATCTGTGGACGGATATTAATGATAGGGCGGTCGAAGGGGGATTTTATTATCGTACTGCTGAGCACTCGGCACAACAGTCTTCGGAGCGTCTTGAAGGCTACGAAGACATGTTCAAAAAAGGTCAAATTAACGTGCTCAATTGTTCCACAACCATGGAAATGGGAGTGGATATTGGCGGTATTTCTGCCGTAGTTATGAATAATGTTCCCCCGCACCCTGCCAACTATTTACAGCGTGCTGGGCGAGCAGGGCGTAGCAAGGAATCAAGAGCGCTGGCTTACACTCTGTGTAAGGGCAATCCGCACGACCAGCAAGTCTTTGCAAACCCATCTTGGCCATTTGAAACAGTGATACCTGCGCCTGCGGTGGCGCTTAACTCTGCAAGGGTAGTTCAAAGACATGTCAATTCTTTCATGTTGGCAAATTATTTATCTCGAGAAGTAGGGACAACTAAAACTGAAAGAACCAATCTTGATACCCAATGGTTTTTTAATGATGACCATAGTGATTCTATTTGTGATCGTTTTATTAGTTGGCTCCAAAAAGCAATTTCAGATTTGGACGAAGCTATAAATGAATTGGTTAGAGGTACAGCTTTACAAGGCTTCTCGTCGTTTCAGTTACGGTCGGAAACCGTTGTTAAAATTAAACAGCTTCAGTCGCGTTGGCTTGAGGACTACCGTTATCTTGTTGCCGAAGAACGCAATGCCAAACCTAATAGCCCATATCTAAAGCGCATACAAATGGAGAAAAGTCGTCATTGTGATGAGTATCTTTTGCGTGATCTGGCTGCTCGTACATTCTTGCCTGGGTATGGTTTCCCTACAGACGTTGTGAATTTCGATAACTTCACAATTGAAGATTACATCAGAGATAGGGATACAAATAAGCCCTCTAAGAAAGACCGCGATGATAATGTATCAAGATATAAAGGATTGCCATCCCGAAACCTTGCAATCGCGGTTCGTGAATACGCTCCGGGAGCGGAAATTGTTTTAGATGGAAGAGTGTTCCGCTCAGCCGGTGTGTCGCTGCATTGGCATAATCTTAATGGCAACATAAATGAAGCGCAGAAATTAGATATCGCTTGGCGATGTGATAGTTGTGGCACGCTTGGGTACGAAGAAGGCGTTGATAGAAGCGCAGAACGTGTCTGTACAAATGACGACTGTAGGAAACCTATAAAGATCGCCAATATTAAAAAAGTCATGCAGCCGGCTGGGTTTGTGACGGATGCATATGCAAGCGCATCAAATAATATAGAGCATCAAAAGTTTATACCCGTCGAAGCATCTTGGGTATTCATTGAGGCGAATAAAGTGCCTCTTCCAAATCCTCGACTTGGCTATATGATTTATGGCGTGAATGGGAAAGTTTTCCATCATAGCTCAGGTGAATTTGGTCATGGTTATGCGTTTTGTTTATCCTGTGGAAGAGCAGAGTCTATGGTAACAGCTGAAGATTATCCTTCGGCATTATCCCCATCAAATAGTCACTTTCCCCCTCGTCCAAGCAAGGAAGACAAAGATGGAAACAATAGACGTTTACCATGCCAAGGTTCAGCAAGTCTTGTTCCAAATCTAGTGCTGGGAGCCTACTCTTACACTGATGTTTTTGAATTGGTGCTTCGCCATCCTGTGTCAGGAGAGTTCCTCGCTGATGGTTCAGAAGAAGCCAAGAAAATAGCGACGACTTTAGCGGTCGCATTTCGGTCTGCGCTTTCTGGGATTCTGGGTATTTCAACTTCCGAACTTGGCTATGCAACTCGTCCTGTCCGGTTAGAAAACGGGTTTGCCGCCAGGGTTATTCAACTGTATGACATAATAAGTGGTGGAGCAGGATTCGCTTCTAGCGCCCCGATTCATATTGAATCGCTGTTAGTGGCTATGGTAAAGCAACTAGGATGTAGTCACTGTGAGACAGCTTGCAGCGAGTGTTTACTTGACTCCCAAACCCGTCATGATCACGACCTGCTTGACCGTAAATTAGCTTTGGAATGGCTTGGGACTAACTTTGCTCGTTATGTGGAGCTGCCCGAAGAGGAGCAGCTGTTAACTGGCGCCAAATACTGCCCTGGTTCAGTTGAAGAAGTATTACGTAGGCATATTAATGAAGGTGCTGAACGTCTCGTATTGTGGCTTAAGGGAAATGAAAGTGAATGGGATCTGCTCGCTCCAGAGTTTCGAAGAGCAATTCACAATTATCTTTTACAAGATAATGTAAAGGTTGATTTGGTACTAGGATTTGAGCCGCAAGATACTGACCTCCAACATGATCTCTATCGTCTGTCCGTTGTTGGGGCTGGTATTGTCAAAAGCTCATTTGATGACAGCAACCCTATCGTTGCGCAAGTTGTAAAAGAGGGAGCTGTTTTCACAATTGGCTCGAAGTTTTCTGATGCATTGATTCCAGGTTCTTCATGGCATCAGCGGGGTGAGATGGTAGTTGAAACCGAAGCGGCTGATTTAGCAGAATTAACAGAAGTTGATGCCTCTCGCTGGATGACTAAAGCTGAATCATTGGTTTTCGATATCGAAATCGTCTCAGAACTTAATGGCGCTCTAATTAGCTTTGGATACAGGTTCTGGGAGCATATCAACAGTCAACATGAAGAATTAAGCGCTTTATGGGAGAACGGTAAAGTAACAGAGGTTATTTATTCCGACAGATATATTCAGAACCCAGCCGCTGTAACGCTTTTAAGCGCTTTACTTAAGCCAGTCTTTGATAAGAATGTGAATGGTAACGCCTTAACTGTCAATACACTTTTTAAGCCGAAAGAGCGAAATGGAAACCGGGCTCACCATGATTGGGCAAGCCGAGATAAATTTGAATCTTTTGCTCAGAAATGGATGAGTAAAAAGCTGGGCGCCCCTGTGATAATGAATATTTTCGATAGTGTGAGAGATATCCCTCACCATAGGAAACTAATTATTAAATTAGACTCAGGCAAGGCAATAAAAGTCAGACTCGATCAAGGAATTGATTATTGGAATATAAAATTTGAGAAGTTCGCTGAGAGTTACTTCGACTTTGATGATAGCGTAGATTATCAATTGGTTTCCATGTCTGATGTTTGCGGAAGAGCACAGGCTGTAAATGGTGAACGATGGGCAACCGATGTGCTTGTAGAGGTTTTATGTGAGTGAAAGTTTGAGGCTATTTAATCTGAAATCCTTTTAATGAAACCGATGCTAGTAGTGAAGATATTCAAGGAAGACGGTTAACCGTTAACAGTTACTGCCTGGTATCTTGGCTAATTATTTTAAATTTCAGTCTACTAAAATAAGGAAATAACAAATGGGTATTAAATATCGTGAAGATGCAGATTTAGATTTTTTACAATATTGTGCTGAGGATGATCTTCAGGTGTTAGCGCGTTATATGACGCATGATAAAGATGGAGGACAACGAACTACCAGTGAGCTACTTGAAGATAAGGAATTCAAACGTTATGCAGGCAAATCAGATCAGTATAAGACTTTTTGGAAATTGATAGCAGGAGAGCTTCAACATTTTGGCGGTGATACTTTGGTAAATTTATTTCGTGGCACTGGAGTAGTCTATAAAGAAATCCTTTCAGATGTCTGTGAAAAGCTTAAGGTAAAGTTCGAGAAGAACGACTCTGCCTACGAAATCGAAAACAAGCTACTGGGAAAAGTTATTACTGATTCTTGGGAGAACATGAGCGACGAACAAAAAAAGGAATTGTTAAAGGGTGTCGGACTGGACAGCAAATTAACTGGTTCTTCCGCACTACTCGCTTTGCAAACAGTATTAAAGCTGGGCGGTGCTGCTTCATATAACGTGTCGACAATAGTAGCCAGTTCAATAGCTGCGACGTTTGCAGGTCGAACGCTAGCTGTTGTTGCTGGTGGTGGAGCTGCAAGAAGTTTGGCTATATTGACTGGTCCTATTGGTATTGCTATCACAACGCTCCTCACTATACCGGCAATAAGTGGTGCAGCTTACCGCGTGACAATCCCATTAGTCTGTCAAATTGCCTACATGCGAAGAGCATACGCAGAGCAAGATCGTTTCTAAAGGAATTTTTATGTTTCAAAACAAAATTTGGGTTGTCGATGAGGCAAAACTTTATCCTAAGCTAATTAAAGCTATATCTGAAGGAAAGGCTGTCATACATGATGGTGTTGCTTATTGGGCTGAAGGGAGTGGTCAGACGGGTGTTATTCAGCATCTGCCTTTCAAAGAGACGGTAGTACAGAATGTAGAAGAAGCTTTGAAGATGGCTCAAGCTACAACAGTAATTGCTACTGCTGTATCTACAGGGATAATTCTAGCGGCTATTGTAGTACAGACTCGTTACTTAGCAGCTAAGCTTGATAAAATCCAAGAGACGGTCGATGTTATTGCTAAGGATATTCATGCACAAAATATAATCTTTTATATGGATAAAATTGCTGAGTATGTTGGCAATGTGGAGGTTGCGCGAAGTTTGCTCAAGGACCGGTCTTTGGCTGAGGAAATTCATGAGTTAGCCTATCCTCTTTTAACAACATTAGCCAGTAAGCGCAACCAGGTAATGTCCTTCGTGGATAATATTTTGAGTCTGGCTAAGACGTCACCTGACGTGTCGCCGAGGCACTACGAGTTGATCGTTAACTTTGCTCAGATGATGTTAGATATTATGCCCGTCGGGATTCATATCGAATATTTGCTTACGTCTAGGATAGGCAAACCACGATTGGCAGAGCATCTACTTCTTGATGGCGCTGAACAATTTAATGGAGCACTTGGTGTATATAAGAACTTTATGAACGAGCTGCATCGAGACTTAGTTAAGGGGCAGATAGGTAATAGAAAAAGTGTTTACCAAGCAATCGAATCACGGGCCATGCAGTTGATTAAGTCAGAAGAAAATAAAATTCTGCTCTCATTACCAACTGGCCGTGTGGCTCCAAATTTGCTTCCTGGGTAAATTCTGCAAAGTCTTTGCTATTACCGATCAGAGTAATTCACTGCTTAACAGTCAGATTTCGCTGAATAATCATTACATCAAATGCTCTTAGTTCTTTTTTTAGTAGAGCATTTGTTTCCGGCGTACATCCTAGGTAATACCGCTAAGTTAAGGTAAATTCGCTATTCTGGGCAGGACGGACTAGCCCCTGTAAGGGCTACCGAAGATTACTTGGTAAAGTTCGATAAATCGAGCTAACACATGGCCGTTTCGACAAAGAAAGCCTTTATCCAACCCTCAAAACTCCAGCGAAAAAACATAAAATGGATTATCAAAATACTACGGCTAACGACATTCTGCTAAAAAGCATTACTGAGCTGCTTGGAATGAACTTTTACATTCCAGAATACCAGCGTGGTTATCGCTGGACGCCCCACAATGTGAGGCAATTACTCGATGATATCTGGGAATACCGAACCAAGGGAAGTGTCAACAGTTTTTATTGCCTGCAGCCTGTGGTAGTAAAGAAATCCACTTGGCAGGATTCTCAAGGGCAGACAGTGGAAGGCTACGAGCTGATTGATGGGCAACAGCGGCTCACAACCCTGCATCGTATACTCACTTATCTGATGCTGGAGCACCTGAAAACTGAATCGCTGAGCGAGGACTATGGACAGGAGCGTTACCACATCTATTATAAGACTCGACCGGAGTCGAAAGACTTTTTGCAGGGCAAAATTTACGACGCCACCAAGCCCGATCTGTTCTACCTGAGCGAAGCCTACCGCACCATCAAGCACTGGTTCGAAGATCCTGATCGAGGTTTTGTGCGCGCCGATAAAAACAAGTTTCTCGACATCCTGCTGCCATCGGCTCACGATGCTGAATGGAGCGTCAAGGTAATTTGGTACGAGTTGCAGGATGGTGGACCTGGTCGACCGAGCCAGAACAGTAAGGAACTCTTTACCCGGCTGAATCGCGGTAAGCTTCCGCTCACAGCAGCAGAACTCATCAAAGCCAAATTGCTCAACAGCAAAAGCTTTGGGCAGAAAACGCCCGAAGAACAAATCAAGCGAAAAACCGAAATAGTCCAGATTTGGGACGAAATAGAATCCGGTCTGAACGAACCCCGCTTTTGGGCTTTTGCTACCAACCGACCCACGGCGTTCTATAGCAGTAAAATAGAGCTCTTATTCGATATCCTGACTGGAAAAAAAGAACATGAACCGGATCCGCTATACAGCTTTATTCATTTCTTCGACGAGGACGAAACCGCTGAAAGCTTGTGGCAAAAATGGATTGAAGTAGAAGAAGTATATCGTTCATTACGCTATTGGTTTAGCGACAAAAATATGTACCACAAAATCGGTTACCTGATTGCCACGGGTACTTCCGTACGGGAACTGATCCGCCTTCGACGAAATGAAAGGAAACGTGATTTCGAATCCGCTCTGGATGAGCTCATCGCGAAAAAACTGCCCGCAGATTGGGATGATCTGCAGTTTAATCGGCCGGGCGATTACGACAAAATCGGCCGGGTGCTGTTGTTGCATAACCTAGAAATTATTCGCAAAAACCATAGCTTAAACGAATTTTTTTCCTTCGAAACCTACAAACGAATTACCGGCAGCTTGGAGCATATCCATGCTCAGAACGTCGAAGACATTGATCCCAATAAAAAGGAACAATGGCTGGAATGGCTCAAAGAGCACATCCTCCTGCTGAAGGAAAAATCTGCAGACGATGAAGTCATTCAAACACTCATTCAGGAAACCGAGCAGTCCTACGAGACACTCACTTTCCAGCTCTTCAAATCGCTCAGTCAGCGTATACTGCCGCACTTCAATGAGGATGAAGTTGGCGGACATGAGTTTATGCACCGGATAGAAAATTTGGCATTGCTGGGGTTAAGCGAAAATATCGTGCTCAGCAATTCCGTATTTGAAGTGAAGCGCCGAAGAATTACAGCCATGGACAAACGGGGTGAATTCATTCCTCCTGCTACCAAGCGTGTATTTTTGAAATATTACTCCGATGAGCACCAGCCGGCTTATACCTTGTGGACGGTAAGCGATCGGAACCATTACCTGGATGATATCCGCCGCCACCTGATGCCATATCTGGGAGAAAAGGCAGAATCCGAAACCATAGCCGCAGCCCATGAAGATTAGTTTCACCGACATATTGACCCAAAATGAAGTGGTTGTTCCTATCATACAGCGCGATTATGCGCAGGGGCGCAGTGACGCCAAAAGTACGACCGTACGTCAGAAATTTCTGGAGGCCATTTTCTCCGTTATTCAATCTGCATTGAATGGAGAGCAGAATGCCGTGTTGGAGTTGGATTTCATTTACGGCTACCGCATGGAAGGCAAGCCCCACTATGAGTTTTATCCCATCGATGGGCAGCAGCGGCTCACCACTCTTTGGTTGTTGTATTGGTATGTCAGCAAACAGGAGTGGGCGGACGTTGCCGAAACCGCTATTTTGCAGAAATTCCGTTATGAGACACGGCACAGTACCCAGGTATTTTGCCAGAAACTCACCTCATTCAGCCCCGAGTTTTCGTATCCAGATATCGTCCAGGAAATCAAAGACCAACCCTGGTACTTCGAATCCTGGGATTATGACCCAAGTGTCAGAGCCATGTTGGTGATGCTGGCTGATATTGAGAAACAGTATCAGGCGCTGGCATCCGGAAACGTATGGGCGGTATTGACTCGCCCGAACAATCCGTTACTGCTGTATATGCTTGACATGAAGCAGGTAGGCTTACCTGACGATCTCTACATCAAGATGAATTCGCGCGGCAAACCCCTGACCGATTTTGAGTACTTCAAAGCCGGTTTCATGGAAATGTTGCCTGCCGAGGATCTGCGTCAACGCTTTGAAAATTCGGTGGACGGTTCCTGGGCGGATTTTATCTGGGATGTGCTGCATAGCAGCAGAGCGGCAGAACAAAACGATACCGATCTGGCTTTGATAGCTGATGCCTGCTTTTTAAGGCTGATCAATTACATCACCGATATACAGGCGTATGTTGCCGGGCTGCCGTTTACGGAAATCAATGCGTCTCCCAAAGAAACAGCGGCTATTTATGGTAATCGGGAACGGGTGGAGTTCCTGTTTGATACAATGGATCGCCTGACCCAGCAATATATAGAAGACCCTGGCTTCTGGGATCGCCATTTTTATTACGAGTCAGGGGAATTTGTCGACGCAAAAGTACGCTTTTATTTTCAAAATAAACAGGTGAATTTGGTTAAATCCTGCCTATTAAGCTACGAAAAAAGCGATCGCAGGTTCTCCTTGCCAGAGCAGCTTTTGCTGTATGCCTGCATCCTGCAGTGCATTCATCAAACAGACGATTTCAACCGAAAAATACGCGTCATCCGCAATCTGGTGATCAATTCCGATAACGAACTCCGTATCAACACCATCGGCAAAGCTCTGCAAGAAGTGCGAGACTATATACTGAACGACGACGGCGACATCGGCGTCTTTGGCTATTTCAAAAAGGACCAGATTCAGGAAGAGAAAGACAAACAAGCCCACCTGGAGCAACAACCCCGCATAGCAACAACGCTCTACCGACTTGAAGACAGTAGTCTGTTGCGAGGTTGTATATCTCTGTTTGATCTGGATGATACGCTGGAAAGCAGAAGCCGACAGTTTTTGTCGATTTTCAAGGAGGAAAATACAGGTGAGGATTGGCGTAAACTGGCGAATCTGCTGTTGTGTTTTGGTGATTACACCCAGGATGATGGTGAACTGACCAACGTGCTGTCCGGCAGGCAAAGCGACTGGAGAAAATTCTTTACGACACCAGCCTATAACAAACAACAGTTATTTGATAGAACCAAACCGGTGTTGATGGCTTGTCTGGATCACTTCGAAGTGCAACAGAATGAAACGCCTGATGCAAAAATTCAAAGCGCGCTTGCTGCTTATATGCTGCAGCCGAAAGACTGGAAATATTACTTCTTGAGATACGGGTTATTCAGACAGAACTGTAATCAGGGTTATTGCTCTTGGCGACCAGATAGTGATTATGTGGTGTACAAAATGAAAGAGCGGCAGTTTAACGGTTACCACTGGGATCCTTTTTTGGTTGCTATTCAAAGGCTGGTAAACGATGAGCGCAATGAATTGAATAACTACGGTGGTAATCTTAACATTACGGTCGGCTATGACTTGCTGAGTGTTTCGAGCTTGGCCAATGGTTTCTTGGTAAAGAATCGTAATGATGTGTCGCAACCCAATGCCATGTTTGGACAACTGGTGCAGGAGCAGGCTATCCTGAATTCAGGGCTATTTCTAGTAAAACAGGATGATATGGGGATTGATTTGGAAGATCGTATAGAGAAGGGAGTCGAGCTTATTAATAAGATTTTGCAGATACAGTAGCTTTGATTGTGGTTATTGAGTGGCAATATGCTAAGTTTCTGAGAGAGTGGGGAGGCAAGAATTTTTGTGTAAACGGTCACTCGGCAGGATACTGCCGTTGCTTTACAAGGAGTAGAAATGACCGCATCAAAACCAATCCTGTTAATCAGCGTCGAATATTTACCAGCAAGCCGAGCGATAAAAGGCTGTCCAATCAGTAAGTTTACTTCTGACAGCATGTTTGTGAGAATTTGGAAGACGGATTATTAACCTATAAAGAACGCGAACTTAGAATATGGGTAAAAGCTTTGATGGGCAGCGGTTGTCATGACATGGAACAATGTCAAGTTACCCTTTGGTCTGATTAATGGCAGGCTTAAGCATATAGATGACGTTACTAACGGAAGATCTTGTGGTTGCAGGTGTCCAAAATGTGAGCGTCCCTTAGAAGCGAGGAACGCGGGAACAATACGTGCTCACTATTTTGCTCATTACGACTCTGATGAATGCGCAGGCGCAACGGAAACTGCCATTCATCGCATGGCTAAGCAACTCATCGCAGATGCAAAAACAATCAAAACCCCTCTGTTTGAAAGAATCCCACAATGTAGGGATGCGGAAGGAAACACTCATTACGGACGACTAGTCAGAATTGAACCAAAATTGGTTAATGCACAATCCTCATTTCTTGAAGATCATCGTCAAGGATATACGCCAGATGTAACTCTCATGGTGAAAGACAGGCAACTATTAGTCGAAATCAAAGTGACTCATAAAGTCGATTTTGATAAGCAGTTAAAAGTTGAAAATAATGATGAGGCAATGATAGAAATTGACCTATCTGATGTTGAACCGGCAATTCTATTGGAATTGTCGAAATTCGAATACCATGTGACTCATGAAGCTCCTCGTCACTGGATTCATAATCCCCAGGGAACGGATCGTTATGAACAGGCAGTAGCTGAATTACGCCAACAGGTTGACCAGCTTAATATCGGGTTGGAGAAAAAAATAAAAGCACGGATTGAAAAGGAAAAACGAGATCGGAAACAACAACTTGAATATGAAGCCAGAAGAACCCAAGAACGTGCTAAACATATTGAAAAACTTAAAGAGCTAGAGTTATATCAATCGCTTGAATGGCAAAGGCAACGGGAATTATTGCAAAAATATTCCGTTACAAAGTCTGCTGATGTGCTAAAGATTAAGGAGGCAGAACAAATTTATGGTTTACATCCATTAATTGATATAGGTGTCAAAAACGCCTGGATATTTAATGTGCATAGAAGCATTTGGCAGGCTCATATTCTTAACACTATGGTTTTTGGAAGAAAAGCAGGTCAAGAGTTTAGCGTTAAGTGGGTAGAGCAAGCTGTCGTTTCCAAGTTTGGTCTTATGGATGTCGTAAGGGATCTGAGTAATCTCAAGCAAAATTACAAAAGGATAGGCAGAGAGCGTAATCAATGGTACAAAGACAGAGGCTGTTGGTTTTTTTCTGATCAGGAAAATAGAAAAATTCCATCTCCATTTGGGACGGTAATTGAGTACCTCAAGCACTTGGAGAGATTGGGAATCATTCAGTCAGTTAGAGATAATTTGTTTTCTGTGCATATAGCAAATTTTGATGACTATATTTATAGCATTCAGGAAGCGAGAAAAAGGCAACAGGCTAAGCTGGATAAAGAGGCGGCTCAATTGGCGGTTGAGATAAGAGCAAGGAAAGAAGAACGTTCCCGAATATTAAAGCAGAAAGAAGAGCGCCAGAAAGAGATTATGGCTTCTGAGCTAAGAATATTTAAATGCTTTGATGGGCAAGCTCGCCAATGCAAAATCTGCTATTTGTTCTCGCATATAACTGACGGTGCGGCTTGCCCATTTTGTGGACATGAGGCTCTAGAGGAAATAGTAGTTAGTAGCTACCACATCGAAAAAGCAGTTTTTCGCTATAATTGCAGCACATGCCCTAGCTTATCAATTGAAAGATTTCCAGAGATAAGCAACGAAGATTTATTGTTAGATTGGATGCATAAGGAACCAGATGTGTCATCATCAGTAGATAAAATGGACCAGTAAATAGCACTAAACTTTGCCCACAAATAAGGCTTCAAACCTCTCATTTTCATCAGTTTCAGATAAAAATCCAGTTAAATACCATTAGTTCAGGTAATTCCAGTAAAAAATACGTATAAATGCGTGTTTACTAATTCTAATTTAAATCATCTTATAATGGCAGTCAAAGCCGAAATTTCCAGGCATCAACACAATAATTACCCAGTAATTGAGAACTGTGGTCTTGATGGTAAGAAAATAGACAGCGTTAATTTAGCTTTAGCATATTCGTTCATTCTGGCTGGTTTCCCGTCCAACCTAACTGTATTGTATTTCTTCAGACCGGTTTTAGATTGACCTTATTGTTAGGAGGAAACCATGTCAAAATTTCTCTGGGCACAAAAATCCAATTTTGGTCCCAGTCCCCGTGCAGGTCATGCCATGGCTTTCGATTCCAAGCGGGGCAGAATGGTATTGTTCGGTGGCAACTCTGATGCGGGCGGTTTAATACGCTCGGCGACACCTGGGAATGGGATGAAACATACTGGACGCAATTGAGTGATATTGGTCCTACCGCACGAGCCGGACATGCAATGGTATATGATAGTGCTCGCCAAGTGACACTTTTGTTCGGTGGAATAATAGCCGGTGGTTTCAAAGGGGATACATGGCAGTGGGATGGACAAGATTGGACTCAGTTATCAGATTTAGGGCCGAGTGCGCGTTTTGGTCATGCTATGGCGTTCGATAGTATCAGAAACTGGACGGTACTCTTTGGTGGGTCGATAAATGAAGATTTCGCTACGGGCCATGCAACGGGGTCGCAACAAGATACTTGGGACGGCAAGGAGTGGGTTCAACTCGCAGAGTTTGGCCCTTCCGGTCGCGATAATACTGCCATGACATGGACAAACCATGGAGTGATTCTGTTTGGTGGATATAATAGCCAGTACGCACTTACTGGAGATACCTGGAAATTTGATGGCAAGCATTGGACTCAATTACAAGACATAGGGCCGTCAGCTCGCAGTGGTGATGCGATGGCTTTTGATAGCGCTCGCAATTGCATAGTTCTCTTTGGGGGGAAGTTCGGTGAATGTTACTAATCACTCGATATTTTTGAGTGATGTCTGGGAGCATCAAGAAGAGGAATAAGCACCACATCAAGCACGCTGGGTAGTGAAATTAATCATCCGGCCCAAGCCGAAAAAACGCAATAATCCAAAACAAGCCGGATCTGAATTGTAAGGCAGCGTTGAATAGTTGCCAGCGAACAGCATTAGATTTCTGGTTAACGATTACTCTCTGGTTGCTCTATTTTTGATTGCAGTATAGAAGCCATGATTCGATAGCTCAGTTTATCTAAGAAGCCCTGATCTCCTGAAAACTGGACTCGTAATAAACGATCTTGAAAATAGTCTAGCTTTAAAACTTATCTGCCGATCTGGACGGCATATCGATAAGCATTGGGGCACCTTGCTTTGCATCAGCCACTAACCGACACATACTTCTTCCATGAACCGTTAGGGTGAGATAATTGAAAGTGGCCGCTAAAAGGCCTTATATCATTTTCATGGGTTTCAATAATTCGATTTTCTCATCTTTGGAGGTAGAGTTTACTTTGTCCCAGAACTCTTTTAGCTCTGATTCGGGGAGCTTCTATGACATCATCAGATTCAAGCATATCGCCATATCCATGGTATATACCGTCCATGGGTGTATTTTCGAAAAGCTCTTTAGCCTCCTGATCATCGAGTAGCATGGTAGTCGCAACGGCTTTTAGCGGATTTTCATTTTCATAGAGCCGCCACCAATTGAATTTCCACTGGATTAAAGCATCAATAATATTTTCAGGTAGCTTTATCCATCCAGCGTTTTTATCCATGTTGGATAATCTTTATGTATATTAGGTATAAGTACTTGACTTGTAAGACTCTGATAAATGTTGTTTTCTCTACTCGAGGCATTATGAGAAGTGTTTAAGAGATTAGAGGAAGTAAGAGGATTAATCTATAAAGTCTAAATCAGGTTTAATTCTATAAAGTACGCGTAAGCCACCTTTTTTCGTTGGTTCTTCGCTAAGATCAAAATATTCCGATGCTAATAAAATTTTGCTCAATTTCTGATAACCATATCTCTTCTTTATGTTGGCAAAGTCATCTGCTAGCTGGACCTTAGGAATTTTTTGAACTATAAATTGAAATGCTTTGTTAAGTTCAGCCCAGTTATCAGGTCTTGCTTCTTGCTCGGCGAATTCAAAAAGACCAGCGACAATCAGGCTATTCCTTAACGGTGCAAGATCAATGGGTTTTATAAGTTCATCAATAACTTCATCAGAAGCCAAAAAATTTGCAAGTTCTTTTCTGGCTTCTTGCATAGCCTTAGCTAGAGCTTTTAAATTTTCTAACTCAGGTAATATTTTTTCACGCTGCTGGTCAAGATACAGTTCAATGGTTTTACTACTTTCAAGCGAATTCATATTCCATTTCGGTAATAAATGGTGAATTAACTCATTCCGTTCAGCAACTATCGAATCTAATGCGTTTTTTCGCTTTTCGTAAAGGTCGTCATCACCTTCAATCGTAAAACGAAAAGACATCCATATTTCCTTTAATTCTTCTGGCCCATTTGCGGTTTCTTTGGGGGCTGAAAAAGTGTTTTCAGAAAATTGCTTAACCACTTGCCCCATCGTCTGTGTGCGAATAGTGGAATTACGGTCCTCTAGGATAGTGTTTAATTCACTGATATAGCCTGAATAGCTTCCATTGGCTAGTAAAACTTTCAGTATGTGTTCCATTTGTTGAAACAACATGACATTCCTACCAATTTTCCTTAGAACTTCGTTGTTAAGTTTTTCCAATTCCATATATTTGCCTAATAATTTACAGCGTTAAGGGTGGCTTTATCATCAATCGAAATAAATCTTTCAGTTCCAAATGCAGGGCAAGCCAATGTATTTGTAAAGATCAAGGTTGTCCCAGCGGTGGGCAATTCCCAAAGGCTTAGGTCATCATTTAATAGAGGCATATTTTTTTATGTTAGTAATAAAGGTCTAAATTTAGGTTAAGGGGCCAGAATGCTAAGAATAAGTATCTACATTTCCTTAATTTGCCAAGACTGTAATAGCAGTATTGTATTTGAGAGAGGTTATTTATATTGGGCTTAGCTACGCTTAAAGAGAACGGTTTTAGAATTATGGATAGAGGTTAAGCTGAATCAGTTATAATAAGTTTGGGAAGGTGGCCGAAAAAATTAATTTCCGCTGACTATCTGCGGCGGTTCTAAGAAAAGTTTATCTTCTACCCCCTTACCAGGTCTTTGGCTAACGCTGAATGGCCATCGGTTATATAAGAGAAATTACCGGCGCCTTTCCATTTAAATTTATATGAAGGAAAATTTCCTAAAAATCAAAGATCATGACGAGCTAGCCGCTTTTTTTGGTCTTTCATACAGTAATCTAGCAGCAATATTGTACAAAACTAGTGAAAGTTATAAATATCAAGTATTTTTAATATCCAAAAAAAGTGGTGGACACCGCATAATTAAATCACCACGAAGAAAATTAAAGGATATTCAAAATAAGTTAAGCGATGTTCTGTACGAAATTTATCCAGGTAAACCGTCAGCGCATGGATTTGTAAAGAAAAAAAGCATACTTACTAATTCTAAAAAACATTTAAATAAAAGTTATGTTTTCAATATTGATTTAAGTGATTACTTTGGGAGTATCCATTTTGGAAGAGTACGAAATTTATTCAAGGCTTATCCATTCAACTTTAATCATTCGGTATCAACTATCTTAGCGCAGATATGTTGCTTCGCTAACTGCCTGCCACAAGGTGCACCAACATCTCCTATTATATCTAATATGGTGGCATGGAAGCTGGATGGAAAACTTCAACATTTGGCTAAAATCACGAACTCGACTTACACTCGTTATGCGGACGATATAACCTTTTCGTTTACCTGCTCAAGCCGTAGGCTACCAGAAGAGATTGTTATTTTACGAGATGGAGTTGCCAGCCCAGGCCATGCTCTCAGTCGTGCTATCGAAGAGAATGGGTTTGAAATCAACTATGAAAAAGTTCGGTTAGCTGGGGAATTCCAGCGAATGGAAGTTACGGGTATTACTGTTAATGAATTTCCGAATGTCTCAAGGAAGTATATAAAGCAAATATCCTCAATCCTCCACGCATGGCGAAAATACGGTTATGAGGCAGCAGAGAAGGATTTTAACCATAAATACGATAAATGCCATATAGCATCAAATCGTCCAAAATCATTGAAATACGTTATTAAAGGAAAGTTATCTTTTTTAAGAAGTATTCGTGGTGGACGTGATCAAATATTCATCAAATATGCTAAACAATATAATGCACTAGTCGGTGATGATGCCCTAAAATTCAAGCTTATTGAAGAAACTGAACCTGAAACTAATGCGATCAATGCACTATGGGTTATTCAAACCTGTTATGACGATAGTGCTGGCAACCTTAAAATAGCCCAAGGCACGGGGTTTCTTCTTGAAGATTTTGAACTGGTCACCTGTGCTCACGTTGTTTCGGAGGATGGCGAGGCGTTTGAAAATATTAAAGCATTTAAATGCTTTAATTTCGCCAAAGAATACGACGTCAAGGTAAAGCATCTTGATATTCATCGAGATATCGCAATATGCAGTATAACCAGTGCAGTTGATCAAAGTATTCCAAATGCAGTAATTCAACTTTCTGACAGGGAAATCTTACCTGGATTGGAGGCGCGACTTTTGGGGTTCCCTGCATACAAAGACGGCCAAAGCCACTATATAGTTGATACAAAAATTGCATCCATATTTACTCGTCACACGTTTAGAAAATTTGAGATTGATGCGGCGATAAGAGAAGGCAATAGTGGTGGACCGATTATCGATACTTATGGAAAATTGCTTGGTGTGGCACTTGAGGGAGCAGAAAAAAGTTCAGGAAACAATGCAGCGTTATATTTTTCTGAATTAAAAAATATTAAAGATGATTTAAACAAAAAATCATCAAAGCCAAATGATATCAATCCAGTGTCAGATACATCCTCTTTGGTTCACCATGGAGAATTAGAAGGAATGAGCCTAATTTATGGAGAAGTTGAGACTGAGTAATATTCTTGCCGTATTTTTGCCGTAATTAGTTATGCAGAGTGATAAAAAGTCCGGTCGAGTTCTGCCTGTCGCGAATGCTGCAGTTCGGCCAATCAGAGACATTCAAGAATTTCAGCCAAATGGCAGCTGTATTACAGAGAGCTGTCGTTCAACGACAAGCTGTGTGGGCACTAGCCGTATCGCGGCGATGCGTCCCACACGAGCGCATTGTTAGTACAGAATCACCACTCAAAAACCAGCTTGTTTTTGTCACTATTATTTATGATTTCAAACGAGTTACTGCTCAACTCATTAACAGAAAAAAATTTTGAGTTTGTTCTGCCATACAGGCCCATATCACGAAACCCCTTATAGCCATAATCCTCCCAAAACACACTAACATCAACTGAATCGTGGTTAATTGTTAATTGGCACCCAATAGGCTCTCTCGAGATCTTTTCTTTTCCATTGGCCACAGCAGAAACAGTAAACTCACCAGAGTAACTTCCTGCATTACGATCTTGGCTTAATTTTTTTACTAACTCAGACAAATAGTACGTGCTTTCCACGCTGTTCATTAATATTCCCTCTTATTATGCAAACGATAAAACTCACTGGTGGAGCATAGCGGAGTCCGGTACAACGCCATATTTAGGTGTTAAAATGGCGGGTTACACTACCGCTAACCAGCCCTGCTGAACTCTTGGATTACTTAACTCGACGCAGTTTAGACTTTGAATCTGTTTCTCTAACATCGGTAAGGACTTTACTAAGAGCACCACGCATTACTTCTTCCCCATATTGCATCAAAAATCCATCGACGCCGCCGACTTTACTAGCGATGTGAAGGAATGCTGCATTCCCGTGAATCATGCGGCCATCTTTTACAACATGAAAAGAAGCGGAATTCTTTGGTGGATTAGCCATTTTATTCCCTTTTGAAAACGCGTCGACATTGACGCCTGGTTAACTGTGAGGGCTATTTCTGTTTTTTCAAGGAGCGTAATAAGTAATTGACGATTTTCAGTAAAATACTGCTAAATTGCTTCGTTGCAGTAAAAATGAGTCGATAAGTAGACGCCGGTTAAGCCTAAATTGCTGTCGTTTACCCTATGCGGAGTGGTCGGCAGCAAAGGGTCGAACTGAGACGGCTATGGCTGGCAAAAACCGGCCGATAAGAACACGCTAGAATAGTCTAATTTATAGGATGTGCTTGGGTGATGCTTAGCTCATCCTGATAGAGCGCTATGACTTTGATAGATGCTACTGGCCCGGCTATTGTCGCCGTGCCAACCAAGACTTTGGCGCCTGAACCAGTAGCACTTCAAATATAGCACTCAATGGCTAACTGAGTAGATCTGCCGCCAATTTTTCAGATCTTCATCCCGTTAACCTTTAAAAAAGAGCTTTTCTTCCAAGGTCTTGCCGTGACTCAATTGCCGATAGTGCCAGTGATGGGAATGGATAACCTGCATCAGTAGCTGATCCATATTGAGCTGCACGCCAGGGTTATATTCCACGATAAATTCATTTTTTTGCGGATTGGTAACCTGCACGACGCCGTCTAACGCTTTAAGGCTAGCCATCAGGTCCAGCGCCGGACAGGGTTCCATTTGTAGAGTAATAAACCGGGAAGCCGCTGGCTGCTCGTCTTCTCTTATGGTCTCTATCTGCAACCGACCGTTTTCCAGCAGTAACACTTGCTGGCACAGCCGGTCCAGTTCAGCCAAATCATGGGAGCTGATGATAAAAGTGGTCGTGGATGTTAGTTCGGCTATGACGGCCCTGACCGTTCGGACATTGACAGGATCGAGCCCGGCGGTGGGTTCATCCAGTAGTACCAGAGCCGGCAGTCCGATCAGCGCTTGGGCAATCGCGACCCGTTTGGCCATGCCATGACTGAGTACCGGCGGTTTTTCATGGGCGACCTCTTTTAGGGCGAAGGCGTCTAAGACTCTGCCGGCTTCCAGCATGGCCTGCTGACGAGCCATGCCCTGTAGACGTGCATAAAAGACCAGCTGCTCTGTCACGGTAAAGCTGGGGTCTAGCCGGGCATCCTGGGGTAGCGCCGACACTTTGCCGTTGAGTGGCACGGCTCCCGGCGAGTGGCCGAACAACCTGACCTGACCGGAAGTGGGGCGCAAAAAACCCGACAGGATATTGAGCAAAGTCGTTTTACCGGCGCCATTGGGTCCCACCAAACCGACAGGTTCACCCGCGTCCAATTCAAACGTGACATTGCTGAGTGCGACTTTGCCGACATAGGCGTGGCTAAGCTGTTGGCATTGAATGATCGGGGACTTCATAGCGCTTGCCTCGCCATGATCCAGCGTCCGAAAGCTAACAAGATAAAGCTTTGCAGAAGCGGAATATAAGCCAATTGCAGGGTTTGCCAGCCTGACAGCTGCGTTAGCTCAGTTAATTGATAACCGGGGATTAAGAGTTTAAGAAAAGCGAGCGCAGGCAGATAGTAAGCAAAGCCATTGATAAGGCCGGCCAGAAACGTCCAGATCAGAATAGCCCACAGAGTGGCTTGCCGAGCGGATTTAACCTGAGCCGATAAGGTGGCCATCAAGGCGGTAAAAGGGAGAACGACCAAAATCAAGTTAACGATGAGGGCGAGCAAATCCGGCCAGGCTGAAGAAAACAGCGTGGCATCCCGATACAAAGCCAGAGCGAAGGTACTGAAGGCGGCCGCAGTGATGAGCAATGCCTGAATGAGCATCACGCCAGCAAACCGGCCAAAGAATACCCGGTCGCGACTGCTGCGCAGGACAATAAACCGTAAGGTGCCGCGCTCACGATCGGAGCAGGTCTGGTCGGCTGCCAGTGTGATGCTCACTATCGGGAAGATCATCAAGGCCACCTGCCAGAATACGCCGAACTCGGGAATGGGCCAATTGTGTATGGACCACAAACCGATGAAATCAAGAAAACCGAAATCCTGCTTTAAACTTTTTTCCTGCGCCAACAACTCAGCCGCAAATCTCAGCGGATAAAGCAGAATAAAAGACCAAACGACTGCAAACGTGATCAGCGACAGTAGGCCTCTTCGGGTTGCAAAGGCTCTTTTCAGCTCAAACAGGCTGATCAGTAACAGGTGATTGAAGAAACCAGGCGGCATGGTTTTAGTTTTCCTATGATGAAATGTTAAAAGAAAGAGTCTTCATCAGCCTGTTTAATAAGCCGATTTCAAGCGGCTCTGTTTGCATGGCGGTATAAGTTACTGAACAGCCGGATTGCGATCAATAGCATCGTTTGGGTGATCTTGATGGCGGGAGCCCGGTTGATATCTTCTGAGGCAAAATCCTCAATGGCGGCCTTCATAAAATTAACGAGGCCTCTCTGAGCCGTTTCTTCTTGGGAGCGTCTCGCATACCGGTCTTGAAGTTTTGACCGAATCTTGTCGTCCATGGGTCGCTCTTGAATCAACGATTGTAATTCGGCATCGAGCAGCACGGACTGTTTTTCCAGCCAGTACACATCCATCTCGCTTTGGGAAGGCAAAGGGCCGAAAGCGTGCTGAAAGACGCAGAGCGCATCAAAGCACAGGTCCATGAACAGGTGGGCCATGTCCTGATGTTGTTCGGCGATAAAGGCGGGAAAGATACAGAACAGGGTTTGCGCCAAGGCCGCTTGTTCGATTTGGAATTGCTGTAGGATCTTCGCGCCGGTCTCTTGATCAATGCTTTTGGCGTAATGGAGAGCTTCAAACAGCTCACGTTCACTCAGTTCCTGCATGATGTTAATCGTTCCTCTCTACATAGAGCTCGCTAAAAGCAAAAGCCACTAGCATCGGCACGATCCACCAAGTCTGCCGACGCAATCGCCATTTTGTTGCTTATGCTAGCGACGAGACGCTTTGGCGTTATATATCACCATAGGTTTTAGCGACTTATACCGGATTGAACCAATGCCGCTTTCCATGTCAGCGACTGGCTCAACCCTTAACGCTCTAAAGAACTAACAATAAAGTACCCTAGCTCCTCCTACACATTATATTGGCTCTCCTCATAAAAGCTCGCATCGTCCCACTGTTCGCACTTGTTTGGCAATACTCTACGCCAGCGCCATGATAATTGCTTTCTTCGGTTAAACAGAAACGTACGTAACCGTGGTTCAATAGGAATGCCTTCGTTATCCAATAATGCCAGAATATCTTCTGAGCTGGCTGGGGTTGTTGGCTTGAACAAACCTGCTTGGTTAAACTCCATAGATCCCGAGCGTTGGCATTTTGTGGTGATCGCCATCCATAATGAAATCCAAGGAATGATGTTATTCTCATTGACCGTACCGTTATGCATGCGGACTTCGATCAGATGCGCTCCATGCTCAAACTGGGTAAAGTTGAAGCTCTGATAGCGCGAAAACTCATCATCTTCTTCGTCAAAGGCCAGAGAAAAGTCCACCATTCTTTGCAGCGCAGACTGATTGACTGAAATTGGCATGCAATACCAGTTATACTGGCCCCGCTGATATTGGCTAGTCGTCTCGTCGATGGGATGTAATCTTGACGGAGCAACTAAGGTAAACAATCCGGGTTCTAACCGAGACAACCGAGCAATCATGCGTTGCCTTTTGGCACGAGTCTTCAAGTCTGTCGCCAGTGTCAGGTGGAAACCGCACCGAGTGTTGATATGAAACAGGTCATGGTAATCGTCGATGCACGCTTCCAGTGCAGCGCAAACCTTAATCAATTGCAGCACATCGTCCACGCCACACAGGATTGGAGAAATCACTTCCCAGCCTGCCGAACTGTCGCTTTCAACTCGCCAGAGCGTGTTTGCCCCGACTCGGGCACTTTGATGGTAATTAAGCCCCTTTTGATAGACTTGCTCTGGGCCAATCGCTACGCTAAGGGTTCGAATCAACAGCTCTGCACCCTTATTCCATTGTTGTGTTCCGAAGAGGGGTACCTCATTCGGACTTGTAATCTCCAGTTCTACACCAAAGGTCATATTCTCAATGATGGACAATCCGGCGAAATGACTAAAGCGCTCATCCAACAAGATCGAGTTCGGCTGCTCGGGGTATCGATGAGCAGTCGGTCGGATGACTGCGGCATCAGCAAAGTAATCCAAGCTATGGAAGATCTTCTGCGCCTTTGATGCATCAATGACATCGAAGAAGTCGTATACATGAAAGCGATCTTTCTTGCCGGGTATGATGCGTGCTCCTCGGCCCGCCATTTGGGCGATACGTACTTCGCTATCGCATGGGCGAGCCAAGAACACATCGGTGATGGCGGGCACATCGAATCCCATGGTGAGCTTGTCTACCAGGATCAACAACTGGGTATGCCCATTTCGGTAGCACTCAATCATGGCATCATTGTCCTTGCGTTTGCCGTGCACCACGCTGGTCAAAACCCGAGATGCGAGCCGGCTATACAACTGCTCAGCATGGGCGACATCAATAGCGAACAAAATCCCCTTCCGCTTTGGATCTCGCAATACGGCACGTACGGTTTTTACGATAATCTTGTTCCGCGCTACGGTATTTAGCTCACGCAAGCTTGCTTGAGAAAGCTGATTACGCGAATCAAAAATCGGATTCCATTGCACCCCCGTCGGTATCTTATGGATATAAGGCTGTGCCAAGTAGCCAGTATGAACCAAAGCCGCAAACGAGATGTTAGAGATCAGCGTATGTGGAATCTGCTGAGGAATTCGTGGCGTGGCCGTTAAGCCGACCATAGGAACACCGGCGGTACCTTCTCTGCAAAACTGGGCTATTGTCGCAAACATCCTTGCGTTTACTCCCCAATGAGCCTCGTCACAAACTACCAGCATGCGCTTGCGGTATTGCTCAATCGGGGCTCGATTACGCGGATTATGCCAGGATTGCGTGGTCACCAAGAACAACTGGCCATTCATGTCGGAGTTCAAATGCCTGAGCTTAGCGTGTTTTGCGCCGATCCATCTCAATCCATCTATGCTACCGAATACCTTTTTATAGGTGTTGTGGGCTTGAGCCAGCAATTCTTTTTCGGGCGCAATCCATATCACTTTGTTTTCGGGATGCTCTTCGATGAAGTGCCTTATGGCCAGCATGGCTGTATAGGTTTTGCCGCTGCCGGTTGGCATACTGACCAAGCCGAGACCCTGAATGGTTTCGTACTCTTTAAAAAATACGACCAACTGATTGATCACCTGGGTTTGATAGGTTCTAGACATACATTTTCCTTAGAAGGTGTGTTTAAAAAACGCCCTCAAACCCAAGGTAGTAAACCCTGGATAATGAGTGCGACCCAGGATTTACAGTTTTCAAATTTGCGTAAAATTCACGCGAAAACACGCATGTCAATCGATCAATTACTGAGTGGTTGTGTATGCAAGTGATGAACAGAAAAATGCGTTAAGGACAACACGTGTGCACTCTTTATTAAACTTTACTGCATCACGTATGAATGAACTAACCGTAGAATTGTTGATCGCTAGAATCCGTTACAGCAATTATCCAAATAGGGGAGATACATGCTTCTGATTTGTCTTATCGCCAGTTGGCGATAAGAAAGGTTTAACAGTGGTAATCAGCTTCCAAACTTTGCCAGTTCGTTTTAAAAAACAGTATCCAGACTTACCTGTAGAAATTTGCATCTTATTGTTCTTAATTTAAATATAACTCATTTAATGGTCGGTATTACCAACGCTAATACTGGAAAATTTGGACGCTGATTAACAGGCGTAAGCGACATTTTTCGGTTTTACTGCAGCCAGACACTGAAATGAACCAATACCGAACAATACCTTTGTTTTTTATAACCCGTAGGTCGGGTGATGCTTGATCGGGAGGATGGGCTGTTTACTCCACCTTAACGGACTCAATACTCTGCGTGTTTTTGCGTGAATTTTGCGTGTTCCGGTTGTGATTCGTCATGATTTGTGATGCAGAGTCACGCAAAATATTGCTATTATATGTTAACAAAAACAATATGTTATGATTTAATTATGTGATTCGTAATCAGTAGGTCACGGGTTCGACTCCCGTCATTGGCTCCATAAAATCAAGCGCTTACGTGATGCATTTGTTTTTAATTTTTGTTTTGGTTAGGTATGGGTTAGGATTTAGAGGGAAAATTGTAGTTTTCCAGAGAATGTTTTGTTGGCACGTTCCGCAAAAAATTCCCAAATGTTTCTTGTCCTCATTATGTGATTGCTAGGTTCTGTTGACATTTCATCTCAACCAAATGAGCGCTGAAACGAACCGGATAAATCCCATGTAATTTCTGGCCCGTTTTTCAAATCGCGAAAAGACTCGCCGGTAATGTTTAATTTTACCGAAGAAGCACTCAATCAAGTGACGTTCTTTATAGACAAACCAGTCACAGTCACGCGGTGCAAGCCAGTTGTTTCGAGGTGGAATAACCGCTTGCATCTCCCTGTCCTGGATGGCTTGGATAAACGGATCACTGTCATAGCCCTTGTCCCCCAGTAGCGCGGCCGCTCCTGCTGGGGTAAGCTGCAACAAGGCCTCAGCCTGTCCAACATCACTGGCCTGTCCGCCAGTCAAGATAAAATCCAACGGATTGCCCAAACCATAGGTAATGGCGTGGATCTTGGTGGTGAAACCGCCTTTTGACCGCCCCAACGCTTCAGCTTCAGCCCTACTTCCGGCAGCCCCTGCTGCACAGGCATGGGCTCGAGTAATGGTGCTGTCAATCAACACCTGTTGCAAATCGGGATGTTGGCTACACCCCTTGTGCAGGCTTTGCCATACACCCTGTTCGCACCATCGGGAGAAGCGTTTAAACACCGAGTTCCATTTGCCCAGTGAAGCGGGCAATAGCCGCCACTGTGTACCGCTACGTAATATCCAGAGAACCGCGTTGAGAAAACGTCTACAGTTTTCTTCCGAATCGGTATGAACGTAGGGGTTCACTAACAATAAACTGTAAAATGTTTGCCATTCTTCATCGCTCAGTTCTGCTCTATTTGGCATGCTTCCCACCAAAAATTCACAGAAGTTGGGATGAACTAACAAATGTCAACAGAACCTAAACGTTGAACATTGCACCGCCCGGTTGCTCATTGTGTCGGCAGCGCAGCACTTCTGTCGGCAAGGGCTCATACTATTCATTTCGTGATCAAAATTGATACCTTATGGGCGAAAAATGAATTTCCAAACAGCTTCTTAGCTTTGCGATATTCATATGTGCGTTACCGCACCGACTGTGTTCAGCCTTGGGCATATAATGATTTTTGTTCGGAAATGATGTTTTTCCGCGCAAGGGTCATCATAAAATTAACAATAAGGAAACACTCATGAACAAAGATCAAATAAAAGGTCAAGCCGAAGAAGTTAAAGGTAAAATCGAAGAAGCTGCCGGCGTGATACTGGATGACAAAAGTATGCAGATAGAAGGAAATATCAGAAAAAACGTAGGTAAAGCCCAGTCTGTTTTAGGTGATCTCAAAGAGGCTATTAACGACGACAACTGAAACGGGCGGTGCTGAGTCGCGCAGTCGGGTTCAGACAAGCTGGTCAGTTCCATTCCGGTAACGCGAGATATCCACAAATATTGTTTTCACAAGAGATGAACATGAAACTCGTCGGTTAATGGGCAATTATCGCTTTTGACCTTCGAGTACTCACGTATTTATCTGTAGCTTATATACTGTCATCAACTGATGACCTCTTACAAGGAAGCACCAATGCTTGAAACTTTAGCGATCGTCTTAGTTATTCTTTGGATAGGAGGATTGGTTTCCTCGTATACATTGGGTGGGTTCATTCACATTCTTTTAGTTGTTGCAATTATTGTGATCCTGTTACGTATCATTCAAGGCCGACGTGTCCTGTAGCGTTTAGGCAGCACTGTAAGTAAGGTGTGACGACTATTAGGAATCCCTAATAATTCAAAAATTCGACATATTGCCCTATGTAAGTCATTGATTTTTACAAGAGAGGGAATTTTAAAAAAGCAATTTTTAGAGGTCCCCATAAATAGGAAGATAAGATGAATGTAGTCAAGATCATGGCAATCGTGCTAATCATAGCGGGCATTTTGGGACTGGTTTATGGTAGTTTCACGTATACACGGGAAACTCAGGAAGCCAAGTTAGGCCCGTTGGAACTCTCGGTTAAGGATACACAGACGGTTTATGTCCCGGTTTGGGTCGGTGTGGGAACGATACTGGCTGGGGGTGGACTCTTGCTTTTTACAAGCAGGAAGCGTTAGCGGCTGCGGAATGCAATTAAAACATACGATATAGCTCACAAAGCTCTGGTTAATCCAGAGCCTTATCGCATTAGGATGCACAGTAAAAAATGGTGTTGAGCAACTGATTCTGACGATTAGCAAAAAGCCACATGATCAGCTGGTGGTTTCCGACAAATTAAGGATGGACTTGCAAGAGCTTTCTTAACGACTTCTAGAGAATGACTCTAGCTCGAAAAATTTTGTTTTGGTACTGATGCCGGGCCATATGGGTTGGTTGATGGTTTGTAATACTTTGGAAAGAGTGGAAAAGAACGAGGGGCACTGCGGGAATATGTTCAGGATGTTACCAAGGACACGCAAAGAAAATGTAATATGTTGATAGAGCTTCATCCCGAATCTGAATAGTTTTATATGACGAGGAAGGTAAGTGGGCGGAGAGTCGGCGTATTCAAGGTTCAGTAAGGCAGTAGCTTCTGGATGCATATCGCGAGGCTGATGCTATAGGGTGTTTAACTGCTATGTGGGGTACCTTAAAGAAGAGCAGCAAATGTTGCGGTTGAACTACATATGATATTTTATAAGCAACATCAGTTATTATAGTCTATAGTTAAAGTGCTTTCTTAACAAAAGACATTAGTATTATCATTGTTTAGGGTAATCTAAATTGAAACAAAATAGCTAGACCAATCCCTTAAGGAATAATACGCATGAAAAATAAAAATGAATATAGAAAGGAAGCTAGTGCGCTGAAAAACAGCTTACTTGCCATTGCCTCATTGGCCAGCATAGGTTTTCTGCCGTTGGCGCAGGCCGCAGATCAAGCCCATGAGAATGATCGTTACAGCAGTCAAGTGCAGGATACTCGTTGGTATATAGCACCTTTCGGTTCATTTGTCAGAACCGGTGGCGACCGGAATTCAAGTGACGGCTGGGGTGGCGGTATGGGCATCGGCAAGATGCTCGATAAACATTTCAATGTCGAGTTGAAAGGGTTTTATGAAGAATTCGGCGGCGCTAACGGTCCCTGGAGTCTGGCCGGCGGCACTGCTGATTTACAGTATTATTTTGTTCGCGATAAATTCTCGCCTTATGCGGTTATCGGGGCTGGTGGTATGAACAGCTGTGCTTCCGCAAATTGCGGGGCTGGCTTTATTGGCGAAGCCGGTGCAGGTTTTACTTATGAGCTTCACGACAACTTCTTACTCCGCAGTGACGTGCGCTACCGCTACAATAATAATCTCAATGCTCAGGTACAGCCCGGTACTGACGAATTTCATGATATGACGGTTAACGTTGGTTTTGTCATTCCGTTCGGTGACAAGCCGAAACCCGTGGAAAAGCCGCATGAGCCAATTGCAGTTGCTGCGGTTGCTCCTGTTAATTGTTCTGCCGTTGATGAAGATTCCGACGGCGTTAACGACTGCCTGGATCGCTGCCCTGGAACTATCAAAGGCAGCAAGATTAACAATAGCGGATGCCCGGTCAGGCTTGTACTTAAAGGTCAAAACTTTAAATATGATTCAGCGGAGTTAACGTTGAATGCCCAGACTATTCTTGATGATGTTGCACAAAGTCTTGTTTCTCATCCTCAGAAAAATGATATTGAAGTTCAGGGCCACACCAGCAGCGAAGGTTCCGATAACTATAATATGAAATTGTCGCAGCGACGTGCGCAATCGGTTGTCGATTATCTTAAAATGAAAGGTGTTACCAATAAAATGATGGCAAAAGGCTTCGGCGAAACCCAGCCTATTGCTGCTAACAGCACGGAAGAAGGCAAATCTGAAAACCGCCGTGTTGAGTTGATCTGGATCGAAGATTAATGATGTTCTAAGACTGAAAAATTGGTCGGAATTTTCTTAATTCTTTAAATAAAAAACCCGCCTTGTAAGCGGGTTTTTTTATGTTAACTAGTCTCTTATTAATGTTGAAGCCAGACCATTTATTTCTCTCAAAAGTGTAGGTTCAAATATCCGTCAACTTCACAGACCTTATGTGGGGTAACGTACAGACCGAGCCTGAACTTGTCGCTAAAATGGACTTGAGTTTTCCACTCACTGCGCCTGATTCAAATCAAGATGTTTTTTCCCTCTGACGTTTCCTCTCAACGGGTTATCACTCTAGCTATGTCACTTGACGCATTTTAAAAACACAGCACAAAGGAATATCCCTTGAAAACAACAAATGAAAATAGGCAACAGAGTTTAGCAGATAGAGTTTTTGTGGTTATCTGTTTATCAGCTACTTTTGGATTGGCGGGTTGCCAGCAAGATGGCGCGGCAGAAAAGGCAGGCAAAAAAATTGATAGTGCGGCTGAAAATGCTGAGCAAAAGTATGATCTAGCGACGGCAAGGGCCGATCAAAAAATTAAAGAGGCAAAAGAATTATTGGATCAGAAAGCGGACAAAGCTGGAGAATATATCAATGAATCGACTGACGCCTCTAAAGGCGCGTTAGAGAAGGCTGGAAAAAAAATTGATCAGGCAACTGAAAAAGCAGGACAAGAACTTGAAGGCGCAAAGAAATCGGTAATCAATAAAGCTGAAACAGCTGGTGAATACATTGATGACTCAGTGATTACGACAGCAGTTAAGGCGGCAATTTTGAATGAACCCTTGCTTAGCGCATCCCATATCGACGTGACCACAGCCAAAGGCGTGGTGAAGTTGAGCGGTAAGGTTGATTCCGAGCCAAGCATCGGCAGGGCGATGGAAGTAGTCAACAGCCAGAAACATGTGAAATCGGTTGAAGTTGATTTGGTTGTAAATGCAAGCCCCAGCAAATGATGGCTCATTTGCGATGTATAGCTGTTCTTGGCGTTATGCTGATGCCTGCATCTTTTGCTCTTGCCGCTAATTCCGATGACGCGTATATCGCCGGTTATGCCGCTGGCGTATTAAAGCATGATCTAAAGCTTGATGTGCCGCCATTAATAGTACGGGATGGCGTAATTACTTTACCGGTAGGCGATCTGACAGCTGCCGACCGCGCCAAAGCGGTACAGTTATTATGGGAAATCCCTGGCGTTAATACGGTGAAGACAGCGGAAACCACAGGCGGACAACCCACGGCCTCGACTTCAAATGCTGCCCAAATTTCCGGTGATGAAGCTGAATCAACCTTATTATCAACAGGACTTCTGCCAAAGGGGCATCTATTCAAGCCCTTATTGGCAGATACCCGTTGGGCTCATTTTTCGGCCGCTTACCGCAATTACCAAAGTAAAAATTTTGATGGAAGAGATATAGCCTCGGTTAGCTTCGGTGAAACGATACCGTTTTATCGCAGTAACTTCGGAAATTCTGCTGTGCAATGGGAGGCAGGACTTCAAGCGGGCGTTTTTAGTGACTTCAATCTGGGGGCCTCATCATCTGATCTTCTCAACACCGACTTTATAGTATCAGCCTATTCAAGTATGCGGGCCGATCGGTTTTCAGCATTTGCTCGTCTTTATCATCAAAGCTCGCATCTTGGTGATGAATTTCTGCTGCGCAAAGTTAATACCAAATTCGAGCGTGTGAACCTCAGCTACGAAGGCGTGGATTTAAAACTCTCTTATGAGCTTCCTTATGGCGTGCGTGTATATGGCGGCGGAGGCGGTCTGTTCCATAAAGAACCTTCGGAGCTTAAGACATGGTCGGCACAATACGGTATTGAGTTTCGAAGCCCTTGGCGCATAGATTTTGCATCAATGCGTCCTATCGTTGCAGCCGACATCAAGAATTACGAAGAAAATAATTGGAGTACCGATGTATCGGCCAGAGCAGGCGTCGAGTTTGAAAATTTACAGGTCTTAGGACGGAAACTTCAGATTCTTGCGGAATATTATAACGGCTACTCTCCAAGTGGGCAGTTTTATAAAGAAAAAGTGGAGTACATTGGCTTGGGTGCGCATTACCATTTCTAAACTAAGAGATACGGCTTATCGGCTATCGCCAGAGAACTCCCGATACATGCATTATTGATTTTTTCAAGCTTGGTCCGATAAGCCGATTTTGCGGTGAGTGCTGGCAGTCTACAAAGCTGTCAGTATTATCTAAAAGCCGAAGTTTCTGGCTATAGTGAGACTCTTAGTAAAGCCGGGAAGCTAAACCCGCACTGCGCCAAAAGCGCATCGGCTTTTAAAATTCTGGATGAATAAACTGACCTTTCTTTTATAAGTCATTCAAGTTCAAGGTCCTAAACCTTAGCTACTCTACTTGGGTTATTGTGTTATAAAGGAATTGGACAATGTACGCTTTTAAAGTCTTACCTTATTCGCTGTTTTTTTGATTTTCGCCCTATTGCTCATTTGCTCCAGAGACAAAAAAATGGTCGCACTCACCGCCGCTCAGCATACCCCCCATCAAAACCATCTACTCGCCGCTTTGTCTGCGGAAATATTCGAACGACTCTCCCCGCATCTGGAACTGACCTTGATGCCGCTCGGTGAAGTCCTTTATGAGTCAGGCGAGCAATTGCTCTACGTTTATTTTCCGACGACCGCTATCGTGTCCCTGCACTATGTTATGGAGAATGGCGCATCGGCCGAAGTCGCAGGCGTAGGCAATGAGGGTATACTCGGGATTTCGCTGTTCATGGGCGGCAATACCACTCCCAGCTTGGCCACCGTGCAGACCGGAGGCTATGGTTACCGACTGGAAGGACATTTGATGATGGAAGAATTCAATCGCATTGGACCGATGATGCGTTTGATGTTGCGTTACACCCAGGCATTAATGACACAAATATCCCAAACTGCGGTCTGCAATCGACATCATTCGGTAGAGCAGCAGTTGTGTCGCTGGCTATTGTTAACGCTCGATCGATTGCCCTCGCATGAATTGACCATGACGCAGGAATTGATTGCCTGCATGCTCGGCGTGCGCAGGGAAGGCATCACCGAAGCAGCCGGGAATTTGCAGCGCTCCGGTTTGATCAGTTACCGCCGTGGCCACATCACGGTACTTGACCGGTTGGGATTGGAGTCCCGCTCTTGCGAGTGTTACAACGTAGTCAAGAAAGAGTTCCAACGCTTGCTTTGCGACGCAAAAACCGTCAACAGCCATTCCGATTAATCATAGAGCTGAGTCGATCCCGGACACTAAAATTAATGAACTGTATGTTTGTGTCAGGATTAGCGTATAAGTTATATAGGTTGAGTGGCACGATAAAAACCGATATGACAACCATGGCGCGATCCGTCTCCAGATCATTATACGATTTACATAAAGGTAAACCATGTTCGAACAATCGATCTCGACCCCACTAATATCAACTACGACGCCGGCACGGCGTTGGTGAATCTTCCTTGAAAGCGACTTATAGAGTTTTTGCTTCACTTGTTGGCGCGGGGCTACTGATTGCACTGGTGGCCGCATCGTTCTGGGCCTTCAACCAAATAGGAAAAGCCGGCGAAGCTCGGAAATATACCTACTCTTTAATTATTCGCGCGAACGCTCTGCTGTCTGAATTGACAGATGCCGAGACCGGTCAGCGCGGCTATTCGCTGACCGGTGACGAGGCATTTCTGGAACCGTACTTGGCGGTACGCGATAGCATCAGTGGCAATCTGGAAGCATTACATGAACTTACTTTAGACAGTGCTGCCCGGAAACATCTGGACGCATTGGCTCCCTTGGTGGCGGACAAACTGGCGCAAATGGCGCATGTCATTGAGTCGCGACGCCATCATGATATGACTGCCGCACTGGCGGAGGTAGGTGGCGGTCAGGGCAAGCATTTGATGGATTCAGTGCGTAGCGAGATGCGTAACTTCGTCCAGATACAAGAAGCTGCGTTGGCGCAGCATGATGTAGAGTTCCAATCGAACATGCGCCATTTATTTGCTCTTATTGTTACTTCCAGCTTGTTTATGCTGCTGGTTGTACTTTTGTTCGCCTATGTTTTTTATCTGGAAACACAACAGCGGATCAAGCGTTTATTTAATCTTGAAACACAGCATTTGCTTGATATTCAGGAGGAGACGAATAAACAACTGCTACAAGCCAACGTTACCTTGCAGGTCAGCGAGGAAAAGCTCGCCGTTACGCTAAACTCCATCGGTGATGCCGTGATAGCCACAGATGCCGAAGCGCGAGTTACACTCTTGAATCCTCTTGCCGAACAGCTTACCGGTTGGACGCAGGTTGACGCTATCGGTCGTCCGGTGGACGAGATTTTTAACATCATCAACAAGGAAACGCGTCAACCTGCCACCATCCCGGTAATGGAAACCTTGGCGCATGGCACAATACAAGGCTTGGCCAACCATACCGTACTGATTGCACGCGATGGTAACGAGTGCGATATTGCCGATAGTTGCGCACCGATTCGCGACCGCGACGGTCGGGTGATCGGCGCGGTGCTGGTGTTCCGCGATGTCACCAAAGAATATGCAGTACAGCAGGCCCTGAGCGACAGCGCCGCGTTGATCCAAACAGTTCTGAATACCGTGGTGGACGGCATTATCACTCTGCATGCCCGTGGCGGTATTATCGAGACTGTTAACCCAGCCGCTGAGCAAATGTTTGGCTATACCGCCGCAGAGCTTATCGGACAAAATTTCAGCCTGCTGATACCCGAGCTTGATAGGGATCAGCGCAATGGTTCTCTTGAGTACTACAGCGCAAGCGATGAGGCCCGTGCCATCGGCCTTGGACGCGAGGTCGTGGGCCAACGCAAGGACGGCAGCATTTTCCCTATGGAAATAGCGGTAAGCGAGATGCGGCTGGGCGGGCAGCGTTACTTTACCGGTATTTTACGTGATAACACCGCGCGCAAACTGGCGGAAGAGGCGCTACTCAAGGCGGGCGCTTTGCAGAATGCCATTTTCAACAGCGCCAACTTCTCAAGCATCGCCACCGACGCAAAGGGCGTCATCCAGATCTTCAACGTCGGCGCGGAACGCATGTTGGGCTACGCAGCCGCCGATGTGCTGAACAAGATCACGCCAGCCGATATTTCCGATCCGCAGGAAGTAATTTCGCGTGCCAAAGCGCTGAGCGATGAGTTATCCACGTCGATTTCGCCGGGCTTCGAAGCCTTGGCGTTTAAGGCCTCGCGTGGCATCGAAGACATCTACGAACTGACCTATATCCGTAAAGATGGCAGTCGGTTCCCGGCGGTCGTGTCAGTCACTGCACTGCGCGATGCTCAAAAAGCAATTATCGGCTACCTGCTGATCGGCACCGATAACACCACACGCAAGCAGATAGAAGCGGAGCAGACGTTGCTCGATCAGCGTCTACGGGACCAGCAGTTCTATACGCGTTCATTGATAGAGTCCAACATCGACGCGATCATGACTACCGATCCGTCCGGCATCATCACGGATGTCAACAAGCAAATGATGACGCTTACCGGTTGCCAGCGTGACGAATTAATTGGCGCAGCGTTTAAGGATTATTTTACCGATCCGGAACGGGCCGAAGCGAGCATCAAGCTGGTGTTAAGTGAAAAAAAGGTCACCAACTACGAGCTCACCGTGCGAGCCCGAGACGGTAAGGAAACGGTGGTCTCCTACAATGCGACCACCTTCTATGACCGAGATAGAACTTTGCAAGGCGTATTTGCCTCTGCGCGCGACATCACCGAGCGTAATCGTCTGGATCAGGTGCTGAAAGAAAAAAACGCCGAACTGGAGAGCGCAAAGTCTTTGGCGGAGAAGGCCAATCTCGCCAAATCGGATTTTCTTTCCAGTATGAGCCATGAGTTGCGCACCCCACTCAATGCCATTCTCGGCTTCGCCCAACTGCTGGAGGTTGGTAATCCGCCGCCAACGGCCGCCCAGATTTTAAGGTTACAACAGATTATCAAAGCCGGCTGGTATCTGCTGGACCTGATTAACGAGATCCTCGATCTTGCGGTGATCGAGTCCGGTAAGCTGTCGCTATCGCGGGAAGCCGTGTCGCTGATCGAGGTCATCCAAGAATGCCAAGCCATGGTTGAGCCGCAGGCGCAACAGCGTGGCATCACCCTGAGCTTTCTGCCCTTCGACCACCACTGGTTTGCCAACGCTGATCGAACCCGGGTCAAACAGGTCCTGATCAACTTGCTGACTAATGCGATCAAATACAACCGCGAGCATGGAACGGTCGAGGTGCAGTGCACCGAGAGCAATCCGGAGCGTCTACGTATCAGCGTCAAAGACAGCGGTGCCGGATTGTCTCCGGAAAAGCTGTTGCAGCTGTTTCAGCCGTTCAATCGTCTCGGGCAAGAGACAGGCGCCGAGGAAGGTACAGGCATCGGCCTGGTGGTCACCAAGCAGCTAATCGAACTGATGGGCGGCGCGATCGGTGTCAAAAGCACGGTCGATGTCGGAAGCGAGTTCTGGATTGACCTAATCAAGGACGTCACACCGCAACTGGCCGCAGGACACACTCCGGCTGCGGAACTGGCGCCGCAATCTCAGGGCAATCCGGCGGTGCGTACGCTGCTCTATGTCGAAGACAATCCGGCCAACCTGATGCTGGTCGAGCAAATCATTGAGGCTCACCCCCATATCCGTATGCTCAGTGCCCGCGATGGCTATCTCGGTATTGCGATGGCCCGTACCCATCTCCCGGATGTGATCCTGATGGACATCAATCTGCCCGGTATCAGCGGTATCCAAGCACTCAAAATTCTGCGCCAAGACCCTGCAATTGCGCATATCCCGGTCATAGCCCTCAGTGCCAACGCCATGTTCCGCGATATTGAGAAGGGACTGGCGGCAGGATTCTTCCGGTACCTCACCAAACCCATAAAAATCAATGAATTCATCAGCGCGTTGGACGATGCCCTGGAATTTTCTGAAACGAAATTGCCCCATGCCAATGAAACCGGTCCCCTACAATGATTAGCGAACAAGATATTCTTAACGCCGGCATTCTGATCGTTGACGATCAGCAATCCAATGTTCAATTGCTTGAAGTAATGTTGCGGGATATCGGTTATCTCCGCGTTACCTCGACAATAGATCCTTATGCGGTTTGCGAGCTGCATCGCAAAAATCGCTACGACCTGATCCTGCTCGATCTGCAGATGCCCGATATGGATGGTTTCCAAGTGATGGAAGGTCTTAAGGACATCGAAACCGAAGGCTATCTTCCGGTCCTGGTGATTACCGCCCAGCCGAGCCACAAGCTGCGAGCGCTAGCTGTCGGCGCGAAAGATTTTGTCAGCAAACCGTTCGATCTGGTTGAAGTACGGACGCGTATCCATAACCTGCTGGAAGTGCGGCTGCTATATAGAAAACTTGAGAACTACAGCAAGGTACTGGAACAAACGGTGCTCGAACGGACCGCCGAACTACGCGAAAGCGAAGCACGTTTTCGCCGACTGACTGAGCTGTCGTCGGATTGGTATTGGGAGCAGGATGAGGACGGGCATTTCACCAAGATTTTCGGTCCGGTGCTTGAAATGCTCGGAATCCAGGTTGATGATGCGCTGGACAATACTCGGGATGACCAGGGCGCGAGATGGAATGTAACCGAGCGCAAGATACTTGAAGCGAATCTGTCTGCCAGGCGCCCCTTCCTTGACTTTGTCTACAGCAGGACCAATCCCGACGGTTCCAAACAATATTTAATGGTAAGCGGGGAACCAATGTTCGATTCTTCCGGCCGTTTTACCGGCTACCGTGGAATAGGTAAAGACGTGACCGAAACGATGTACTCTAAAGATGCATCATCAATTTAATTAACTGATGTTAGGCACGCACACGACAGAAAAGCGCAGTGATCTTGCCCCGATTTTCTGGACACTTTGCAAAGAGACTATTTTGGCCTCAAACGCTTCTGGGCTGAGATAGCCCAATTTGGAGTGAAGCCTTTTGCGATTGTAATACACCTCAAACTATTCAAACACTTGATACTTTGCATCGGATCGAGTTAAAAACCGCTCGCCATGAACAGCTTCAACTTTAAAACTATGGTTCCAGCTTTCCATGGCCGCGTTATCATAACAATCACCTTTCTTGCTCATACTACAGATCAATTGATGCTTGTCGAAAAGCCTTTGGTAGGCGGCTGAGCAATACTGGCTGCCTCGATCAGAATGAACAATCATGCCTTTCGGCATGCGCTGACGCTATAACGCCATTACCAGGGCATCACAAACCAACGATGCCGTCATCCGTTCGGCGATTGCCCAACCCATCACTCGGCGCGAATAAAGCTCAAGCACAACCGCCAAATACAACCAGCCTTTTCCAGGCGGGCATTTTCTCGCTTCAGGCGAGCCATTTCTGCCTGCTGAAGTTTTTGATCTTCGAAGGGCTGGCCAGTTTGACGACGCTTTGCTCGCCATGAATACACCAGTGATTCGGCAAGTCCTAAATCTTGGGCCACCTTGGGGACACCGTCCTTGTCAGCGCGTTCCAATGCCTGCTCTTTGAACTGTGATGTATATTTGTTGCGAACAGCTGTGGTAGTTGATTCTTTTTGGGATTTCATTATTTACCTCGGTTTTAGAGATTACTCTCTTAGCCGAGTGTCCGCTAGACCGGGGCAAGATCACCGCTACGCAGCAAACTCATTGAGGAACTTAATGGATGAATAATGAGGGAGCGTGATCGTTAGGCTGTTTTTTAACATCACCTAAAGTAGCCTCGGTTTGCCAGCCGCCGCCCAGCGACTTGTATAGCGCAATCAGGTTGCTGGCAAGCTGGGATTCGCTGGTGACCAGACTGCTCTGGGCTTGGTAAAGCGCCGCTTGGCTGGTTAATACGTCCAGAAACGAGGTCAGGCCTTTTTGATAGCGCTCGTTGGCTAATTGAACCGCCAGCTGGTTGGCTTCTACGGCTTTTGCCAAGGCTTTGCGGCGTTCCTGTTCTTTACGGTAGGCAACCAGTGCGTCTTCCACTTCCTTAAAAGCCAACAGCACGGTGGACTGATAAGTCAGGAAAGTTTGTTCGTATTGCGCTTTTTTGCTTCTGATATTGGCGTTCAATTTTCCCCAGTTGAAGATCGGCATGGTTAATGAGCCGGCTGCCGACCATGATTTGCCGATCGGGGTGAAGTCGGTGATGGTCGTGTTTTGCAGGCCGATGAACGCGGCCAGGTTGATTTTCGGGTACAACTCAGCAGTCGCGACGCCGACGGATGCGTTGGCGACGGCCAGTTGCCGTTCGGCGCGGCGGATGTCCGGCCTGCGTTGCAATAGCTCTGAGGGGAGGTTGGTTATTACATTAGCGGCAACGGTTGGGATGGCGCCTTGCTGGTCAAGGCGAACAGCCAGAGCACCGGGTTCTCTGCCGAGCAACACGCCGAGTGCGTGAATCGACTGCTTAGCAGCCGATTCGTAATTCGGCAGCTGCGCCTCGGTCGTGGCAGCCAGGGCTTGCGACTGCGTCACTTCCAGCATGCTGGCAAGTCCTGATTGTTGCCGAATTTGCGTCAGCTCTTGGGTTTCTTGTTGCGCATGCAAATTTTCACGGGTTATTGCGACCAGCCGTTGATTGGCGCGCAGCTCGATGTAGTTGCGGGCGATCTCTCCTTGCAAGGTAACCAGTACATCCCGGCTGTTTTCCTGTTCGACCTCAATCGTGGCATCGGCGGCTTCTATTGCACGTCTGACGCCGCCGAAAAAATCCAGCTCCCATTGGGCATCAAAGCCCAGCTGGAAGATGTTGATGAACTGGTTGCCGATACCAAAACCGCCGCCGACAGAAGAGGTGCCGGTTTGGGACGCCGGTGAGGAGGTGTTATTGAAACGCCGGCTGACATTGCTCTTGGCGTCCACGCTGGGCAAGCCTGCGGCAATGGTCGCGGAGCGCAATGCGCGGGCGTCCTTGACTCGCTCCAGGGCCAGCTTTAAATCCAGGTTGGAGGCGATCGCGTCGCTGATCAGCTTGTCGAGAACCGGATCATTAAAGCTCTTCCACCATTGGTCCGGCTGCTCTGCGCGGGGACCTGTAGCCGCAGTCGTTTCGCTCCATTGCCGGGGAACAGGCATTTGCGGCGGTTTATAGTCGGGGCCGACGGCAGGGCAGCCGGACAGCAGCAGTGCGGCAAAAAGCGCAAACGGGCGATGGCTCATAACGGTGAACCGCCATCACCTGCATAATCCTTGGCTTCAATGAACACATCCATCTGCTGGCCCACATAGACGGGCAGCTGATTCCGGTCAAAGCTGTACAGCGCCTGCAATACGCGCGTATCAACCTGCTCGGTGCTGTCGCCGGTCAGCGATTTTTTGGGCACCACGTAGGGCTCTACATAAGCCGGAACCAGATCGGTCTGGAAGTCCCGGTTGCCGCGCAGGAAAGCCACAGCCTTACTGTTTTTGTCGAAGCGCCAGGCATCGTTCTCATCGATGTCTACCCGGACATGCAGCTGGTCCATGTTGCCCAGCAACAGCAACGGTGTGTCCAAGGCTCCGGCCTGGGCGAACTCGCCCGGCCGGATGTTGATTTGCAGCACTTCGCCATCTACCGGCGCTTGCACGACGAGGCGGGCCAGCGTGGTTTGCGTGGTTGCCAATGCGGCTTCGGCCTGCTGCACCAGCGCTTTGGCGCTGTCCAGTTTGGCCGTGCTGATGAGCAGGGCATTATGTCTTCTAAGCAGTTCTTCAGAGCTGATGGCGCGCCGGTCGGTTACGGCTTCCGCCAAATCGCTCAACGAACGGGCATCTTTGAGTGAGGCGTTGGCTTCGTTAACGCCGGCCCGGGCTTTGGCAAGATCGGCGATCTTAACGGCCAGTTCGGCTCGGGTATTGCGGTCGTCCAGATAAAACAGCGGCGCTCCGGCTTTGACTTTATCGCCGACTTTGACGGCTACAGTCTTGACAATTTCTGACAACGGCGTGCCGATGGCGATGTTCCGGCTTTTTGCCTCGACAATGCCCGATCCGGCAATAAACGATTTAAACGGCGCGGAGGCGGGTGCGGCAACGGCCGGAGCAACCGGTATCGGCTTGTTGCTGCTGACGACCGTATAAGCGGCAAAGAGGAATCCGGCTGCCGCCAGTGCAGGTAATGTGTATTTAACTTGCATATCACCTTCTGTGGGAAGTTTTAGAGTAATGCATTGTTCTTACAAAATTGCGGCGGGAGTGCAAGCTTCGCCTCAAGCGCCTACTTTTGGGGCTTGCGCTGGCAGGCGGAGCCTGTACTCCAAATGGTAATTTCCCGTTCAGTTTTCATCTTTCACCTCAATAATATGCCCGTCGTCCATTTTGGCAATGCGGTCGGCGAAACTGAAAATCCGGGCGTCATGGGTAACGATGACCAGCGCCCGATCTTTATGTAAAGCGACATCCTTAAGCAAGGTCATCACATTATGCCCGGTTTCATGGTCCAATGAGCTGGTGGGCTCGTCGCAAACGATCAATCTCGGGCTATGCACCAGCGCCCGGGCAATGGCGACACGCTGCTGCTGTCCGCCGGAAAGTTCCGAGGGTAATGCCGTTACCCGCGCTCCCAAGCCTACCTGCTCCAGCACGGCGATGGCTTTGCGCTCAGCCTCGGGGCGTTTCATGCCGTTGATGATCAGCGGTAGCGACACGTTTTCCGCCGCGTTCAGCGCAGGTAACAGGTTGAAGGCCTGAAAAACAAAACCGATGTTACGCGCCCTGAAATTCAGCTTGCTTTGGCCGCTCATGTTCAGTAAATCCTCGCCGAACACTTCGCAGCAGCCTTCATCCTGGTCGAGTATGCCGGCGATGACTGAAATCAGCGTGGTTTTACCGCAGCCGGAGGGACCTACCAGCATCATCAGTTCGCCCATGGCAATATCCAGGTTGACGCCGTTCAGTGCGGTTACTTTTTGTCCACCGGTGTCGTAAATCTTGATCACATTTTGACAGCGTACTGCCAATGATGACGAATCCATGCGTTAGCCTTTAAATACGATAGCCGGTTCCAAACGGATCACTTTAATGATGCTGACCAGGGCCGCAAAGACACAAATCAGGCTGACTCCCGCGCCGCTAAACATCAGCAGTTGCCACGGAAACTTGAATGCCAGTATCGAATTACGCATCGAATAGCCGAACAAGGCGGTCAAACCCACGCCTAAACCGTAACCAATGGTGCCGACCAAAACAGCCTGTAACAAGATCATGCGCAGCAAGGTCCAGTTGCTGGTGCCCATCGCTTTCAGCACGCCGAATTGGCGCAGGTTCTCCAACGTGAAATTGTAGAAAGTCTGGCCTGCAATGGCCGCGCCGACGATAAAACCCAACAGTACCGAAATACCGAAGTTGATCGGGATGCCGGTATTGCGCATAAAATATTCATAAGTAAGAGACTTAAATTCCTCGCTCGTATAAGCCGCCAAACCAGTAGTTGCGCGGATGCGTCGGGTCAAGACGGCAAGGTCTTGCCCCGGCTTGGCTTTAACCAGAACGAAAGATAACAACTTGCGCTCTTTGGGCGCATAGTTCTTGGCGCGCGAATACGTGGTGTAGACCACGGGTTGGGACTGGAAAGTGCGGGTAACTTTGGCGATGCCGACAACGATAGCGCGCTGATCGTTTAATTCCAGGCTGTCGCCGACTTTAATGGGAATGAGCTTGCCGCCTGGGGTTGGCGATGGCTTGCCCAGTTTGTCCTGGGCGCCGTCTATATCGACGATAACCCCGTCGCTACGGCGCAAATCATCAAGCTTGCCTTCAAGCATGACCGGCGGGCCGCCGATTAAAGTGGCGTCGTCCAATCCCACAACAATACAGGTTTGAAAAGTGCCGTCGGCAAGCCGCGCTTTTAATAATCCCTTGTACATCGGCATGGCCCATTGCACGCCGGAAATGCCGCGCACCCGGTAAAGTTCGGTATCCTGCAAGGGCTTGATGTCATCGACGAACTGCACTTTCTCGTCCATCACCCAGATGTCGGGCAAGCCGACATCGGTGATAAAACTGTAAGAGCGCGACATCAGCCCCAGAAAGATCGCCGGTTGCTGAGTCATGATTAAGGATGCAAAGGTCAGCCCCATGACAATACCGAGATATTTGCCTCGGTCTCCCATCAGCATTTTTATGGCAATGTGATTCATGGTTTTGAACTCCTTGTTGGCTGAACTTGATTTTATCACGCAATGGAAATTGATAGCGTACAACCGGGAATGTCCATAGTAACTATCACAAAGCGTAGTGAGCAAATGCCCGAATGACTTTTTGATCGGCGCTAAAATGCAAGACTTCGGCTGCGAGGCGGTTGTTGGCGCTTTTGTAGTAAAGCGTGATGCTGTTTACGCCGATCAGAGTTGATAGTAACTCGAAATGCAAGTCGGGAATAAGCTGCAGCGCTTGAGCCCAATAGGCGCTCACGGCGGTTTTTCCCTGGAGCGTGCCGGCGGGTTCGTTGGCGATTTGACTAATCATCGGCGACGACATTTCAAAGTCGTCGGCGTAGTGGGATAGAATTCTGTTCAAGTCGTGGGCGTTCCACGAAGCGATCCAGTCGGCGGCAAAAGACTCGGCGAATTGATGATCCATGTGTATTCTTCCTGTCAGGTTTGAGTTTGTTTTAAAAGGCAAATAGTACATTAAACAAAATTTGAAAACTTCAGCATAAATTGACATCGCACAACTGTATTCATAGAATACAAACCATGAACCACATGATTTTATCCCTAAAACTCAACACACGATGGCTGCGAAAGATTATTAGCTTTTGCCGCAGTGCTGTTTTTTTGGTTCATTAATCCCATTTTTACTAAAGCAACTGCGGGTCTTGTCTCCCAGTTACTTTAGTCGTCTTTCCGGCAAGATTCGCAGTTTTTCCATGTTAAGGAGAAGTTTGTGCATCAACCCGAACCCGTTATATCGCAAAACAATCAGCAGGTTATTTTCGGCTATTTATTTGTTTTACTCGGCGCGTTTGGCTTTTCAGCCAAGGCGGTACTGGTCAAATTAGCCTACACATACAGTTATCAACTGGACGCGATCACTCTGATGGTGTTGCGCATGGCGATCTCCTTGCCGTTTTTTCTGGTGGTTGCGATATGGTCGGCCAACGATTCGGCAAGAATAAACGATGCGCAACGCCTAAGCGGGCAGGATTGGCTGATGATCTTCGGCTTGGGCCTGTTGGGCTATTACATTGCCAGCTTCCTCGACTTTGCGGGGCTGCAATATATCTCGGCAAGCCTTGAGCGCTTGATTTTATTTCTCTACCCGACCATGGTCGTTTTGTTCACGGCGGCGTTGCAACGCCGGGCCATTAACCGTCATCAAGCGCTTGCGCTGGCTTTAAGCTATACCGGGATGATTTTGGTGTTTGTCGACAATATGGCGTCCATAGCCTCATCGGGACTGTTGTTAGGCTCGGCGTTGGTTTTGAGCAGCGCAGTTGCGTATGCCTTTTTTCTAATGGGCAGCGGCATGATGGTTAAACGGATCGGTTCGACGCGTTTTACCGCCTACTCGATGACGGTAGCGTGTCTTGCAACGGGCCTGCATTTCGTGATTCAGCATGGCTCTGAAATGTTGAGCCTGCCGGCCAATGTTTATTGGCTGGCGCTGATCATGGCGATTTTCTCTACTGTGCTTCCGGCTTTTTTAATGAATGCCGGGATCAGGCGCATCGGCGCCGGTTCGGCATCCATTGTCAGTTCAGCAGGGCCGATAGCTACGTTGGGGCTGGCGTTTTTGTTGTTAGGCGAAGCGCTGACATTGGCGCAGCTGGCCGGGACTGCGTTGGTGCTGGTTGGCGTTTATGTGATTAGCCGGGCTAAGTCGTAAGCTGGCCGTATGTTTTAGACCCGTTATGTTGCAGCAGCTGATTACCGTTCATAGGGATTGCGGGTTTCGTACGGAGTATTGAATGAATCGGGAGAGTATGGATTGCCGTAGGGGCCATAGGGGGGCGATACGGAATTCGGATCACGAAGCGTTCCTGGGTAACTTCCGTGGCTGTGATAGAGCTGCTGCGGGTCTGTCGCATAAGGGTAAGTGGCTGTATAAGGGCTGCCGTAAGTTCTATAAGGATTTCTTGCCCTATACGGGCTGTCATTATACGGAGTGTTGATTGAATCACCAGCGTAGGGATTGCTGTTGAACTTATACGGATTCGGTGAGCTGTACGGGGTGCTGTTCGAATAAGCGGAATGCGGATGGTTGTAATGCCTATAAGGGGGCAATGTAGTATTCGGAGTATAGGGACTATAAAAAGGCTCCGGGTAATATCTTTGACGGCCATAAAGCTGCGGTGCGTTTGGGCTGTAAGAGTTGCCGCCGTAGCCAGCATACGGATTAGAGCTATAGTGGCCCCGGTCCCCGTCGCTCCAGGCAACGCCTGTCAACAGCATCAAGGCCGGAATAACATAATGTTGGCGTTTCATAGCAATCTCCGTCGAGTTTAAGTCATGCTGATACGCGTTGCATGCCATTTTTCAAGCCTTGATAAATGAACCTCCAGTTTGGAAAGCTTATACCTTACTTCAATTATCAATGGCAGCAATCGGTACGAGGATTAGATTGGCTCATTTGCCTTAAGTTTTTCTAGTAACTGGAGCGTCAATGTATCCCTCTCCCCACTAAAATATTTATCAAGGACAGATAAAAAAACGGAGTGCGGGGCCGCGACACAGGCAAACAGCGTCATGGAGGACTTAAACTTTAGGTCATCAGGGTAACCAAATATTTCCGAAACTGACCGGCCTTCAACGGCAAAAACGGTTTCCGCGCATTCCAGCAGTCTTTTTCCAAGAACAGGGTGATTCAGGTATTGTCGAGCTTCTTCCAGGCTCTTAATGGCGTAGTGTCTTGATGTTGCGCTGTGCCCTAAGCCATCAATTTGCGGGAAAATATACCACATCCAGTGCGTGCGTTTCCGGCCACTTCTTAACTCTGCGAGGGCGCTGTCATAGGTATTTTGCTGCGCATCCATGAAACGGCTTAAGGCTAAGGTGTCGCTTACGTTTACCATGCTTGTTTACCCGACAGGTTGTGATCCAGCCCTGGATAGCTTGCAGCCCTGGATAGCTTGCAACTGCATCCAATGGATACTGTCCTAAAAGTGAAATAATCCAACAGTTACGCTGTCGTCAGCAAAAGACGACCGTCAGCTCAAGAGTGCCTGTAATACAAACCCAACACCGTTTTGACGTAATTGCGCGTTTCGGGGTAGGGCGGAATGGAGTTGTTGTGTCTGATTACGGCATTTTCTCCGGCGTTATAGGCGGCAACGGCCAAATCCAGATTCGAATTAAACATTCTGAGCAAGTCTTTTAAGTAATGTGTGCCGCCGTCGATATTCTGTACCGGATCGTTCCGGTTAACGACGCCGTAGCGTCTTGCCGTGTCGGGCATTAGTTGCATTAAGCCGACGGCTCCGGCTGAGGATATTGCGGAAGCATTGTAAGCGGATTCGGCTTGGATAACGGCATGTACCAGTCTGGCATCAACCTGATGGCGGTTGGCTGCTTCGGTAATCAGGTCGGTGAATTTCTTTTTATTAACGCCCATGTACGGCAGGGCGGCGGAATAATTTAATGCCCTGGTGCGTATGATACGCTTGTACATGCTGTTTTTAGGTTTATCGGTATAGTAGATGCGGCCGTCATTCGCGATGAATTTGTAGATGTCGGCCAGCGCCTCGTTTGAGATGAGTAAACTGGCTAAAATAACGGCACAAATCTGTCTGGAACGGATTTGCATTAGCCTGACGTGACAAATCTGTCTGGAACAGATTTGCATTAACCCGAAGGGCGGCAGGCGGGATAGCCTGACGTGACAAATCTGTCTGGAACAGATTTGCATTAACCCGAAGGGCGGCAGGCGGGATAGCCTGACGTGAATTCTCATCATATTGTCACCTACCGATCAGGTTTAATAACGATCATAGTTGCGGCTTTGACGGCCCTGTTTCTGGCTTCATCGACAGTTTCAGCGGTCGCTAACGCAACTCCCATGCGTCTGTTTACAAAGGCCTCCGGCTTGCCAAACAACCTGATTTCGCTGGTTGGGACAGACAGCGCCTTATCCAGCCCTTCGTAAATTACGCCTTGTGCATCCAAGCCGCCTAATATGACGGCGCTGGCTCCTGTGCTTTGCATGCCGGTATCGACGGGCAAGCCCAGGATAGCTCTGGCATGCAATTCAAATTCATTTTGTTTTTGGGTGGCCATCGTCACCATGCCGGTGTCATGCGGTCTGGGACTGACTTCGCTAAACCATACGGTGTCGCCCTTGATAAACAGTTCAACCCCAAACAGACCGAGTCCCCCGATCTCATCGGTTATTTTAAAAGCAATGTCTTGCGACGCTTTTATCGCGGCGGAACTCATGGCTTGCGGTTGCCAGCTTTCCCGGTAATCGCCGCTTTCCTGCACATGGCCTATCGGTGCGCAAAAGTGAGTTTCGACTTCGCCGTGCTGATTCAAGGCGCGCACCGTCAGCAGGGTGATTTCAAAATCAAAGTCTATTTTTGCTTCGACAATGACTTTGCCGGTATCCACTCGGCCGCTGGATTTGGCGTAATCCCAGGCAGCTTTAAGTTGGTCGGCGCTTTTGACCATGGATTGGCCTTTGCCGGATGACGACATGGTCGGTTTGATAAAGCACGGATAACCGATGCCGCCGTCAACTGCTGCCTGAAGTTCATCAAAACTTTCAGCAAACGCATAGTCCGAGGTGGGAATTTTAAGCTGCTTTGCGGCCAAGGTTCTGATGCCTTCCCGGTTCATCGTCAATTGAATCGCCCGGGCGTTGGGTACAACTATACACCCACTTTCTGACTCTATGTCAAGTAGTGCTTGAGTCGCAATCGCTTCAATTTCGGGGATGATAAAGTCCGGCTGTTCCAGAGCGATCAGTTTTTTGACGGCTTCGGTGTCGGTCATGTCGATCACATGGCTGCGATGCGCGACGTGTTGAGCCGGTGCTTTCGGGTAGCGGTCGACGGCAATCACTTCCACGCCGTAGCGTTGCAATGCAATCGCCAATTCCTTGCCCAGTTCGCCGCTGCCAAGCAGCAGGGCTTTGGTTGCGCTGTTTGATAATGCTGTGCCTATTTTCATTGTGAATCTGCCAGATAGTTGTCTATATCTTCTTTAGAAAAACCGATCTTTTTAGCTACGCGATCCGCATGGCTGACCCTTGAAATGCCTGGAACCAGTTTGTAGGTGGGGGCATCGTTGGCAAATTCGACCTGCCTTGGCAAGCCTATGCCTTGAGCGACAAAATGATCGACCAATTGATGATTGTGGGTAATTAAAACAGTGCTGTTGCCTTTCCGGTAAAAGCCGTTCAGCACATTCGACGACGATTCCATTTTTTCTTCGAAGGTTGTGCCTTCGGATAATTCGTCCAGCACCACCAGGCTTTTCGCGGTTGCGGCCAGGAAAATCTCTTTGGTTCTTTTCAGTTCGGTGCCGAAGCGGCCTTCTCCGTCGTCCAGATGACTGATTTCCGGCGCTTGATAGAATATCCGGTCGGCGACGGTCAGCGTTGCCGATTTGGCCGGAACATAGCAGCCGATTTGAGCAAGTAGCTGGATTTGGGTGACGGTTTTGCAAAAAGCGGTTTTGCCGCCGCTGTTGGGACCGGTAACCAGGACCAATTTGTCCTCTTCCAGCACAAAATCGTTACCGACATAGTCCGGGTTTTGCTTGCCTAAAACCGGATTTTTGGCATCTTGCAGGTTTATCCGATGATGCGGTGCGTCAACCAGTTCGGGTAACACCGTGTTTCCGGCGAATGCCTCGGCAAACTTCAGGAATGACAGTAATTCATCAAGCTGACCCAGCGCATCCAGAGTTTCGGCTACTGCGGGGGATTGTCTGAACTCGTTTCGTAATGGAATAATGCAGCTGTCACGGTCAAAGCCGCCGACTATCGGATAATAAATCAGTAAAAGAGGCACGAAGAAAATAGACGCGGTCGGGATGGCCTCAACCGAAATCTGGAACATGTCGCTCGGAAAAAAATGCGCGAGCGTCCAGACGGCTCCGAAAAACAGGGCGATCAGCAGCGGCTTGAATAGCCGAGGCCTAAAAATAATCGCAGGCGAGAAATTGCCCTTCCGTTGTTCCTTGCACTGGAGATTGTTCTCAGTGATGTAGACAGGTCCTTCCATTAGCGAGTAAGGGCGTGATTCTGCGAATGCTTTGATCTTGTCGCAAATGCCTTTGAGGTACTCGCTTTGCGGGGCTTCCACGGATTGGATCTGATCGACCAGTTCCAGCATAAAACGGATGCCGCGTTTGTATTGCAGGTAGCCGTAGCCTTCGATTTCATGCTCTTCTCTGGCGGTGCCGAACGAGCCGAGGAATTCGCCGAACAGCAATAAATAGAAGTTCTTTTCATTGGGCACAGCCTGTTGCACGATTTGCTCAAATTGTTCTTTGAGCACCGGATTATCGCGCAGTTCTTCAACGGCTTGCTGTTTGGCCTTGATTTGCTCCAGGTCATTCAGCGGCTGGGCTAAAGATCGATACAACGCCGCTTGCCCTACAACCGTTGAGGCATGATTGACGGCGTCGAATAGCTCATCGACTTCAATGGTATTGAAGGATTTTTCATCAAGAACGCCATCGCCGGTATCCAGGGGTTTGCTGGATTTGATTATCGGCCAACTGCTATCTTGCCAGGTTTGTAATAGTGTTTCTTTCATGGTTTAGCCTATATCGTGACCGGATTATGCTCTTCTTCTCGTTCTCAAGCTCTTGCTCTTAATTGTTACGCACAACTTTGCCGAGTCAAAAGCCGTCATCGGCATGACGTGATTGGAAATGCTTAATATTAAAGTATAGCGTGTTACTGTTTTATGTCCCGGCAACTGCGCTATGCCGCGTTGGGGTGTTGCGCCTTAAGCAGCCGGGATAAGTTTACAGCTTCTGTTCAAGCAAATTAACTATCGCATCAGCATGGGCTTCTGAATCATTCAGCGCCGCGATATAGCGATACTCCTCGCCGCCGGACGCTAAAAAGATAGCCCTGTTTTCCATTGCTATTTCTTCCAGCGTTTCAAGACAGTCCACCGCAAAGCCCGGGCAGACAATATCTATCTTTTTAATGCCTTGCGAAGGAAGACTTTTTAGTGTGTCCACGCAATAAGGTTTTAGCCATTGTGCTTTGCCGAAACGCGACTGGAACACAATCATCCATTGTTTTTCATCAATGCCCAGTTTTTCTGCAATCAGGGTAGCGGTTTTGTGGCACTGGTGAAAATAAGGGTCGCCCCACTTGGTGAGTTGCTCGGGCAGGCCGTGGAAAGACATCAGTAGCAGCTGGTTTTTGCCGTGCTCCCGCCAGCTTTGTTCGATGGATTCGGCAACCGCGGCAATATAATGGCTGTGCTGGTGATAATCGCTGATAAAGTGAATGTGGGGCAGGTGCTTCCAGTGGCTCAGTTCCTTGACCATTTCATCATAGATGGAGGCGGTGGTGGTCGAAGAATATTGCGGATACAACGGCAGGACGATCAAGTTATCGACGCCCGCATTTTTGAATGCTCTTAATTGCTTCGCTATCGAGGGTTCGCCGTAGCGCATGACATGCTGGGTAGTGACGCCTTTGCGATGCAATTTCTCGGCGACCCGTTCACTTAATTGCAGAGTCAGGAAAATTAACGGAGAACCTTTTTCATGCCAGATGTTGCGATAGGCTAAGGCCGATTTGCGGGGGCGAAACGGCAGTACGAAAAAATGCAGTATTACCCACCACAGCGGCCGGGGCAGGTTGACGACGCGCGGATCCCAAAGAAATTCCCTAAGAAACCGCCGAACTGCAGACGTGGTCGGTGCGGTAGGCGAACCCAGGTTCGCCAGTAACACGCCGGTTTTTTTGGTCGTCATGAGTTCGACTTTATCTCCCATAGGCTTAGGTTTGACGGTTGATCAGGTTTAAAAATTCCGAGCGGGTGCTGATTTCCTTGCGGAAGATCCCGGTCATCACGGAAGTAGTCATCACCGAGTTTTGCTTTTCAACGCCGCGCATCATCATGCACAAATGCTTGGCTTCAATAACCACCGCCACACCTCGGGCGCCGGTTGCCAGTTCAATCGCATCGGCTATTTGCTTGGTCAGCACTTCCTGGATTTGCAGGCGGCGGGCGTACATGTCGATAACGCGAGCCACTTTGGACAAGCCCATGACCTTGCCTTTCGGCAAATAACCGACATGACATTTGCCGATAAACGGCAATAAATGGTGCTCGCATAAAGAATACAGTTCAATATCCTTCACAATAACCATGTCTTCGGTGTCTGCGGTAAAAATAGCGTCGTTCAACACTTCATCCAGTGTTTTTTCGTAGCCGTTATTTAAAAACTTGAAAGCCTTGGCCGCGCGTTTTGGCGTATCGATCAGGCCCTCGCGATTTAAATCTTCACCGACTGCCTCGATAATCTTGGCAAAATGCTCTTCCATTATTTCAATCTCACTTATAAAAATAGCTGGTCAGTATACACATTGAGCCTTGAGTTTTAAAGCTTCCGCTCCAAGCTCACGCCCCTCGCCTACGTCCTGTAGGCGAAGCTTCTGCTCCTCGGCAATTGCTCCTGCAATTCATGCAGTCGAGCTTACACCCCTTGACTACATTCTTGTGGGCAAAGCTTCGGCTAATGCCTTTGCCTATAGCCTTGGAGGTAGCGCATTCAAGATTACATTGATGTCCGCGCCGGGCTTGCAAACGTTTTCGCTAAGATGCCGGCGCCAGCCTCTGGCTCCCGGCTCGCCATGAAAAAGACCTAAAATGTGCCGGGTTATACTGTTCAAGCGGACGCCATCGTTAAGGTCGAGCTGCTCTTTGATATAAGGGATTAACAATTCCATAATCATTTCCCGTGACCGGGGTTCTGTGGAATCGCCATAAAAGCGTCTGTCCACATCGGCCAATAAATAAGGATTGTGATAAGCCTCCCTGCCGACCATGACGCCATCAACATGCTGTAAAACATCTTCGGCTTGATCCAAGGTGGTGATGCCGCCGTTCAGGATGATTTCCAGTTGCGGAAAGTCCTGCTTTATTTGATAGACCACGTCGTAGCGTAAGGGGGGAATATCACGGTTTTGTTTGGGCGACAAGCCGCTCAGCCACGCCTTTCTGGCATGGATGATAAAGGTTTCGCAACCGGCAGCGGCCACGGTCGAGATAAAATGCGTTAATTCTTCATAAGAATCGCGCTCATCAATGCCGATTCTCGATTTGACCGTAACCGGAATTGATACCGCCTGCGCCATTGCCGCAACGCATTCGGCGACCAGTTCGGGTTCCGCCATCAAGCAAGCGCCGAAACGGCCGTTTTGAACCCGGTCGCTCGGACAGCCGACATTCAGGTTGACTTCGTCGTAGCCGTAATCTTCGATCATTTTCGCGCAGTGGGCCAGTTCGCGCGGATTACTGCCGCCCAACTGGAACGCAACCGGTTTTTCAACGGCGTTAAATTGTAAAAACCGGTGGTGCTCGCCATGAATCAACGCGCCGGTAGTTACCATTTCGGTATACAAAAACGCATGTTGTGAAATCAGCCGATGGAAATAGCGGCAGTGCCTGTCAGTCCAATCTAACATAGGGGCAATGCAAAGCCTATGTAAGTTATTGCAATTTAAAGAGTTATTATGATTTTTTTGAGCTTGTGACATTAGTTCGCTTGTACAGATGTTGGATGTTCTTGTCTATTTTCAAGAAATTTATGGATATTGTTGAGGCAGAAATGGCTCAACAATTTGGTACTATGAATTATCACCATTAAACACTAAAACAGCTTTTTTCCGGCAACATTTTCCGAAAAGTTTCTGAAATCTGCCTTCAAAATGTCGGCATCATGAGATTAGACGGGATCACTCACCCAGTTCAATACCAGAATTGCCTAAACCGCCATCAAGACATTAGAACCTGCCGCCTCAAAAGAACGCCGGCTCAAATATAGCTGGGTCAATGGGAAGGCGCTGCTCATATTTTGTCTGACTTCGACAAATTTCTTTAAACAGACTCGAATCAGCATCACGTTATAAATCGGATGCTTAGGGTGTGGCAGTAAGTATTAATACTTAATTGTTTTATATTTCAACAACATAATAAAAATTGACTTTTCACCCATCAGGCAATTAAATTCGGACATGCCCGTCTAGACAATCTCCGTCCCATCTGCCGGACCGGCTGAATCTCCAGTATCGTCGTTAGAGCCAATAACAAAAGAACACTGAGGAGAAGCTATGAGTCAATTAAGCGAAGAAGAACGTCAAAAAATCATCAATAGCTCGCCTATCGGTACTTGGGCACTGATGCTTACTGTCAGCCTAGGCATGGTTGCCGCCTGGCTGTTTCTCTATTACGGCGTATTCCTGCCGCGCGGTGCTATAGACTAAGGCTGGCCTTATGAATACCGATCCATTGAAAAAGAAATGGGCCAATGCAATTCAGACCATAGCCGATCTGTCTAAAGGCGACCCTATTCATGTTGATCCATTGGAAAAGAGATGGGCCTACGTGATACTGGCCATAGCCAGCCTGTTTGTTGCCATCATTATGATAGATGCGCTAGTCCATGACATTAATCCTCCTAGTCATGTTGAAACCATCGATTCCGCGCGTCTGCATCTGAGCAAAGAATTCGCCGAAGACAACCTGGGTGTTCAGGTTGATGGTAACGGCAACGTAACGGTCAGGATAGTGGCCGGGCGCTATGGCTTTTACCCCAAACAGGTTACCGTACCTTCCGGTACGCCTTTAAAATTCCGCTGGGTCAGTATGGATGTCTTGCACGGCATCCATTTGCCGATGACTAACATGAATACCATGATACTGCCCGGCTACGTCGCAGAGCTTAAGACGGACTTTCCGAAACCCGGCAATTACCCGTTACTGTGCAATGAATATTGCGGCATGGGGCACGATCACATGTGGGGAAGTATCACCGTTGTCGCAAAAGAACACTGGACCGCTCCGGTAACAACAGCCTCTAAAGGAGACAGCGACCATGAATGATGCGGCAGAAAGAAAACTGGCATTAAGCCACATGTGGATTGCTTTCGGAGCATTTCTTATTGCTTCATTCATGGGCGCTTACCAGGTTATGGAACGCAGCGGTTTCCTGCCGATTATTGAGTCAAGCCGGGTTTATTTTGCTTCGGTCAGCAGCCACGGCGTGTTGATGGCTTATGTTCTCACCATCTTTTTTGTACCCGGTTTCGGCTATTACACAGCCACGACCAGCCTGAATCAGCCGGTATGGAACATAAAACTGGCCTGGGCCGGCTTCGCCGTTTCCCTGTTGGGTACGGTTCTGGCGGCCATACCGTTGCTGACGGGTTCGGCCTCCGTGCTCTATACCTTTTATCCGCCGATAAAGGCGCATACGCTATTTTATGTCGGCGCGACTTTATTAATTGCCGGCTCTTGGGTCTGGTGCGCCATCATGATTGTCATGATGGGCCAATGGAAGCGGGCAAACCCCGGCCAGCCCGTGCCTCTGGCCATGTTCGCAACTGTGTCCAATGCCGTGTTATGGCTGTGGACCAGCGTTGGGGTCGCTGCCGAAGTCCTGTTTCAAATACTGCCGTGGGCTTTCGGCTGGATGGATACGATTGATCCCGGCCTGGCGCGTACGCTGTTTGCCTGGACTCTGCATCCCATCGTTTATTTTTGGTTGATTCCGGCTTACACGGCTTTTTACGTATTGGTGCCCAAGCAGGCAGGCAGCTATATATTGAGCGATGAAATAGCCAGAGTTTCGTTTATTGTGCTGGTCGTTTTCAGCCTGCCGATTGGTTTCCATCATCTGTATATGGATCCGGAACAGGCCAAAGGCTGGAAGTTATTGCACGGGGTCGGCACGTTCATTGTGGTCCTGCCAACTTTGTTGACCGGTTTTGCTGTAATTGCCTCGCTGGAAATTGCCGGCAGACTGCGTGGCGGCAAAGGCTTGTTCGGCTGGATAGGCGCCCTGCCTTGGCGTAACTCGATGGTGCTGGCCATGATTCTGGGCTTACTGATGCTGATGCTGGGCGGTTTTGGTGGCATCGTCAACGCCAGCTATGCCATGAATGCGATGATTCATAATACCGCCTGGGTACCCGGCCATTTCCATCTGATCTTTGCCGGCACGACCGTGATCATGTACTTTGCCATCGCTTATTATCTCTGGCCGATACTGACGGGCAAGCCGCTGTTCTCAAATGATATGGCATTGCTGCAATTATGGACCTGGTTTATCGGCATGGTTGTCCTGACCACGCCTTGGCATATTCTGGGATTGTTAGGGCAGCCCCGACGCATTTCCAGCGTTCAATATAACCATCCGCTCACGCTGGCCTGGGATACGTTTGAATTGGCCATGATTGTCGGGGGCCTGATCATGCTCGGATCGGCTTGTTTATTTGTCTACAATCTGGCGAAGACCCAGTTAAATCCTACGACTGAAATCTATACCGGCAAAGTCGAATACGCCGAACCGATTCATCCGGTCCATCATCTACCTGAATTTCTGAATGATTTCAAAATCTGGCACTGGGTTATTGCCGTCTCCATGCTTATCAGCTTTGGCTATCCTATTCTTCAGTTCTTTCTCATGGACACGTTTGAGTCAAGCGGATGGGGCTACTAATCATGAATAAAATGATTCAAGCAGTAGTGCTGGGGCTTTTTACTGCAAGCTTTGCGCATGCGGAACCCTCATCACAAGTCGCCTGGACGCCCGATAAACTGAATTTCATAAAGCAGGCCAACAGCAATAACGGCAAGGAATTAGCTGCGCAGTGCGCCGGTTGTCATGGCGACAACGGCGTTAGTCCATCGCCGGACTTCCCCTCGTTGGCAGGCCAACTCGCAACCTACACCTACAAGCAGTTACAGGATTACAAAAACGGACAACGTATTCACACGCTCATGACCTCAATCGCAACGGGATTAAGCGATCAAGATATGGCGGATATGGCCGCTTGGTACAACTCTTTGCCGCTCCCCAAGAATAAAGCCGGCAAGAAAGATCTGGAAGTTGCCGAGCGCCTGGTTTCTGAGGGTGATGGCAAGCGCACCCTGCCGCCGTGTTATACCTGTCATGGCTCAGATGGGGAAGGTGAAAGAATGGATATACCGGCTCTGGCTGGGCAGCAGGCTGAATATTTTGCAGCCACGCTCATGGCCTATAAAAAGGGTGAACGCCACAACGACATCTACAGTCGAATGCGCGTGATCAGCCAACAATTGAGTGATGCAGAAATACAAGAGCTCGCTCAATACTATCAGCAACTACGGTGATGGTAAGGCTATGAACATATGTCATGTCGATCTGTTACCCCCTGTGCTGGTGGGCAGCCGCCGAGAACGCTCATTCATAAACAAAAGTCCCGTCGCCAAGCGAACCGTCCAAGTTGCCGCGATTCACGCTGCCGGCAAATGCGTATCCATGTAAAATAAGCCAACATTTTTACAAGGAAACTTCTTTTGAATACACAGACTTTCTGCCTTTGCGGCTCGGGCATTGAATACGCGCAATGCTGCGGCCCTTTTCACTCCGGCGAAAAAAAGCCGTTAACCGCCGAAGCCCTGATGCGCTCGCGCTTTACCGCTTACGCCATGCATAATGCCGGCTATTTACAGGACACCTGGGATGCCACGGTGCGGCCTGAATTGATCGATTTTTCCAAGGAAAAAGTTGATTGGCAACGCTTGGAAATCGTCAATACTAAAAAAGGCGGAGCTAAGGACGCTAAAGGTATCGTGGAGTTTAAAGCGTATTATCTGGAGGATGGCGAAGAGTACGTTATGAATGAGATCAGCCAGTTTATCAAACGTGCGGGCGGCTGGTTTTATCTGGACGGGGTGGTTAAGTCGATCGGCAAGGTAGGCTTGCAGACTAACCTGGGCAAGAATGCCCCGTGTTCCTGCGGCAGCGGCAAAAAGTTTAAACGGTGTTGCGGAGCTGGGTGAGTCGGGGGCAAAAAAGGCGGCCGAGCCGCCCTTGATTAGGCTGTTTTAATCGGGCTATACGAAAAGCAGCGTTATTTTTCGTCTTTCGTAGGTTCTTCCGATTCTCCGATCAGAGCGGACAAACAGTCCATCTGACTTTCGGTGTAGTTGGAATGGGCTTCTGCAAGCTCTTTTGCCGAGCCGAAATTAGCGCGTAATTCTTCAAGAGTCTTTTTAGGGTCCTTAGAGGATGACAGCGTCAGCATTTTTGTGTAGTTACGGTAGGCTTCCATGCGTTTGGGATCGAAAGCAAAAATGCCGGGCATATTGTTCGAGCTTGTATCAACGACGCATTTGGCCATGCGTTCCGGAGATAATTTGTAGTCCTTGATATCCTTTTCCAGCTGCATTTGCTGCAATACAGTCTCTTCATATTCTTTTCTATCTGCGCAACCGGAGAGTAATAATGCAGACAGAGAAATGAGCAGTAGTTTTTTCATGTGATTGTTCCCATTGTTAAATTGAAAATGCGCTTTGCGGCATTATACGCATATGTGAAAGGTAAAAGGCTAAAGGCTAAAGGGGCCGCTGTTCCTTTCGCCCTTTGCCTTTCGTCTTTCGCCTGTAATCAACCCATCTCCTTTATTGCCTGAGCTATCCAGGCTTCTGCCTCTTCGTTAATGTCGGAAGCTTTGCGGCCCTTAGTTTCAATAACCGGTCCTATTTTTACCTTGATGACACCGGGATATTTCAAAAAGCTATAGCGCGGCCAAAAATCGCCGGCATTATGCGCGACCGGAATGACCGGGAAGCCGGTTTTCTGTGCCAACATGGCTCCGCCCGCGCTGAATTTTCTGACTTCCCCGGCCGCCGTTCGCGTGCCTTCCGGAAAAATAACTATCCATAAGCCTTGGTTTAAATACATCGCTCCTTTTTCCAGCAGAATACGCAATGCGGCGCGCTGGTTGTTCCTGTCTATGGCGATAGGTTTGACCATTCCCAGCGCCCAGCCCCAAATGGGAAACATCAGCAACGAGCGCTTCAATAACACGCTTTGCATCGGAAGAATATGTCTTAGCGCCAGTGTTTCCCAAGCGGACTGGTGATTGCTCAAGGCAATAGCGGGTTGTTGAGGATTGATGTGTTCCAGTCCTTCCACTTCATAACGCAGGCCGCAAAAGACCTTGGACATCCATAACACCACAGTACACCAGGCCTTTGATATGTTGTAGCGAATGATAAAAGGAAAAGGCCTGGTTAAAATAATTAACAGGCCGACAATGGTCGCGGTCGAGAATATGCCTACAAATAACAGTGCCGAGCCGATATAGTTTTTTGGTCTAGGGTCTTGATGTGAGGTGTTTTGCTGCGTCATATAAGTTCTCAAAAACGGGAATGTCGAGATTGGGGTTTTCAGTCAGGGTTTTTCGGCCTTTGCCAGTTTTAACTAATATCGGGCTTGCGCCGGCAGCCTGCGCTGCCTGGAGATCGCGGAGCGAATCGCCGATAAAAGCAATACCGCTCAGGTTGACGTTATTGTCGGCTGCAAATGTTTCAAGCAATCCCGGCTTGGGTTTGCGGCAGCTACAGCCATCGTCCGGGCCGTGGGGGCAAAAATAGATCGCATCGATTTTCCCGCCTTTTTCCGCGGCCATGCGCTGCATTTTTGCATGGATATTTTCCAGCGTTGCGGCATCAAGCAAGCCCCGGGCCAAGCCGGACTGGTTGGTGATCACGACGACTTTATAGCCGTGCTTATTGAACAGGGCAATGGCTTCAAGGCTGCCTTCAATCGGCAGCCATTGTTCCGGGGACTTTATGAATTCATCCGAATCGTGATTGATAACGCCATCACGATCCAGCAATACGTAGCGGTTTTCAGGCATGATTTATAGGCCACTCCAGCGCATCATTCACGAATGATGCGCTTCACTGCGTTCAGCGCATCCTACGGCACTCCCGCTGGAGCGTTGGGACAAGGTACTGTTCATTTACGATTGCAGTTTGGAGATGTCTGCACAAGTCAAAAACTGCTCGGACAACAGGTTCAGCAATGCCAGCCGGTTGGCGCGCAGGTCAAGATCGTCGGTCATTACCATCACATAATCGAAAAACGCATCGACGTCATTGCGCAAGCCTGCCAAGCGGTTCAGTGTCGCCTGGTAATCGCGTTGCGCCAGTAACGGCTTAATATCGTCCTCGGATTGCAGCGCGGCTTGCAATAACTGCTTTTCTTGCGCTTCAATCAATGCCCCGACGCTGGCCGCCGGTTGCGATTCCGATTTTTTCAGGATATTGCGGATGCGTTTGTTTGCCGCCGCCAGACTCTCGGCTTCGGGCAGCTGCCTGAAAGCTTTAACGGCCTGTAAACGTTGCATGAAATCCAGCGGTTCGGCAGGCGTTACAGTGATCACCGCATCGAATTCATCGGCAGTGTAGCCTTGATCAAGGCAGTAGCCTTTCAGGCGGTCAAAAATAAAATCAATGACCCGGTCGGAGGTTGCCGATTGATCGGATGCTGTTTTAATCTGGGCGCCGGCGAATTCCACTAACTCAATGATATTGATGTTGAGCTTGTTCTCTATGATGGTGCGGAGAATGCCCAGGGCGGCGCGCCGTAAGGCATACGGGTCTTTGTCGCCGGTCGGGATCAGGCCGACCGCAAAAATGCCGACCAGGGTGTCCATTTTTTCCGCAATAGCAAGGATCTGCCCCGTTGTGCTGCTGGGGGTAGGGCTGCCGGATTGTTTGGGAAAATACTGTTCCTCAAGCGCCAGTGCGACTTCTGCCGGTTCGTTGTCGGCCTGCGCATAGTAGCGGCCCATAATGCCTTGCAGGTTGCCGAATTCGCCGACCATTTCGGTCATCAGGTCGGTTTTGGCTAATAACGCGGCGCGTTCGGCCAATTCGACGTTGGCATGCAGATGCCCGGCAATGAATTTCGCGAGATTTTGAACGCGTTTGGTTTTTTCGAAAACCGTGCCCAGACTTTCCTGAAAAATAACGCTGGACAGGCTGTCGACGCGATCTTCCAGCGTCTTTTTTCTATCCTGATTCCAGAAAAATTCAGCATCGGAAAGACGCGGAGTGACCACGCGCTCATTGCCTTGCTGGATGGATTTGGGGTTGGTGCTTTCAATATTGCTGAAGGTAATAAAGTAGGCCAGCAAACCGCCGTCGGCATTTTTAACCGGAAAGTATTTCTGGTTGGTTTGCATGGTCGTGATCAATACTTCCGGGGGCAGTTCCAGATAGCGCGGGTCGAACGTCCCGGTAATCGGCACCGGCCATTCATTCAGCGCGGCAATTTCTTCCAGCAGATCGTCTTCGATATGCGCAATGCCGTTCACTGCGGCGGCAGCTTTTTGCGCCGCGTCACGGATCAATGTTTTTCGTTGTTCAAAGTCGGCAATGACATGGCCTTGTTTATATAGGGCATCGGCATAGTCTTCCGGCTTGGTCAGGGTGATTTTTTGCGGTGCGTGAAAGCGGTGTCCTTGGGTTGAAGCGCCTGTTTTCAGGCCCAGAATTTCCGTGTCAATGACGCTGTCGCCGTACAGCAAGACAGCCCAGTGCACGGGCCTGACGAATTCGGTCGTAAAGCTGCCCCAGCGCATGCGCTTGGCAATCGGCAGTCCGGCGATGCTTTGGCGGATAATGTCCGGAATCAGGTTTTTAGTTTCTTGGCCTTTGACGGCTTGGGTATAGCTGAGCCACTCGCCTTTGTCGGTAAGCAGGCGTTCCAGTTGTTCGAAACTGGTGCCGCAGCTGACCGCAAAACCCATGGCCGCTTTGCTGGGCGTGCCGTCGGGCGCAAACGCCGCTTGCACTGCCGGGCCGCGTTTTTCCACGATTTTATCGGGTTGTGCGCTGGACAGGTTTTCGATAAAAACGGCCAGACGCCGGGGCGTGGCGTAAGCCTTGCTGCCGGTGAACGTTAAATCGGCGGCGTTCAGTCCCTGGATAATGTTGTTCAATAAAGCGTCGCTGAGTTTCAGCAAAGTCTTGGGCGGCAGTTCTTCCGAACCCAGCTCGAATAATAAATGTTGGCTTGTGCTCATGTTATGCTCCCTGCTCGGTTAACATCGGGAAGCCCAGCGATTCCCGGCGTTGGTAATAGGCTTCGGCTACGGATTTGGCCAAATTCCTGACTCTTAACAAATAGCGTTGGCGCTCGGTAACTGAGATGGCGTGGCGCGCATCCAGCAGGTTGAACGCATGCGAGGCTTTCAGCACCATTTCATAGGCCGGTAGCGGCAGATTCAAGTCGATCAGCTTGGTGCATTCCCGCTCGTAAGTTTCAAAACACTGGAACATGAACTCGACGTTGGCGTGCTCGAAGTTATAGGCGGACATTTCCACTTCATTTTGATGAAATACGTCGCCGTAAGTGACAGTGCCGAACGGGCCTTTGGTCCAGACCAGATCGTAAACGCTTTTAACGCCCTGCAAGTACATGGCGATGCGCTCCAGGCCATAAGTGATTTCGCCGGTGATCGGACGGCATTCCAGGCCGCCGACTTGCTGGAAATAGGTGAACTGGGTTACTTCCATGCCGTTCAGCCAGACTTCCCAGCCCAAGCCCCACGCGCCCAGCGTTGGCGATTCCCAGTTGTCTTCGACGAAGCGCACGTCATGTTCGAGCAGATCCAGCCCCAAATGACGCAATGAACCCAGGTACAGTTCCTGGATATTGTCCGGCGATGGTTTTAACACCACCTGAAACTGGTAGTAATGCTGTAAGCGGTTGGGGTTTTCGCCAAAACGGCCGTCGGTCGGCCGGCGTGACGGCTGCACATAAGCCGTATTCCAAGGCTCGGGGCCGATGGCGCGTAAAAATGTGGCGGGATGAAAGGTCCCGGCGCCAACTTCTTGATCCAACGGCTGTAATAGAATACAGCCTTGATCTGACCAGTATTTCTGTAAGGCCAGGATGAGTCCCTGAAAAGTAGATAAGTCGTTGTTTATGCTGGACACGGATTAACGCTCTTGGGCAATAAAAAGTGAGGGATTATAACTGAAAAACCGCTATAGGGCATATCGTTTAGATTGGCTCTGAGCGAATTCAGACACACGGATGTACGAAACCTGTTAGGTCGGCAGAGTATCTGCATCAGTTGCAATCGCATTCGCCGATATCTTCAAACCAGATTTGCGGTGATTGTTCGATAAAGCGCCGCATCAGCTCAATGCAATCGAGATCGTTCATTTCTATGACCTTAACCCCAGACTCTTTGAGCCAATCCAGGTGGCCTTCGAAGTTGACCGATTCGCCCACCACTACCGTGCCGATATTGAACTGCCGGATCAGGCCCGAGCAATACCAACAGGGCGCCAGCGTCGTGACCAGGATTTTATCGCGATAGTTGGTTTGTCGTCCGGCTTTACGGAAGGCGTCGGTTTCTCCGTGTACGGACGGGTCATTGTCCTGCACCCGGCGATTGCGGCCGCGTCCGAGCAGATTGCCATGCGCATCGAATAGCGCCGCGCCGACCGGGACGCCGCCTTCATCAAAACCGGCTTGCGCTTCGGCAAACGCCACGGCCAGCATATTTGCATAGTTCATCGAAAACTCCCCTGATGGATTTATTGCGAAAGCACAAATTATGCGTTTAAAAACAAGCGGGGTAAACCGCTTGTTTAAGCGAGGGCTTGGGTTCAGGCGGTCGGTCATTTCTTCATCAATTCGCTTGAGAAAAATCCTTGTTTCGATAATATCGGCTAAAGCGGCGGTGACGGGCATCGTTATCAGAATTTTGATGAATATTCGAATGAGGTGTTGCTTAAGCAACGCTTTTATAATCAAAAGGAGACAGGACATGAACGATCAGCAAAAACAACAGGCGGTGGGAATTCTTAACAGAATTATGGAGCTTGAACTGGCGGGGGTTGTTCGCTATACGCATTATTCCCTGATGGTTTACGGCTATAACCGCATTCCTATCGTTTCCTGGCTTAAAAGCAATGCCGACGAGAGCCTTATTCATGCCCATAAAGCGGGTGAGTTGGTGACCTTGTTGGGAGGTCATCCATCGCTTAAGATCGGCCCTTTATTGGAAACAGCCAAGCATGATATCGGCGATATTCTAAGGGAGAGCCTGGAACACGAGAAAACAGCGGTAGCCGCCTATTTTGAGCTGCTGAAGGTGGCGGAGGGCGTTTCCGTGCTACTGGAGGAATATGCGCGAGACATGATCGTAGACGAAGAACTGCATCTTGACGAAGTGAACAAAATGTTGCGAAAGCCGGGCGATGTGCAACCGTTTGCCGTGTAATGTCCAGGTTAAATGCCGGTGTGTGAGTTATTAATCTGCGCACCGGTCCGTGCGATGCAGTCAATACCGGTTTCAAATTGTGCGGTCAAAGACTGATCGGCCTTGTTTATTAATTCAGCTCAGAGGATAAAGCCATGAAACTCTATTACAGCAAAGGCGCCTGTTCGCTGTCGCCCCATATCACAGCCTGTGAAGCGGGACTCCCTATTGAACTGGTCGAAGTCGATTTGCAAAGCAAGCGTACCAGCGCCGGGGAGGATTTCCGGCTGATCAATCCGAATGGCTACGTGCCGGTGTTGATGTTTGACGACGGCAAAAAATTAACCGAAGGCCCCGCTATCGTTCAGTATCTTGCCGACCAGGCGCCGGACAAAAAATTAGTCCCGCCGGCGGGAACATTCGAGCGCTATCAATTGCAGCAATGGCTGAATTTTATTTCAACCGAGATTCATAAAGGGTTTGGGGCTTTGTTTAATCCGGCTATGCCTGAAGAGGCTAAACAAGTGGTCACTAACCTGCTGGCTTCGCGTCTGGAAACTGCCGCGGCGCATCTTTCCAACCGGGCATTTTTGCTCGGCGATGATTTTACCGTGGCCGATGCTTATCTGTTCGTTACCCTGCGTTGGGGGGCTTATGTCAATATCGATATTTCTCGCTGGCCGGTACTGGCGAACTATGCCGCTAAAATTTCCGCGCGGCCCGCAGTACAAAAAGCATTGAAGGAAGAAGGGCTGGCTTGAATGCGGGATTCGTTCATAGGATGAACAGAGTAGCAATCAACCCATTAATAGGGCTCAATTTCAATTAGCTAAAAAAGCACTCATCGAGTACCTTGTGAGCTATTAAGTCAGGTTAATGAGGATATAACGCTATGAGCGACCAGAGTGCATGTTTGATCTTTGCCCATCGCGGCGCTAACAGGGAGGCCGCCGAAAACACCCGAGCCGCCTTCAATAAAGCGCTGCAATACCCGGTTGACGGCATTGAAACGGATGTGCAGTTGAGCCTGGATGGAGTGCCGGTACTTTGGCATGACTGGGAGCTGGATAAACTGGGCCATCAGGGAAAATGCATCGACGATTTTGATTTCGTGCAGCTTGAGCAAATGGATTTTACAGGATACTGCTCGCCCGATGCGCCGCCGGAAGGCGCGTTGAGCCTTAAGGAATTCATCGACACTTATCGGGGGCGTTGCGGTCTGGATATCGAGCTTAAAAGCCGCGACGGGGAATCGCCGCAGCGGCTGGAAAGCAAGATATTACAGATGTTGGCAATCATCGGCCCCTCGGCTGGCGATGGCGTGTTTATTTCTTCATTCAGTCTGCCCGGGCTGATTGCTGCCCATCAGCATGCGCCGGATTTTCCTCTTTATTATCTACTATCGGGTCACCACACTCAGGCCGACATTGAGCAGTTCCTGAAACAATACAATTTTCTTGCCGGCTTTTGCCTGCCCATCGACATCCATAATCCGTCTATTGCCAGTCTTTTGCGGGAGCAGGGCAAAGGCTCCGTAGTTTATACCTGTAACAGTGTTGAGGAAATCCAAAAGGCGCTGGACCTGAGAGTCGATATCCTGATTACCGATGACCCGCAGCTGGCGTTGAGGATGCGCGATTCATGAAGCGGGACTTTGCGCAACTGGCCGATCGGCATTTTGACGTGCTGGTTTGCGGCGGCGGCGTTTACGGCGCGTGGACGGCGTATGATGCCGCTTTGCGTGGCCTGAAAGTCGCCATTGTCGATCAAGGCGATTGGGCTTCGGGAACCTCGTCCGCTTCCACCAAGCTGATACACGGTGGCTTGCGCTATTTGGAATCGCTGGATTTCAAGCTGGTTAAAAAAGCCCTGCGTGAACGAGAAATGCTGCAACAAGCCGCGCCGCATCGCGTCTGGCCGTTGCGTTTTGGCGTTCCGGTTTTTAAGGGCGGGCGGCTAAACAGCGTCAGCCTGAAACTCGGTTTGATGCTTTATGATTTTTTGGCCGGAACGCTGGGCTCGGGCCAAGCCCATCGTCATTTCAGCCGGGCCGCGTTCATGGCGCGTTTTCCCTGCCTCAATCCTGCCTCATTAACCGGCGGGTTTACTTATGCCGATGCACAGACCGACGATGCGCGTTTAGTTTTAGAATTGGTTGACGGTGCGTTATCGGCCGGAGCAGTATGCGTGAATTACTGCAAAGCGACCGGTTTTATTGAAGACCAGGGGCAAGTTTGCGGCGTTACAGTTCAAGACCAGGTTGACGGTAAAACAGCAGCCGTCTACGCCCGGCAAGTCATTAATGCAATCGGCCAATGGACTGCTGAAAGCGGATGCCGATTAACCAAGGGCGTGCATTTAATCCTGCCAAAAATACTGGACGATGAAGCGTTATTGTTGACCGCTGAGTCGGACGGACGGGTGTTCTTCATAATCCCATGGTACGGAATAACGCTGCTGGGCACTACCGATACCGATTACACCGGCAATATCGATCAGGTGCGTGTCGAAGAGGATGAAGTCGATTATCTGCTGGCCGAGGCCAATCGTGTGTTGAAGGTGAGTTGGACCGAGGCCGACGTTATCGGCCGCTTCGCCGGGCTGCGTGTTTTAAAACAAAGCTCAAAAGCAATGCCGTCCGACGTCAGCCGTGACTGGGAGCTGAAAGTCGCCGATAACGGCTTGTTGACTTCGATCGGCGGAAAAATCACTTCGGCCAGGGAGGATGCGGCGCAAATCGTCAATACGCTTTGCGAGAACTTAGACGTCAACGAACCCTGTGCAACAAACGGCAAGCCGTTTCCGTGGTTATCCGGTCAGGATTATCGGCGATGGGCAGGTACGATTTTGCTCCAAGCCGCAACACTGGGCATAGACAAGGAAAGCGCCGAATGGCTGATACGGAGACACGCAAAACGCGTGCCGGTGATTTTTCAATTAATAGAGCAGGATGCTTCATTGGCACAGCGGATAACGCCTACGCTGCCTTTAATTTTTGCCGATCTGGTGTTTTGTGCCGCTAATGAAATGGTTGTGCATTTGGAAGATTTGCTCAGACGACGAATCCCGTTATTAATTCTGGCAAAAATGGCTCAGCCCGAATTGCGCTATCTTGCCGAGCTTGCTGCAAAAACGCTGGGCTGGGATGAAGTCAAGTTAAATTACGAATTTGAGGAGTGCGTCACAAAATATTAAGTAATAGATGATCCAGTTCACTGTTTTGAATATCCTAAGCGATTGTGGCAATGGCCTAATTGGAAGAGAATTACTAAGAGATCAATATATTTTCCGATGATTTATTTTTCTTTAACGGCTATTATTGCGGCTTCCTATAATTAAATAACTTTAAATGATTACCCCCAAAGGCTCCTTTTTAGTATTAACGTGCGGTTCTAACGGAAGATACTAGGAATGAAGCGCGTCTTTTCTGTCTTTTTTATCTGTTTTCTATTTATTGCCGGAAGCTATTGGTCTGCCCATTCCAATACAGGATCGGTTATCTATTTTTATAATCCTGAAACAAATATTAATAATTTTGCCACGCTTAAAACAGCTTTCGATACCTATCTGGTGAACCATGGCGGTTATTATTTTCAGCCTTTTGACAATAAAGAAAAATTTGAAGCAGTAGTCTATGAAAAGAAAGGCGATATTTATTTATTATCCAGCTGGCATTTAAAGGCCTTACAGCAAAAAAATGTGCCACTGAAAATTGCCTTGGTCGGCACGTCAAAGGGCAGCACCATGCAAAGGAAGGTATTGAGCACGAAAAAAGACATTGTCAATGTCAATATGCTCAAGAATACCGTGGTTGCCGGCGCAGGAAGTGAAGAATACATTCAGAGCGTATTGAAGCAAATACTCGGTAAAGAGCAGGAATCGCTGCTTAAAGACATCAAAATACTCATCGTGCCTAAAGATATAGATGCGATTATGGCGGTGGGTTTCGGAATGGCGACAGCCGCTATTTCGGCAGAAAGCAGCCTGGATAAACTGGCGATGATTAATCCCAATCAATTTAGAGAATTACATGGGCTAGGCTTTAGCGAAAAGGATTATTTATTGGTTGCGGCAACATTGAAAAAATCGGAGCAGCAAGAAGCGCCATTGCTAGAGATACTACGCAAAATGCCGGAGGATGCAGGCGAAGAAAATTTAAAGTTACTGGGCATAGATGGCTGGAGGGCGCTGCAGTGAAACGCTTCAATAACCGCCACGCATCTTCTCAAGACTGGAATCAACTATGAAAATAATAAATTTTTGTAAGGTCTTAATTCTATTAACTACTTTTCTGGTTAGCACCGGTTTTGCCCAATCAAATAAAATACTCATTATTAATAGCGATAATAGCGTTTTTCGGTATGAAACAATCGCTATAGAATTTAAAAAAGTTTTGCAGCAAAACGCTTATCAATGGATTGAGTTTAATTTAAATAGTCACGTCGATGCCGAAGTAAAGCTGAAACAGCTTATCCTGCAAGAAAATCCTGAGTTTATTTATTGCATAGGAACCAAAGCTTATTCGTTAGCGCGTAATCATGCCGAGAACAGGAAATTATTATTTTCAGCCGCCATTAATTGGCGACGTTTGGATGTTAGCGAAGGAACCTATGGTGTAGCCAATGAATTGTCGCCTGCGCAAGAAATATCATTGCTACGCTACTTCTTTCCTGCGATTAAAAACATTGGCTTACTCTACAATGACAAATTTAGCCGTGAATACGTAGAAACCATCAAGAAAGACGCGCTAGCCTTAGGCATCAATATCGTTAATCAGCCCATTAATGATGCGCAAGAGATCAGCGAGGCACTCAATGAATTACTGCCGAAAATAGAGTTGTTCTGGATTATTTCCGATCCGGTTGTTTTAAGCAGTAAGGCCTCAGTGCAGCAAATTTTCCAATCGGCGAAGCAGCAAAAAAAACCCGTCTACGCCTACAGTGATGTGTATATAGAGCAAGGCGCGGTCATGGCGATTTCTGCTGACCTTGCAACGATTGGCCGGCAATCGGCAAATTTAGCCCTGATGATGGATAAGGATAAAGTGCCGGAAGGGACGGTGCAAAGTCCTGCCGGTTCAACAGTGACTTTAAATAAATGCGCTCTCGATGCATTGCAACTCGGTTTTAATCAGGACGCTCTGGACTCGGTTAATAAGATCGTGGAGTGCGGGAAATGATTAAATATATAAACACGTCACTGATTGGCGCATTAATCTTGAATTCAGCCGCTTTTGCAGGCGCGGCAGCACCGAATGACGATCTTGAAAAGGAATTGGCCTATCTCGCCGCAGAAAGACAAGTCGTGGTCACGGCCTCGAAAATTGAAGAGAATGTGGACAAGACTGTCGCAACGACCACGGTTATTACCCAAGACGATATTGCACATATCGGTGCACGTAACTTACTGGATGTCCTGCGTTTGGTTCCGGGTATCGGCATTACCCAAACCCAGTTTGGTTGGCGTGAAATAGAGGTTCGTGGCGTTAAAACATTGGCTTCCGAAAAAGTGCAGATTATGTTGAACGGCCATCCGCTGGACCATAACCTGCAAAATGCCGGCAGTACTTGGGTTTACGACGATTTGCCGGTTGATACGATCAAACGTGTGGAAGTCGTGCGTGGTCCGGGATCGGCTTTATACGGCGCTAATGCTTTTCTCGCCGTCATCAATATCATCACCCAAGACGCCAAGGACTTGAATGGGCTGCAAACTTCAGCCGGGTGGGGCAGTTTCGATACCCAGCAATATCGTGCATCTTGGGGCAAGCAATTTGACAATAGCGCTGAAGCGGCGTTGCATTTTAATTTTACCGATACCAATGGCATTAACTCGCCAATTCCCGACGATAGTTTGAGTGTACAAGGACTCAATTCTTCGGCACCCGGCAGAAGCCAGCTTACGGAAGGTCGCTACGACTTGGAATGGCAGTTAGGTTATCAGGACTTTAAGCTGGACGGGCGCTATATTAACAAAAAAGCCGGCACATTTTATGGCATAGCATCTGTTCTTAGCGATTCCAGGACTCAACAAGATTATAACGATTACTTCCTGCGCTTGAGCCGAACCTGGAAGATTAAGGATAATTTCACGGTAGACACCCAGATATTTCACGATTTTTTTAGCTACGACAATATCTGGCAAACTGAACCGGACCAATTTATTCGTAACGGTGTTCAAGACACACGCACAGGCGGTGAAATTCAAGCTAATTATCATATTAGCGACGCTCAAACCTTGATCAGCGGATTTTCTTATGCAAAAGAACAGCAGGGTAATCTTATTGATGAAGCCGGGTCAGATCCGGCGAATATGGTGCCAGTTCCATTTACTACCGAAGAAAGAATACGCAGGCGCTGGGGAGTTTATCTGGAAGATGTCTGGGACCCGTTAAAGAACTTGCGTCTTACTTTAGGTGCCCGCTATGACCGATATAATGACTTTGGGGGTACATTCAATCCAAGAATGGGGTTTAATTGGGAGTTTATTAAAAATTATTCGCTCAAATTCTCTTACGGCACGGCTTACCGGGCGCCCGCTTTTGGTGAACTCGGCCTGGCCAACAATCCGGTGTTATTGGGTAATCCAGCGCTTAAGCCGGAGGAAGTTAAAACCTTTGAAACGGGCATTATTGCTCATCCCGTGGCGGGTTTAACGGCTCAGGCTACCTATTATCACTCGGCAATCAATCAAATTATCTCACGAGTTCCCGTTCAAACAGCGATTTCGCGTTACGACAATAATGGCAGCGTAGTAGCCGAAGGCGTTGAGTTGGAGACGCGCTATGATTTTGACGGCAATCTGCAAGGCTCCTATGTGAGCGCCAATTATGTCTTGCAGCATAGCATCCAGCTCAATCAACAGTTAGCGGATGTACCCCAACACCGCGCCAACTTGATAGCAAATTGGGCTTTCGATAATACCTGGAGCAGTTTTGCGCATGTCCTTATCAAAGACAGTACTTCACGCGATTTAGGTGACATGCGCAACGATGTGCCCGGATACGCCTTATTAGATGTGGGATTATTGGGGAAAAGTATGTTCAATAAGAAAGTTGACATCAGTTTTAATGTGTACAACCTCTTCGACAAACGATATTACGATCCGGCCCCCGCCAGCTTAAATTTTATCGGCGATTATCAAATGGCCGGAAGGGCGTTTTTTGGACATGTCAGCCTGAAATTTTAGCCTAAGGTAAAGAGTAATTGATGTTATGCAGCCATATAAAAACCACATGATGCAGAAAATTACGACCCTGGAGGTAGAGTTAATGCAGGGCAGCGTTGCAGTGTGTCGAGAGCGTCAAAAGCAGGCGCTTACTGTATGTAACCGGTACAACTTATGCGTTATGGTTTAACAAGAACAGCCTTGTAGGCTAGATCGCCCCCTACAAATGCTCAGATTATTTACGATTAGACATTAAATCTGACAGAGGGATATAGCTATCGGGAACAGGTACATGATCTTCGGGGAACGCGGCTAAGGTTTCTTGAATATTTGATAAAAACAAGCCCACAAGTACAGTATTTTGCAATTTTTCAAAAGCACATAGCCCGATAATACCAATCGATGTTCCTAACGATATGTTTTTAGGGTTTTTTTCAGGATCACTATTTATATCGGCATTTGACAATGGTTGAGCGTCTTTCCGGGCAAGCAAGTTTATTGAATCAGGCCCCATGGCAACATAGCATTTTCTTGTTGCGTTCCAGGCTAACAAGCTTTCATTTTTATAATAGATAAAAAATGTTTCAGCTTCATTTGATACGGTAATTTTACCCGCGTCAAAACCGCTTATTTCTCTCTCTTCCTTGTTGGTGATTATGCCTTCGAATAGTGTGTAATTGCGTACTGCCGAGCTGTCCAGGAACTTCATGAATTCATGGTAGTCTCTGGATTCAATAATATTTCGCCCCAGATTCCATGCAAGCCCCACTGTCCATTGATTAAATTTAGCCCAATTTTTGTCAGATAAAATTGAACAGTTTAAATCAGCGCCTTGCATTGGATAACAGGCCATACCCGCTAAGTTGTTATGAGACAAGGCGAAAAGCCGGGCTTGATTCTCCGCATCATCCGCATCTTCTGCCTGTACAATTATCTTTTGGTAATTTCCCGATTCGTCTGTATCGGACGTCAAGATAACAGGGTTTATGGACAATTTATTAATATTGAAGAGTGTCATGCTCAATTCCGGCATTGCTCTGCCACAGGGGTCGCCATTAATGACCTCTATGCCTTTTTTCGCTGAAATTATAAAAGGGATTAGGGTATTAATTGCTCCCATTTCAACGGGTATCAAATAGCCTAACGGTTCTTGACCGGATTGGGTTAGATGGTTATTCATTTCCAGAAAAGCGTTTAATGAAGCCGTTTGCCCGAAACCTTCAAACATTTTACCGGGTGAACCTAAAGTCGCTATAAAAGAGATATTTTTCGTTGCCTTAAGGTTATCTGGATTTACATAATGCATAACATCGGTGTCGTTAATCATGGTGTCAATAAATAGCCGGGCTAACCCGATTGATCCGCCGCCACCAGATGCTAAAAAACAGGCGCCATGTGCAATATAGCTAATATCTTTTTTCGTTAATTGATAATTGCCAGGGCCAAAATATTTCAATTGATGTTCAGTTCCAGCAGATTCTTTTTCCTGCTTGTCTTCATTAAATGATGATTCTTTAATTGAAATATTATTAAGCATAAAAACGCGTCCTTAAGGCAAATGAATGATGTCTGTTTCAATTGAAGTTTATCTTTGCTCATGCCGTAAAAATTTTATCTGCATAACCTGGGTAAAATGCCCCTCAGAAAAAACCAGTAGTGTAAGACATAAGTCGGCAATGTTGGCAAAAGCGCTGCCACTGCCGCTTTCAGCGTTTGTTGCGTGTATTGAAGAGATGCTTAACCTATGAAATAGACGTTCAACCGGCTGAGTTGATGGCTCTACCTGCGTATGCCGGATCACGTGAGCAAGTTTCAGTCTACATGCTTAACATCGAACTGGACAGGAGCTTGTTTTTCAGCAGGCATTAAGCTCATTTTAGGCCGCTAAAACCTGATTATTCCTGGATAGAGCGTAGAGCGGCCGCCTGCTACCGAATTTGATTATCGACAACAGGGGACAAGTGAAAATGTAAGCCGGCATAAGGGCTCAGGGGGCCGGCTTTTTAACTGTAAGGCAGCAGAAATAATATCTTCTACGTCGGGTTAGAGTTATTATCGGATTAACCGGCAGAAATCTCAGGCTGGTACTATGCAATTACCTCAATTGCTTTTAGGGCAGTTTATATTGAAAATGTGGATTTGGACAATGGTGGTTTCTTAAACGTCTACCTTATTAGACAAAGACGGTAATATGAATAAAACACTGTACCCCGATAACTGGCCGGATATAGATACCAAGCTCTACAATAGATCGGTCAAGTTGATTAATGCAGTTAAAAACATGCTGAGAGTTAAGCTTGATCTGCACGCCGACCCACAGCTCTTAGAAGGCGACATCTTTTTATTCAACCATTTCTCCCGCTTTGAAACTTTCATCCCGCAATTTCTAATTTACGAGCAAACCGGGGCTTACAGTTGCGCCATTGCATCCGGAGAATTCTTTAAGGAAGACAATGTGCTGTCGCGATACTTAAGGCATGTTGGCGTTTTTCCTCACGATCATAACCGACTGTTTCCGTTGCTGGTCGCGCAGATTTTGCGCGGTCGCAAAGTCATTATTTTTCCTGAAGGCGGCATGATAAAAGACCGCCGGGTTGTCGATAAACGAGGCTATTACAGCATTTATTCCCGTGTGACCGGCAACCGGCGCAAACTGCACACGGGGCCTGCGGTTTTGGCGCAGGGCGTGGAAACCTTTAAGGCGGCTATCCGTCACGCCCATAGCAAAAATAATGTTGCGCGGCTTCAGCAATGGAAGGACGCTTTGCATATCGACAGCATGGATCAGCTGATAGCGGTAGCGAATAAGCCAACGCTGATGGTACCTGCCAATATTACTTTCTATCCGATTCGCTCCTCCGAAAATCTGTTATTTAAAAGCGTTGAGCTGTTTTCCAGCGGCCTGAGCCTGCGCCAGTCCGAGGAATTGCTGATTGAAGGCAATATTATGCTGAAGAATACCGACATGGATATCCGCATGGGGGACCCGGTCGATCCTTGTTGGGCCTGGGACTGGCGAACCCGTTATCTGGTAGATAAATTCGTCAGGGAAATTGACACGATAGACGATGTCTTTGCGCTGAATTTCAGGCCTAAAAACTGGAGGCAACGCTTATTGAGATCGTATTTTATAAAAAATGCCGAACGTTCCCGCGACCGGTTCATGGAAGTCATTTATACCAATGTCACGATCAATTTAAGCCATCTGGCGGCAACCTTGATTATGCATTACGTCGAGCAGGGGCAGACGCATATCGAAAAAGACAAGTTCTACGGCATTTTGTATATTGCCATTAAGCACTTGCAAAACAATACGGTGATCCATCTGCACCGAAGCCTGCTCAATCCCGACGATTACAGCGATTTGTTTAAGGCCACTAACACACGTTTCGATTATTTTATGAGTGCGGCAAAAGAGGCCGGGCTCATCCGGGAAGATAACGACAATTACCATTTTTTGCCCAAACTCCGCGCCGAATCGGATTTTGATAACATCCGCCTGCAAAACCCGATCGTCGTTTACAACAACGAAGCCGCGCCGCAGCATTCCGTTCTTGAGACTTTGGTTAATGCGATAAACGAAAGCTCTCATACCGACAAAGATAAATTGGCCGCTTGGCATTTTGAAGATGAATGCCGCACTCTGGCATGGGAAAAGCAGACGTACTCTAAAATGATGTTTGACGATATCAGTTATGAGGAAGTCGCCATTGCCGACCCTTCGCCTTTTTTCATCCAGCCGGAGTTTGCCAACGGCTTCGGCGTTTTGCTGGTTCACGGCCTGCTTGCCAGTCCCGCTGAATTAAGGGCTTACGGTGAGTATCTGGTCACGCAAGGTTACACAGTATTGGGTATTCGGCTAAAAGGTCACGGGACATCGCCTTATGCCTTGCGTGAGCAGAGCTGGGAAGATTGGTACGGCTGTGTGCAGCGGGGTTTCGATATACTCAAGGTGCATTGTTCGCGTATTTTTGTTGCCGGTTTCTCCACCGGAGGGGCGTTGGCGTTAAAGTTGGCTTCCGAACACTACCCTGAAATGGTCGGCGTTATTGCCGTCTCAGTGCCGTTAAAATTCGTCAATCCTGCTTTTATGCTAGTGCCGCTGCTGCATGGCACCAACACGCTGGTCGAATGGGTCTCGGCTTTTGAGGGCATCAAGCCTTTTATTGACAATGAACCGGAACATCCGGCCATTAACTATCGCAATACCCCGGTCAGGGCGCTTTATGAGCTAAGGCGTTTAGTGGCGCAGATTGATGAATTACTGCCGCAGATCACCCAGCCTGCACTGATCTTGTATGGTGATGAGGACCCGATCGTTGCGCCCAAAGGCTCGACGATCATTATGGATAAACTGGGTTCCACGCATAAGAAAATCCAAGCCATAAAATCCCAGCGCCACGGCATATTAATGGAAAATATCGGCAATACCTGGAGCGTGATTGATGATTTTTTAAATGAGTTAAGCGCCGGACACAATGAAAATGTCCCGCTTAAAATTTTTGATTTGCCACGAGAGCACGAAGTACACGAAGATACAAAGCATTAGTATTCCTCGTTCCCGCTCATCGCGTGGAAACAACAAATAGAGGACAGCAAAATGAAAAATGTCGTTATCGCAGGATATTGCAGATCGCCCTTCACCCCGGCGCAAAAAGGTCAATTGGCTAAAGTGCGGCCGGATGATCTTGTCGCACAAATCGTTAAAGCCTTGATCAATGATGCCGGGGTCATTCCGGAGGATATTGAAGATTTGATTTTAGGCTGCGCCTTTCCGGAAGGCGAGCAGGGCATGAATCTGGCGCGTTTAGCTGTTCAGCTTGCCGAGCTGCCTGTCACCATAGCCGGCACCACCATTAACCGCTTCTGCGGCTCCTCAATGCAGGCCATCCATAACGCGGCAGGCGCGATTCAAATGAATGCCGGAGAAGTGTTTATTTGCGCCGGTATCGAGTCGATGAGCCGGGTGCCGATGGGCGGCTTTAATTACTTGCCCAATCCCAGCCTTTATAAAAACTATCCCCAAGCCTATATCAGCATGGGTGAAACGGCGGAAAACCTGGCCTTGCAATATCACATCGACCGGATGGCCCAAGACAATTTTGCTCTAGCTAGTCAGAAAAAAGCAGCAGCAGCCCGGCAAAACGGCTTATTCGCCGCTGAGATTATTCCGATTAAACGGGCTGACGGGGAAATTGTTGAACACGATGGCTGCATCAGGGCGGATACCTCTCTTCAGGCACTATCCGAATTGCAACCGGCTTTTCTTAAAAACGGCAGCGTAACGGCCGGAAGCTCTTCACCGTTAACCGACGGCGCTGCCGCCGTGCTGGTATGCAGCGAGAAATACGCGGACGCGCACGGTTTGGAAAAGCTCGCCCGTATCAAAGCTATAGCCGTATCCGGCTGTGCGCCGGAAATCATGGGCATAGGCCCGGTCAGCGCGACCTACAAGGCCTTGAAGAGAGCCGGTATGCGGTTGGAAGATATCGATATCATTGAGCTGAACGAAGCCTTTGCGGCGCAATCTTTGGCAGTCTTAAAGGAATTGCCGGTTCCGCTTGAAAAATTGAATCTGGATGGCGGCGCGATTGCTTTAGGGCATCCGTTGGGTGCGTCAGGCGCCAGAATAACCGGCAAAGCCGCCAGCTTGCTGAAACGGGAAAACAAGCAATTTGCGCTGGCGACGCAATGCATCGGCGGCGGCCAGGGTATAGCGACTATTCTGGAGGCTATCTAATGGACGCCAAGACAAGCGGCATCAAGAAAGTTGCGGTGATTGGCGCAGGCGTTATGGGCGCAAGTATCGCCGCCCATGTTGCCAATGCTGGTGTTCCCGTCTATTTGCTGGATATCGTGCCTAAAGACGCAAAAAACCGGAACAGCATTGCCGAAGCCGCCATTGCCAAATTACTCAAAGCCGAACCCGCAGCCTTCATGCATAAGAATTATGCCCGTCTGATCACTCCCGGCAACGTTGAGGACCATCTTGAGTGGCTGAAAGACGCCGATTGGGTTCTGGAAGCGGTGCTTGAGGACTTGGCCGTCAAGCAATCGCTGTATCAAAAACTGGAGCAGATTTGCCGACCCGATACCCTGATTTCATCCAACACCTCGACTTTGCCTTTAAAGCTGTTAACCCGCAATATGCCGGACAGCTTCAAACAGCGTTTCATGATCACCCATTTTTTTAATCCGCCCCGCTATATGCGCCTGCTGGAACTGGTTTCCGGCGCCGAGACCCGGCCGGAACTGGTTGATGCCATCCGCCGCTTCGCCGACACCCATTTGGGCAAGGACAGCGTGACCTGCAAGGATACGCCGGGGTTCATCGGCAACCGCATCGGCATTTACTGGCTGCAATGCGGCCTGCTGGAAGCGATCAAGCTCGGTTTGACTGTCGAACAGGCCGATGCGGTCATGTCGGCACCGTTCGGCATTCCCAAAACCGGCATATTCGGCCTGCTGGATTTGGTCGGGCTTGATCTGATTCCGCATATTCTGGACGGTATGAAAATGGCTTTGCCCAAGGGCGACGCGTTTCATCAAGTCAACACGCTGCCGCCGTTGATTCAGCGCATGATAGCCGAGGGTTATACCGGCAGGAAAGGCAAGGGCGGTTTTTACCGCTTGGATGAAAGCAGCGGGAAGCGCGTCAAGGAATCCATTAATTTGCAAACCGGCGACTATCACCCCAGCGAAAAATTCGCCTTGCCGAATTTTCCCAAATCGCAGGATGAACTCAGGGTTTTTTTGACTAACGACGACACGATTAGCCGTTTTGCCTGGCAAGTGTTATCCAATACGCTGGTTTACAGCGCCAGTCTGATTCCGGAGATTTCCGATGACATCGTGTCTGTCGATACCGCGATGCGGCTTGGCTATAACTGGAAATACGGTCCGTTTGAATTGCTGGAATGGATCGGCGTAGATTGGTTTGTCGGTCGGTTGCATGCAGAAAGCCGCGCGGTTCCGCTAGTGCTGGGAAGCCGTCAGAGCCTGTACAAGGTCGATAGCGGCAAACGTTTTCACGTAGATTTATCCGGCAATTACCAGCCCCTCCGCCGTACGGACGGCATCCTGCTGCTGTCCGATATTAAATTGCAGGCTCCGGCGCTGTTGGAAAACCCGTCGGCCAGCCTGTGGGACATTGGCGACGGCGTTGCCTGCCTGGAATTTCACAGCAAAATGAATACGCTGGATATGGATAGTTTGGCGATGGTTCGGCAAAGTCTTGAAAAAGTCAAAACCGGTTTTTCCGCGTTGGTCATCCATAACGATGCCGACAATTTTTCGGCCGGGGCTAATTTAACCTTGCTGATGCAGGCGATCCACAGCCAGGACTGGTCTGCGGTAGAGCGATTGATCAAACTGGGGCAACAGACCTATCAGGCCGTGAAATATGCGCCGTTTCCGGTGGTCGGCGCGCCTTCCGGTTTGGCTTTGGGCGGCGGTTGCGAAGTACTGCTGCATTGCGATGCGATTCAGGCTCATGCGGAGCTGTATATCGGCTTGGTGGAAGTAGGTGTCGGTCTGGTTCCGGGTTGGGGCGGTTGCAAGGAATATTTGCGTCGCTGGCTGGAATTTGCACGGCGTCCCGGCGGCCCGATGCCGGCAATTGCCCAGGCTTTTGAAACGATCGGCATGGCCAAGGTATCGAAATCGGCGGCGGAAGCCAAGGAGATGCTGTTCTTGTCCACGACCGACGGCATTACCATGAATAAAGACCGCTTATTGGCGGATGCCAAAGCTAAAGCGTTGTTGCTGGCGAAAGATTATACGCCGCCTAAATCCGCCGAATATCGTTTGCCCGGAGCCAGCGCCAAAGCGGCGATGGAGGTTGCCGTCGGCAATTTAAAATTGGCGGGCAAAGTAACCAACTATGATGTGGAAATCTCGCAGCAACTGGCAGGCGTGCTCAGCGGGGGGCAGTGCGACATCACCGAGCCATTAAGCGAAGACGACTTGCTAAATCTGGAATTGAGCGCGTTTTTGCATCTAGTCAAGCAACCCGGCACTTTGGTCAGGCTGGATCACCTTTTAAAAACGGGAAAGCCGTTACGCAATTAACTTAAGGAATATCCCATGAGCTGGTTAATCGTATTACTCATTGCTATCGGCGTTCTGGCTTATGTCAGGGCATCTCTGCGCCGGTCTACGCTGGTTCTGTTCGGGTGGTTAGGGCTTTATTCGCTGGTGCAGGGGCCTAGCGGTTTTGTATTCCTGCTCTGGCTTATTTTCAGCGTCGTTTTTGTCACGCTCAATATTCCGGCGATCCGCCAACAACACTTCAGTAGCATGGTTTTCAGGATCATGAAACGGGCGCTGCCGCAAATGTCGCAAACCGAACGCGACGCATTGGAAGCGGGCAATACCTGGTGGGATGCCGAACTGTTCTCCGGTCATCCCGATTGGAAAGTATTATTGGATTTACCTGCTCCGAAACTGAGCGCTGAGGAGCAGGCATTTATTGACGGCCCGGTAGAAACATTATGCAGCATGCTGGATGATTGGGACATTACCCATAACCGCTTTGACCTGCCGGATGAAGTCTGGGACTATATCAAGCGCAATAAATTCTGCGGCATGATCATACCCAAGCACTACGGCGGCTTGGAGTTCGGCGAGTACGCGCATTCCGAAGTGGTGATGAAAATTTCCAGCCGCAGCAGCACCGCCGCCGTTACGGTGATGGTGCCCAACTCCTTGGGTCCGGCCAAATTACTGCTGGCATACGGCACCGAACAACAGAAAAACCATTACCTGCCGCGTCTGGCAACAGGCGAGGAAATTCCCGCGTTTGCCTTAACCGGCCCACATGCCGGCAGCGATGCCGGAGCGATGCCCGATACCGGCGTGGTCTGTTACGGCCCATTCGAAGGCAAGGACGAGGTGCTGGGCATACGGCTCAATTGGGAAAAACGCTACATTACCTTAGGCCCGGTCGCCACGGTGCTGGGCCTGGCATTCAAGCTTTATGACCCGGAACACCTGATCGGCGACAAGGAAAACGTCGGCATTACCGTCGCCTTGATTCCCACTAATACGCCTGGTGTTTCCATCGGTAATCGTCACTTCCCGCTGAATTCCGCGTTCCAGAACGGCCCGAACTGGGGCAAAGACGTGTTTATTCCGATGGACTGGATTATCGGCGGCCTCGAGCAGGTCGGCAACGGCTGGAAAATGCTGATGCAGTGTCTCGCTACCGGCAGGGCGGTATCTTTGCCGGCGCTCAGCACCGGCGCGTCGAAAATGGCCAGCCGCAATACCGGCGCTTATGCCCGTATCCGCAAGCAGTTCAATCTGCCGATCGGCGAGTTTGAAGGCATTGAAGAGCCGCTGGCGCGCATCGCCGGAGAAACCTATATTATCGATGCGGCGCGTAAAGTGACTGCCGCCGCGTTGGACGACGGGCAGAAACCGTCGGTCATTTCCGCCATTATCAAATACGAGCTTACCGAAAGAATGCGCCGGGTCATTAACGATGCGATGGACATACAAGGGGGCTCGGGCATTTGTCTGGGGCCTAAAAACTATCTTGGCCGGATTTACCAAGTGATTCCGGTCAGCATTACCGTCGAAGGCGCCAATATCCTGACCCGCACCATGATGATTTTCGGCCAGGGTGCAGTGCGTTGCCATCCTTACATCCAGCGGGAAATGGAGGCCTTGGGCCACGAAGATCCCGAATTGGCGTTGCAGCAGTTTGATGAGATCCTGTTTGAGCATATCGGTTCAATGCTGCACAATCTGGCGGCCGGTTTTTGGCTGGGATTAACCGGCGCACGTTTTGTCAATGTGCCGGGCGATCACGATACCCGGCGATATTTCCGGCAGATTGCCAGACTTAGCGCCGGCTTTGCGCTAGTCACAGATTTTGCGTTGCTGACGCTGGGCGGCTCGCTTAAGCGCAAGGAACGTATTTCCGGGCGCTTTGCCGATGCCCTGAGTAATCTTTATCTGTGCTCCTGTGTGCTGAAACATTATCAGGATCAGGGGAGTCCCAAAGACGACTTGCCGTTGTTGCATTGGGCTTGCCAGCAAACCCTGCACCGCGCCCATCAATCTTTGCTGGATATTTTTCAGGCATTGCCTGCGCATACCCCGGCTGTCCTATTAAGGGCTACTTTCCTGGCCTTGCCTAGACGCACCTTGGCTTCTTTGCTCAGGTTTTTCCTTTTCCCCAGCGGTAAGCCCTATGCGCCACCCGCCGACTATTTGATCCACCAGACTGCGGCGCTGTTGCTGAAAGATTCTCCGGCCCGGGACCGCTTAACCCACGGTATTTACATTAATCATAGTCCCGATGACGCTACCGGCAGAATTGAAGTCGCCTTCCAGGCCGTGCTTGCCGCGATGCCTGTGGAAGCCAAGATCCATGCCGCGCAAAAGCAAAAACAGCTGCCCAAAGGCACGATCCTTGATGTACTGGATGAGGCGATAAGCAAGGCCGTTATTAGCAATAAAGAAGCCGAACTAATAGCAGCCGCCGAAAAGGCCCGATTTGCGGCCATTAGCGTGGATGATTTTAGCCCTGAGCAATTAATCAGCGGTGATGTTAGAATATAAAAACAATATGGCGGGTAGGCTTTTACCTATCCTGTATAACTTATACGGCTTGATAAATCCCATCAACTAAGGAAACCGTTTGCCGACTCAAATCCAGCTGGAGTTTGATCAATTTATCAAATCCCATTTTGCAATCCCTCTGATGCTCTTAATCTTTTTCTCAGGCCTGGAATTTACCCCGCTGGACCTATGGATCAGCCGGCATTTTTACGATGCAGAACTTCATCAGTGGATTTATAAGGAAAGCCTGCTGGCTGAAACTATTCTGCATACTGGCGGACAATATATTATTTATATAAGTGCAATCGGTATGTTGCTCTGTCTATTAGTGTCGCTCAGAACAAGCTCTGCTTTTCACCGCTATCGGCGTGAGCTGGTTTTTTTACTGGTCGCGAGCATCAGCGGACCGATTATCATCGCGCTGTTGAAAAACAGCACTCATATTTATTGCCCGTGGGATTTAGCCTTGTTTGGCGGCGATAAACCCTATGTGCGGTTATTCGATGACATTCCCAATAATTTGCCAATAGGCCATTGCTTTCCGGCAGCTCATGCGGGATCAGGCTTTACCTTCATCAGCCTGTATTTTTTCCTGATGGCCGTTAAGCCCGAATATAAGTTGTACGGCCTGTATTTCGGTTTGGCGTTAGGTTTTGTTTTCGGCGCAGCTCAGCAAGCGCGCGGGGCGCATTTTTTTAGTCATGATGTATTTGCGCTGGCGGTATGCTGGTTTTCATCATTACTGTTATTTATTTTATTTTTCAGGAAGCGGCTTAAATGGGCATAAACGCATTGTTTTCAAAGTCACGGTTCACTATTGTGTTGCTGTTTTTGTTGGTTAATTTAGGTGCTTTTGCCTTGCTGCGGGTGGTCTTGCTGATCAAGCAACTGGCCGATATCGATTCGCCCGTTTACCAGATAGTGCTGGCTTTCCTGATAGGGATGGTCAACGATCTGGCTTTTTTCAGTTATTTATTAATCCCGTTCGTTCTGTATCTCCTGGTGCTGCCCAACCGGATTTACCAAAGTAAGATTCATAAGATCATCAGCTTTGGGGTATTTATTACCTGTCTATACGGGCTGTTTTTTATCGAGTTATCGGAATGGACTTTTTGGGATGAATTTGGCGTCCGGTTTAATTTTATTGCCGTTGATTATCTGATTTATACCCATGAGGTAGTCAGCAATATTATTGAATCCTATCCTTTGGGCTGGCTATTATCGGGTATTTTAATTATTACCGTGCTTTGCTTCTTACTGGTCAGGAAAACGCTGGCGCGCACATTTACTGCCAGTGAATCGTTCCCGTCCCGGCTGAAAATTACCGGAGCCTTGCTGCTGCTGCCGGTCATTAGCTACGCCACCGTAGGGTCGGCATGGTACCAGTTCTCAGCCAATACCTATCTTAATGAATTGGCCGCCAACGGGCCTTATCAATTTTTTTCGGCATTTAGAAACAATGAACTGGATTACCGGCATTTTTACAAGGTTGGCGATGATCAGCATTTATCGAATGCCATCAAAAAACAGCTGGGTGCGGAGGATGCAGCCGGGAATTTATACAACATCAAACGCATAGTTAAACCGGTGGGCGAAGAAAAACGCCTGAATATTGTGTTAATTACCGTCGAGAGCTTAAGCGCCGATTTCCTGGCAACCTTCGGCAATAAAGAGAACATCACGCCATACATGGATGAATGGTTTAAAGAGGGGTTATTGTTTACCAATTTTTACGCGACCGGCACCCGAACCATTAGGGGACTTGAATCGTTAACCTTGTCCATTCCACCTACGCCCGGCCAAGCCATCGTGAAGCGGCCTGATAACGGCAATTTATTCAGCTTTGGCAGAGTGTTGCAGCAAAAAGGCTACGATACTGCGTTTTTGTACGGTGGTCGGGGCTACTTCGACAATATGAACGCCTTTTATTCCGGTAACGGTTACCGCATTGTTGATCAAACCGATTTCACCCAGGAGGAATTAACCTTTACCAATGCCTGGGGCGTTTCGGACGACATCATTTTTAACCGCACCCTGAAAGAAGCTGACCAGGATTTTCAAGCCAACAAGCCGTTCTTCTTCCAGATCATGACTACCAGCAATCATCGTCCTTATACTTATCCTGAAGGCAAGATTGATCTACCGTCAGGCAGCGGTCGGCAAGGGGCGGTGAAATATACCGATTTTGCGATACATCAATTTATCGAGCAGGCCAAAACCAAGCCGTGGTTCGATGATACCGTGTTTGTTATGGTGGCTGACCACTGCGCCGGTAGCGCGCGCAAAATCGAGCTGCCAGTCGATAAATACCATATCCCGTTGTTTATCTACTCGCCAAAGCATGTGCCGGCAAAAAGAAACGATATCCTGTCCAGTCAGATTGATGTCGCCCCGACCGTGCTTGGGCTTTTAAACGCCAGTTATGAAAGCCAGTTTTACGGTCAGGATATTATGCAGATGACCAAAGAGCAGGGCCGGGCATTAATTAGCAACTACCAGAAACTGGGTTTGTTTAAAGACAATAAACTGGTGTATCTGTCGCCCCAACAAAAAGTCGATGTGGTTGATGATCCTTTAGGTGCGCATAAGCCGCTCGACATGAATGCGGTCGCCTCATTGGTAACGGAAGATATGGCTTACTATCAGTCGGCGGATTATATCTGGGCGCATCGGTTGAGCCGGTATCAATAATATGGGCGTCTATGCCTTATAACCAAGCAAGTGAAACCCTTTTAAATGTACAAATAAAGGCTTGGTTGGGCTGGACCTACAGTTGTATGAATACAGGGCATCTGTCACAATAACGCTCATTTAGTGACTAACAATAGGACAGCTCCATGGCTGAGATAACTGAAGTACCTAGCCCTTTTTGCGGCATCGGCACGGATGACCTGACCATTCAGGTCGACGGTGTATCGCTTAAGGTGATTAAAAACGGCTGTGCGGTTAATACGCCCGCTTTTGAACAGGCTGTTACCGATACCAGCCCAAGAGTTGAGGGCAAGGAAGTCAGTTTGGATGTGGCGGTGGCAAAGGCGGCGGCGCTGTTAAACAATACTAATCAGCCGGTTATCGGCGGCTGCGCAACCGACGTTAACGGGATGCGGGCATTGTTGGCTTTGGCTGATCGTAGCGGTGCTGTTGTCGACAATATGAATTTTACCGGCGCACGGAATAATTTCTTGGCCTTGCAAGATTCCGGCTGGATGAATACGACGCTGGCTGAAGTAAAAAATCGTTGTGATTTGTTACTTGTGGTCGGCATCGATCTTGAAAGTTTCTCACCGCGCTTTTTCGAGCGTTATCTATGGAATGAAGAGTCCATGTTCCTGGACGACACCGGCAAACGTGAGGTTATTTATTTGGGCAAAGCGCCTTCCGGTAACGCTTCTACCTCACCCAGCGGCCAAAAAGCGCAGGTTTTTGAATGCGCAAACGAAGAATTGCCTGATGTGGTTGCCGTATTAAGAGCGCTGGTTAAAGGTAATCCGATCCGCGTCGATTCGGTCGGCGGTATTGCTGTAGCTGATTTACAGGGCATTGCCGACAAGTTAAAGGCGGCAAGCTATAGCGTTGTAACCTGGGCGGCTGGCGCGTTGGCTTATAGCCAGGCCGAGCTGACGGTGCAAACGCTTTCCGAAATGATTAAAGACATCAACGATAAAAATACCCGTAGTTCCGGTCTGCCTCTGGGCGGAAAAGAAGGCGACCAGACGGCTAACCAGGTTTGCGGTTGGACAACCGGTTATCCGGCGCGTACCCGTTTTTCCAGCGGCTTCCCGGAATACGATCCTTATTTGAATGATGCCAATTACCTGTTAAACAACGGCGAAGCTGACGCGTTGGTTTGGGTGCAGGCATTTAATGCTAAGGCAGTGCCGCCTGCAACAGATTTGCCTACCATTGTGGTGGGCCGTTCCGGAATGACCTTTGCTAAAGAGCCCGATGTGTTTATTCCTGTCGGTACACCGGGCATTGACCATGCCGGTCATGCTTATCGTATGGATAACGTGGTTGCAATTCGATTGAAGAAGTTGCGCGATTCCGGCTTGCCCAGTACGTCTGACGTGCTTAACGCCATTGAACAAGCTTTGTAGGAAAATAGTATGTTGATTAGATTAACAGGCGGCGCAGTTTACGATCCTGCCAGCGGATTGGTGGCGGGAAACAGGATATTTATATTCAGGACGGACGCATCGTCAATAAGCCGATTGGCGATTTTAAAGTCGATAAGGAATACGATTTAAACGGCAAGGTAGTCATGTCCGGCGCAATCGATATGCATACGCATATTGGCGGCGGCAAAGGCAATATCGCCAGAACCTTATTGCCGGAAGATCATCGCGCCGACCCTGTCGCACGTACCGATATTACCCGTTCCGGCTGCGGTCATGCGATGCCCAGCACTTTTGTGACAGGTTATCGCTATGCGGAAATGGGTTACACCGCCGGTTTCGAGCCTGCGGTGTTGCCGATCAATGCGCGTCAGGCGCATATGGAAATGGCCGATATTCCGATTCTGGATAAGGGCGGTTATGTGTTGATGGGCAGCGATGATTATTTGCTGCGCCTGTTGACGGCCAAAAAAGATCAAAAAGCGATTAATGATTATGTCGCTTTTACCATGCAGGCCGCTAAAGCGATTGGCGTTAAAGTCGTTAATCCCGGCGGTATCAGTGCATTCAAGTTTAACCAGCGCAAACTGGACCTGGATGAGCAGAACAGTCATTACGGCGTGACCCCACGCGATATTCTGCGCGTATTGGCGACAGCGGTTAAAGAGCTGGGTATTACTCATCCTTTGCACGTGCATGGGTGTAATCTGGGTGTGCCCGGCAACATGAATACCACGCTGGATACCATTCAGGGCATCGGCGGCTTGCCGATGCATTTGACGCATATTCAGTTCCATAGTTACGGCACGGAAGGGGATTTCAAGTTTTCGTCCGGTGCGGCGCAGATTGCTGAAGCCGTCAACAAAAACAAAAACATCACGATCGATGTTGGACAGATTCTGTTTGGGCAAACCGTCACCGCGTCCGGCGATAATATGCGTCAACATGCCAATCATAAGCATGCCAGCCCGAATAAATGGGTGACTATGGATATTGAGTGCGATGCGGGCTGCGGTGTTGTACCGTTCAAATACAAGGACCAGAACTTCGTCAATGCATTGCAGTGGGCGATCGGTCTGGAAACCTTCTTGTTGGTTGATGATCCTTGGCGCATTTTCCTGACTACGGATCACCCCAACGGGGCGCCGTTTACCAGCTATCCGCATTTGATCCGTTTGTTGATGGACAGAAGTTTCCGTAACGATGTGTTGGCTACGATTCATCCTGAAGCGCAAAAAATGACGACGTTGGCGTCGATTGACCGCGAATACAGTTTGCAGGAAATTGCGATTATGACCCGCGCCGGCGCTGCCAGATTAATCGGGTTGCAAGATCGCGGCGGTTTGAGTGCCGGTAATTGGGCGGATATTACCGTTTATACCGATAATGCCGACCGGCAACTTATGTTTGAAAAACCGGATTATGTGTTTAAAGACGGTGAGTTGGTAGTTGTTGACGGAAAGGTTGTTCACACCAAGTGGGGCACGACCCATGTGGTTAAGCCGGATTATGATTTGTCGGTAGAAAAGGATTTGCAGAAATATTTTGATCGGTTCCTGACCATGAAGCTCGGTAACTTTAAAATCAGCGATGATGAAATAACAGAGGATGGACGCGGCAGCTTGACGGTGCATCCGCTTAAAGGAGATGTGGCATGATCATTAATGGCGTAGCTATAGACGCAACCTTTGCCGAGGCTTTTCCGATGAAAGCTACTCGCGCCATCATCACCGCACAAAACGAAAAATGGGCGATGATTTCAGCGCAAGCTATGACCGGTTTTGCTACTTCGGTAATTGCCTGTGGTTGTGAGGCTGGAATTGAGCGGGTTCTTGATCCATCCGAAACTCCGGACGGTCGTCCCGGCGTTTCGATCATGATTTTTGCGATGGGCGGCAAAGGCTTGGCGAAGCAGCTTGAAACCAGGGCGGGGCAATGCGTATTGACATCGCCGACCTCAGCCTTGTTTGCAGGCATTGATGGCGGTACACGTATAGCGCTAGGTAAAAATCTGCGTTATTTCGGCGACGGTTTCCAGGTGGCTAAGCTGATTGACGGCAAGCGTTACTGGCGTATTCCGGTTATGGATGGCGAGTTTTTAACCGAAGCGACTACCGGGCAGGTCGATGCCGTCGGCGGCGGCAACTTTCTGGTGTTGGCCGAGTCACAACCGCAAGCCTTGGCGGCCTGCGAGGCGGCAATTGAAGAAATGCGCAAGGTCCCCAATGTGATCATGCCTTTCCCTGGCGGCGTAGTACGTTCCGGTTCCAAAGTCGGTTCAAAATATGCGGCTTTGGGGGCATCAACCAATGATGCTTTCTGCCCGACCTTAAAGGGTATGACCAAAACTGATTTGTCGCTGGAAATTGAGTCGGTCATGGAAATCGTAATTGACGGTTTAACCAAAGAGGATATTGATAAAGCCATGCGCGTTGGTATTCAGGCGGTTTGCGATTTAGGTGCGGCGAATGGCATTAAACGCATTAGTGCGGGTAATTACGGCGGTAAGCTGGGGCCATTCCACTTTCATTTACAGGAGATTATGGCATGAGCGCTTTAACCTTTACGTTGAAACGGAAGCCGGATCAGCGCGTGGATATGTCGCCGTTGGTTTGCCAAAAGCTGGCTGAAATGCAGTCTGCTGAAATTGCTGCCCTTACTTTGCAGAACGGCAAGCGTAAGATCCGCGTGGATGAATTATTCGATATTACCGGCTCCGACGCACAAAACATCGTGATAAAGAGCGGCTTTGATAAGCTCGATTTTATCGGTAAAGAACTGGATGGCGGACGCATAACGGTTGAAGGTGATGCAGGGGCTTATCTAGGCTTGGGCATGAAATCCGGCGAGATTGAAGTGTCGGGCGATGTCGGTATTTATGCGGCCTGTGAAATGAAAAAAGGTAATCTGAGCATTAACGGTAATGCCGGAGACTTTTTGGGAGCCGCCTTGCCCGGCAACAAAATGGGCATGAAGGGCGGAACCATTCTGGTTAAAGGCAATGTCGGCGAGCGTGCCGGCGACCATATGCGCCGAGGCAATATCCTGATTGAAGGCAATGCCGGTGATTATTGCGGTTCAAGAATGACGGCAGGCACCATTGCAGTTATGGGGCAGACCGGCAAGCATTTGGGTTTTGCGATGCGTCGGGGGACGTTGTTGTTATGGAACCAGCCGCAGGCATCGGCAAGATTTAATGACTGCGGGGCGCATACTTTGGCGTTTTTACCGATATTATTTGCATCGTTTAAAAAGCTAAATTCCGCTTTTGCCAATAATTCGGCGGCTTTCAGCCGGGTGCAGCGCTATGCCGGCGATATGTCGGAGATGGGGCGTGGCGAGATTTTGGTTAAAATAAGCTGATTCTGTAATTTAGGTTAAGGATAAACGGAAGCCTCAGCATAAAAACTGGGGCTTTTTTGTTAGTTCGCTAATATCTATTAGCCTGTTTATTAAGGGAGATACATTCAAGTATTGTCATGGTAACAACGTTAACAACAACTAATCATAGTCGCGATATTGCTGGGCTAAAATACGTATACCCTGTGCTTTCCAGGCGAGCAGGCGGCTTGTCTGTCGGCATCAATTTTAATACCAATAATGCCTGTAACTGGCGTTGCATTTACTGCCAAGTCCCTGATTTAAAGATCGGTGCCGCGCCGGACTTGGATTTTCAGTTATTGGAAGATGAGCTGAGATTTTTTCTTGATGATGTGTTGAATGGTGATTTTTACCAGCGCTTTCAGGTGGATGAAGACAAGCGGGTCATTAAGGATATCGCTATTTCCGGCAATGGAGAGCCGACCAGCGTAAAAGACTTCGATAAGGCGGTAACTCTGATTGGTCGGGTAGCGACAGAAGCCGGGGTGCTGCCGCAGAGTAATTTTGTGTTGATCACTAACGGCAGTTTAGTGCATCGACCTAGCGTTCAGAGTGGCCTGAAGAAATTAAAAGAATATGGTGGAGAGGCATGGTTTAAGTTTGATAGTGCTACGGAAGAGGGTAGGGCTTTAATGAATAATGCCGGGCAAAGTTATCAGGCGAGTGTAGAGAACCTGTTGTTTTGTGCAAAGCTTTGTCCGACAAAACTACAAACCTGTTTATTGGATTACGATAAACAAGGTTTGTCTCGGAAAGAAAAAAATGCATTTCTTGACTTGCTGAGAAGTATTAAAACGAAGGGCTGTATGTTGACGGGGGTAATGCTGTATACGATTGCAAGACCTTCTCTTCAGCCGGAATCAGTCCGATTGGAAAGATTGCCGGTGGAGGTGTTGAATGCATTTGCTGATGAAATCAGGCTCTTGGGTTATGAGGTATTAGTGTGCGGGTGAGTGGTGCGTTAGCCCATGATATCCAATAGAGAACCAATCGTTTCTTTATCCGCTTCAAGTAATTTAACGGCAGCAGAAGTTTCAAGTTCAGCTTCTTTTAGGCTGATCACTGGTTTGATAATGTCGCTGGATTTGAACTCTGAACTGCCGACTTCATCTTTTTGCATAGGTAATCTAGCTATCACATGGGCGGCATCCGCTGATTTATGTTGAGCGGTATTGATTAGATTAACTGCGCTGGCAGTTGGCGTGATGTTCATTTCGTGCCCCCTTATGCATTAAATTGGCGTCGAGTTAATACTACATTGATAAATCGATATGTAAAGATCGGATTATGGTTTTAAGATACAAGTGCGAATAACATGGCATTATTAAGTAATGGGCAACTGTATACTTCCATTTTTAAATTTACAGCTTGTTATAATTGTATAGTTATGGATATAATTGCAAGTTCATTTAAAGTGCGAATGTGGCGAAATTGGTAGACGCGCTGGATTTAGGTTCCAGTAGGTTACCCTGTGAGAGTTCGAGTCTCTCCATTCGCACCACCCAATTCATAATTAAGAGTTAGTGCCCCATCATTAACTCTTCAGTTCTTTGAGCCGTTTACCGGTAATCTATCAAATTCTTATTTAAATTTAGTTGAGGTAAAGAAATGCAAGTTTCTGTCGAAAAGACATCAGAATTAAGCAGAAAAATGACTGTTAGCGTGCCTGAAGAGGTTGTTCAGGAAAAAATGGCAGCACGTTTAAAGTCGTTAGCGCGCTCAGTAAAAATCGATGGTTTTCGTCCAGGCAAAGTGCCTCAGCATGTAGTTGAAAAAATGTATGGCGACAGAGTGCGCGGCGAAATTGCCGGAGATCTGATTCAGTCTACTTATTTCGAAGCGTTACAAGATCAGAACTTAAGGCCTGCCGGCCATCCGCATATTCACCCGACAGATGAAGCTGACGGTTTTAAATATACCGCTGAGTTTGAGGTTTATCCTGAAATATCGTTGGAAGGTGTTGAGCATATTGAAGTATCGCGTCCTGTTGCTAGTGTTCAAGATGCTGATGTTGATGGAATGATCGAAAAATTAAGAGCACAAAAGAAAACTTGGAATGTTGTTGAGCGTGAATCCAAGGAACATGATCGCGTGATGATTAGTTTTTCAGGGACTTCCGAAGATGAGAATTTTACGGATGGAAAAGTAGAAAACTACCCGGTTGAAATTGGCGCAAAACAAATGATTCCAGGCTTTGAAGAAAATCTGATTAGCCTGAAGGCGGGTGATAGTAAAACCTTCGACGTGTCTTTTCCGGAAGAGTATGGCAATGAAAAGCTGGCTGGTAAAACCGCTGTATTTGAAGTTGAAGCCGTTACTGTTGAAGAGCCTGTGCTGCCTGAAATTGATGAGGCTTTTATTAAAGCCTATGGTGTTGAAGATGGATCCGTGGATTCTTTCCGTGCAGATATTAAAAATAATATGGAAAGAGAGCTTGATCAAGCATTGCGCGGCAAGTTGAAAAACGCAGTAATGGATGCCTTGTATGAAAAAATCCAAATTACCGTTCCAAATACACTGGTTGACCAAGAAATCGAAAATATGATGAAGCCGTACATTGAAACGGCTAAAAGACAGAAAATGAAGCTGGAAGATCTGAAACTGCCAAGAGATGCCTTTGAAGAACAGGCTAAGCGCCGAGTAGCTCTAGGTTTGATTTTGGGTGAAATCATTCATAAAAATGAGATTAAAATAGACGATAATAAAGTACGCTCTACTATTGAAGACATGGCGAAAAGCTATGAGCGTCCTGAAGATGTGGTTAATTGGTATTATTCAGATGAAAGCCGCTTGAATGATGTGCAACAGATGGTTTTGGAGGATCAGACTATCGAATGGCTGGTTGCAAGAGCGAAAGTGTCTGAGGAAAAAGTAAATTTTAACGATGTGATGGGCAAGCAACAATAAGGGGTTTGAATGTATAACCAGTATATTAGAAATCAAATGACGGCCCCGGAAGCAGCAGGTGGTTTAGTCCCTATCGTTATTGAGCAAACGGCTCGAGGCGAGCGTTCATTCGATATTTACTCAAGATTATTAAAGGAAAGGGTAATTTTTCTGGTCGGCCAAGTAGAAGATTACATGGCTAATCTGGTTGTTGCTCAGTTGCTTTTTTTAGAATCGGAAAATCCTGACAAGGATATTCACTTGTATATTAATTCGCCCGGCGGATCAGTAACGGCAGGTATGTCAATCTACGACACAATGCAGTTTATTAAGCCTGATGTCAGTACCATGTGTATTGGTCAAGCTGCCAGTATGGGAGCTTTGCTGCTGACTGGCGGAGCTAAAGGTAAGCGTTATTGTTTGCCGCACTCAAGAATGATGATTCATCAGCCATTAGGCGGTTTTCAAGGGCAAGCTTCTGACATTGATATTCATGCCAGAGAAATTCTGTCAATCAGGGAAAAACTGAATAAAATTCTTTCGGATCATACCGGTCAGCCGATAGAAAAGGTTCAGCAAGATACAGACAGAGATAATTTCTTAAGTGCAAACGATGCCGTTAGTTATGGTCTAATTGATCAAGTGTTGTCGAGCCGAACAGCCGTTGTTAATAAATAACGGTTGGTATTTTTTTGTATTTCGATATATTCTTTGCTCAATCGAAAGTAAAAACATCATCTCTGGATGTTTGTGGGAGTCCAATTTATGAGTAATGACAAAAACGGCAAAGATGACGATAAACTGCTTTATTGTTCTTTTTGTGGTAAGAGCCAGCATGAGGTCAGAAAGCTTATTGCCGGGCCGTCAGTTTATGTCTGTGATGAATGCGTAGATCTTTGTAATGACATTATAAAAGATGAATTACAGGATGATTTTTCTTCTTTTGGCGGCGGTGAATTACCCAAGCCGAAAGAGATAAAAGAAGAGCTTGATAACTATGTTATCGGACAGGAAAATGCGAAAAAGATTTTGGCAGTGGCTGTTTATAATCACTATAAACGCCTGCGTAGCAAATCTAAAAAAGAGACTGTTGAATTAGCCAAAAGCAATATATTGTTGATAGGACCTACAGGGTCAGGGAAAACTTTGTTGGCTGAGACCTTGGCTCGTTTACTGGATGTACCTTTTACTATCGCTGATGCAACCACGCTGACAGAAGCGGGTTATGTGGGTGAAGATGTAGAAAATATTATCCAGAAAATTCTACAAAAATGTGATTATGATGTGGAAAAAGCTGAAACGGGTATCGTTTATATCGATGAAATCGATAAGATTTCCAGAAAATCTGATAACCCATCAATCACCCGGGATGTATCAGGTGAAGGTGTTCAGCAGGCTTTATTGAAACTCATTGAAGGAACGATTGCTTCCGTTCCGCCCCAAGGTGGACGCAAGCATCCTCAGCAGGAATTTTTGCAAGTTAATACGGCTAATATCCTGTTTATAGTTGGAGGCGCTTTTGCCGGATTGGATCGAGTTATCAAAAATCGTTCGGAAAAGGGCGGGATAGGTTTCTCGGCTGATATAAAGACTAAAGACGAATCTAAAAACATTGGTCAACTTTTTGCTGAAGTCGAGGCAGAGGATCTGATTAAATACGGACTAATTCCTGAGTTTGTCGGGCGTCTTCCGGTTGTTGCCACATTAGAAGAACTGGATGAAAAAGCTCTGGTGCAGATATTGACCGAGCCTAAAAATGCGCTGGTTAAGCAATATAAGCATTTATTTGAGATGGAAGGTGCTGAGCTGGAATTCAGGGAAGATTCTCTGACTGCGATTGCTCATAAAGCCATGGAAAGAAAAACAGGCGCCAGAGGGCTAAGAACTATTGTTGAAAATGTCCTGCTGAATACCATGTATGAGTTGCCGTCTGCGGATAATATTAGCAAAGTTGTTGTTGATGGCAGTGTTATTTTAGGTGAGGCAGAGCCTATTTTGGTGTATGAAACCGAAAAGAAAAAGGCTTCCGCTGAATCTTAAAGTTTAAAATTTATTGGTGGATAGCGGAAAAGGGAGCTTTTATTTTTAAAGCTCCCTTTTTTTTGTGCTGGAGGTGCTATTTTGAGTCGGCATCCTTGCTATTTTAATTAACGTCCCAATAATCTTCTTTTAAAGAATAGTTAGAAGGTGCCATTTATGGAAACGCACAAAATGACAGAGTTACAACAAATAGATGCGCTGGTTCCGGTATTGCCGCTCAGAGATGTGGTGGTTTACCCGCATATGGTGATTCCCTTGTTTGTAGGCAGGGAAAGGTCAATTGACGCATTAGATGCTGCGATGAAAGACAATAAGCAGATTTTGTTAGTCGCGCAAAAAGAAGCGGAAGTTGATGAGCCGGATATTGCTGATCTTTATGGGGTTGGTACTCTGGCTAATATTCTGCAGATGCTGAAATTGCCGGATGGAACAGTCAAGGTTTTGGTTGAAGGGGTTCAGCGTAGCAAAGTATTGCAGTACAAAGAAACAGAAGGTTATTTTTCTGCTGCGGTAACAGAGGTTAATAGCATTTTTAAGTTAAGCGAGCAGGAGCGGGATGTGTTACAGCGCACAGTAATTAGCTCGTTTGATCAATATGTTAAGTTGAATAATAAGATCCCTCCGGAAGTCTTAAATTCATTGTCCGGCATTGATGACCCTAGCCGACTTGCCGATACCATGGCCGCTCATATGACTTTAAAAATCAATGAAAAGCAGGCCATTCTTGAAACGGCAGATGTTGAAAAGCGTCTTGAGAATTTAATGGCGTTAATGGAAGGGGAGGTTGACCTTCTGGAGATGGAGAAAAAAATTCGGGTGCGCGTTAAGCAGCAAATGGAGAAGAATCAAAGGGAATACTATCTGAACGAGCAGATGAAAGCGATTCAAAAAGAACTGGGCGATATGGATGATGTGCCCAATGAAGTTGAGGAGTTGGCGAAGAAAATTGAAAGCGCAGGCATGACTAAAGAAGCCAGGGCAAAAGCGGATGCAGAGCTTAATAAGCTTAAGCAGATGTCGCCTATGTCAGCCGAGGCAACTGTAGTGCGCAATTATATTGACTGGATGGTCAATGTGCCTTGGAAGAAAAAAACCAAAGTCAGGCATGATTTAAAAATTGCTGAGCAAGTTTTAGAGGCTGAGCATTATGGTTTAGAGAAGGTTAAAGAACGTATCCTTGAATATCTTGCGGTTCAGCAGCGGGTTCAGCAGCTCAAAGGGCCGATTTTATGCCTGGTAGGTCCTCCAGGTGTAGGGAAGACTTCTTTGGGCGAGTCCATTGCGAGGGCAACTAATCGAAAATATGTGCGCATGGCCTTGGGTGGTGTGCGTGATGAGGCCGAAATTCGTGGTCATCGTCGAACTTACATAGGTTCTATGCCAGGTAAGATTTTACAGAATTTGTCCAAGGTTAAAACGCGAAATCCGATGTTCTTGCTTGATGAAATCGATAAGATGGCTGCTGATTTTCGTGGAGATCCGGCGTCTGCTTTATTAGAAGTATTGGATCCCGAGCAGAATCATACTTTTTCGGATCATTATTTAGAAGTGGATTTTGACTTGTCTGATGTGATGTTTGTAGCGACGGCCAATACCATGAATATTCCTGCGGCGTTGCTGGACAGGATGGAGGTCATACGGATCGCCGGCTATACAGAAGATGAAAAAATCAATATCGCAATCCGGTATTTGATTCCCAAGCAAGTTAAAAATAATGGTCTTAAAGAGGAGGAGATTCAGATCACGGAAGCAGCCGTTAGGGATATGATTCGGTATTACTCTCGAGAAGCAGGTGTGCGAAGTCTTGAGCGGGAAATTTCTAAGATTTGTCGTAAAGTGGTCAAGGATTTGTTGTTGAGGACGGAGAAAACCAAAGTCGTGGTTGATTCTGAAAGCTTGGATAAGTATCTGGGAGTTAAACGTTTCCATTACGGCCTTGCGGAAGAGGAGGATCAGATTGGTCAAGTTACCGGTTTGGCTTGGACAGAAGTGGGCGGTGAGTTGCTAACCATAGAGACGGCAGTAATTCCCGGAAAAGGAAAGCATTCTGCAACAGGCAAGCTCGGCGATGTGATGAAAGAATCGATTGAAGCTGCGATGACGGTAGTTAGAAGTCGGTCGAAAATTTTCGGTATTGATCATGAGCTGTTTCAAAAGAATGATATACATATACATGTGCCGGAAGGTGCCACTCCAAAAGATGGTCCAAGTGCCGGTATAGGCATGTGTACTGCTATTATCTCAGCTTTGACCAAGATACCTGTCCGAGCTTCTGTTGCCATGACGGGAGAAATTACTTTGCGGGGTCAGGTATTGCCTATCGGAGGCTTAAAAGAAAAGCTTCTGGCAGCACATCGAGGTGGCATAACAACGGTTTTAATTCCTGCCGAGAATGAAAAAGATTTGACTGATATACCGGAAAATATCAAGCAAAACCTGGAGATAAAGCCTGTCCACTGGATAGATGAAGTGTTGGAAGTTGCGTTGCAATATATGCCTATTCCTTTTGAAAAAATGGAAGCTGAAGAGCAAGGCAAAAATGAAACCGAGGCGGTTAAAAAAATAAAACCGGGTGTAACCGCGCATTAATTAATTTGTAGATTTGTCGAAAAAGTTGGCAAAACCGCAAAAATCATGGCTTGGAGGCTGGTTATTGCTTGACACTGCGTAAGGGCAGTTGTTATAAATACAGGTGTTTCTTGCGTTGTTGACGATGGGACGCAAGAATTATCACGCTGGTCTTCTACAATATAACTTTAAAAAATGATTTCCTAAGGGGGAATAATGAATAAATCGGAACTTATTGATGCTATAGCAGAATCTGCTGAATTAACTAAAGTGGACGCCGGTCGTGCATTGGATGGCTTTATTAGCGCGGTTACAAAAGCATTGAGCGGTGGTGATTCGGTTGCTTTAGTTGGATTTGGAACCTATGCCGTAAAAGAAAGAGCGGAGCGTAAAGGACGTAATCCACAGACTGGGGCTGAGATTACAATTAAATCTGCAAAAATTCCTTCATTTAAAGCTGGCAAATCTTTAAAAGATGCTGTAAACTAGTATTTCTTTAGTCGGGTGCTTAGCTCAGCTGGGAGAGCATCGCCCTTACAAGGCGAGGGTCGGGGGTTCGAACCCCTCAGCACCCACCAGACTTTGGAGTGGTAGTTCAGT
>NZ_JALOCF010000001.1 GCF_023227905.1 Methylobacter sp. | reverse complement strand
GATGCTGACAGACCCCCTGCTTAAGGGCTCGAATATTGAGGTGACCACGGTCAACGGCGTCGTGACGCTGCGCGGCACCGTCAATGAAGAGCCGGACATTGCCCGGGCCATAGAAGTGGCCAGGACCCAGCTGGATGTAAAGGGCGTGCAAAGTGAGCTGATTGTACAAACGGTTAAATAAACAGTGCGTTATTTATGCTTTATGGCCGCTCTGGGCGTCATGCTGCTGCCGGCGCCCGTTGCCCATGCGACCGCTGCGGATGACACTTACATAGCCGGCTACGCTGCGGGGGTGTTAAAGCAAAGCTTAAATCTTGATATGCGGTCGTTAGTGGTACGGGATGGCGTAGTTACATTGCCGACAGGCGATCTGAAGGCCGATGATAGAGACAAGGCGGTACAGCTATTATCTGAAATCCCCGGCGTTAACGCGGTAAGAACGTCGGAAGCTACTAGCCCGCAGCTGACAGCAGATGCCACCAAGTCCGCCCGGATGCCTGCTGATGAGGCAACTTCGGTCAATGAGTCGATTGTGTTGCCAACGGGACTCCTGCCTACAGGCCATTTATTCAAGCCTTTACTGGCAGACCCGCGCTGGGCCCATTTCTCGGCCGCTTACCGCAATTTCCAAAGCAACAATTTTGATGGCAGGGATATAGGTTCTGTTAGTTTCGGTGAAACCATACCGTTTTATCGCAGTAACTTCGGCCGCAGTTCCGCTCAGTGGGAAGCCGGTCTTCAGGCCGGTGTCTTTAGCGACTTCAACCTGAATGCGTCATCAAGTGACCTGGTCAATACCGATTTTATCGTATCAGCCTATTCAAGCGTGCGTGCCGGCCAGTTTTCAGCCTTTGGCCGCCTTTTCCACCAGAGCTCACATCTTGGCGATGAGTTCCTGTTGCGCCAGCTTACCTCTAAATTCGAGCGAGTGAACCTCAGTTACGAAGGCGTGGATCTGAAACTCTCTTATGAGTTTCCCTACGGTATACGCCTATATGGTGGCGGAGCCGGTCTATTCCATAGAGAACCTTCGGAGCTTAAGATATGGTCGGTGCAATACGGTATGGAATTTCGGAGCCCTTGGCGCCTGGAGTTTGCATCAATGCGACCTATCATTGCAGCTGATGTCAAAAATCACGAAGAAAATGACTGGAATTATGATGTATCGGCCAGGGCGGGCGTTGAATTTGATAACTTGCAGGTATTAGGCCGAAAGCTTCAGATTATGGGGGAATACTATAACGGTTTCTCTCCAAGCGGCCAGTTTTACAGGGAAAAAGTGGAATATTTCGGCTTGGGTGCGCATTATTTCTTTTAGCGGAATAGAGATCGGCGGCCTTCAACGATAGACTGGCCGGCTGCTGGAAAAGCGGATTTCCAGTTCCGGGAAGCAAATTAGAGGCGATTGCCCTAATGGCAATTCGCTAACGATCATCCGCCTGCAAAGAGAACATATTGCCGCTCATCAATTCGCTGAAGCCGTAACTGCGCCGGAACGTTATCGGGCTGGGTTTGGGCCGGTCCTCATTAGATAACGCTGGCGCTACTCCTGCTCTCATGCGCATTCTAAGCAATCGCACCTATTTTCTTTTAGTGTAAAAAGTCTAGCATCTGAGCCAGCCGAAGAATACTTGAACAAGCCGGACATTGCCCGATTTGGCATGTGATTAATAAAGCTGACCCAGAGGATTGCACTATGACCAATTTCCTTTTAACAATAGCATTGCTATTGCCTGTATCGACGACGCCAAGCGAGGAGGGTTGTTTGGCCAAGATCATGTTCGCAGAATCGAGAGGTGAGTCTATCGAAGGCGCTATTGCTGTAGGGCAGGCTGCGGTTAATCGAGCCAAGCGTACCGGCAAGACAATATGCAAGCTAACCGGTGTGTCCCGGCTAACCCCGCCACGCAATCTAAGGTCTCATTACAAGGCATTGGCTAAATCAGTGATACACGGCAAGGATTCTATCGTGCAGAATTCCGATAGCTGGAACACCGGCACCAAGCCTAAGTATGCTGGTTCAATCGTCAGGCAAATTGGCGACCATGTTTTTTATGTGATGTCGAGACTGTAAAAAATAGCTACCAACTCCCAGTGCTTCAACGCAAGCCAACATGATAGCGTATTCTTTATAGTTTCCGGTGAGTTGTTCAGGCTGCTTTGAGCGGTCTCGAAAGGTCTGAATTCGTCGCTCGATAGTTGATGCGGCTACTAGGATATATCCATTTTGTAGCCGAAACCACGGACGGTTTTTAAGAGCTTTAGCTCGTAATCGTCATCTATTTTTCGCCTCAATTGGCGAATATACACATCGACAACGTTAGTCAATGGGTCTGCGCTGTAGCCCCATACTTGCTCCAGGATTCGGGTACGGCTCAACACTTTGCCGGGCATACGCATAAAGCATTCGAGTAACGCAAACTCCTTCGGCGTTAAATCGATCAGCGTTTCTCCGCGCCTGACTTCATGGGTTTCGCCATTCAATAACAGGTCCGCTATCCGTAGCTCCTTGGTGTCCAGTTTGATCTCGCCGCTGCGGCGACGCATCAGCGCTTCGATTCGGGCAAGCAGTTCCTCAAACGCGAACGGCTTGGTCATGTAGTCATCGGCTCCCGAGCGCAAGCCGGTCACCTTATCCTGTACGGTGTCTCTGGCCGTCAGCATGAGAATCGGCGTGGCGACGCCATTGCCGCGCAAGCGCTCGCAAACCTGCCGACCGTTGAAATCAGGCAGGCCCAAGTCCAGAATAATGGCTTGAAACTGGCCTTCGCTGCCTAGCGCGACAGCTTCCTTGCCGCTGCGCGCGACTTCCACGGAATAGCCTTCGGCTTTTAATCCCCGTTGAACAAAATCGACAATCCGTTCATCGTCTTCTACTAGCAGAACTCGCATGTAACCGGTATCCATTAGATTCTTCTATTTAAGTTATCGTTCATTTATCAGGTCGTCATCCTGTTGCGCGGCAATCAGCGGAAGCATTACTGTGAATGTCGAACCTGAATTTTCAATGCTGGTCACGCTGATGCTTCCTCCGTGCGCTTTCGCGATCGATCTGGCCATCGGCAAGCCCAGGCCCTTTCCGTCATCCCGTGAAGCCAGCGCATTCTGGCTGCGGAAATGGCGGTCGAAAATACGCTCCAAATCCTGTGCCGGTATGCCTATGCCTTGATCGCTAAGGCTGAAGATTGCCATGTCCCCGTCCACCCATAAGGAAACCGCAAGGTGGCTTCCAGGGCTTGAGTAGCGGCAGGCGTTGTCGCCAAGGATGAACAGCAGTTGCCGAAGCCGCTGCTTATCGCCGCGCACCCAGACCGGTTCGGCCGGTGCATCCAGGGACACTGCCATCGAATTTTCTTCGGCCATCACTTGAAAGTTCTCGACGGCTCCGGTCACCAGTTCGGCCAAGTCCAGACTATCCCATTCGAATTGCAGATTAGCGGTGGTTTCCGCGCGGGTTATAAATAGTAGATCCTGAACGTATTTTCCCAATTGCATCGATAATTCGACGATGCGATGCAAGGCATCCTTATACTCTTCGGCTTCGCGATCCTGGCCCCGCAGAGTGACCTCCGCTTCCCCGCGGATAACAGTGATCGGAGTGCGCAGCTCGTGGCTGATGTCGGCCAAAAACTCTCGGCGTTCGTTGTCCATGCGCTTTAATTCTTCATTTAAATGATGAAGCTCAAAAGTGCGTTCGGCCACTCTTTTCTCCAGCACGGCGCGGCCTTCGCGCAGTTTATTTTGCTGAAGCTCCAGTTCCTGTGCCATTTGGTTGAAATGGCTGGCGAGGTAACCGAACTCATCGCGGGTATCCAGGGAAATGCGGTAGTCCAAATTGCCGGAGGCTATTTCGTCGGTGCCTTTCATCAGCGCTTCGATAGGCTTTCTGACGCCGCGAAGCAGTAATGCGCCGGACGCGAGGCTGAATATCGCCGCTGCCAGTGATGCGCTAATGGCGATCCAACGCGATTGGGCGACCAGATCCTCCAGTTCTTGCTTGGCTTTTCCGGCTTTTTTCCGTTCGGCGTTGATGGCGGCGTCGATCAGCGGCTGGAATTTTCCGTCGATTTCTTCTTTGGAAAATTTCGATAGCGCCTGCACCGCCATTTCATTCTTGCCTTGTTGACGCAAGCGTTCCACTTCATCGAAGCGGTATTCGCTGGCATCCAGGAAGGCGGTGAAATGGGCGACTCTTTCCAGTTCGGCGGGTTTGTCCTGCCAATCTTTAGCAGGATCCTCTGCGGCCGGTGCCTTTACGGCAGTGTTTCTAAGATTCTGCATCGCTTCGTAGAGGCGATGTTTGGAGGATTCCACGCCGGCTTCCGCAGTCGGGCTGACTATTATCAGTCTATCCATACGCTGCTTGAAATGGCGGTAAGCCTCCTGGGACAAGCGCTCATAATGATCGAAAGCCTCATAGGCCATCTGGCTGCGCTGAAAATACTGGCCAACCTGGCTTGAGCTCCAATAGAGCGCGATTCCTAAAAACAGCACAAAACAGAACGAAACAACAATGACAACAGCCAAGCGAAAGCGAAACATAAATGCTAATTAGCGTCGCTGTTCTCGTCCAGGTGTTTTTCCATGGATCTGATGGCTTCCAGTTTTTCGCGCAGCAGGCGAGCTTCGTCTTTTTTCGATCCGTTGCTATCTTTTGGATCGCTAGTATCCTTGGAATCCAGCACCGACTGCACCGATTTTTGCTTACGCTCCAGTGTGCCGACCTTTTTTGATACGCTCTGTAATCTTTTTAAGGTTTCCGTATGAATAGCGACGAACCGTTGCAGCCGCACGTCGGACATGCTTCCGGGCGGGATGGCGTTGACTCCGCTCAGGATTTTGTGAATATCGCCGCAGGCATCGGAAAGCGAGCGGCCCACCATCATGTGCAGGTATATGCCGGGGCCTGGAGGATTTTTCTGGGGCTTTAATAAGGTATGGCAGACATCGGCGCGCGCTGAAGGCGATATTCTGGCCATGTTGGCCCCGAAAGCCAGCAGTTCGTCAAAGTCGGACTGTGCATAGGAATTGCCGTAATAAGGGTCCTGATAGCCGTTCCAGCCGGCGTTGAAATCGGCGCAGCCCGCCAGCAGCACAAGGCCTAGCGCCAAACTTGTATTTCGAATAGAAAGTAACATAGATAGTTTTATTTCCTGTTTTAGGCTTTTCCGGTTAGCGGTATTTGAACGCGGATGCGAGCCCCATGTTGGTCTTGTCTTGAGTCGATAATATCGACTTTGCCCTGATGGTTGGTGACATATTCTCTAACAATGGCAAGCCCCAAGCCCGGGCCTTCGACAGCATCCTCGCCTTGGGCGGCCTTGCCGCGAAAAAAGGGTTCGAAAACATGCGAACGCTCATTGGGGTCAATGCCCGGTCCTTCATCTTCGACTTCCAGCTCCAGCTGCGAACCGGAATCGCGAAGCATGATGCGTATTTCACCGCCTGTTGGCGAATATTTCACAGCGTTCAGCATTAACTGCTCGATAATGCTTCGCAACTGATCGTGGTTCCCGGATATTTCGACCGGCCTAACCAGCTTTTTCAGGCTAATCGACTTGGTCTGTAGACGGGCTTGAAACTCCCCGATGACCGACTCAAGCAAGTATTTCATATCGACGGCTTGCTTGCGGTTCGTTTCCGGCTTCGCGTTGATCTGGCTGTAACGAACCAATTCCCCGGACACCGTTTTTAGTTTGTCGATATTGCTGCAGAGTAGTTGCGCGACCTCTTGCCGTGCACTGTCCGGTTCCTCGTTCGCGGCATTCACAAGCCGTTCCGCCGCTTCGCGGATAGTCTCCAACGGCAGGTCGATCTCGCGGGCCACATTGTGCATGAACTGCTGTTTTGAAGCTTCCAGCTCCATCAAATGCGTGCGCAACCATTCCAGACGGTCACCCAGATAGCGCAGGTCGGAAGGGCCGGTAACCTCAATCGGCTGATCAAGTTCCCCCGAGCCGAGACGGCGTATGGAGACATCTAATTGCCGCATTGAACGCGAGAGTATGGCCAGCAGTATCCCGATAAAGATAAACGAGATGGCCAACAGAACCGCGCCCTTGACTAATAGTCCCTGTTCAAGGGATTCCGATTGGCTGCGTAATTCGTTGAATTCATGATCAACATAACTCTCGAATTCGCGCGAAAGGCCGGCGGAGGATTCGCGCAGTCCCTGGAACGCTTCATCGACCGGTAATTTAAGATTATCTTCATTTGCCGAGCCGATGATCTGTTGATAAATCAGGTCTTCCTTTTCCGATAATTCATTAACCAACAGTGCGATTTTATTTTCCAGATGCAGTTTTAGCAGCGAGCCCAGGGCTTGCTTGAATGACGCCCGGGTGCTTTCGTAGGATTGTTGTTCATAAGGCTGGCGTACCGCCGGATCGGACAGCAGCACGAATAATCTGGCTTTTCGCTCAATATCGGCGGTCTTTTGCAAAACCAGGCGGATGGCTTTGGTCTGTTCGAAGACCTGCGAATTGATAGTCCTGCCCAACGCCGAAGTTTCGCGCATGCCGAACGCGGCATACATCACGGCCAGAAAAAGCGGGATAACGGCAATGACGAAGCCGAGAACAATCAGGGATTTTAACGATAAAATGTTGTTGAATTTTATCCGCTCGAAAAGAGACGCGAATCGACCTTCGCCTTTGTTCAAGCCAGGTTTCGGCGAAAGTCTAGACCAAAGTTTCGACAAATCGGGTTTTCTGAAAATATCCAGAACAAAGTTGGGAATGGGCTCCTTCATGGATCTCCGGGTGCAATTGTTAAAAGTGATCCTTTCTTCAATAATCCATCCATGATGCCGGGCCGCAAGGAGAGCCGTTTTCCGGCATCGAAACACCTAAATATATCGGATACATTTGTCGGCTAGCCCGGCTTAATTCTCGCTATTATACACCATGTCGCAAGCTCATCATTTTATTCCAACCCAAACTTTTACAGCTATGAAGCCATTGACCCTATTTCTTCTTGCATTACAGACAGTGCTGGTTGCGCTGACTGGGACGACCGTTGCCAATGCCGAGAACCTTTCCGGATTACCCGTACAAAGCACAGCCGAGCGGCCTGCGTTGCTGCTTGATCTGGGCAGCGCGCCGCCGTCGATTGGCAAAGGCGATAAGTCCACGCGGGTGTTTATCGGGGATGTATCCGGCCATGAAGGCGATGCATCGATTCAGACCGATAAGGATGAAATCAGTTCCTTGCATCCCGGCTTCGGCAGTTGGAAAGTCAGTTTTCGTTTCAAGATCAAATCCGGCCTTCCGGCCAAACCCTATACTTTCTGGGCGCGCTGGCGGCAGGGCGGGGACCCCAATGTGTGCGTACAATCTTTTGAAGTCTGGGCCGGACCTGATCCGTCCAGATTGTCGCAACGCGCCACGCTGTCCATGAAGCCCAAAGGTTGGGAGTATGCCTGGGTAGCCGGTGAGCAGCCGGTAAATCTTAAAGACGACGATACTATTATTGAAGTGCGCAATAACGGCGCCGGTCATGACGCCAAAGTTTTCGATGCCTTTCTGCTCGCCTCGCCGTTGTCGGCCCTGCCGGTCGGTGGCACGAAGGACAAACCGCTGGTGCTGCTGGACTTGGGTAATGCGCCCGCACTTGCCGCAGCCGACAAAGATCCCGCCCTGCAATTCCTGCCCGGTACAGCCGCCGCCGGCCCGGATGCCGCGTCTGTGTTGATCGAAAAAGACGAAGTTCAGGTTTTTCACCCCGGTTTTGGAAATTGGGGCGCAAATTTCCGTTTTGAACTCAACCCAGAGCTGGCACCCGGACAGTACCGTTTTTACGCCCGCTACAAAAGCGGCGGGGAAGTCTCGCAGGTCAGCCAGAATTTCACGGTCAAGGCCGGGGCAAAGCCGGATGAACTGGCGACGCGAGGCAATTTTGATCTGACCAACACCACGCCTTGGGAATATCAATGGCTGCAAGCCGATTCGACCGTCACCGTGTTGCCGGGCGACCGCTGGCTGGAAATCAACAACACCGGCAAAGCGGACGGTGCCAAAGTTTTCGATGCCTTCCTGCTGCAAATGGAGAAGCCGCTGGGCGACTGGATGAATGCCGACCAGGCCCAAGCCAGAAATCGCTTTATGGCACTGACCAAAACAATGCCTGAGGCAAACAGGCGTCTTATTGTGCTCGACGGCAAAGGCGACAAAGGTGAAGCCCTGTTTCGCGGCCTGGCCTCGGATGCCGCACGGCCGAATTATGACAAGTTGTCGGTCTCCTATCTGATAGGGCCGGAAGCCGAAGCGTTGGCCCGCAGCTTGAATATTTCCGAAATGCCTGCCGCGTTAATGACTGACGATCATTACACTTTATTAGGTGTATTAGCCCAGACTAATAGTGAACAGAACGTAGCCGGATTTCTCGCCGACCCCGGCAAAATCGGCAAGATGCCTGCGCCGCTTGTAACTTCATCGGATGCGCCCAAGCCGCTTAAGAAGGGCATCCCTGAGGCCTGGCTGGTGGGCGGTTTGCAGGACGGCTTATCCGGCGTTTCGGTTTTCGGGCTGGATAGCGAAACCGTGTTGCGCCCGAATCCCGACCAGCCTTATCTCAGCCTGCAAATGATGGGCGGGGAAATGCGGACTTGGCGTGTCGCATCGACGCAAGCCGATGGTGTCGCAGACATTGAGGCAAAGACTCAACATTCCTACGGCTGGTCGCGCGGCAGCGGCTATGCCCAGCTCTATCTGCATGTCGATCAGCCCACACAGGCGCTGCTGTACCTGAAACAATCCGGCATTAGGACTTTCGGCTGGCTGGATGGGCAAGCCTTAAAATTGGCCGATGACCCGAAGCCGCCGTCCGGATTCTCGACATCGGCCGGCGAGCAGGTGAAAAAGTTGCTAAAGGGGCTGACCACCGAAGGCTTGGTCGCTACCGCATTATCGACCAAGACCGAAGCGCCGCAGTTCGCGGCGCTGGAACTGTCGCCGGGATGGCATAGCCTGCTGGTGAAGCTGGTGATGCAGCATGATCAAAACCAACGGTTTTACTTCGCAGGCTTATTCACCGATCCGGCCGGTAAAGCGCTGAAGTCGATTAAGACGCAAGCGGCCGACCCCGATGCCGATCTGGCGCTTAACCGGGTCGCCGCCAAGCTAAGGCCTTTGGTCTTTGTCGATGCGCCTGCCAACCTGCCGCATCCAGGTGATTTGTTTAAGCTGCGAGTGGATATGCGTTGGCATCCTGTTTTGGAAGAAACCGCTTTGCCTGCGCCATTGCCGCAGTTTCCGGCAAAACTGCGGTTGCGCGTCGTCGATTACGGCGGCAAAGAGGTCGCGGAGAAAGACATAGATGGCGTGTTCCCCAGCCAGGTCGAGGCCGACCTCGGCAAGATCAGCGAACCTGGTTATTATGCTGTTTATACTTCTTTATATACGCTTGACGGCAAGTTGATCATGAACTATCCCGCCGACGGCTTTTCAGTCGTAGCGGGAGCCGCTGAGCAAAAGCAGCGGTTGGACAAGAAAAAGTTATGGAACAACGACTACTACGCCTTGGCCGACGGCGATAAGAGCTTCAAGCAGGAAGGCGGGTATTTCTCCTGGCTGGAGCGGATGGGGATTTACCAAAGCTATGGCAGCTATCCGGGCTTCGATCCGCAGTACCGGGCAAAATGGGAGAAAGCCAAGCAACTCGGACTGGTTTTGTTTGCCGATTCCTCCGGCGACAGTTCTTGGCTGAATGACAATCCGGCAGACGGCCAAAACTTTACCAATGCCGCTTCGGCTTTTACCCGCTATTTTAAGGCGACCAACGAGATCGACATTCGCCACGAAGCCGAATGGCAAAAGCTGCGCGAGCCCGCGCATTGGGTAGAGCGCGCCAAATGGGAATACGAGCAGGCGCACAAGCAGCGCAGCGATGCCCATTACGTCGGCGGCAGCCTGGTGCGGCCGGGCGAAGATCAGTGGTTCAAACAGGTGTTGGAACTGGGGCTGGACCGTTATCAAGACGCTTGGGACGTGCACGCCTATCCCCAGAAAGAGCCGCATTTCGGCGGTCCAATCGGCAACGGCGAAAACGAGGATGAACGCGGCGTGTTGGCGACTTATGCGAGTTTGGGCAGAAAAAACAGCCTGCCGTTCTGGCTGGGCGAGACCGGCGCCAAGGCCATGCACGGCTTGACCGGTCGCCGCTGGCAGGCCGAGCAGGCAGCGAAAATGATCGCCTGGGTCAACAGTCGTGCCGACTATTTAGGAATAGCGTTCTGTATAGGCCATGAATACGATCTGGCTTACGGCCGGATCTGGGACTACTCGATGGGCCACAAGCCCGGCGAGGCAGCGCTCTATACCGCAAGCGCCCTGATCGACGGCTTGCCGTATAAAGCCGTTGATACTAAGGACGGCAATATCCAAGCCGCTTATTTCGGCGAAACCCTGATGGTCTGGCGCACCGATGAGGCCAGCGGTAATTGGCCGGTATCGCTCAATGCCAAAAAAGCCTGGGTGTGGGTGGATGTGGTGGGGCAGGTCAGGGAACTGCCGGTCGATGCTTCCGGCAACGCCGATATCCCGATTTCCGCCAGCCCGGTTTATGTACTGGCACGCGCCGATTACGAGCGGTTGACCAGGAAGTAAAGTCAGCAAAGTAGGGTAGAGGCAGGGAAAGTATTCTTTTTTAGAAAAAATTAAAGAATTCACCACGAAGCCACGAAGGGCACGAAGGACTGCACGGACGCAGGACGACTGCAAGGACAGGAAATGACCAAGTCATTTCTCTGCATTCCCCACATCCCTGTGGGTCATGCAGGAGGTACGACCCCAAGGACGGGGGAGGTAGAATTGCGTCGGGAACAGCAATCAAGAGCACCAACAGTAGGCGCTCTAGGCGATGCAGGAGCTATTGCCGAGAACACGGAGTTTTTAATAGATTGAATTAACTGGATTATTTTCTCCGTGTCCTTCGTGTTCTCTGTGGTAAATAATCCTTTCAGCCTGATTCGGATCATACTTTTACAGTCCGTACGCAGTGCGTACCTTTTATTTCACCACTAAAAACTTATAGGTAGATTTTGTAAGGTACTCCTGGCCCGGCTCCAAAATAGTTGAAGGGAACGATGGCTGGTTAGGCGAATCGGGAAAATGCTGTGTTTCTAAACAAAAAGCCGTCCTGTAATCGTCTTTGGCGCCACTCTTGAAGGTGTTTTTGCCTTGCATGAAATTGCCGCTATAGAACTGCACTCCAGGCTCTTGCGTAAGCACTTCCAGCACAATGCCGCTTTGGTCGCCAACGACAATCGCCGCAGTAAACATCTCGCCGGGCTTGTGGGTATTCAGCACCCAGTTATGGTCGTAACCTTTGCCGTTTTTTAATTGTTCATCAGCTTGATCGATTCTTGAACCAATCGTTTGCGGTTGCCTGAAATCGAAAGGCGTTCCTGCTACGGATTCAATCTTCCCGGTAGGGATTAAGGTCGAATCGACAGGCGTATAACGGTCGGCATTGATCTGTAGACGATGATTGAGAATCGTGCCGCTGCCTTCGCCATTCAGGTTGAAAAAAGCATGGTTGGTTAGGTTTACGATAGTTTTTTTATCCGTGCTTGCCACATACTCCACCTGCAGCTCGTTGTCGTCGGTTAACGTGTAGGTCACCTTGACATGGAAGTTGCCGGGAAATCCTTCTTCCCTATCTTTTGATAGCCGGGTGAACCGGATAGTATGATCATCAGGCATCGCGGCATCCCAGACAACCTCAGAAAACCCCTCTTTACCACCATGCAAAGTATTCGGAGCATTATTCAGCGATGACGAGTATTGTTTACCGTCAATCGTAAATTTTCCGTTAGCTATCCGGTTAGCAAACCGGCCGATAGTCGCGCCAAAATACCGCTCAGTAGCAGTTAAGTAGTCTTCAACGCGGCTAAACCCAACGACCACATCCGTCATCTTGCCGTTTTTGTCGGGTACCCATAAGCCGGTCAGCCTTGCGCCGTAATTTGTAAAGGCAGCCCGCACATTTTGCTTATTGATTAGCTCATACATATCAGCCTGCTTGCCTTTCATTGCCGACTTGTTTTGATCGTTAATAAACGGGCATAGCTTCTCATCATCACGGAAGTGCCGGATTTAGAGGCATGCGGCCTGTCAGTCAGCGCCGAGTATTTACCAGCTAATAGAGCAAAACAGTATATTTTTTCATTTAAGCTGGTAAAGCAGACGCTGAAACTGAAAAATATTTTACGATCAGGGCCGGCTCGATTTATCCGCGTAGCTAGTGATGAGGCTGTCTTGCGTGACCGGTTTCCATCGTTACCGGCGCGACAAATCCAAAATAAGCCGCCGCTAACGCTGTCAGCAGGTGCAGCCAGATGTCATGGCCGAAAAGCGGAATAAAACCGAAGGTTGTATTCAGCGCAGGAATTAGCCCAAACACTGCCAGAACGCCATATAAAACTGCAAGGCTCCGGCAATAAGTACGAGAACCCTCAAAATCTTTATAGACCATCAGACCCCATGCGCCAATAACCAGATGCACGATATTGTGCAGGGAATTGACCGGAAACATTCCCAACAGATAACCATACGGCGTTGACAGGGTCGGAGCATCTGGCGGTGGGGCTGACATTAAGGCGGGGATAAATCCCAGCACTCCGACAACAACATAAATAACACCCATCGCTAGTGTGAAAGTACGTATATTCATCATTGCCTCCAAATAATTAAAGCTACATATCGAGATATTGAAAAAGCCATTCAACCTGTTTTCGATTTATGGCTTTTCGCCGTTGTTATTTCCTTATCCCTTTCCAACTCAGTAGTAAGGTCATCCTTATGCTGATCCTTTTGCCTGATACGTCCGACTCCATGCCGATCTTGTTAATCTGATGCTTGACCATTTTGACGAATTTGTGGATTTTTTCGCCGCAATAGCCAGCAGTGACTAAAGCATACGACCAGAAGGCGTTAACGTCTGTACGTTAACGTTCATAACTGACAGATCATTTGGCTTTGTTAGCAGATGAACTTTATGAAGATGAGCGGCTCGATCGCAGACTATCCGTTTCTTATTCCTTGCGGATAGTAAAACCCGGTTCTTGACGAGCAAGATGACGTTGCGCTTTCAAAAGCTCTTCGAGATAAGGTTGAGAAATGACGCGCCGCAAAATACCGAGTTCATCAGCTTCCATATCCCATAAGCCGCTATTGTGCCAATGGTGGTCATTCTCCCAGTCGGTACGGTCGACGATAGGGTATAGGCAGATGCCTTCCAGCGGCACACCCATTTGTTGCGCCTTATACACCTCGTCGGCCAGCTCCCGAATCCACTGCCCGCGTCCCTGGCCGACATGGCTGGTTTCGCCGATTAAAAGCGGTATTTGATAGCGATCGTAAACTTCCTTAAGCAAATCACTCAGCGCTATGCGCCGAGGGTCGCCAAGGTGCCAATGCAGCCTGTCGTTGCTCAGGTACTCCCATTGGTTAGAGTGGTAATAATTGACGCCGATGATGTCGAGATACTTGGGGTCGCCGCCCAATTCGGGATCTTGGGAACCGCGAAGCATATCCCACGCTTCATACATGGAATTGCGCATCGCCAATGCCGCATCTTTCAGGTCGGGACGGTCGGGGGGGGCAATAACATGAATGATGGGGTCGACATGGATGATGCGTGTCCGAGGGTCCACGACCCATAAAGCTTCAATAGCCTCGATGGATGCGCGCACCAGTTGCCGTTTTAGTTCGTAATCCCGTCCCTTTCCGTGGACCGCGTAAGGGTACATCAGGTCGCTATGGCAGACTGCCCAACAGATAAAGGATATTTCATTGATCGGCGAATAGAGGGGTTCGGCGTTGCTATGGTCGGCGATATATTGTGACACTTCGCTGACGAAACGGACGAAGCGGCGCACGAAGTTGGGTGACAACAGATCCAGATCGTCCGGACACCCGTAATGGCATAGGGTCCAGATCACCTGAACACCATGCTCGTTAGCCGCGCGCAACATGGGATCAAGGGAAGAAAAATCGAACTGGCCGTAGCGTTCGATCAAATGCCAGCGCACGCTTTCCCGTACCACCTGTATCCCGACATCGCGCAACATAGCATAATCGCTGTCCACCAAAATATCGTGCTGAGTGGAGTGGACCATATCCAAGCGTTTGCCTGAAGAATTAATATGGCTGGCTCCTTCGAACCCTGCTATCCAGAAAGATTTTAGAAATGCCGGCGAAGTATGTGTGCTAGTCATTGGGTTATCCTCCATTGAAACGGTTTAACCAGGGCTAACTGCATCGGGATCCGGTTTTTGTCTGTCTTCGGTATGGGATTTGGTACGGGACTCGACAAACGCCTTGAAGCTTTCCAGACTGTCCTCGATTTGAGTCTTTACCATGCCAAGCGCCTCGGCCGCTTTGACTTCAGGGCTCTCAACTTCATACTCGACCTCCACCGTCAGTAGAGTACGGCCATCACCCATTGCCTCGAAGCGCAGAGTTCCGTGGTTGGCCGGTGCGGTCGGATTCCTCCAGACGATCAGGTAATCCTCTACCCGCAGGTTAAGTTCAATGTCCGACTCGACAGGCTTACCGCTCAGCGTACCGCGCCAGTGCAGATGGCTATCATCCAACTGCCGGACTTCATTAACGGACTCTATAAATTGAGGCAATTGTTCAAACCGCATCCATTGCTCATACGCAATCGGTGCCAGCACATTGATTTCCATGGCTTTAAGAAAATGTGCCATCTAGCTACCTCCAGGATCAAAATCAGTTGGCATCGATCCCGACACCAAAACACGGCCTTGATAGCCCTTGCTACCGTAGGCGGCCAGTATCTCTTCCCCAACTTTCGCACCTCGTCCGGCCCGCGCCAGCGCAACACAAGCGCCACCAAACCCGGCTCCGGTCAGGCGGGCGCCATAGATATCCGCATGGTCTTGCAGGAGTTCGACCAGACAATCGAGCGCAGGAACCGAAACCTCGAAATCATCGCGCAAACTTTGGTGAGAAGCATTCATCAACGTGCCGAACTCGTCCGCAGAAACGCCGGAAACCGCATTGAGCACCCGCTGATTTTCACTGACAACATGGCGAGCCCGGCGGTTCAGCGGTTCCGGCAAAACGTCCGTCAAATCCGGATCGTCGAGGTCGCGAAGCATCGAAATACCCAGTCTGTTGGCCGCTTCCTCGCATTCCGCACGCCGCTGGTTGTAAGCGCTGCCGGCGAGACTGCGCGGCACGCCGCTGTCCAGTACAACAAGCTCGCTTTGTTCCGGCAGCGGCAGCAACCTGCGTTCCAGCGTGCGCGTATCCAGGAACAGCATATGCCGCTCATCGGCCAGACTGGCCGCCATCTGGTCCATAATGCCGCAACGCACGCCTGCAAAACGAACTTCCGCCTGCTGAGCCAAAAGGGCAATATCGATGTCGTCTATGGCAAGATCGAACAGCTCCCGCAAGCCCCGCAACGTCGCCACCTCCAACGCGGCACTGCTGGACAAACCCGCGCCCATCGGCACGTCGGAACTGACCAGAAGATTCACGGGAGCGATGGCATCGAACTCTTCCCGCAATACTTCAAAGCAACCCACCAAATAAGCGGCAAACCCTGACGGAATAGCGCCACCCGCTTGATAATGAACAAGCCCATTCATGTTTTCTGAACGGAACCGGCTCCACTCGTCCTCGCTCCGCGACAACGCAACCCAGGTACTTTGCGGTATGGCGATAGGCAGCACAAAGCCGTCGTTGTAATCGGTATGTTCTCCCAACAGGTTGACCCGGCCGGGCGCACTGCTGATCACCTCCGGCTGGCTGCCGAAAAAATCGATAAAGTCTGACAGTTGTGCTTTCGGATAATTCATAAAACCACCTCTACCGCTTGTAACTCCTTCGCTTTTTCCTCCGGCAACGCATCATTGGCGAACATTCCCGCGGCAAGTTCGGTACCGGCCAAATATTTCAGCCGGTCGGTGGTGCGATAAGGCGGATAAAACTCCGCATGCAGATGCGTTTCAGGATGCTGCTCGCCGTCCAAAGCTGACTGATACCAAGCCATCAAATAAGGAAACGGACGTTGCCAGAGTCCGTCATACTTGAGCAGTACCGTTTTTAAGGCTCGGGCCAAATCCGTACGCTGTTTTTCGGACAACGCAGAGAATGATGTCACCGCCTCAATCGGGGCCACCCAAACCTCATAGGGATAGCGCGCCCAGGCCGGTACGAAAGCCACGGCATGGGAGCCAAGGTAGATCAGTCGTTCCCGGCTGTCGATTTCCATTTCGATCAGATCCTGAAGCAGCGGCGATCCGACCAGTTTGAAATAGGCTTCCTCACTGTTCTGCATCGATTTAGGAACCGGAGGGACAAAAGGGTAGGCATAGATTTGCCCATGGGGGTGATGTAAAGTCACGCCAACCTCAGCGCCCCGGTTTTCGAACGGCAAAACGTAGAGCACGTCATCACGCTGGGCTAATACCTCAGTGCGGCGCGCCCAGACCTGAAGAAGCAATTCAATATGGTCCAGTGGCAATCGTCCTAACGCAGCCCCCGGGTCCTCGGTAAACACCACGACTTCACACTGCCCTCGTGCCGGCAACGTGTCGACCAAGCACTCTGGCGGATCGTGGGCCTGACCGGTCAGGGCCGGAAAACGGTTGTCGAATACGGCAATATCATAATCGCCGACCGGTAATTCGGTCGGGTTAGCCGGATTATCAGAAGGCAAAAAGGGATTATATTCCGGCGGGGGATGGAAGGTTCGGCTCTGACGGAAAGCGGCATACGTCACCCATTCGCCGCGCAACGGATGCCAGCGTAGATGCGGGTTGACGCCCTCCGGAGCTTCCAGCAGCGAAAGCGGGATCGCCTCGTCAATGGGCCGACGGCTATATAAGCTGAGCTTACGGCCGTCGGCTTTTTGCCGTTCAAGGCTGTACATGAGGTTCTCCACGTACCGCGTTAGCGATTTCTTCCAAGGGGATTTTTGGCGTGCGGTCGGCAAACAATAAACCGTTGGCCTCCTGAAAGGTATCGGCAAACTGGGTATAACAAAAGCCGCTAAACATGGCTGTACAGCGTACCGCTTCGATGATGACATGGACACGTCTACGAAACTCTTCCGGATCATCAATCCGCTCATAACCCCAACCTTGTTCGAAGCGCTCGTCATCGGGCCGGATGTAAGCCACCCCGCCAAACTCCGATAGCAGCACCGGCTGCCCTCGGTGGGGATGCCCGTCAAGAGTCAGAATGCGCCCTCCGCTCCAGCGCCGATCGAAGAATTCCTGCAATCTTACCTCCGGCCCATAGCGGACGCGGATGTGATGGGGATCGGAATCGTAGTCATGGATGCCGATGATGTCGGTCGCGGAACTTTCCCAACCGTCATTGCCAATCACCAGGCGTGTCTGGTCCAACGAACGGGTCAGATGATAAAAAGCCTGTACCGCATCCCGAGGCGCCGACAGCGTCGGTAGATCGGGCACCCCCCAGGATTCGTTGAACGGCACCCAAATCACGACACAAGGATGGCTGATGTCCCGAGCGATGACTTCCACCCATTCCTGTAGCAAACGGCTAATCGCTTTTTGGGTGAACCGGTAAGCGCTGGGCATTTCGCTGAAAACCACCAAACCCAATACGTCGGCCCAATACAGGTAGCGCTGGTCCTCTATTTTTTGATGCTTGCGCACACCGTTGAAGCCCATGGCCTTGGCCAATTCGACATCCCGTCGCAATGCCTCAGGATTAGGCGCAGTCATCAGCGACTCCGGCCAATAACCTTGATCCAGCACCAGGCGCAAGTTATAGGGTCGACCGTTCAATGTCAGGCGTTCGGACTGGACGCCAATCGAGCGCAATGCCGTATAGGAAATGACTTCATCAATGATCTTGCCATCGCGAAGCAGTTTGATTTCGGCATCGATCAGTGTGGGACGCTCCGGCGACCACAGCATTTCATTCCTGAAATCGTCAATTCCGGGATCGGACAAACCAACGCGCCGATGCACTTCGCCGCCGATGACTTGGTAGGTATCCTCGGCCATCAACCGATTTCCGCAATGGAGGCGAACGACCATCAAGGTTCCTTCCGGCTCGCTGCCGACGACGGAAGCTTCGAAAGCGATGTCCCAGCGTTCCAGGTTTGGCGTCCAGCGGATATTTCTGATGTAAGTATCACTGACAAATTCCAGCCACACGGTTTGCCAAATGCCGGTGGTGCGGGGATACCAGATGCTGTGCGGATCCAGCCGCCAATCCTGCTTGCCGCGCGGCTTTTCCAAGTCATGCGGATCGTCTTCAGCCCACACGGTAATGCGTTGTCGAGTGCCCGGAACCAGTGCAAAAGTGATGTCGGCGTTGAAGGGCGTATGACCGCCCTGATGTTCTACCACTTTTTGGCCGTTAACCCAGACTCGTGCCTGCCAATCGACTGCGCCGAAATTCACCAGAACCCTGGACCCGCGCCGATCGTCGGGCAGGTCGAATTCGCGCTCGTACCAACAGGCCTGGTGAAATCCGGTATCGCCGACTCCGCTCAGAGCGCTTTCCGGCGCAAACGGTACATTGATGTTCAACGGCCAGTCGGGAACATCCTGGGGCGTCCTGAACTTCATGTCGTTATCGAACCGGAAACGCCACGGGCCATCAAGCGACATCCAGCTGGATCTGCGTAATTGAGGTCTTGGATAATTACTGTCTATCATAACGTTCAACCTTGCCCGAGCTCGTCCGAAGCCGCAGCAGCAACCTGCTTGGTCTGGAGTTCCCGAACAGTATCGACGGCGCGCTTGCCGGCCAGGAAAGCATGGTCGGAATTATAATATTCCCATTCACTGTAGCGGCCCGCAAGAATGATGTCGCGCTCAGCCAGCCAGTCCCGGATCAGCTTGACGTTGCCGGCGCGGGCATGATCGTAAATCACATAGGCATGAGGCATATCGACTTGGTTGGCGGCCCAGATCGGGTCTTCGGCAGAAATGATGCCGACTTTGCGGCAATCCTGAATACATTGCTCAATCAGCGCATCGCTATCGCAGGGCAACGGTTTTCCCGGCGCATGGGTTATTTCGCAAGTCAGGCCGAAACCGCCCGGCGGGTTACAGTGCGGGCTGGCATTGCCTTGCACGAAGATACGGTGAAAGACGGTATCTTCCGGATAGTAAATCCAGTGCTTTTCGGTCAGGTTGGGGCGGCCGATGCCAAGATTCACACAGCGTACCGAAATATGACGCAGACTTTCCGCAGCCTGGCGGATACGGAAAGGAACCTCGCCGCGAATGCTTCGAAGCAGAACCGGCAACGGCATGGTGCTGATTAAGTGGCCGTATTCCAGTGTCGCGCCGTCGGCCAGAGTCACGCGGTGCTGGCTGGGCGAAATTGACACGACTTGGGAATTCAGGCGCAGTCGTCCTTTAATATAAGGAAGAAAGCCGTTCATCAAGGACTGGAAGCCGCCTTGCAACGGATAACCGAATCGTGCATTCGGCCCCATCGGCTTTGCTACCGGCCGCAAAGCGCCTTCGATCATTTCTTCGAGATCGGGCAATGGCACCCGCCCGCCCAGCCAGGAGGTTTCCATCTCCTTAAGGTCGACAGCCCACAGTTTGCGGTTGTAGGGAATCGCGAAATGCCTGGCGACACCTGCGCCCCAGACTTTGTAGATGAACTCTTCGAAGTTGGCATAAGGCTCGGCGCTATTTTTGGGAGTCGTTTTGGGCTTAACCAGTCGAACGGTGCTTTCAAGGACGCCATCGCCACAGCAATCCTTGACATCGCCGACGCGGCAAGCCGGATCTCTATTGTCAGCCGGTGCTTTCTCCAGACTCTTGTTATCGGTATTGAGTCCGCCGAAACGAGCCTCAATCGCTCCGACAATACATTCCTTGATCACCTCGTGCGGTAAGCCGTAAAGCGCGCCCTGGAACGGATAGCGGGTGTGCACGCCTTTGCTGTAAATCCAGGCTTCCCGGTCTTGCCAGTGGACGTTATCGCCGAGTAGCTTGTTGTACATCTCGTGAACATAAGGCTCGTTGGAAAACATGATGTGGCCGGCAAAATCGAAGGTAAAACCATTCTCTTCGATAGAGCGGCACCATCCGCCGACCGTATCGTTGGCTTCCAACAGCACTGAGTCCGGAGCGTGGAAAGCCGCCGATAATCCGGTCGGACCGGCTCCGATAATGGCCACTTCAGCGCGTTCTTTCCTGGCTCTGGTTCGGGCAAGCGCCACCGGGCCCTGGCCTTGCTGAATCTTGACGATTTCTTTTGCCATGGCGCGGGCAGTCATGTCCCAGGACGTATTCAACAATATTTTACGCATCCCGGCCAGTTGCCGGTTAAGCTGCTCTGCGGTTTGATTCAGTGCCTGGTCGCAGGCGGCGATGAAAGCATCGGCGCTATCGCCGATATGGACAAGATCGCCATAAGGTTCGACCACGTCGGTAATCGGCGTACTAACAATCGGCTTTTCCGCCGCCATGTATTCCAGGGTTTTAGTGGGGCTGATGAAACGGGTCGATTCATTAAGGGCGAAAGGCAGCAGGCAAACATCCCAGCCAGCCAGAAAAGCCGGTAGCTGGTCGTAAGTTTGTTGGCCTAAATAATAAATATTCGGATGCCGGGGCAGATCCGCCGGATCGATTTTGGTGACCGGGCCTACCATGAGCAATTGCCACTCGGGTCGTTCACGAGCCATTTGATCCAGCAGCGCCAAGTCGATGCGTTCGTCGATGACGCCGAAAAAACCTAACCGGGGCCGAGGCAGGTTCGATTGTTCGGCATGGTCAAGCGCGTTATTGCGGGCTTTTCCGAAATGGGCGGCGTCAACACTGCTTGGGAAACAATGCACATTGGGATGGCGGTCGCACTTGGCCTTGTATAGGCTGGGGCCGCCGGTGAACACCAGGTCCACACAACGATAGGCTTCCGCTTCCAATTCCAAAAGTTCCGGCGGCGCGCCTTTGAAAGCCGATAGTTCGTCCATGACATCGTAGATCATTGCCAAAGGTTTGAGCTTGCGAGCGAGAGGCAGGGCCATAGGCGTATAGAGCCAAACCAGAATATCGCGCAGAGCTAGCTGAGTAACCAGCTGATCAAGAAGAATACCGAGTTCATTCAGTTGGCTGCCGTTGAAGCCAGGGCTATCAGCCGTCGTGAAGGGAGTGCAGACCAGCACGGAGGAAACCGGCTGCTCAATGCCCCAGTGTGGGGCCTGTCCGGCTTCACAGGGCAACGGCTCTTCGATGAAAATGACAGGAAAACGCTTTGCAAGGCGTGACAACAAATGTTGAGGGCGCTGCCATACCCAGTTCCAACGCAAATGTGAAAAGACGATGATCGTAGGTATCTTATCCATAATCCCTCCTTAGGATGGGGTATGCTTGAATTGGCTTTTACCTTCAGCCCATTGCAAGTTGGCTGATCGGTTCCTCGGAACAGCACTATTTAAAGTGCTGCCATCGTGGTGCTGGCCGGCGGCAGCACCAATCTGTGCGTAGTATCGGCCCGCCTTGCAGACAGACCATTCCCGCCTTGGCCGAGATATCCACTGTATTCAGCAGAATTTCGTTTTCACCGCCAGCGCCAAGCTATTCATCCAATCGCAATTAAATAGTAGGGATGCCGGCCATAACGGTCTGTACGCTGGCGTACATTTTTTTATGCGTTTGGATTGAGTCAACGAGGGTCGTTTGCCGGACGCCGGCTACTAAAACAAGAACAGAGCCGGTAGATAATATTCGACTGTTGTTAGCGTCGAAGGGTCTTGACGAATGAAGGGAACAAGTTTCGGTTGAGGGTAACTTCTCGCTCGGCTGCATCGCGCGGCGAGGAAGTTATAACGATATTATTGGGGCAGACTCCGTGAAGCGGCCGCGTATTTCCTGGAGCCGCGGCGTACATTAGCAGTCAATTAGTAATTAACCACATCTGAAAACGCTGCCAATACCTGTATGGCAGCAATCTTCCGCTATTTTCTTATCCCGGCCTTAGCTAAGGGCCATTCTCCATTATTTAAAAAACAACTCGATAAATAACAAGAGAAAGAGTGCTGTATGTTGGGTGCCGAACTGAACGTAGCCGATCCTGGACCTAAAATTTCAAAGACATCGGCCATTTAATGTCCGGTTATACATTGTGACCGAATTGACCATCATTATTTTATTGTTCACCTGGAGAATTAATCATGAAAACAATCAAATCTTGTTCAGCATTTTTTCTCGTTCTGGCATTAACATTAATAGCAGGTCACGGAACTGCGATATCCGGTGAAAGGATTGACGTGGCTGCCGGAGGCGGCCAAAGCGCCGGCGATTATATTGACGATGCCATGATAACGACCAAGGTAAAAGCGGCTATCGCTGCCGATGACAAACTGAGTGCCTTCCAAATCAATGTTGAGACACTTAAAGGCGTTGTGCAATTAAGCGGCTTCGTAGACACGCATGATGAAATTACCAGAGCAGCAGAGGTTGCCCAGAAAGTTGAAGGCGTTAAATCAGTAACAACCACTATCCAACTTAAAGAAGAAAAATCAAAATAAGCTCAGCATGAAAGCAAGGACATGAGTTCTTCGGGCGAAGACGGCACATCCGAGGCCAAGGCAACGGATGCGCAAGCTGACGCGATTTGTGATGAAAGCGGACTGCTGACCAAACGTACCCTACTTGTGGTAACTGCCGGTTCTGCGGTTATTGCGCTGCTGCTGATGGTTTGGCAGGCGGCCCAGATTTTACTGCTGGTTTTCCTGAGCTTGTTATTGGCTCATTTTCTGCGGATTCTGGCGAACTTCATCAGCCGTCATATGCCGTTGTCTGTGGCTTGGTCGCTGGCATTGGTGGTTTTGCTACTGGTCGGGATTCTGTTATTGATCCTGTCGGTTTACGGCCCGGATATCGCCGATGGTTTCTACAAATTATTCCGGCAATTGCCGTCGGCGCAGGACCGGCTACGGGGCTTCCTCGAACGCTACGAGTGGGGGCCTGCCGTTATGGATAAATTGTCCAGTGCAGGAAACGCGCTGACTAATCCCAAGCAAATGGCGAAAATTGCCGGGATTTTTTCGACGGCGTTCGGGGCGTTGGGTAGTTTGGTGGTTGTGGTGGTGTTGAGCCTTTATTTTGCGTCCGATCCGAAAACCTATCTCACCGGCACGAAGCGCCTGTTTGCCAAGAAATACAGGGATCGTGTCGGCGAAGTCTTCGACAGGCTGGAGCATGCGCTTCGTTGGTGGTTGCTTGGCCGGATTATCACCATGTTCATCGTCGGCATACTGACCGGCGGCGGGCTGGCAATACTGGGCGTACCGTTCGCCTTCATCCTGGGCCTGATAGCCGCCATTTTAAATTTTATACCTAACGTCGGGCCGCTCATTGCCGGTGTGCCGGCGGTAATGGTCGGGTTTTCCCAGGACGGCACGACAGTGTTGTATATCGTCTTGCTTTATCTGGTGATTCAGAGCTTGGAGGGCTATTTGATCACGCCCTATATCCAGCAACGCACAGATTCCACGCCGCCGGCACTGCTGTTAATCGCGCAGCTGGTGTTGGGGGCCGGTTTCGGCATTCTGGGGCTTTTGCTGGCATCGCCGCTGCTGGTTGTGATCATGGTGCTGGTGCAAATGCTGTATATGCGCGACGTACTGAATGAACAGGTGAAGTTGCCTTGATGCGGCCAAACCAAGCCTACACCGCGCATCCTTACGGTTTAACTCAAAGGTTAGGAATGTCTGTTTATCGAAATTAACCAGCCATTCATCTGGCATCTTTGATCGGCAGGTCTTGGCCGAAGCCCGCATTAGAAGAAGGCCGGGCTGAGGTACGCAACCTAATGCATCGACGCGGCGCTTTTTTAAAGGTAAGGTGGCCTGCCGACGAAAACTTGTGGAGGCCGTTATGAACAACTCAATAATATCCTGCGATTTACATGATTACCTTGAAATCGCCTGCCTGTATGGCTATCAGATCCAACTGACGCTCAATGACCAACGAATTATCGAAGGTAAGGCCATCGATACTTTAACGACTGCTGACAAGCGTGAATTTCTGGTTATTGATAACGATCATGGTCATGGCCAAAAAGAGCAGATCGAGCTTAATCAAATCAGAAAACTGCAAGTCCTAACGCCAAACGCCAAATTTTCAGAAGTTGTTTTTTGATGGAATGAGGGAAAGAACTTTTGTGTAGGCGGTCATCCGACAGAAGATTGTCATTTTTCTTTAGTCTGTAGGTTGGTGCTGAGTGCAATGAAGCCCAACAATTACGCATCGATGTGTTGGGCTTCATTGCATTCAGCACAACCTCCGCGCTTGGTAGGGTACGCATCGCGTACCATTTTTAAATTACGTCATAATCTCAATAAAGGTACGCAATGCGTACCCAACGAGACTGTGGCGGAGTGCCAGTAGGTTTCTCGTATTTAAATCACTATTCTCCGGCCGGTATTCGCCGATGAGAATATCGCCTCCACGACCCGAATATCGCGTAGCCCTTCCTCGCCAGGCACCAGCAGAGGTTGATTGTGTAAAATAGCGAAGGCATCGTCATCCATCTGCTTGGCTTGCTGGCTGTTCAGAAAAGCGTCTAATATCTTGCCATCGCTGGTGGAACCGCGGATACCGTTATACGCCTAAAAGGGTTCCAACTGATACCAGCCTTTTTCGCAGTTCACGCGCAGGGAATTAATATTCCTAGCGAAGCTTGTCTGGCAATGCGCCCTGATGCCGCTGGGAAACTCAAGATCGAAGGTCATCGTTTCATCCACATCCTTAAAAACTTCCGGGCGGGCCGTCGACTGTTGGGCGGTCACTGCAATCGGCTCTTCGCCACTGCAATAGCGCGCGGCCTGTAGCGAATAAACCCCCATGTCATACATCGCACCTCCACCCATGCTCTTTTTCTGCCGCCAGTGATCGGTTCGGTTGTAGTGGAAGCCGGCGGCGGCCGATATCGATTTTACCGGACCATAGACTCTCTCTTTGCCGAAGCGGATCACTGCCTGGGTATTGGGCTCATGCTGCATGCGATAGCCGATCGCCAGCTTGACCTTGTTATCCCGGCAGGCCTTGATTATAGCCTCGCACTCATGGGCTGTCAGGGCCATGGGCTTTTCGCACCAGACGTGCTTGCCAGCGTTGGCCGCGCGGATGGCGTACTCCATATGCATGGAGTTTGGCAGCACGATATAGACAACATCGATGTCCGGGTTGTTGGCGATCTTATCCATCGATTGATAGTTATAAATATTCCGGTCCGGAATGCCATAGCGCCGTTTCCACTGCTCGGCTTTGGCCGGTGTCCCGGTGACGATTCCGGCAAGATAACAGTGCTTCGTGCGCTGCAAGGCCGGGGCCAGAAGGTTAGTGCTGTACAGGCCCAGCCCCACCAGGGCGACGCCCAGACGATCCTTGGCAGGCCGGGCCAAGACATTGAGTCGTGGCAGCGACAAGGCACTGGCGCCTAAAATCACTTGCTTGATGAATGTTCGACGTGTGGAAGTTTGTTGGTTCATAGAGGGTCCTCAACAATGAAGCGGCACTCACATGAGATTTTGCCTAAGGCGTCACGAATGACGCTGGAAAGGGAGTAATTCCGCTCCCGTCAGAAACACCAATTGCCTTTTGAGTTAAGTGGAAGGTATGAAAAAACCGGCAGCTTGTCAATTTTGACGGGCTTAAATAGCACTAAAAATCGTTTATAGAACACATGCCCTGAGGAGAACCAAGGCTGCTCCGGTTTCTCAAAGGGCTAAAAATTTGTGCGCAGCTAACACTTGCCGGGCTTTTAAAATGTAGGTGCGATTAGCTTGCGTAATCGCACATTTCGAAGCCAACATTCCTCCGATTACGCTATCGCTAACCGGAGCTACGCGGGCTGGTCCCGTATTTCTTAGCACTCAACAACGAGATAATTTTTTGATTTCCTTCAATTTTTGCAATATCTAATGGTGTGTCCCCATAATCATTTTTCAGATCGGGTACAGCTCCTGCGGCCAATAACGCCTCTACAACCACTTCTCTTTGCATTCTTACTGCATAATGAAGCGGGGTATCGCCAATATCCCCGTACAGATTCAAATCCGCCCCCGCAGCAATCATTATATTCACATCATCTATATCACCTCGAAAACAAGCCATGTGAAAAGGACTATCCTGATCAATTCCTAATTGATTGGGAGAAATCAGTTCTAAATCCTCAAATTGAACTTGCTGCTGATATTTTTTTAACAATTCTTTCAATTTGCTCTTAGCATCCATAATCTAAACCTTAAGGACATTTATTCCCACATTCTTTGTTATACAATTTATGTAACCTTTCTGCTCTTGCACGACGATCAGCAATATCTTTAGCATGTCTTCCCTCTGGAATTTGGATGCGGCCAATTTTTATCCCATTGCTCTTTCATGTCAGCACATTGCTTATGATAATTTATCGTATTTAGTAGATCGGTATATTTATCCCCTGTCGGTGGCGGCGGATTATCACAAAAAGCTTTGGCTGACTTATGTTCAGCATTCATTGCCGCTTGTTCTGCTGCTGATCCTTTTGGAAATGAATCAGCAATCATTGATCCGCCGACTGCAACAGTAGCAGCATCAATAATAGCCGGGTAGGGTACGCACCGCGTACCTTTTGGGTATTTTAATAGCGGAACGGTCTGAAAAATGGTACGCGGTGCGTACCCTACCCACTGGCATCTTTGATCGGCAGATTTGACCGAAGCCGGACACTAGCCGCCTTTTCAACATTGTTTACATAGCCTCGCGCGACGTTTCATCCAAGACTAACCCAATCTTCATCTAATCCTAATCAAACCTCTAGGTTTGCTCTCATCTTGATTCTGTACTCTTTACCTAAACGTAGCGATCTGGGTTCAATGCCGGTCGCGATAACTTTGGGGATGAATGGCTTTCGCCGTTCATCATTGAGCAGACAAAATAGGAGTTTCGCATATGCCACTCGGACTAGGTAATATTTTCAACGGGCTCTTCAAGCAATATGGACACACGGTGATCCTGTTGCTGCGGTTCATCGATATAACCATGCTGATCGGAGCCGCCTGGGTTTCTCATTATTTCTGGCTAGGCCAGTTCGTCATCGATCAGGACTACCGCATAGTGGTGTCTCTGGGCATTTTGGCGGCCATCATCTTCTTTGAAATCGGCCAGGTCTACCGTCCGTGGCGGAATGACGCGATGCGCGGGGAAATTCCGCGTATCGTCAGGGCCTGGGTCTCCGCGATCGTGTCGGTGATATCCATTGTTGCGTTAATTCGTTTGCATTTTTGGTTCGGCTCCAGTTATCGCTGGATCGTGACCTGGTGGGTGCTGGGCTTGTTGTTCGTCCTTGCCGCCCGAAGCCTGCTTTCGTATGCATTGAAATGGCTGCGCGCTCGCGGCTGGTCTCAAGGCCGTATCGTTCTGGTCGGATTGAACCAGATGGCCGTTGCGGTTAGCCGGCAGCTGAATGATTCCTCCTGGGCCGGTTTACAAGTTGTCGGTTATGTCGATGACCGGACCGAAAACCGGCAAGTGGTGAATGATTTTCCGCTGCCGCGCCTCGGTGGCTTGAAAGATCTCGCGACCATCGTCACCAAAGAATCCATAGACGAAGTGTGGATTGCATTTCCCGGCGAATCGCTGGCTGAACGCGCGCAACATGAACTGCGTCATTTGCCGGTCAGCATCCGTCTGGTTATCGACTGTTTCGCGTTCAAGCAAAGCAAGTTCCTGAGCCTGAACACGGTGGCCGGCATTCCGACTTTGGATTTCTCAGTTTCGCCATTGCATGGCGTCAACCGCTATATCAAGGAGATCATGGATAGATTCTTTGCGCTGATCCTGCTGCTTCTGATCAGTCCGATACTGTTAGTGATCGCAATCGGCGTCAAGCTGAGTTCGAAAGGCCCGGTGTTTTACCGGCAGGAACGGGTCGGCTGGAACAATCGCTCGTTTACGATGCTGAAGTTCCGCTCGATGCCGGTGGACGCGGAAGCCAAAACCGGCGCGGTGTGGGCAAAACCCGGCGAACAACGGGCGACCCGGTTTGGCGGTTTCCTGCGCAAAACCAGCCTGGACGAACTGCCGCAACTGATCAATGTGCTGAAAGGCGACATGTCCCTGGTCGGGCCGCGTCCTGAGCGTCCGGACTTTGTCGAAGTGTTCAAGGACCAGGTGCCGAATTACATGAAAAAACACATGGTCAAGGCCGGTATCACCGGCTGGGCGCAAGTCAACGGCTGGCGCGGAGATACCGACCTGAACCGCCGTATCGAACACGATTTGTACTACATCCAGCATTGGTCGATCTGGTTCGATTTGGAGATCGCGTTTCGCACGGTGCTGACCGGTTTTATCAATAAAAATGCGTATTAAGGCGCAAGGCGAAGGGCAAAAGGCTAAAGGGCAGCGTAATTTGGAGATTGGGCTTTTGCCCTTCGCCTTGCGCCCTTTGCCCTTTGCCTGCTTTTAAAATAATTACAGGATCACATTTGCCATGTTTAGATTAACTTTTAAATCAATGCCCCTAATACCGGTCTTGCTGCTGCAAGCCTGCGCTTTAACGCCCGGCATGGAGATGGAGACCAATAGTCCGTTATCGCATATCGAAGTGCCGATGATGAAAGACGGCAAGCTGGTCAAGGAAAAGGCGAAGATTTCCCAGATTACCGCGGACCTGATCATCGACCGGGAAAATTCGAGACAGCGCGCCGTCAATAGTCTTCCAACCCAGAATGTCTCCGCCGGCGAATACAAGATCGGCCCGCACGACAGGCTGCAAATCACAGTCTGGGAGCATCCCGAACTGAACGATCCCGGAGGCGAAAAAATCGATCCCGAATTGGCGGGCAAGACGGTTCAGGATGACGGCACGCTTTATTACCCCTACGTGGGCAGCGTGCCGGTGCAAGGAAAAACCGCCAGCGAGGTTAGGGAGATATTGACCCATGGGCTTTCCAAATACTTCAAGAAAGTCAAACTCGATGTCCGCGTGCTGTCATTCCAGAGCCATCGGGCGGCCGTGGTCGGCCAGGTCAAAATGCCGGGAATCCAGGCCATGACGGAAACGCCATTAACGATTACCGAAGCCATCAGCCGCGCCGGAGGCGTGACTGAGGACGCGGACACCAGCAACGTGACGCTGGCCCGCGACGGCAAGCTTTATAAGATTGATGTGATGAGATTGTACGAAAAGGGCGGCGTTGACCAAAACCTGTTGCTGAAAGACGGCGACGTGCTGAATGTCTCCGATCGCAAGGACAACAAGGTATTCGTCATGGGCGAAGTGGGCAGGCAGCAGGCTCTGCAAATCAACAAGGGCAAACTGACGCTCGCGCAGGCGCTGGCGGAAGCTTATGGCGTTGATTTCAATACTTCGCGGCCGGAAGAGATTTATGTAATCCGGACGGGCGAGATGCAGCCGGAGATTTTCCAGTTGAATGCGGAGTCGCCGGACGCGCTGATTCTTGCCGACCAGTTTGCGTTGCAAGCGCACGATACCGTGTTCGTGGGCACCGCAGGCGTGACCCAATGGTCCCGCGTCATGAATCAAATCTTGCCGGGCTCCTTTACATCCATGATGGGGCAAGCCGCTATGATGGGAATTTAATGATGTTTCAAGACACGGGTTTACTTTTTTCATGACTGGGATATTAAAGACTATGTATTCGCAAAATGAAGCTACTTTACAGCTGCCGCCGCTGAATCCGTCGCGGATTGAAGAGCAGGGCGTCAGTATCCGCGATTATGTCGATCTGCTGATCGAAGGCAAAAAGATAATCCTGATGACGTTGCTGTCGGTGCTGCTGATAGCTGTGGTCTACCTGGTGTTTGCTCCTAGCACTTACAAGGCTGACGCATTGCTGCGCATCGATAAGAACAAGGCGCTGCTTGCCGCTCCGCTGCGTAGCGAGGCGAACAATGCCTCGACTGAAGCCGATAGCCCACGGGCGCAGCGTGAGGTGGAAATTCTGCGCTCCCGTTCGGTGCTCGGCAAGGTGGTCGAGGATTTGAACCTGATGGTGGAATATACGCCGTATTATTTCCCCATTATCGGAGAAGCGTTGGCGCGACGGCATGATGCCCATGACGGGGTTGCAGACGCTTGGTGGGGATTCAACCGCTGGGCCTGGGGCGGCGAAAAACTGAAGGTCGCCACTTTCAATGTGCCGGATCGTTATCTGGGCAAGCCGTTTACGCTGATTGCGCAGGAACAAGGCCGTTTCCGCCTGCTCGGTCCCAAGGGTGAAACCCTGGCCGAAGGGCAGATAGGCGATACGCTGACCGCCGACATGGGTGAAGCTGCGCCTGTCGTTATCAAGATCACCGAATTCGAGGCCCATCCCGGCACGCATTTCGAGATGACCCGGAAAACCTCGCTGGCGGCCATCGAAACCTTGCAAAAGGCTTTTTCCGTCAAGGAAGTTTCCAAAGACACGGATATTCTGAGCGTCGAACTTAAGGGCCGTAATCCTGAGCAACTCGCCAAATCCGTCAACGACATCGCCACCATTTATGTCAACGCGACCGTCAATTGGGAATCTGCGGAAGCCTCGCAAAAGTTGAGCTTTTTGGAAAGCCAGCTGCCGGTGGTCAAGGAACGCCTGGAAAAGGCGGAGCAGGGCTTGAGCGTCTACAGGCAACAGCATGGCGCGGTCGACATATCCGCCGAGGCCGAGATACTGCTCAAACAGGCCTCCGAAATGGAGACATTGGGTATTCAGCTCAAGCAAAAGTATGAAGAACAGAACCAGCACCTGGAGGCCGCTCATCCCGATATGGTCGCCACCAAGGCGCAGATCAGGCGTATCGATCAAAAGCTGGCGAATTTGGACAAACGGATTAAAGATTTGCCGCGCACTCAGCAGAGTGTCGTGAGCCTGTCGCGGGATGTTCAGGTCAACACCGAGCTTTATACTTCGCTGCTGAACAGCGCCCAGGAACAGCGCATTGCCGCGGCAGGTTCGCTGGGTAACTCCCGCATTGTCGATTTTGCGGTAACCCCGGAAAAACCGTATTGGCCGAAGCCCGGCCTGTTGTTAGCCATTGCCGCACTGCTGGGCTTGACTGCTGGGTCTGCCATCGTGTTTCTAAGGCACTCCTTGCAGCGTCACGATAACTACCCGGCCATGCTGGAATATCAGGTAGGCTTGCCGCTTTTTGCGGCCATCCCGCATAGCAAAAAACAACGTAAGTTGGCCCGCCTGATCGATCAGGGCAAGGACCGTGAACCGGGCATCCTGGTCAGTCAGGACCCGCTCGATATCTCCGTGGAATCGTTGCGGGGGCTGCGTACCACGCTGGAAGCGACGCTGGCCAGCGACGCGAGCAAGGTCATCATGGTCAGCAGTCCTGCGCCGAGCATGGGCAAATCCTTTGTCAGCACCAATCTTTCGGCATTGCTGGCGAGTATTAAAAAACGCGTGCTGATCATCGATGCGGACATGCGCAACGGCCGGCTGCACGAAACGTTTTCCGTCGACAAGGGGCCGGGACTTTCCGACCTGTTGGCAGGCACGGCCACGCTGGGCGAGGTGATCGTCAGCCTGCCGGATGTCGGCGTGGACTTGATACCGCGCGGAAGCATGGTGCTGAATCCTGCGGAATTGCTGGTACTCGGCAATCTGGAAGAAACGCTTGAGCAATTGAAGAGTTTTTATAACCATATCGTGATCGATTCGCCGCCGATTTTAGGCGCCACCGACGCGGCCATTATGGGCAAGTACGCCGACGCCACGTTTTTGGTTGTCAAGGAAGGCCGCTACACGGCTCAGGAGTTGGAAGTCAGCTTCAGGCGCTTCCAGCAGGTCGGCATTAAACCGAACGGCTTCATTATCAACGATATGAAAGAGGGTTCGTCGTATTACCCATATTACGGCTATGCCTATCACCGCAGCGACATGGATGACAATAATCCGTCGTTATTTACGGCCGGGTATCAGGCGATTGGCGATTGGCTGGGAAAACGTCAGGAGCATGATTTAGAACGTCAGGACCCTGATTTTCTTATAGATTCGTATCACGACGACGACGCGGACGGTAAGGCGAAGGCGTAACATGAAAATCCGCTTCGAAAAAGACTTGCCGTTTCTGTTGTTCGCGCTGGTCAGCGCGTCGACAGTGGCTGCCTTGCCTCAGGTCGAGTCGGCCTGGACAGGCGTCAAAGAGGTTTACGGCGAGCAGGATTTCGGGTTGCGTATTCTTCGCGAGTTGATGTTGCTGGTGCTGGTGGCTTATGCGTTTTTCGAGCCGCGCTTGCGGAACGGGGCATTGTCCAGCACGGTATTGGCTTTTCTGGCCGTTGTCGCCAGCTATGTGTTGTTTGAGATTGGCTATGCGCTGTACCTGGATTTGCCGTTGGTGGTGCCGATGGCGGGGCTGCGCGTTTTCGAATACCTGCCGCTGGCCTTGATCGGTTTCGTGACCAGCCGCTTGGGCGCAGGCAGCTATATCATCAATCGCTTCGCGCATTTTCTGCGCTATTACATTGCGCTGCAGGCGGTGCTGGCGATAGCCCAGGCATTGTGGGCGCCGCCGTTGTTCGGGGTGTCGTTCTTCGGCGGCGGACGGCCGTTCGGCACCTTTGTCAGTCCGAACCTGTTCGGCGCGACCATGGCGACTTGCGCGCTGCTGTTCGCGCTGGTTCCAGGGATGGGCAAGTGGGTGGCGGTCAGCGTATTTTTAGCACTGTTGAGCGGTTCGCGGACTGCGTTCATCAGCTCGTTGCTGGTGGTTTATTTTCAGGTTTATGCAGTGCTCCGCCCCCGCGATCGCTGGGCGTTGGTCATGCCTGCGCCGATCCTTGCGGTGGGTGCGCTGGTGCTGGCGTCCAGTCCGTTGCTTAGCGGACGGGACGACGCCGACCCAACCCAGGACGGCCGCATAGACCTGTGGCAGCGGGTGTTCTCGGAACAAATGCATGGACCTGCGGATTTGCTGTTCGGCTGGGGACTGGGGCTGAGTTCCAATACCATCAATGTTCTGTATGGCGCCGAACATTTTAAGGGTCAATTCGATTCCGACAGCCTTTATTTATTCCTGCTGAACGGTTACGGGCTGATCGGCTTGCTGGCGTATTTACTCTTTTTATGGACAACGGCAAGGACGTCCGTCCACCCTAACAAAGGGATGGTGGTGATGTTTATTCTGATTGCCGGGCTGACATTCAATATGTGGGAGTATTTTCCGCAAAACGCGATGCTGATGTATCTCTGGGGAATGGTATTAGGTACCGGAGGCCAGCCGGTTTCTGCCCCGGTGCAGGCTGAAAGAATATTCAGGTCTTCCAGGTTTTAAAAACCTGGAAGGTCTTACGTAGCGATGCAGACTAAGTAATGACTGATTAAGAGACCTATGTTCGGACTATTGAAAGAAAGACGATTATTCGGTGACGCATTCTGGGCGCTGTTTGGGCAAGCCATGTCCGCGTGCGCTTTGCTGGCGGGCACTCGCGTCCTGACCGAACTGGTAACGCCCGATATCTACGGACAAGTCGCTTTGTTGAATGGTTTTGCGGCACTGGGCGTTACGCTGTTTTCCTATCCGTTTATTTGCGCCGGCATGAGGATATTGCCCGAGTGCCTGAATAAAGGGGAGCGTGCGGTTTTATACCGGGTTGTGTCAGGACTGACTGCCCGGGCAACGGCGGTGGCGACAGCTTTATTGGTGCTGGGCGGCGCTGCCTACAGTTATTTTACGCACAGCGATGTCTGGCTGTTTATGCTGACAGGCGTTCTTCTGATCGTCACAGTCCGGCGCGAACTGGGTATCCAGTTGCTGATCGGCGAGCGCAAGCAGCGCGGCGCAAGTTTGTGGCAAACCAGCGACAGTATTTTGCGGCCAGTGCTGGCGATTTCGTTGGTGGTGTGGGGAGGGCAAAAGGCCGAGTGGGTATTGCTGGGCTATATCGCGGCCAGCGCGGTCTCGAATACGGTCTGGTCGTTAGCGCTGGGCGCCAGGGCTGACAAAAACAGGCCTTTTGTTAGCACCCGTAATTTCAAAACCGATGTGTGGGCCTATGCCTTGCCGCTCATCCCGATGGAACTGATATTTTGGGTTAACGGTCTGGGCGACCGCTATGTGATCGGCTATTTGATGACGGCTGCGGAGGTGGGTTTATATGCAGCGACTTACACGATAATCAACGAGGCGTTTAACCGCAGCGCTATGGTTTTATTGCGTACTTTCCAGCCGGTTTACTTTCAGTCTTATTCCGAAAACCGGGCCGGCGAAGGGTTCAGGATTTTATGGATATGGATAGGATGCGTTGTTGCTTTAGGGCTTATCGGCGTATCGCTATTGCTGGTTACCAAGGACTGGGTGGCAGCGATGGTGCTTGCAAAATCCTATCATTCGGCGGTGGAGTTGATGCCTGCCATTGCTATCGGTTGCGCGCTGCATGCCTTGGGAACGGTAGTGGCTCAGCCCTTGCTGGCTAATAAACGCACACGGCTGATGTTGTTGGGACGCATATGCGGGGCCGTGGCGGCGGCTATCAGTATTCCGCTGATGGTAAAAAATTACGGCTTGCTCGGCGCCGCCATGGCTAACCCTATCTATTTCGGCGTCGAGGCGTTGGTTTTGGCGATGTTGGCCAAGCCCTGGCGGAGCGTCGGCACAGTTCATGGCGGACAGTTGGAACAGGAAAATTCAGGCTGCGAAGCTACGGTTTGAGCTTCGCAAGATGCGCTTGTCATTAAGTGGCAATGGGTTAACGGGTTATAAAAAGAGAAATATAAGGAGAATACTATGACGCATGCCTCAACAGCTTCAGGAATCTATGGCGAGATTTTGCGCGAATGCGTGGCCTGTAGAGCCGAGAAAATAAGATACTGGCGGCAGAAAAACTTCCACTATACCGAGAACGCCAGCAACAAGGAGTTCCATATCTACCGTTGCGAGAATTGTGGAACCGGCTTTTTAAACCGGCCGCCGCATGTGAAATTGCTGCAATCCATTTATCAATATTCAGGCCAGGCGTTGACCCAGTCGATAACGCTGGAGGACGTGCTGGCTAGAGAGGAAGCCTTTCCAAATTGTACGGTGGACGCCGAGCGTATGAGCCGGCAGGCCCACCTGATCAATAATTCGGGCAATGGCCGGGCTCTTGATATCGGCTCGGGTTTTGGTTTTTACACGCAGGCGCTTAGAAAAGTGGGCTACCGGACGGTCAGCATCAATCCCGGCCAATACGAAAACGAAGTGTTCAGGAATCTGAACGGCGATGAACCTATTGACGTGATGTTTGAACAATACGAACCTTCTGAGCCGTTTGGCGTAGTGATGATGTCGCAGGTATTGGAACATCTGCTCAATCCGGATAACGCGATCGGCAAGGTCGCGGACTTGTTGGCGCCGGGCGGCGTCTTGGCTTGCGCTGTGCCTAATTACGACTCGTTTTTAGTCAAGCTGCTGGGCACCAGGGACAACGCTTGTTTGTGGGTGCCGGAGCATGTCAATTACTTTACCGAGAGCGGGTTGAAAGCCTTGGTGGAACGAAACGGCTTTAAGGTCGTTAAAGTCGAGCAAATAACCCGGATCCCATTCAACGCGTTATCCAAGCGGCTGCGCCTGAAAGGACAATCGGCTGCCGTTGTTGACGGTTGGGTCAAGTCTTTGCAAGCCCCGTTTATCCGGTTGATGCATCGCTTCGGGCTGGGCATCTATATCAATTTATATGCGGTCAAGAAATAAAACGCGTTTTTCACCACAGAGGACACGAAGAACACGAAGTTTTATGTTTTCTTCGTGTTCTTCGTGTCTTCGTGGTGAATAACCAATCATAAATTCAGATAAATCTATGCTAACCATTGTCATTCTAACCAAAAACGAGCAGGCCAATCTGCCGGGCTGCCTGGCGGCTATCCCTGAGCGCTATCCGATTGTGATTGTGGATTCGGGAAGCACCGATGATACGATTGTCACCGCCATTAGCCGGGGTTGCAGAATTTATACCAATCCGTGGCCCGGCTTTGCCGAGCAGCGCAACTTTGCGATCAAGCAATGCGATATCAACACGCCCTGGATCTTGTTCGTCGATGCCGACGAAATCTACCCGCAAGCTTTTTACGACTGGTTTGAATCCGGGATGGCGGGTACCGATTCCATTGATGTGCTGATGGTGCCGTCGATACTGTATCTGCGCGGCAAGCGCCTGAATTACGCTCCCGGCTATCCGATTTATCACCCGAGACTGGTGCGCAGGGAAACGACAAGCTTTGTCCGCAACCATACCGGGCATGGGGAAGCCGTCCTCAATACTTGCCGGATCGGCTATTCCGATATTCCGTATGAACACTATTTCTATCATGGCGAGATTATCGAATGGATGCATAAACACGTTGATAAAGCCGCGCAAGAGGTGCAGCTACAGCCGACAACCGGTGCGGTAATGACCACAAGAGGGCGGTTAAGCGTGTTATTGGGGCGATCCTGGATCAGGATTATTGCCCGTTTTTTATACCACTTCGTATTTCGGGGCGGTTTTTTGGACGGAGCTGCCGGACTGGAGTTTGCATTAATGTTTACCTGGTATGAGGCAACGATCTATTTACAGGCAAAAGCCGGCGCTCAAGCGAGGTGATTACTATGAAAATCTCACTGGTTTTAGCAACGCTGGGAAGAGACTGGGAGTTGGCGGATTTTTTGAAGTCCCTGGCCAACCAAAGCTATAAAGACTTCGAGTTGATTATCATCGACCAAAACAAGGACGGCAAGATCGACGCCATCGTCGAGCAGATCAAGAGCTGCCTTGATGTGAGGCATGTGAAAGTGGGTTTTACAGGTAACGCCAGGGCCAGGGACTACGGCATAGGCTTGGCTCAGGGCAGGATCGTCGCGTTTCCGGATGACGATTGCGCCTACGATAAGGATGTCCTGAAAAAAGTGGTCGACGAGTTTAAAAGGCGGCCGAACCTTTCCATCCTGGTGGCCGGTTCTTACGATGCTTCAACCAGCCGCTTTAGTATCGGCGTTAACAGTAACAAAGCCGGGTATTTTTCACGCTTTCATATGATGGGGGTAGAGTTCACGCAGTTTTTCGATCGGAAAAAGATCGATGGCAAGCTCTTCCACCTGGACCATGATTTCGGGCTCGGTTCCAAGTATTCGGGAGGCGAGGGCTTTGAGCTTTTATATCGCTTGCTTCGGGCAGGCTGCGTCGCCTTTTATACCCCGGAAATAAAAATTTATCATCCGGACAAAGACCATTACAAGCTGGGTACCGGAAGAATGCTGATGTATTCCACCGGGGTCGGGGCTTATATCAGGAAATTCGCCAATCAGAAGGACGCATACATTCTGTACTACATCGTTCGCAAGATGTTTGTCGCGCCCGCCCTAAAAATAGCGCTGGCGCTGGTTTTATTAAACCCGAAAAGACTGGCTTACTCTTTTTACAACCTCGTCGGCATTTGGCGCGGATTTTTGGCGTATGGAAGGTGAGAAAGGCTAAAGGCTAAAGGCTAAAGGCGGAGGGCTAAGGGCTAAGGGCAATGCTGTTGACTTAAGCAGTACAAAGCCCTCTCCAGAGGGATGCCTACATGGATGTAGGTAGTAGAGCAATGCAGGAGCAATTGCCGAGAGGGTTGGGTGAGGGGAAATCAAAATAAGGAAGAAGGCTTATTTAATCCCCCTCATCCCAACCTTCTCCCTGAGGGAGAAGGAGCCCGCACGCTTAAGTCAATAGCATTGAGGGCTAAGGGCGGGGTACAAATCGGTTGGCGGACTTTTTCGTCTTTTGCCCTTTGCCTTTCGCCTTTTCTCACCAATTTATTCAAAGCATGTTTTTCAGGAGAAATACTATGAATGCAGGTATTGTTACCACGCATATACCCCCGGCTAAGGGTTACGGCGGGGTGTCCGTGACAGCCAGCGTTTTGACCAAGGCTTGGGTTGAGGGCGGCCATAAAATGGCCTTGGTCGCATCCGACGAGTCGATTGACGGCCGCTTGCGCCCCGAACAGGTGTGCCTTGGCGAACAGGTGGATGTCAGGCTGTACCGGTGTTATGGATTCAGGCGCTGGGGCTTTGGCCTGGGCGCTATTCCGGAACTGTTCAAACTATGCCGCGATGCGCCGGTGATCTATATCCACGGCATCGCAACCTGGCCGTCTACGCTGGCGGCGGTTTTTTGCAGCCTGTTGCGCCGCCCGTTCATGGTCGCTGTGCACGGCGGTCTGATGCCGGAGCATGTCGATTTAATACGGCGGCAGAAGCCGCATAAATGGCTGTTCTATAAGTGGTTGACCTTTCCGACCTTGCGGCGCGCCATTGCCGTGCATTGCACCAGCGAGACCGAGGCCGAAGGCGTGTACAGCGTACTCGGCAAAAATGCCCGCATACTGCTGGTTCCGAACGGCATCGACAGCCGCGAATTTAAGGTAGCCCCATATCCTGCCGGGGCAGGCATGAAGCTTTGCTTTCTGGGACATATTCAACAGGAAAAAGGCATCAATGCCTTTATTCGGGCCTGGCTGAAAGTGAGGAATCCCGAGGATCGTCTGGTTATCGCCGGTAGAAGCGTAGACGGCGATTATTTTGAAGAGTTTCAGGCGCTGGTCGAACAGGCCCAAGGCGCTATCAGTTATAGCGGCTACCTGGAGCGCGGCGAAGTGATGGACTTGCTGGCGTCCAGCCATTTTCTGGTGTTGCCTTCGGGTTTGGAGGAAGCCGGCGGCATGCGCGAAAACTTCGGTAATGTGGTGGCCGAAGCCATGGCCTCAGGACGCCCTGTACTGGTCGCCAAAGGTCTGGCATGGGACCATCTGGAATCGTTTGGGGCCGGTTTTGTTTTCGACAGAACCGAGGCTTCGGTCTGTGAAGCGCTACGCAAGGCGCAATCTCTGGGGCGCTGGGAGTGGGCACGGATGTCGTTCAATGGCCGGCAGTATGTTGAACAGCAGCTCGATCCGGTCAAGCTTGGCGAACGGGTCTGGCAGGTGTTGAAAAAATTCGGTCGGACTGATTTGCCGCAACCACAGGCCAAAAGGGCTTCGTTATGAGTAAGGTCGGCTTGATCGTGCCTACGCTGAATGCGGGTAGTTTATGGAATTCCTGGCTTAAAGTCGTCGATCAGCAGACCCGGAAGCCGGATTTTTTGTTGGTGATCGATTCTTCGTCCAGCGATGACACTGTCGTTTTAGCGCGCGTCTACGACTTTGAGGTGCGGGTTATTCCCAAGTCGGCATTTAACCACGGCGGCACCCGCCAGTGGGGTGTCGAGATGCTGCCTGAAGCGGATATTATCGTGTTCCTGACCCAGGATGCCTTATTGGCCGCTCCCGATGCGGTCGAGCGGCTGTTGGCGGCGTTCAATGATGAGCAGGTCGGTGCGGCTTATGGACGCCAGCTTCCGCACCGGGACGCAGGGCCGATTGCCGCCCATGCCCGTCTGTTCAATTATCCGGCCGAAAGTCAGTTGCGCAGCCTGGACGATAAGACGCGCTTTGGCATCAAAACCGCGTTCATATCCAATTCCTTTGCCGCCTATCGGCGGAGCGCGCTGATGCAGGTCAGCGGCTTCCCTGTCGACACCATCATGAACGAAGACACTTATGTGGCCGGAAAAATGCTGGTATCCGGCTGGAAAATCGCTTATTGCGCCGATGCCCACGTGTTCCATTCCCATGATTACGGTTTTGCGGACGAATTTAAGCGTTATTTCGATATCGGCGTTTTCCATACCCATAGTGCTTGGCTGCAACAGACATTCGGCGGCGCATCCGGCGAAGGTTTGCGCTTTGTCATTTCGGAAATGCGCTACCTGATGAAGCACGCTCCGTTGCTGATTCCTTCCGCAGTGCTGCGGACAGGGCTGAAATGGCTCGGGTTCAAGCTGGGCGCGTTGCATCATGGTTTGCCGCCAGCTATTCTCAGACGCGTTAGCCTGCATAAGACTTACTGGCTTCGCGCTCTGCCGTAAACTAATCGACTGATGTTATTCACGGAAATTTTTCCCATATGCCGCGCCGAGCATACGAGACTGTGAAAGCACCGTAGTACCATTTTCTGGATCAAGTCCCAAAAAGATACGAGACTGTGAAAGTATTCGATTTAGAACCAAAGCAAAAGCATTCACCACGAAGGCACGAAGATCACGAAGGAAAAATAATTGTTTAAACTCAATGTATTGAAAACTTCGTGTCCTTCGTGCCTTCGTGGTGAATAAGTTTTTAAAATGATTTTTGATAATACTTTCACAGTCTCGTACGCGATGCGTACCTACCGCTTTGCCATAAATTTATCCGGCAAAAAAACGATGTGATCGCATCGAGTTGGATTTATAATCCTTTGAAAATAAATTAATTATGCAATGGGGTGAACCTATGACGACACCACTTAAAACTGTACTCGTAGTCGGCGGTGCCGGTTACATCGGCTCCCATATGGTCTGGCTGCTCGGCCAGAAAGGCGTCGATGTCGTCACACTCGACAATCTTTCCAGCGGACATCGGGATGCGGTGCTGCACGGCAAATTCGTTCATGGCGACATTGCCGACCGGCTGGTACTTGACAAGGTGTTTAGCGAGCACAAGTTCGATGCGGTCATGCATTTTGCTTCGTTTATCCAGGTCGGCGAATCGGTGCAGGACCCCGCCAAGTATTATCAGAACAACTTCACCAACACCCTTAATCTGCTCAATGCGATGCGGACTCACAATGTCGGCAGGTTCATTTTCTCTTCCACCGCGGCGATTTTCGGCGAGCCGGAATACAGCTCTATCGATGAAGCCCATCCCAAGCGGCCGATTAATCCTTACGGCTGGAGCAAGCTGATGGTGGAACAGGCCTTGGCCGATTATGACCGCGCTTACGGCCTCAAATCGGTTTGCCTGCGCTATTTCAATGCCGCCGGAGCGCATCCTGACAGCCTGCTCGGCGAACGGCACGATCCCGAAACGCATCTCATCCCGCTGATATTGCAAGCCGCCTCAGGCCACCGGCAGAACATTACTGTGTTCGGTCGTGATTACAAAACGCCCGACGGCACCTGCATTCGCGATTACATCCATATCCTCGACCTGGCCGAAGCGCATTGGCTGGCCTTGCAATACTTGCAAGCGGACGGGCAAACTACCGCGTTTAACCTGGGCAACGGCAACGGTTATTCCGTCGAGAGCGTCATCCAGGCGGCCAGGCGCGTTACCGGCAAGGCTATCCCTGTGCTGGAAGGCCAGCGCCGGGAAGGCGACCCAGCCCAGTTAGTGGCCAATGCCGATGAAATAAAGCTGAGGCTGGGCTGGCAACCGGCCTATGCGGATTTGGATACCATCGTGGCGCATGCCTGGCAATGGGAATGCAGCCGGAAAGCGAGTTGATCAGGGCTTTGCTAAGTATTTAACGATATACCTGTTTTGTATCATCTGACTTAGAGTATCTAATTTATAGATAAGTTCTAATTCGAGATTCTTTGCAAGACAGGAGAGCTGCTATGACAGCAAGAGAGCTGACCAAACAAGCTTTCAATCTTTACGACAGCATTAGGGCGCAAAGCAATAAAACTTCAGACTGTACAGAGGATAAGGTGCGTTTATATTTTTTGGGACGCAAAGCCTTCTATCGATATAAGCGCCGCCTGAAAGCCGAATAAGCGATGAGCGGATATTCATTGGTAGCAGCCTCGGGCGGCAGGAGCGCATATACAAACAAACATTCATGCGAGCGCAGGAATGGCAGAAGATTGATTAAGGAAGCTTGCAAGCTATATGACCAGCTTAACGACAAGATTATGGAAGAGGGCAATAAACTCTATGTTTGCATGAACTTTAAGGAGCGCCTCTGTCGACTTGCAATTCGAGCCCATAAAAGATATATGCGGCGGCAGGTGCGCTTTCGTGCGGATGAGTAAAGCAAGCATTTTGAATTTATCTGCTCATGGTTCACCCACGCTTTATTCTAAAGTCTTAACTGTCACCGTAGCTAAGCGGACTTTTCAAAAACCTTCGGGATATCAAGTTAAGCCGGTTTTAATTACATTCCGTATTCATAGATCGTACTCCTTGTTTTCGGCCTGAATTACCGGTTCGATGTCTCTTAGCCGGTAGCTTCAAGTCGGTTAGCATGCGAGGATAATCGAAGCCTGACATTTTTTCTGGAGTGCTTATGGACCCTAAAGATTTTGTAACGTCCTCTTATGGCGTACGGATGCCACGGATTATTTACGGTACGGCCTGGAAGAAAGAGCGTACCGCGGCACTGGTAGAACAGGCTATCGGGCTGGGTTTTCGCGGCATTGATACCGCCGGTCAACCCAAACATTACAATGAAGCGGGAGTCGGCGACGGCGTGGCCGCTTGCCTGCATCGCGGCATGGATCGCAGCGAGCTTTATCTGCAAAGCAAATTCTCGCCGTTGAGCGGCCAGGACCCGATGCAAGTGCCTTATGATCCTAACGCCGGACTCGGCTCACAAGTGGCGCAATCATTCCAAACCTCGCTGAAAAATCTGCAAACTCCTTATCTGGACTGTCTGGTGCTACATTCGCCGCTGGCGAGCCGGCAGAGCACAATGGAAGCGTGGCAGGCGATGGAGCTGATCTTCCACAGCGGTGGGGCCAAGCAACTGGGGATCAGCAATTGTTACGATCCCCGGCAGTTTGAGCTTTTGTATCAGGAGGCCGAGGTTAAACCCGCTGTCATCCAGAACCGTTTCTATGCCGAGACCGGGTACGACCGGGCCATCCGCGCTTTTTGCCGGGAGCATCGGATTATTTACCAAAGCTTCTGGACGCTGACCGCCAATCCCACTGTTTTGGCTCATCCGGCGCTGCAAATGTTGTCGATGAAGTACCAACGTAGCGCCGCGCAAATATTTCTCCGCTACCTGAGCCAAATCGGCATCATTCCGTTAACCGGCACCACCTCGGAACGTCACATGCATGAAGACTTGGCGATTTTCGATTTTGAACTGGCCTCCGACGAGTGCGAGGCGGTGGAGCGCTTGCTTTGGTGATGGTGGCTTACTCGATATCCAAGGCCGAAATACAAGATGCCGGGCAGATTGCCGCTCTGGTCAACTCGGCTTATCGCGGCGAATTCAGCAAGCAAGGCTGGACCACGGAAGCCGATTTAGTGATGGGTCTTAGAACCGGGACGGATGAAATCGAACGATTAATCACAGCTGACGATTCGATGTTTTTGTTGTACAAGGCTGAAACGGAATTGATCGGATCGGTGCATCTGCAGAAACAGGCGGATCAGGTTTATCTCGGCATGCTGGCAGTAAGCCCGCCGTTACAGGGCAGGGGCATCGGCAGACAATTGCTGCGGGCAGCGGAGCAAGTCGCACAGCAAACCTGGGCCGTTAATAAATCGCTTATGTTGGTCATATCAAGTCGAAGCGAACTGATCGCATTCTACGAACGGAACGGTTACCGGCGCACCGGAGTCAGCAAGGCGTTTCCGCTGAATCCTGATCTTTGGACGCCAAAGTTCGCTGATTTGCGCTTGGAGATATTGGAAAAAATCCTGCCGGCGGATTGAGCGTTTTAAACTCAGGCGGATTTAAAGCGCAACTTTATTGCGCTAACAAAGCCCCACGTCACTTACAGTACGCTAAAAACCATTAAGCGTAGCCATGATATAATGGCCGGCCTAAATTAAGGTTGACCAATGACTAAAAACACTAATCAAACAATGGAGCTGCACCCGCTCTGCACCTATTTTCCACGGATGTCCGAGGCTGAGTTTGACTCGCTTAAAGATAATCTTCTGGCTAACGGACAAACCCACCCTATTTATACGCTTGACGGCATGATTCTGGATGGCGGCAATCGCTATCGCGCATTATGTGAGCTGGGCATCGCGCCGGTATTGATTGAGTACACCGGCTCGAATCCTACGCAGTTTATCCTGTCGTCGAACTTACATCGCAGGCATTTAACGCAGGGCCAGTCTGCGGCCATCGTATCGGCTTCGCAAAGTTGGGTAAATGCCCAGGCAACGGATAATTCCCAGTTACGCGATACCGTGCAATTAAATACTGCCACCGCCAGGGCCAAGCAGTCCGGAGTCGGGCAGCGTACTCAACAGCTAGCGGATAAACTGGTCAAGGAAGCGCCGGCTGAGCTGGTCAAGGAAGTGATAGACGGCAAAAAGAGCCTCAATAAAGCCATTAAAGAGATCACGCCGCCAAAGCCCGCTCCGGTTGTCGAGCGGGAACATGAGGAAAGCCGCGAAGAGCCGTTGAGCGGTGCGGCTGACGATCAGCAAGGTGCGGTAACAACCTTTGACGTTGATAACGAGGCCGTGCTGAAAGTGATTGAGTCTGACGATGGTGCTGTACCTTCGATTGAAGAGCTTAAGAAATTAACCGAATTAAACAGGCTTTTAAACGAGCGCATCGATGAGTTGGTGGATGAAAGAGATGAAGCGATTAACGCTGCCAAACACTGGAAGGAGCAGTTCTTAAGACTTGAAGCTGAGCTCAAGGAATTACAAAACGACGGCGCTTAAAAAGTCGATTGCGGCCGGATAATCTCGTATTGCAAACAAGCGCATGAAAATCATGATGAACGACATTCCAAGCCAAGAGAACCTTCAATAATGCTCACATTACCTTCCGTATGGAACCTGGTTATATCCACTCTTGTGTTTTTTATCGCAGCCAGATATTTCCACCGCTATCTTGATGTGCAGGGAATACCCAAGGGCATGACCCGCGGCATAGTAGTGTTTTCACTGGCTTCCGTGGTGTCGTGGGGATCAGGAGAGATGGTGGACTGGACCCAGGAAAAAATAGAGGGGCCGAGGCCACAGGTAGCGCAAAGCTCTGACGATCTGTCGCAACTGCTGACGGTGCTGGGTCAGGGGCGACCTTTGGCAGGGTTAAAGGGGGCGAATTAGAAGCTTCAGGCTGCTTTCAATAGTAGCCTGAAGGCCTGCCCCAATACTCAGGTTGGTGTTGACGAGTATCGCCGACAGCCAATGCTTTCAGCTGTTTTGCAGCACCAGCAAACGATTATTGGCGAGCATGGCAATATCGTTTAACAAGCTAAAGCCACAGGATGTCGATAAAGACATGATGTCTTCAAAGTTTCTAATGCCGCTTAAGGTATTTTGACTTTTAAGCCATTGATCGAAATAAGCATTGCTGTCGCTGGTATAAGCGCCGTTATAGTTGAACGGGCCGTAAATACAAATAAGCGCCTTTGCGTTTAGATATTCGGCCAAGCGGTCAAACAGTATTCGCACTTCATCCCAGCTCATGATGTGCAGCGTATTGGCGGTGAATAATGCGTCAATAGAGCTGCATGGCCACAGCGCATCCGTAACATCCAGCGTTAATGGCGGTTTCAAGTTGGCTAGTTTCGCTTCTTCCCGCCATAAACCGATGCCGGGGATATTTTCACTCCTGTCGGTAGGCTGCCATTCAAGATGCGTCAGGTGTTTGGCAAAATAACAAGCATGCTGACCCGTACCGCTGCCGATTTCCCAAACGGTTGTGGGCTGGCAAAAAACCGTTCTAATAACCTGTAAAATGGGGTCTTTGTTGTTTTCACAGGCCTGAGAAAAAGGTTTGTGGATCATGTACTGGATAGGTTGATATGATTGTGTTGTTTTAACTGTACTGTTTTTAAAAATGGAAGTAAAACAAATCGATAGTATGACACAAGTGGATTGTACGGCCTGGAATCGACTTGCCGGCGACGCCTATCCGTTTTTACGGCATGAGTTTTTATCGGCGCTGGAACAAAGCGGTTCGGTATCCGCGCAAACGGGTTGGGAGCCTGCGCATTTGCTGGTTATGGATGAAGAGGAGCTGGTTGCTTTTATGCCGTTGTATCTGAAACGGCATTCCTGGGGTGAATATGTATTTGACCAGTCCTGGGCCCAGGCTTACCGGCAGCAGGGACTCGATTATTACCCGAAATGGTTGACAGCCATCCCGTTTACGCCTTGCCAGGGAGCGCGTATTGTCAGTAAAGCGGCTGCCGACCCGCTCGAAGTTGTGCAGTTATTACTGGGCTTTATCAAACAGCTTTCCGATCAGCGGGATATTTCTTCATGGCATTGCTTGTTTCCTATCGAACACCAGGCAGAGCAACTCCGGTCATTGGGCTTGAGTATTCGCGAGGGCGTGCAGTTCCACTGGTTCAACCGGGGCTATCATGACTTCAACGATTTTCTGCAAACCCTGAATGCCGGTAAACGCAAAATGCTCAAGCGCGAACGCCGAAAGATTAGCGAGCAGGGCGTCAGTTTGCTGCGTATTGCAGGGCCGGACGTCAGCGAAGCGCAATGGCGGGCGTTTTTTCGTTTTTACACGATGACCTATTTAAAAAGAGGCTCGCAGCCGTACCTGAATCCGGCATTCTTTCAGCAAATAGCCGCAACCATGGGCGAGCAATTATTGCTGGTTCTGGCAGTTAAAGAAGATAAGTATATTGCCGCAGCGCTAAGTTTTATTGGCGCAGACACCTTGTATGGCCGCTACTGGGGCTGCGATGAAGAACACCATAGCCTGCATTTTGAGACCTGTTATTACCAGGGGTTGGACTATTGCATTGAACATGGCTTACAGCGCTTTGATTCAGGCGCTCAAGGCGAACACAAGATTGCCCGTGGATTTGAGCCTATCACCACTTATTCCGCGCATTGGATCAAGGATAACCGGTTTGCAAAAGCGATCGGACGCTTTTTAGTCGGGGAGCAAGAAGCCATGCGCCTCTATAAACAGGATGCAGCCACTTATCTGCCCTTTAAACAGTCCAACTAAGCAGATATGAGTAGGGACAGCGCGAGCATCAATAGTCGCTTCTCAGGCTCACTTTTAAGGCGCTTGCTTTCGCGATGGCAATGAGAAAATCATTGCAACCTGTAGGGCGTTTTGTAAAATTACCCGGCTTTATACCCATTCTAACTTTAAGAGTAACTGATTATGCAAAATGGTTTCACTGTCAGACCGAATCTGAATCTAGCTGCCGCTTGCCTGGCTTTGTTTCTTGGCGGTTGTGCGTCCGATCCTGTGCCTGTGTCTGAGCCAATTCTTTCCGGCGAACAAATGCTGAGCGAAAGCCAGGGTATCGCGAACTTGGGCGATAGATGGAAAAAAGGTAAGCAAATGGTTGATCGCGGCAATATATTGGTTCGGGAAGGTCAAAATAAAATTGATGAAGGCAACCGGCTGATTGCAGAGGGTGAAAAAGTGAAGCTCGAAAGCGAGGAGAGCTATAAGAGCATAAAAAAATAAAATGGATTTTGACGCGTATAAAAACCGCAACGATAGGGTTGCGGTTTTTATAGCAGGTTACTTGTATCCCAATGCCGCCGGCTTAATGAATCATCTCTAAATCGGATGTTTCATTGGGATAAATCTGGACAAAGACGACACGCGATTCATTCATTTTCCTGACCACGACATCGAATTGCCTAAACTCAATTCTTTGACCTTCCATCGGAATGTTGCGCAGTTTGGCCATGATAAGCCCGCCGATTGAGACTTCATCCTCCAGCTCAAGTTCTTCGTTCTCGATATCAATTCCCATAATTCGCTCCAGCGAAAATATCGGCAGACTGCCTTTACCGATCAGCGTGCCGTCATCGAGCCGCGTCCAATCATTGTTGTTGGGGCGGAATTCGTCGCGTATCTCGCCGACCATTGCGCTTAACAAATTATCCAGGGTGATGAAGCCCTGCGGCTTTTGCCCTTTTTGACCAATAATGGCAAAGTGTGATGTTCCCATACGAAATTGACGGAATAATTCCAGCGCAGGCGCGTGCGGCTGAATGTACGGGACAGGCCGCAAGTAATTGCTCAAATCGTCAATCGTTTTGCCTTCTTGCTGAGCGAAAAATAAATCTTTTAAATGAATCACTCCCAATACATCAATATCGTTGGCGTCGAAATAGGGATAACGGCTGTAGCGTTTTTGAGACATGGTTTGCAGGTTTTTTTGCAAGGACGCGTTGCGGTGCAATGAAACGATCTCATGGATCGGGCGCATCAGGTCGGACACCTCAAGTTCGCTGACATCGAGCGTTTTCGCCAGAATATTCCACTCGTCGCGGCTAAACCGCTCATCGGGAAGGTTGCTGCGTAAAATCAGTTTAAGCTCGTTTGCCGAATAGTGGGCGTCATGACCATGAGCGCCGTTTAAACCGAATAGGCGCAACACTAAATTGGCACTGGAATTCAGCAGCCAAATCGCAGGATACATCAGCCAATAGAATCCGTAGAGCGGCGCGGCGCTCCATAAGCCGACCTTTTCAGGGTTACGGATCGCCAGCGATTTTGGCGCAAGCTCGCCGACGACAATATGCAGAAACGAGATTATCGAAAAGGCGAAGGCGAATGAGATGCCGTGGATCATTTCCGGCGACGTGATATTTATCCTGGCGAATACCGGTTCCAGCAGGTCGGCGAAGGCCGGTTCGCCGATCCAGCCCAGGCCAAGCGAGGCGAGCGTAATGCCCAGCTGGCACGCCGATAAATAGGCGTCCAGTTTTGCATGCACCAGCCCTAAAATGCGCCCGCGCCAACCCTGTGTTTTAACAATCGAACGAATGCGCGTTTGTCGCAGCTTGACGAGGCCGAACTCTGCGGCCACAAAAAAGCCGTTGAGTACAACCAGCAATAAAGCGGCAACGAGCGGTAAAAAATGATTCATAGAACCTTGATGTTTTGATGGAAAAAAGCATTGACGCCGTCGAGCATGCATAGCATGGCGGCTATTTGAAGCCCGTATGCAAAAAGCGAAGCGGCATATATAAGTTTAACTGTACTCTCTAAGCGCGCGATTTAGAAGTCATTGCCGCCCGGTTTGACCTCTTCTTGCAGGTAAGTCTGTTCCTGATAATGCCGGCTATACCAAACAAACCCTACGGCTGTTGCCAGCATCAAGGCGGCGAAAAACCAGAAGTAGCCGGCTCCGGCAAGATCGCTGGAACCGTCGGGATTGCCAATGAAAAAATTCACCGCGCTGGTAAACAGGTTGCCAAGCGCAACGGCCGCCATATAAAGCGACATTACCAGGGATTTCATCGATTTTGGTGCTTGAGTATAAGAAAACTCAAGGCAGGTGATCGAAACCATCACCTCAGCCGAGGTCAGCAACAGGTAAGCCAGCAACTGCCAGGCAATGTTGGGCGGAAACCCTGCATCTATACGCAACTGAATGAAAGCGATCAACACAAACGACAGGAATGTGATAAACAGGCCAATCGTGATTTTGTTCAGATAACCCAAGCTAGTATGCTTGCCCAATTCCGGATAGATATACCGGTGAAACAGGGGGATGAGCAGGACGATCAGTAATGGATTGGCGGCTTGAATCTGCGAGGGCAATATCTCGATACCGAATATCCGTCTGTCCATATGTTGTGCCTGCAAGACCCAGGATGAACTGTTCTGGTCGAATAAGGCCCAAAACATCGCAATGAACAAATAAATCCCGCTTAACCGGCCCAGAATACGCAGACCTTCGCCACTTAGGGCTTCACGTACAAAGTTCATGCCGGTAGGCGGGATATGTACGAATCGGTACCGTCCCGACCAGAATAGCAGCGTTGCCGACAGCATTAACAAGCCCGGCACCAGAAAAGCAACCGGCGCGCCCTGGGTTTTGAGCAGCCAAGGCACCAGCAACATAGCAATAAAAGCTCCCAAGTTAATCGTCAGGTAAAACCAGCTGAACACCTTGCCAAGCAGATGCCGATTGCCGCTGCCAAACTGGTCGCCAACATGCGCAGACACACAGGGCTTGATGCCGCCGGCGCCCAATGCGATTAATGCCTGTCCCACTAGCAGGCCGGTTCGTGTGTTATCCAGTGCCAGACAGAAAAGACCCAAGCAATAAACGATGGATAATGACATGATCGTCCGGTACTTGCCCCACAAGCCATCGGCCAGCAACGCGCCTAGCAGCGGCGTGAAATAGGTAATGGACACAAATAAGTGAAAATACGCCTGAGCCTCGGTTGAGGTCATCGGCGCAAATCTGCCGTCGGCATCCATCAGGTATTGGGTCATGAATACCACCAAAACAGCCCGCATGCCGTAGTAACTAAAGCGTTCGGCAAGCTCGTTGCCGATGATGAAAGGAATGCCGGCGGGTATCTCAGTGGAAGGAACTGGGGCGGTAAGATATGGGATTTTCATAAAATGATACACCTCATTGATTCTGATGCCATTTCCGTAAACTGCCATGCCCGCCATAACACGGGAGCGGGAGCGGTATCCAAACCGGCTTGCGCCGGAAAGCGTTATGCGCGGTCGAACTTTATATTTGCGTCAAGCGCCTGCATGGAGGCTTAAATATTGAAGAGGCACTTGGGGCGATGTCGATCAGCGCCTGTTTGATTGATACTGTTGTGGCCGTCAGGATAAAAGATGAAGACGGCCACTGCAATGTTGACAGGTATGCGTCACTGCATCCTACAGGCATGCATTATTTAGCTTTAATCAGTTCCTTGTCGCCGCTGGAAAAGTGACATTTTTTTACGGTAAAGGTGCCGCAATCTTTTGATTCTTCAATTTTTGCGCCGTTCGGGCTGAGCTTTATTTTCAGTTCGCAAAAGCTGGCTTCGCTTTCGGAATGTTTTTTCAGGACCAGCTCGTTTTCGCCGGTGCTTTTGGCTTTACCGGTAATAGTCTCGGAGCAGTGGGCTTTTTCGGCGGCAGAATCAAAGTCGACGTCGGCGCTGACAACGTAATCGTCATTGGGTATTTGGGTAACTTTAAGGTGACGGACAGTGTCGCCGTCGCGCAGTACATAATGATCGGTAGCGGCAAAGACGTTACCGGAGATCAGCATTGATATAGTCAGAAACAAACTTTTTTTCATGGTGTTACTCCTTGTTTGATTAAAATTTGATCAACATGGTAGCAGGCAATGGTTTGTTGCTGTTCATGTCGTCTTCGATGTATTGGCACAACTGGCAATTATTGTACCTTACTGCAAGCTGTTACTAAAAGGCGACGCAATGAATTACATACGCATTGATAGCCCGTACATTAGCCTGTTTATGCGGCTATAATATTGAAATAACTCCAGTCCTTACAGGCTGTACTTTGTGGCGCAACGCGCCTTAACTGTATATTCCACGCGGTGCGTGGAAATGAGACATAAGGCTTTTAATGGCTAACAATTTGATTTTCTCACCGCAAATTCCGCATCAAAATAATCAAACCCTCACCTGGACGGGTTTGACAGGCTGCGGTGACTCTCTGGCGCTGGCTTCGGCCATTAAAAATGAAGATCGCCTATTTGTTATTGTCACGCCGGATAATCAGACCGCTTTGCGGCTTGAGCATGAGCTAGCGTTTTTCTTGCAAAATGAACACCCCATCTTGCATTTCCCCGATTGGGAAACCTTGCCTTACGATGTTTTCTCGCCGTTGCCGGAAATTATCTCGGAACGCTTAAAGACGCTGGCGTTATTGCCGCAAGTGAAACGCGGCGCGCTGGTGGTTTCGGTGACGACATTGATGCACCGCTTGGCGCCCCGCGAACATGTTTTGGCCAATAGTTTTGCCGTTAAAGTCGGCGATGATTTTAATCTGGAACTGAACCGCATCAAGCTGGAAAGCGTGGGTTACCATTGCGTTTCGCAGGTTTACCAACACGGCGAATTCGCGGTCAGGGGCTCGATAGTCGATTTGTTCCCTATGGGCAGCAAGGTGCCGTACCGTATTGAATTATTCGATGAAGAAATCGAATCCATCCGCACTTTCGATCCCGAAACGCAACGGTCATTGGAAAAAATCGACCGGATTCAGTTATATCCTGCGCGGGAGTTTCCGTTTACCGATGAGGCCATCAAGTGTTTTCGCCAGGCCTTCAGGGAGGCTTTTCCGGAAACTTCGCCCAAGAATCATTTTTATCTGGATGTCAGTAAAGGCATCGCGCCCGGCGGCATCGAATATTATTTGCCGTTGTTTGTAGAGCGCATGGCGTCCTTATTCGATTACCTGCCGGCATCGGCGGTGTTGGTGACGTCGGACACTTTTGATGCAACATCGCGCGCTTTTTATGCCGAAGCCGAGGACAGGTTCCAGCAGCGGAAATACGATGTGGACAGGCCGCTGCTGAAGCCGGAACTGTTATTTCTGTCCACGGATGAGCTGGCGCAACGAACCGGGGCCTTTGCCCGGATTATTCTCGACGGAATGGATGCAGCAGTAATTGCCGAGGGCAGCATCGCTTTCAACTGCCGTCCACTGCCCAATGTCACCATCGATGCCAAGCTGGAGCAGCCTGCCCAGGCATTGCAGCAGTTTGTTGGCGGCTTTGCCGGCAAGATTTTGTTTGTCTCGGAATCGGCGGGTCGCCGCGAAGCCTTAATGGACAAATTAAGGCAGTACAAAATTACCGTCAAACAGATTGAAAACTGGGATAAATTTCTGCAATCCGAAGTATCGCCGTGCCTTACTGTTGCACCGATGGATCATGGCTTGCTGCTTGAGAATCCTGCGCTTGCCATTATCACCGAAAGCCTGCTGTCCGGCGAAAAGGCCCAGCAACGGCGCAGACGCCGCAAATCCGGCGCGCATGAACTCGAAAATATCGTCAATAACCTGAATGAACTGACCATCGGTTCGCCGGTCGTGCATCAGGAGCACGGCGTCGGCCGCTATGTGGGCTTGCAGACTTTGGAGATTGCCGGTATTGCATCGGAATTTCTGACCCTGGAATACGCGAACCACGACAAACTTTATGTGCCGGTTTCGTCCCTGCATGTGATCGGTCGCTACACCGGTATGAGCCCGGAAAATGCGCCGTTGCATAAGCTGGGCGGCGACCAGTGGAGCAAAGCCAAGCAAAAGGCCATTAAGCGCATCCGCGATGTCGCCGCGGAATTACTGGAGATTCATGCCAAAAGAGCGGTCAAGCAAGGCCATGCTTTTGCGGTTGAAAATGTCGAATACGCGGCTTTTGCCGATGCGTTCCCGTTTGAAGAAACGCCGGATCAGCAAACCGCCATCGAGGCGATACTGGACGACATGGCCAGCCCTCATCCGATGGACCGGGTCATCTGCGGCGATGTCGGTTTCGGGAAAACCGAAGTGTCGATGCGCGCGGCCTTTATCGCCGTGCAAAACGGCAAGCAGGTGGCGGTTTTGGTGCCGACCACGTTGCTGGCTCAGCAGCATTACCAGAATTTCCGCGACCGTTTTGCCGATTGGCCGGTGCGCGTCGAAGTGCTGTCGCGTTTCGTTACCCCAAAACAGCAAAAAGAAATTACCGATGATCTGGAGCAGGGCAAGGTCGATATTGTGATCGGTACGCACAAGCTGTTGTCGAAAGAGATCAAGTACAAAGCGCTGGGGCTGGTGGTGATTGATGAAGAGCACCGTTTCGGCGTGACCCAAAAGGAACACTTCAAAAAACTGCGTAACGAGTTGGACATGCTGACCCTGACCGCAACGCCGATTCCTCGTACGTTGAATATGGCGATGTCGGGCTTGAGGGATATTTCCATTATCGCCAGCCCGCCGCCCAATCGGCATGCGATCAAAACTTTTATCAGCGAATGGATAGACGCGCAGATCAAGGAAGCCTGCTTGCGTGAAATCAAGCGCGGCGGCCAGGTGTTTTTTTTACATAACGATGTTAAATCGATGGAAAAAATGGCCAGGGAATTGGAAACGCTGGTGCCTGAAGCACGAATTGAAATGGCGCACGGGCAAATGCCGGAACGCGAGCTGGAGCGCATTATGTTGGATTTTTACCACCAACGCTTTAACCTGTTGTTGTGTTCCACGATTATTGAAAGCGGCATCGATATTCCCAGCGCCAATACCATTATCATCAATCGCGCCGATAAACTGGGCTTGGCGCAATTGCACCAATTGCGCGGCCGGGTAGGGCGTTCGCATCATCGGGCTTATGCGTATTTTGTCGTGCCGCCAAAATCCTTGTTGAGCAAAGACGCTATCAAGCGACTGGAAGCGGTCGAGGCCTCCGGCGATCTGGGCGCGGGATTTATGCTGTCGTCGCACGACATGGAAATTCGCGGTGCGGGCGAATTGCTCGGCGATGATCAAAGCGGGCAAATCCAGGAAATCGGCTTTACGCTGTACACCGAGTTGCTGGAGCGTGCGGTCAATGCATTAAAATCCGGCAAGCAGCCGGAACTCGACACGCCGATAGACCGTGGGCCGGAAGTCGATCTGCAAACTTCCGCATTGATTCCGGAAGATTATCTGCCGGATATTCATGGCCGCCTGGTGCTGTACAAGCGCATATCCAATACTGAAACCAAGGATGATTTGCGCGAGTTGCAGGTCGAAATGATCGATCGTTTCGGCTTATTTCCGGAGCCCGTGAAAACATTGTTCAGCGTCGCTGAACTCAAGCAGCAGGCCGAAAAACTGGGCGTCAAGAAAATAGAGGCCAACGCCGGCGGCGGGCGCATTATTTTTTCGGCGACGCCGAACATTAATACCGATCAGTTGATATCCCTGATACAAACCCAGGCGCAGGTTTATAAATTCGACGGTGCGGACAAGTTAAGGTTTATCAAGCCGTTTGAAGCGACCGAGCAGAAGCTTGAGTTTATAACCGAGTTGCTGGACAAATTAACCATCAAACCGGCGGTAAAAAATGACGATGCTTAAAATAATGGCTTACAGTCTGGCGGCTATGCTGTTTTGCAGCCCTGCTTTAGCGGAAAACAGCGCTTATCAGATAGAGCTTATGGTCTTTTCGCAGGCCATGCCCACTACCGAAGTTTTTGAGCAAACAACCAGCGAAATCAGCTGGCCGTCTGGCTTGACTGAACTGTCCGCTTATAACAAACCGGATGCCGCCACATTGGACAACAGCTATGCGGCAATAGCCAAGGATTCGGCTTACAGGCCTATCATGCATGTTGCCTGGGTTCAGCCGAAAGCGGCAGGGGAGCTGAGCGCTCCTGTTCATATTCAGGACCCCGACGGAAAGTTGAATGGTTATCTCCAAATTCAACAGGGCCAAGGATTACAGTTGGCCGTTGATCTGGAACTTACCGCTAGTTCGGGTGATGGCTCGGTAATTTACCGGTTAAATGAAAAGCGCGCCATTAAACTGAACGACGTCTATTATCTGGATCATCCAAAGTTTGGCGTTGTCGTCAAAGTCAGCCCTCTATAAGATTTATAGCCCAAGCGCGGGCATTTTTATCCAGGGACGCGTGCTAAAAATAGTGCTAAGCGATTTTTTATGTTATTAAAAGAGATTAACCTGGACGTTAACAAATAGCAGCGGGATTAGGGGGCTTTCGTTAGTCCAGCCTGGTCTGTCCAAATATTGGCATGGCTCAGGTTTGTCCTGATTGATATCGGCCCATATCAATCAGGACTTTTTAATATGTATCTGGGGTTTGGTAAAAATAAACGGGGTAATAAGTTTGCTACAGGGATCGCAAATACATTGTTAGCTGGGATAATCAACTGAGGAAGAATAATGAAAAGAAAAGAGATAGTCCCGACGAGTAAGGAACGGGTGATGCGGGAAAATGACTTTATCGTTTCCAAGACTGACCTAACCGGCCGGATTACCTATGGAAACGAGATATTTATCGAGTTTTCCGGATACGAAGAGCATGAGCTTCTGGGAAGCCAGCACAATATCATCCGTCATCCCGATATGCCGCGAGCGGTGTTTAAGTTGCTGTGGGATTATCTGGCGGAAGACAAGGAAATCTTTGCCTTTGTTAAAAACATGTCAAAGGATGGCGGATTCTATTGGGTGTTTACTCATGTAGCTCCCATGAAAGACAAAAACAAACAAAAGGTCGGCTACACTTCTGTCCGGCGCATGCCTAATCCCAAGGCCATTCCGATTGTGGCGGGTGTGTATCGCGCGATGCTGGAAGCCGAGCAAAACGCTGGGCCGAAAGATGCCATAGCGGCTTCAGGAGCAGTATTGGCTAGTGTATTAAAAGACAAAGGCGTCACTTACGAGGAGCTTATCAATGTATTACAGTCGCTTTAAGAATAATGAGAAATTCGCATTAGCGGCTATTGCTATTGCATGGCTGGGGTCGCTGATTTTCGGGTGGATGCCTTTTCTGAGCGGGGTTAATGATGGATTTATTGCGCCCTCTTTGCTAACGGCTGGGGCAGGTTTATCCATCGCTTGGTGGCGCAAATCAAAATCAGCCGACCAACAACTGCTGGAAAAATTGCTTAGTGTAAGCCAGGAATGGAGGAAGGGGTCGGTAGACGTGCGGCTTACCCATATTGGTGGCAAAGAGCGGCAGCTTCAACAGCTTGCCTGGTCGCTGAATGATTTGATGGACCAAGTGGAAACTGCGCAGATCGATATGCACTATTCGATGGCCTATGTTATCTATGGCGATTTTACTCGAAAGAGCTATCCGCAAGGATTGCATGGCGGCTTCGCGACGGCTCTGAAACAGCTTAATGCGGTCGCAAAAACGCTGGCCCTCACTACAACCGCCATTACCAAGCTGATGAACGCAATGGCTGAAGGCCGGTTTAACGAAAAAGTTGAGGTTAATGTCGAGGGCGAATACAGGCTTGCGGTAGGCAAGGCCATGCAAGCCATGCAGACCATGCAAACTATGTTGGGGGATGTCGGCAAGGTTATGGGCAGCGTTGCTCAAGGCGACATCAGCCAGCGTGTTCAAGCTGAAGGACACGGGGATCTGCGCAAATTAAAAGACGATATTAACCTTTCACTCGACGCCCTGAGTAGCCTGGATGACATATCACTGATTGCGGGCGCATTGTCCGAAGGTGATCTGACCAAAACGATTGACAAGCACTATCCCGGCACCTTTGGCGCAGTGATTTCCAGCATGAACGGTACTGTGGAAAACCTCAGGGGACTGGTAGGGGAAATCAAGGACTCCACTATAAACATCAACACCGCAGCCAAAGAAATCGCCGCGGGCAATAATGACCTATCGCATCGCACCGAAGAACAGGCCGCGAGTTTGGAGCAAACTGCCGCCAGTATGGAAGAATTGACGTCCACCGTGCAACATAATGCTAAAAATGCCCAGCAGGCTAATCAGCTTGCGGTCGGTGCATCGGATATTGCGGGCAAAGGGGTTACAGTCGTTGATCAGGTTGTGGAAACGATGGAGGGTATTAATGAATCCTCGCGCAAGATCGTGGACATTATCTCGGTGATTGACAGTATTGCCTTTCAAACCAATATTCTGGCCCTTAACGCCGCCGTGGAAGCGGCTCGCGCCGGCGAACAAGGGCGAGGTTTTGCCGTGGTGGCTGGAGAAGTGCGTAATCTTGCCCAGCGCGCTGCCGCTGCCGCCGGAGAAATAAAAAACCTGATTGGCGATTCGGTAGAAAAGGTTGAAGACGGCACCAAGCTGGTTGCCCAGGCCGGGAAAACCATGGAAGAAATTGTCAGCGCGATTCGCGGCGTTACGATCATTATGTCCGAGATCAGAACCGCCACTGTTGAACAAACGTCCGGTATCGAGCAGGTCAACCAGGCTATTGGACAAATGGATGAAGTGACTCAGCAAAATGCCGCGTTGGTCGAGCAGGCTGCCGCAGCGGCCGAATCACTGGAAGATCAGGCGCAAAATTTGTCGGTTACAGTCGGGCGTTTTACTGTTGATACTGGCGCATATAGTTCTCCAAGTACTCGTCAAGTAACGCCATCGATCAACAAAAGTCCACGACAGGCCCCGGCAAAACCTCAGTTACAGCCAGCCGTTAGCGAAGAATGGGAGGAGTTTTAAGTAAGCTGCCAGCGGTTGATGGGCAGTCGGAACAACGTTGCTGTCGCACAGTCGAAAACAGGGGGTTCCGGTACACTGCGCAGCAAGTTGCAAGCGCAGTTCCGCGCCTACACTTTTTGTTTAAACACTCTTCGGGTTATAATAGCCATTAATTTACTAAGCCTTGGTCGATTGTCCAGGGCTTTTTTCGTTGCTGTATGGTGGCTTAGCACCGCCGTTCCGTCCCAATAAAATCGAGAAACGGGGGTGTGGCCTCAGTGATTTTTAAATGATTTAACTATTTAAAATATGACACAAAAACTTTATATTCAAACCAATGGTTGCCAAATGAACGAGTACGATTCCGATAAAATGCGGGATGTGCTCAATGCCTCACATGGATTTGAATTAATCGATGACCCCAAGCAAGCCGATGTCCTGTTGCTGAATACCTGTTCGATACGCGAAAAAGCGCAGGAAAAAGTATTTTCGGCTTTGGGTAAATGGCGCAAGATTAAAGACAAGCGTCCCGACGTGATTATTGGCGTTGGCGGTTGCGTTGCCAGCCAGGAAGGTGCAGCCATCCAAAAGCGGGCGCCGTTTGTCGATATCGTGTTTGGGCCGCAAACCTTGCACCGCTTGCCACAACTGCTGGATCAAGCGCGCAGTCAGCAAAAGCCCGTGATCGACGTTTCCTTTCCCGAAATAGAAAAATTCGATGCTCTGCCTGAGCCAAGAGCCGAAGGCCCGAAAGCGTTTGTTTCGGTGATGGAAGGATGCAGTAAATACTGCACGTTCTGCGTGGTGCCTTATACGCGAGGTGAAGAAATCAGCCGTCCGCTGGATGACGTGATTGCCGAAATTACCGTTTTGGCTAAACAAGGCGTGCGGGAAATCAATCTGTTAGGTCAAAATGTTAACGCTTATCGCGGGATAATGGACGACGGCGACATCGCCGATTTTGCCTTATTGCTGCATTATGTGGCGGCGGTGGAGGGCATCGATCGCATTCGTTTTACCACCTCTCACCCGATGGAATTTACTGACGAGCTGATTGAAGCCTTTGCCGAAATTCCGCAACTGGTTGACCATCTGCATTTGCCGGTGCAAAGCGGCAGCGATCACATTTTAAAGATGATGAAGCGCGGCCATGTGCGTGCCGACTACCTTGAAATTATCCGCAAGTTGCGCGCAGTGCGTCCCAATATTTATTTGTCATCGGATTTTATTATCGGATTTCCCGGCGAAACCGATGCCGAGTTTGAAGAAACCATGGCGTTCATTGAAGAAGTCGGTTTCGATTTATCGTTCAGTTTCGTTTATAGCCAGCGCCCTGGAACACCGGCGGCGGATTTGCCGGACGATGTGCCGGCAGAAGTTAAAAAACAGCGCTTGGAACGTTTTCAAAATCGCATTAACGAAATGACGGCGGCTATTTCGCAGAGCATGATCGGTACCGTACAAACGGTCTTGGTTGAGGGACAGTCTAAAAAGAATCCGTTGCAAATGCAGGGTAGAACGGAGAATAATCGGGTCGTTAATTTTATCGGGCATCCCCGGTTGGCCGGGCAATTTGTCGATGTGCTGATTGCCGAGGCTTTGCCCAATTCTTTGCGAGGTCGGATGGTCGATGCTTCCGTTAATAAAATTGTTGGTAACAGTTGATTTATGATTTCACAGGAAATTAGTCTGGCACCTGCCGATAGTAACCGCTTATCTAATTTTTGCGGCCAATTTAATGCGCATTTGCGGCAGATTGAGTCGCGTCTTCAGGTCGAGATCGCCAATCGTGGCAATCAGTTCAAGGTTACCGGCTTGGATAGTTCAGTCAAGGCGGCCTGCGCAGTCATGCAGAAATTATTTGAAAGTACCGAAAAAGAACACCTGACCTCTGAACTGGTGCATTTGGCCATGCAGGATTCTTCCATTGAAGAGCTGTTGGATGACCCGGTAACATCGCCCCAGCAAAATGTTGCCATCAAGACCAAATGCGGCATGATCAGGGGAAGGGGAATAAACCAGCAGGAATATCTGAGGAAAATTGTGACTCATGATATTAATTTCGGCGTCGGACCTGCCGGAACCGGCAAAACCTATTTGGCGGTAGCTTGCGCCATTGAAGCGCTGCAAAGCGAGAAAGTCAGAAAAATCATTCTGGTGCGCCCAGCGGTGGAAGCCGGAGAAAAACTGGGTTTTTTGCCGGGCGATATGGCGCAGAAAGTCGATCCTTATTTGCGGCCCTTATATGACGCGTTGTACGACATGCTGGGTTTTGAGCGGGTTGAGAAGATGATTGATAAGGGCATTATCGAGGTTGCGCCGTTGGCTTTTATGCGCGGCAGAACGCTGAATGATGCGTTTATTATCCTGGATGAAGCGCAAAACACCACCATCGAGCAGATCAAAATGTTCCTGACCCGTGTGGGGTTCGGATCGACGGCTGTGGTAACCGGCGACGTGACCCAGATCGACTTGCCTTCAGAAAAAATGTCCGGTTTGCGGCATGTGCTTGAAGTATTAAAAAATGTCGAAGGCATCAGCTTTACCTTTTTCAATGCCCGTGATGTGGTTAGACATCCATTGGTGCAGCGTATTGTTTACGCCTACGAAGCCTATGAGAAGGCAAACAAGGTCGAGCCGTGAACCAAATAGAAATCCAGGCTGTTTTTGAATCGCCAGGCCAGCCTGACCCGCAGCAAATCCAGCTCTGGGTAGATACCACGTTGGCTGATTACGATCAGGACACCGAGATTGTCGTGCGTATTGTCGATGAACAGGAAAGCGCCGAGCTCAATGAGCAGTATCGCCACAAATCAGGCGCGACCAATATTCTCAGTTTTCCGGTTGATTTGCCCGAAGGGATTGAGCTGGATTTGCTGGGCGATCTGGTTATATGCGCGCCGGTAGTGGAAAAAGAAGCGCTGGAACAGGGAAAGACGTTAACGCACCATTGGGCGCATATCATTGTGCATGGTGTGTTGCATTTGTTAGGTTATGACCACATCGAAGATGATGAGGCCGAGCTGATGGAAAACAAAGAAATAGCAATTCTGAATAAATTGCTGATAGACAATCCCTATACAGAGGTAAAAGACAAATGAGTGATGAACAACCCCCAAGTAGGCACTCCCCGCAGAAAAGCTGGGTTGATAAAATCAGCCATTTACTGACTGGGGAGCCGCAAGACCTTGAGGATCTACTTGAGATATTAAGAGAGGCACGCGAAAAACGCTTGCTGGATACCGACGCGTTATCCATGATTGAAGGCGTTTTGCAGGTGTCTCAAATGCGGGTCAGGGATATTATGATTCCCCGCATTCAAATGGTTGTCGTACCCAAGGACGCCGAACTGGAAACCATCATGCCGCTGGTTACGGAATTCGGGCACTCGCGCTATCCGGTCATTGACGGCGATCGGAGCAAGGTGGTCGGCGTACTGTTAGCCAAGGACTTGCTGGCCCGCATCCTGGACAATAAAACGCTGAAAGTTCATGAAATAATGCGGCCTTCATGCGTTGTACCTGAAAGCAAGCGCTTAAACGTGTTGCTTAAAGAGCTGCGTACCAACGGCAACCACATGGCAATTGTTGTCGATGAGTACGGCCAGTCGGCCGGTTTGGTCACCATCGAAGATGTGTTAGAGCAGATTGTTGGCGAGATTGAAGACGAACACGACGATCATGAAGACGAAGGCTATATTTTTCAGCGCAGTTCCAATGAATACATGGTTAAAGCGTTGACGCCGATAGATGAATTTGATGAATATTTTTCCACGCATCTGGCAACGGATGAATACGACACCATCGGCGGCTTTGTTGTCAGCCAGCTTGAACACATGCCCAAAAAAGGCGAGAGCCTGGTCGTGGATACTATGAAGTTTGAAGTGATCAGGGCGGATAGCCGGCGCGTACACCTGCTGAAGCTGAAAATAATTGAGTAGAGCTATTCTACGAAAGAGACGAAAAATATAAGGCTAAAGGCTAAAGCTCGGCGATGTTGATGTTGATGCGTGGATTTTTCGTCTTGGGCCTTTTGCCTTTCACCTGATTTTCAATCCCCACTTTCATGGCTAGAACGCCTATTCGCGTCATCCGTGTTCTATTATCCAAGCTAATCATATTTGATGTATTTAAACCTCGGGTCATCGGGTGTCCCTTCCAATGAGCCGCCTTCCTTGCCGGGCTGCCACATCACCACTTCCTCGATTTTACGGGCCAGCTCAAAATCTTTGTTGGTAATACCTTTGGCTGCGTGATTCATTAGCTTAACGATCACGAAGGCATAAGAAACGGTAAGATCCGGATGATGGAATGCCGCTTCAGCCAAGTGCCCCACCGTATTAACCACCATCAACGTCGCTTTCCAGCCGCTGGTTTTGTATTTACGCCGAATCCAGCCGCCTTCAAGGTACCAGTGCGGCAATTCCTCTTTTAAACGCTGCTCGGTATCGGCATCGGAATAAACAGCGTCATGTGTGCGTTCTCTCCAACCCATAATGCTTCACCTCTTGTTAGTTTGATTATGAAAGCCCGGATAATCTTGCAACGCTAGTTTTCCGGTTCCTGGTGCGTGGCGTCGCAGCCTTGCTGATAAAAGATTAATGACGGAGCAAATGGAACAATATCAATCGTCAACGTTGTTTCGTTTTGGAAAAGTTTAACAGGGTCAGCTATGCTGCTACGAAAATTTTTGGACAGCTGTTTAGACAGTTTCTCTTGTGCTTCATCTGCGCCCAAGGCAAAGGGATCTTCCGCGAGGTTGGTGGCATTGATAGCTTCCTGCAAAGCCTGTGTTGCAAGGATTTGAATTTTGCTTTCGAATTCACTGAAGACTTGCGTCCCTTTGTCGCGTTTAATCCGCTCTATATCGGCTGAATCGGCATAGACAAGAAATGCGCCTTTAGCGCCTTGAAAATCATTTTTACAGGCTCCGCCATCCATGATTCTAACCAGGTTTAATGTTTTGTCGCCGCTAGTTCGGGTCATTGGTGGGTTTGGGCCTGAGCTTTGCGATGAATCTTCGGTGATTGCGGGCGTTTTATCAGGAGTCGACACGGCTTTTTCGTCATGTTTGACCTCTTGAGTTGAACATGCGGCCAGTGCAATAAATGTCATACCGATTAAAATTTGTATGCTTGGTTTCATAAATTACTCTGCGTCGTTAAGGGAGATTATGTGGTCTTTAGGGCATTGTAATCGTTAAAAAGTCGTGAGGTAAAAAATATGTTTAATGAATTCCAAAAAATTACGGTCATATATAAAATATAAAGTGCTGGTCTTTATGGCTCTTCCAACTGATTGATCTTTTGTACAAATGAATATCGGAGCCTTCGTAGATCATGGCATTTTATTAAGGCCGCATAAAATTTCGCTTTACAAGCTTGTCATAAGTAATTAAAAAGTGCATTTTTTAAGGCTAGATTAAATTACGACTATGAAAGTATCTAAATCCGTTCCAGATAAATCCGCGCCTGAAGCCGGTGTCGACAAAAGCAAAGATGATGTTGATCTTGATGTTGAAGGCTTCGATTTGGGTTTGAGCAGTGACTATGTAACGCTTCCTAACGAAAGTGAGCGCGCAGCAAAAAAAATGGCTGCGCGCAGAAAAATTGAACTGTACTGGGAGAAAAAACGCCTGCAGGAACAGCTAGGTGATTTTGATGAGGAGGATCTTGATTTTTAATTTAGCAGCATGAACGGGACAAAACGCCGTTTACCCATAGCTGGGTAATAACAGGTTTTTTGTTCAGTAACAGACTGTTGAGCATGGTTTGTGGTCGATATCCGGCTACATAATCATGCTTAACCGATTTTTCAATCCGGCTTTGCACGTTTTTCGGTTAATATTGTCGCCCGTTAGCGAGTTTCTTTATTTTAATCCGGATTTCATGGTCATTTTTACACCTGTTGCAGCAGTCAATTGCTTAAATAAAGCATTTTTGTTGTTTTTTCTTATCGGTTTTTTCGGCACTGCATCTGCCCAAGAACACCACTTTCTGGTTCTCAATTATCATGACATCGTCGGCGCGGAAGGTGCCAAGCCGCCTTTCAATTCCATGGATGTCAGTGTCGATCATCTTGAAGAACATCTGGACTGGTTGAAAAACAAAGGCTACAAGATCGTCAGCGTACAAAATATCCTCGATGCCGCTACAGGTAAGGATGCGTTGCCCGATAAAGCGGCATTGTTGACCTTCGATGACGGCTACCAAAGTTTTTATACCCGCGTCTTTCCGCTATTAAAAAAATATCATTATCCGGCCACGGTTGCCTTGGTGGGAACCTGGATGGACGGTAACGTCACTGCGGAAGAACCGGGCAAGCCATTGCTCAGCTGGGAGCAGGTCAGGGAAATGGTGCAGTCCGGCTTGGTAGAGGTCGCCTCGCACAGTTACGACTTGCATAAAGGCGTGAATGCCAACCCTCAAGCCAATTCACAGGCTGCGGCCGTTACCCGGCTGTATGACGACCCGATGCTGGTTTACGAAACCGATGAGCAGTACCGCGAGCGCATCAATGCAGCGCTGCTGAAAAGCGCCGAGTTCATCTTTCAACATGCCGGGGTCAGGCCCAGGGCGATGGTTTGGCCCTATGGCGAATATAATCAAATCACTGTGCAGGCCTCGCGTGAAGCCGGAATGCCGATGACGATGGGGCTGATGGACGGCTTTAATACCGTGGCGGATATCAGCGCCTTGCGTCGTTTGATTATGGTCGATAATCCCGACGTCAACCAATTTGCGGAAATTGTTACCGGGCTGCGCGCTGACCGGCCGTTACGGGTAGCGCATCTGGACATGGACTATCTTTACGATGAAGACCCCGAGCAGACCGAGCACAATCTGGATGTCGCGGTTCAGCGCATCAAAGACATGCACATCAACACGGTTTACTTACAGGCCTATGCCGATCCTGACGGCGATGGCAATGCCGATGCGTTATATTTCCCCAACCGTCATTTACCGGTAAAGCAGGATTTATTCAGCCGGGTTGCCTGGCAGTTAAAAACCGTAGCCAGAGTGAAAGTGTATGCCTGGATGCCGATTATGGCCTATCAAGGCAAAGTGCCGGAATCCTGGTATGTTCAGGAATGGCGGGACGGCAAGGCGCAAAAAGCCAGTCATATTTATACCCGGCTGTCGCCGTTCAACCCTGAAGCGCGCCAGTATGTGGCTGAAATTTACGAAGACCTGGCCAAGCATTGCAATTTTGACGGCATCTTGTTTCATGACGACGGAATCTTATCGGATTATGAAGATGTATCGCCGCTAGCGCTAAGCTTTGCAAAACAGGCATGGGGCCTGCCTGATCAATTCGAGCAATTGCATGCAACCCCCAAAATGCACATGGTTTGGGCGCAACATAAAACCGAATTGATTAACCAGTTTACCGATGAACTGGCTAGCCGAGTGCGCGTTTATCGGCCCGGCATAAAGACGGCGCGTAATTTTTATGCGCTGCCTTTGTTAAAGCCTTATAGCGAAGAATGGTATGCGCAGTCTTTTAAGTCCTTTTTAGCGCATTACGATTATGTGGCTATCGAAGCCATGCCGTTTATGGAAGAGGCTGAAAACCCCAGGCAGTGGCTCACACAGCTGGTAAAAACGGCGGCTAAACAGCCGGATGGCCTTAAAAAGACCGTGTTCGAACTGCAATCGATCGACTGGAAAGCCCAACAGAAAGTCCCGATGACGACTTTTGTCGAACAGTTGAAGCTACTGAAAAAATTGGGCGCCAGACACATTGGCTATTATCCGGACAATGTTTTTGAGGATCAGCCGCGCCTCGCGGATTTACAACAGCATTTCTCGCTGCCTATCCAGCCTTAATCATGCATTTTGTTTTAATTAACCCGAATAGGGTGGGCGATGCCGTTTGCCCTGAAAAACCATGAGTACTTCATTGCAGAACCTGACCGCACTACTACAAACCCAATGGCATGATTTAGTTTCTGCATGGGAACCCTTGGACGACGTGATCGAAGGATTCGTTTATTACTATCCGTTGTTTATGGCTTACATCTGGATGTTTGGCGCGCTTATTTTTTATTTTCGTCATGAATGGCATCAACAGGGTAATGAAGAACACCTGCCGGAATTAACGGACTATCCCCCGGTTTCCATATTGATACCCTGTTATAACGAAGGCGAGAATGTCCGTGAAACCGTGGAAATTTTGCTGCGCCAGAAATACCCGAATTTTGAAATTATCGCAGTTAATGACGGCAGCAAAGACAACACGCTGGCAATCTTGCAGGAACTGGCTGAAAAGCATGACCAGCTTCGCGTGGTTAATTTGCATACCAACCAGGGCAAGGCGATGGGTTTGCGTACCGCCGCATTGCTGGCGAACAGCGAGATCCTGATTTGCATCGACGGCGATGCGCTGTTGGCTCCTGAAGCCATCGCCTGGATGGTGCGGCATTTTCAGGATAATCCCAATGTCGGCGCGGTCACCGGCAATCCGCGCATCCGTAACCGCTCCACGCTGTTGGGCCGGATTCAGGTCGGCGAGTTCTCGGCCATCGTCGGCATGATCAAGCGGGCGCAGCGCTCTTACGGGCAAGTGTTCACTGTCTCCGGCGTTATTGCGGCATTCCGCAAATCCGCATTGCACAATGTCGGTTACTGGAGCAACGACATGGTCACCGAGGACATCGACATCAGCTGGAAGTTGCAGCTGGCCGGCTGGTCGATCTATTTTGAACCGAACGCTTTGTGCTGGGTATTGATGCCGGAAACCCTGCAAGGACTATGGAAGCAGCGGATGCGTTGGGCGCAGGGCGGAACCGAAGTGTTGCTGCGCTATTTTCGCAGCCTGTTTCGCTGGTCGTCGCGCGGCATGTGGCTGTTATACGGCGAATGCCTGATTAGCATCGTTTGGGCATTTTTGATCCTGTTGCATGTGCTGTACGCGCCTGTGGCGTTGTTTAGCGAATCGGCCAATGAGTCGCTGCACGATCTTAGCCCAAACTGGACCAGTATGTTGCTGAGCCTGACCTGTCTAATCCAGTTCGGCGTCAGCCTGTTCATTGATTCGCAATATGAATACCGTACCGGCGGCGTCGCCCGGTATTATTACTGGATGGTCTGGTATCCGATCGTGTACTGGCTGATCAACGTCGGCACCACCATCGTCGGCTCGGTTCGGGCGATAAAAAAGAAGCGCGGGCAACGTGCCATCTGGGTCACTGTCGATAGAGGTTTACGTGCAAAATGAATGAATACATTATTAACGCGCCGCAATTGCAAAGCCTGCACAAACGGATGGGCGCTTTATTGGCCTGGGCCGTTTGTTGGGTGATGTGGGTTTATTTGTTGATTCCATTGGTCCCTTTGAGCAGTTGGGTGCTCGGCGATAGAAAGATGATCAATGAAATGCGCTGGTTTGGCGGCTACAAAAGCCTGCTGGAACTGATGCAGATTTACGTTGCGACTTTACTGGTCATGGTTGTGCTCTGGTTGTGCTGGATTCTCTACCGCACCTTGCGGAGTAGGGCGATACTTCCGGCGGTGCATAAAATTGTCAGCGATACCGAGCTGTGCGTATTTTATCAAGTCAAAGCCGATGAATTGCAGCAGTGCCGGGATGCAGCAGTGGTTACCGTTTATTTTGACGATCATGGGCATATCGTTCATCTTGATCCGCATATTGATCGGTAATCCTTAAATTAATGGAGTCAAAATGAAAAGCTGGATATTACCCGTGTTAGTTTTTTTTATTGTAGGTATATGGGGGACGTCAGGTTTTTTGCTTATAGATAATCCAGATCGTGGAACAATTGGTGATATGTTCGGGGCAGTAAATGCCTTATTTTCTGGCCTTGCTTTTGCTGGCTTGATTTACACAATCTTTCTTCAAAAAAATGAACTCGGCCTACAAAGAAAAGAGTTAGAGCTTACAAGAGAAGAACTTCGAGGGCAAAGAGAAACGATGCAAGCCCAGAATGAACAAATAACTCTACAAAACTTTGAGGGTACTTTCTTTCAAATGCTGAGGCTTCATAATGAACTTCTTAACTCTATAGATTTTACAACTGGAGGTGGTGAAAATGCTGTTAAAGTTCAGGCGGGTAGGGATTGTTTCATGATGGCATGGCAACGCTATAAGCCGTTATTCGCTAAAGATGCCGAGCAAGTAGATAGTGAGCAGCGGTATGAACAAATTAATGCGGCTTACTTAAAACTATGGACAAAATATGAAGGTGAATTTGGTCATTATTTTCGTTCGCTATATAACGTAATTAAATTTGTTAATAATTCCCATGTTAAAGATAAAAAGCACTATACAAATATAGTGCGGGCTCAACTTTCGGGTCAAGAGCTATTAATACTGCTGTATAACTGTATTTATCATGATGACTCGAAATTTACACCCTTGATTGAAAAATATGCCCTGCTAAAGCATGTCCCATATAAGGCTTTATCTTCAATGCTTGATATAGAGTTTTATCAAAGTTCTGCTTTTGGTGACGAGTATCCTCATAAAAAGCAAATCTTAGGCTCTGTAATAAACTAGTTTATCCTATGTTTGTGAGTTGGGCGTGCTGTTTATGCCCAACATTTCTGTATTTAATATGTTGATGGATTTCTGGTTTTCTAGCTGTTCCACACCGGATATCGGCATATTAGGCAAGGAAAAGCTGTTGTCCAACCTATATTCTCTTATAATCTATCTATCGTGAGATAAAAGGCTGTCTATAACACGCTTATCACAAAATAAGAGGTGCTGATATGTCGAAAGAATCCTTTCCCTTGTCTAGGGTCTATGGTCTGCTTGAGCCGGGGCCGGTTGTGCTGGTTTCGACCGCCAGAGAAGGGCGAGCGAATATCATGACTATGTCGTGGCACACGATGTTGGAGTTTGAGCCGCCGCTGGTAGGTTGCGTAATCAGCAACAGGAACTACACATTCGATATATTGAAAGCAACCAAGCAATGCGTCATCAATATCCCAACGGTGGAGCTGTCGAAACAGGTAGTGGGCTGCGGTAATACGTCAGGGCGAACGGTCGACAAGTTCAAGGAGTTTGGGCTGACGCCAGCGGTCGCCTCAAGCATTAATGCGCCGCTGATTGATGAATGCTATGCCAATCTGGAATGCCGGGTTATCGATGACAAGATGGTTCCCCAATACAATCTCTTTATCCTTGAAGTTATTAAAGCCTGGATTGATCCTCGAAAAGAACATCCGCAGACGATTCACCATCTAGGCGAAGGCGCGTTCATGGTTGCCGGCGAGACGATCCATCTGCCGTCCAAGATGAAATAGTTAATCCAGCCATTCAATAATATGATCTTCCAGATCATCAATTTCAGATTCTTTCATCGCATAGCTGCTGATTGAAACGCCTGCATCCTGAACGCTATCGGCGCTTTTCGATAAAAGGGGATGCCAGGCCGGAAGCTGTTCGCCATCGCTTAATAAGCGGTAAGCGCAGGTTGCGGGCAGCCAGTTGTATTCGGCAAAATCGTGTTGTTTTAAGTCCAGGCATTCAGGGACTAATTGAGTGCGTTCGGTGTAGCGGGTGCAGCGGCAGGTATCCAGGTCGATCAGGTTGCAGACGACGCTGGTAAAGTAAATGTCGCCGGTGTCTTCGTCTTCCAGTTTATGCAGGCAGCATTTGCCGCAGTTATCGCATAATGACTCCCATTCTTCGGTGGTCATTTCAGATAGTTTCTTGGTTTCCCAAAAGTTCATGTGGCAGTTCTCGTTAACGGACTGAGGTTACGGCTGGGCTTTAATTAAGCAGTTCCCATATAGGTTTGATGTTCTCAGGCAGGGGCGCAAGCCTGCCTAATTCCACCCATTGGTTGGCCGGGTTGTGAAAGTCGGAACCGACCGAGCCGGCCAGGTCAAAGTGTGTTGCATAACGGGCAACGAGTTTTATTTCGTCGCTGTTACAGCGGCCGGTTACGACTTCTATGCCTGCACCTCCGGCTTCCTTGAATGCCGTTAGTAAGCGTTTCACCCAGCTGGCAGTCAGATTGTAGCGCAAAGGATGCGCTAGCACCGCAACGCCGCCGGATTCGCTAATCCAGCTTATCGCCAGTTCCAGTTCGGCCCAGGCCGTCGCCACATAAGCGTCTTTTCCAGAGCCGAGATAACGGTCGAAAGCGTCCTGGTGAGTGGAAACATGAAATTGCGAAACCAGGAAATCGGCGAAATGAGAGCGGGTGATCATGCCGTCTCCGGCGGCTGTTTTGACGGCTTCCAGTGCACCGAAAATACGTTTTTTCTCCAGCTTAGCGGCGATCTTCTCGGCGCGTTCAATGCGCATGAGTTGCAGATTGCGGGTGGCCTCGGCCAGCGGCGGATGCATAGGGTTAATGCCCAGTCCGACAATGTGAAAACATTTGTTCTGCCAGCTGGTTGATAATTCAATGCCTGGAATTAATTTAATGCCTACTGTGTCTGCCGCGGCTTGTGCTTCGTTGAGTCCTGCGACCGTATCGTGATCGGTTAAAGCCAGCGAGGTGACGCCGCATTGATGAGCGCGTTGCACTAAGGCTGTCGGTGATAATGCGCCGTCAGAGGCGGTAGAGTGGCAGTGTAGGTCGTAATGTTCGGTCATAGTTTTTCTAGCTTAAAGTAGCAGGGTTAAAGGCGGCTTAAGGATATTGATTTTTCCTTGCGCCTTTAAGCTTTGTTACTGGTACTCACCATAAAGTTTTGCATAAAGGCCGTTTTGGCTGAGCAGGGTTTCGTGTTGCCCGTGTTCGCAGATTTTACCTTGCTCAAAAACATAAACATGATCGGCCTGTTTAACGGCGCTCAGGCGGTGGGCAATGATGATGGTGGTGCGGCCTTCTAAAAATTCAGCCATCGCTTGATGCAATTTGTGCTCTGTTTCGCTGTCCAGTGCCGAGGTGGCTTCATCCAATATCACCACTTTGGGATCGGCGACGATCATTCTGGCAATCGCCATGCGTTGCCGCTGGCCGCCTGAAAGCCGCATGCCCAGCCGGCCGACAATGGTATCAAGTCCTTTGTCCAGATCCTGCACGACGTCGTTTAACTGCGCGATAGCCAGCGCATTCCACAAGGTCTCATCGCTAGCGGTTTTACCCAAAGTCAGGTTGGCGCGGATGGTGTCATTAAAGAGGACGGGGTGTTGCAGTACGGTGACAACATTTTCCCTGACCACTTCCAGGCCGATGCGATCGATCGGAATTTCATCGAAATAAATTTGGCCGCGGTTGGGCGGGTACAGGCCGATCAGGGTTTGTATCAATGTCGATTTACCGCCGCCGCTGGCGCCAACCAGCGCAACTTTTTCACCGGCTGGGATTTTTAAGTAAATGCCGTCGAGCACTTTTTCATGCCGGTCTGTCCTGCCCGGCACCCCGCGGGTAAATGCCAATTCACTCTCGGCGAATTGGTCATCGCTATAGCTGAAATGCAGGTCTTCTACACGCAAAGACACGGTTTTTTTATTTAAGAACGGGTTTTCAAGGTGAGGATAATGCGGTTCCTGTTTCAGCGCGTTAAGCCGGTTGATGCGGATCAGCGCCGCTTTGGCGGCATAAAAAGCGTATTGGATGCTCAGGATTTCCTGCACCGGAGCCATCATAAACCACAGATAACCGAACACGGCCAGCATTTGCCCGATGCTGAGGTCGGAATAAAACACCATCAGCATCGCACAGGCGCGGAATATGTCGAAGCCGAACAGGAATACCAGAAAGCTCATGCGTGTCGCTGCATCGCTTTTCCAGGCGAAAGCGGTCGAAGAGTCCTTAACGGAGCGCGCCGATTCAATCAGCTGCTGGCAATAATGCTTTTCGCGATTGCTGGCGCGTATTTGATGGATGGCTTCCAGGGTTTCGGTCAGGGATTGCTGGAAAACTTCAAAGGCGGAGTTTTCCTTGGATTTAAGGTCCTTAACGCGCGAGCCGATCACGCGGGTCAGATAAATTACCACGGGGTTCAGCAGCAGGATAAACAGGCCCAATTGCCAGTGCATCCATAATAAAATAACCGCAGTGCCGATAACGGTCAGGGCGGCTACCAGCAGTTTGCTGACGGTCGTGCCGATAAACGTATCGATGGTGTCGAGGTCTTTGACCAGATGGGTCACCACCGTGCCGGTGCCGAGACTCTCGTATTCAGACATGGAAATATTTTGCAAATGTCCGATCAGGTTGGCGCGGATGCGGAACACAATATCCTTGGCAATACAGGAAAATTGTCGGGATTGAATAATGTTGAAAATGATCGCGATAATGCGCAGGATCACGCTGATCAGCAATATAACGCTGATATAAAGAATCGGAAGTTGCCAGGCTACAGGAAACAGCAGGTTGACTGTTTGAATAATAATGCCGGGTTTATGCAATAAAACTTCATCGACCAGTAGCGGCATCAGCAACGGTACCGGAACGCTGGCAATGGTTGCCAAAATGGCGATAAAATGAGAAATAATCAGTTCTTTTTTGTGTTCCAAAGCAATCTGGTAGATAGTACTCCAACTGTAGGGTTGAGGAGTTTGCTTTGGTTGCGCGGGATTTGATAGGGATGTTTTCATGAGCGCTTGATTATATCTGTCTGAAACATCTTTAGGAATATATTACTGTGAGTGAAATATGAAATATGTAGCGTGGATTGCGTTGATATATCCGCTTCTTTTTTCCGATGCAGTATTTGGCAGTACGCTCGACCGGCAAAGAAATGATTTTTTACAAGCCGAAAAACTGCTTGCTCAAGGCAATGATGCGGCATTCATGAGCGCCAGTGCTGCCTTGACCGATTACCCGTTATATCCTTATCTGCAATACCAATGGCTGAAAGAGAATTTACAGCAAGATGACCAGATTCTGTCTTTTTTAGCGGCATACAAATCAACCCGTTACGCTGGGTTATTGCGATCCAAATGGCTGGATTACCTGGCTAAGAATGAGCGCTGGAACGATTTTATCCGCTACTATATCTCCAGGGATGGAGTGTATGCCGCTGGCCAGTCAGGAACTGGCGCGGCGGAGGCCTCTGCACCTACAGCCCTTGAATGCCAGTACAACCTGGCACTCTATAAGACAGGCAATCAGCAGCAGGCATTAAATGAAGCCAGACATGTGTGGGTGACCGGGGACTCTCTGCCGCAAGAATGCGATCCGCTGTTGTCGGAATTGATGATGTCGTCCGGCTTTACACGGGAGCTTATCTGGCAACGTTTTGAGTTGGCTCTGAACAAAGATAATGTCTCGGTGGCCGAATACGTACGTCGCCTGATGGGTAGCGCAGATCAGGATGTTGCCGATATATGGCTGCGGGTTCATCAAAAGCCGGCCCTGATCGGAAATGGCGGCTTTTTAAGTCCGCAAATGGGGCGGCTTTTCGCTCATGGCATACATCGGTTGGCAAAATCTGATTTAAGCATGGCTATTCAACTTTGGGACGATAAAAAACACGCTTTCCAGATAGATGCGCAGACTGTTTTGCAATTGGAGCGCAGCCTTGCACTTAGCTTGGCGCACAACCGTAATCCGGCCGCTTATTTCCGTCTTAGTCAATTGCCGGCTGCTGATGCGGAAGTTAATGAATGGAAAGTTCGGGCGGCTTTGTTTGAACAAAACTGGCAGCATGTCGCCGAAGCGCTGGCGGGCTTGACGGCCCAGGAGCGGCAGGAGCCCAAATGGCAATACTGGCTGGCTAGATCACTGGAAAAAGCCGGAGATGCGTTACAGGCGCAAAATGTCTACGCTAAGCTTGCTGAAGACCGGAGCTTTTACGGGTTCCTGGCCGCGGATAATGTCCATAAGCCTTATCAGTTTTCCAATAAGCCGGTTATTCTGGCGGAAAATGAACTGGAAAAGTTGGCCAATGAAACCGACTTTAAAGTGGTCCGGGAGCTTAATTTGCTGAACAGGGATCAAGAGGCTGAACGACAATGGTGGTACGCGGTAAAAAAGCTGAGCAAGGAGCGGCGTATGGTCGCTGCCAAATTGGCTCAGCAATGGCACAAAGACCAAATGGCTATTACTACACTGGTTAAAGCGGATTATTGGGATGATTTAGCGTTGCGGTTCCCCGTTTATTATGCGAGTCAGGTTCACAATAATGCCTCCTTGCATAATCTTGATCCGGCCATTGTTTTTGGCCTGATCCGGCAGGAAAGCATATTCAATAAAGATGCCGAATCAGCCGTTGGCGCGCGTGGCTTAATGCAGGTTATGCCCAGGACAGGGATGCAGATAGCCCGCGATTTGAAGGAAAAATGGCTGTCGGACAACAGCCTGTTTAATCCAGATGTTAATGTCAGGTATGGCGCTTTTTATTATAAGCAGTTGCTAAGGCGGTTTCATGGGCATTTTGCGTTGGCTATTGCGGCTTATAATGCCGGGTCGGGGCGAGTTGCGAAGTGGTTGCCGAGTGTCGCGTCCGTACCGGCTGATATTTGGATAGAAACCATTCCTTATAAGGAAACCAGGAAATATGTAACTTCGGTGCTTTCTTATGCCATTATTTATCAGCAGCTCATGCAAAGGAAGGCGTTGAAGATAAAGGAGTTGATGCTTGACGTACTGCCCGGCTAAAATTTGAGCTGATTTTTTTTGGTGTCTGTTAGATAATGCACAATTTATAATAATAATAACCACGTTAAGGTATATAAAGAGTATGGGTAAACAGCACAGTTTTACGCGCGAAGAATTGTTGAAGTCCGGCAGGGGAGAGTTGTACGGGCCTAAAAATGCGCAATTGCCTTTACCGAATATGTTGATGATGGATCGTATTACGCTTATTACGGATGAAGGCGGCGCATACGGAAAAGGCGAGATTATTGCTGAGCTGGATATAACGCCTGATTTATGGTTTTTCGACTGCCATTTTCAGGGCGATCCTGTAATGCCCGGTTGCTTGGGGCTGGACGCTATGTGGCAGTTGGTTGGCTTCTTTTTGTGCTGGATGGGCGGGCCCGGTAAAGGTCGCGCTTTAGGGGTCGGTGAAGTTAAATTTACCGGACAAGTGCTGCCCACTGCCAAGAAAGTGATCTATCGGGTCAATTTAAAAAGAGTGATAATGCGGAAGTTGGTTATGGGTATAGCTGATGCCACCATGGAAGTCGATGGCAAAGTGATTTATGAGGCTACCGATTTACGGGTTGGTCTATTCACTTCCACAGAAGATTTTTAGAGGCACTAACAATGAAAAGAGTCGTAGTCACCGGTCTAGGCATTGTTTCCAGTATAGGGAATAATCGAGCCGAAGTTGTCGATTCGCTAAAGGAAGGCCGTTCAGGAATTGCCTTTGCAGACGTTTATAAGGAAATGGGTTTCCGTAGCCATGTCCACGGACCTGTCAATATAGATTTAGACGAATTTATCGACCGTAAAATAAAACGCTTTATGGGCGATGGCGCAGCGTTCAATTATATTGCCATGCAGCAAGCGATTGATGATTCCGGTCTGGGTGAATCAGAAGTTTCAGATTTCAGGACTGGCCTGGTAATGGGTTCCGGCGGTCCTTCTACATCAAACATTGTTGAAGCCGCGGATATATTGCGTGATAAAGGCATCAAAAAAGTGGGGCCTTATATGGTGCCCAGAAGCATGTCCAGCACCAATACTGCATGTCTGGCAACGCCTTTCAAAATCAAAGGCGTCAATTACACGATCAGTTCAGCGTGTGCGACCAGCGCGCATTGTATCGGCCATGCGATGGAATTAATCCAGATGGGCAAGCAGGATGTCGTGTTTGCCGGTGGCGGCGAAGAAGTGCATTGGACGATGTCGATGTTGTTTGACGCGATGGGCGCGTTATCTTCCAAATACAATGACACGCCGACCACAGCTTCAAGGCCTTATGATGAAACCCGTGACGGCTTTGTTATCTCCGGCGGCGGCGGTGTTTTGGTGATTGAAGAGCTGGAACATGCCAAAGCGCGCGGCGCGAAAATCTATGCGGAACTAACCGGTTACGGCGCAACTTCAGACGGGTATGACATGGTTCAACCTTCGGGTGAAGGCGCGGTGCGTTGCATGCAGCAGGCGATGGCGACTATCGGCGGCAGCAAGATCGATTACATCAATGCTCACGGCACCAGTACGCCGGTCGGCGATACCAAAGAGCTTGAAGCCTTGCGCACAGTGTTCGGTCAGGATAGCGTACCGTTAGTCAGCTCGACAAAATCACTGACGGGTCACGCATTAGGCGCAGCAGGTGTTAATGAGGCGATTTATTCGTTGTTGATGATGGAAGAAAACTTCCTCAGCGCATCGGCCAACATCACCCAGCTTGATCCGGGCGCGGAAGGCATTCCGGTAGTGCGTGAGCGTAAAGACAACATTACGCTAAACACGATCATGTCGAACAGCTTCGGTTTCGGCGGCACCAACGCTACACTGATTTTCCAGCGTTACAACGGCTAACAAAAAAATTTTGTTCACCACGAAGACACGAAGAGCACGAAGTTTTTAATTCTTCGTGCTCTTCGTGCCTTCGTGGTGATAGCTTTTATCTTTCCTTTCAAATATTCATATCTCTGACCATGTCAGATCCAAACCAAAAATCCAGAACCCAATTTAACAAGCTGCAAAAGAAATTGCGGCACACGGTCGGCGATGCGATTGCCGACTACAACATGATCGAAGATGGCGACAAGGTCATGGTGTGCCTATCCGGGGGCAAGGATTCCTTTACCCTGCTGGACATCCTGATGCACTTGCAAAAGACCGCGCCGGTTGAATTCGAACTGATTGCAGTCAACCTGGACCAGAAACAGCCCGGTTTTCCCGAGCATGTATTGCCGGAATATCTCGAATCGATAGGCGTGCCGTATCATATTATCGAAAAAGACACCTATAGCGTGGTCAAGCGGGTTATCCCCGAGGGCAATACTACCTGTGGGCTGTGTTCGCGTTTGCGGCGTGGCACCTTGTACGGTTATGCCGAAGCCAACAATGTCACCAAAATAGCCTTGGGGCATCATCGCGACGATATTCTTGAAACCTTTTTCCTGAATATTTTTTACGGCGGCAAATTAAAAGCGATGCCACCTAAATTGTTAAGCGACGACAAGAAAAATATCATCATCCGGCCTCTGGCGTATACCCGTGAGAAAGAGATTGAACGCTTGGCGGCATTTAAAAATTACCCGATTATTCCGTGCAACTTGTGCGGCTCTCAGGAAAATATGCAGCGCCAGGCCATGAAAGCCATGTTAAAAACCTGGGATAAGCAGTTTCCGGGACGTCTGGAAACCATTTTCACCAGTCTGCAAAATGTCGCGCCTTCACAATTGGCTGATACGAAGCTATTTGATTTTGCCGGGCTAACACGCAGCCAGCAAGCCGTTGAAGAACAGGCTGTAACATTTATCGCCAGGGATGGTGTGTATGCCGCAAACCTGCCGGGAGCAGGTTCGGCGATCGCCAGGGATGGTGCGTATGCCGATAGCCAGTCGGAAACTGGCGCGGCGAATGCCGGACTGGACGTGCTCGCGCAGTGACCTGCATCATCCTTTTTACCGATTTCGGGCCGTCCGGCCCTTATGTCGGGCAAATGGAGTCCGCGTTATTACAGGCAGCGCCGAACATACCTGTCATTAATTTGCTGAGTAATGCCCCGACAGCTGATCCCCGATTAAGCTCTTATCTATTGGCCGCATTACGGCACAGTTTTCCAATAAACAGCGTTTTTCTGGCCGTGGTCGATCCGGGCGTCGGCGGCGAACGCAAAGCCGTTGTTTTGCACGCTGACGGACAAATCTTTGTCGGGCCGGATAACGGCTTGTTCAATACCGTCGCCGTCCAGGCGCAAAACGCGCAATGGTCGGAAATTACCTGGAAACCGAAAGTTTGTTCGATGAGCTTTCATGGCAGGGATCTATTCGCCCCCGTTGCCGCAAAGTTGGCTGTCAGCGCCGCAGAGGATTTATTGCAGCCGTTTGACCGCAATGATTTAAGCGATTGGCCTCACGATTTAGCAGAAGTGATTTATTTCGATCATTACGGCAATGCGATGACCGGATTGCGCTATCAAGAAACCTACGGCGGCAAGACTCTAACCATCAACGGTACGGCAATCAAACAGGCCGGTGCTTTCGGCGATGTCGGAGAACAGCAGGCGTTCTGGTATAAAAACTCCAGCGGCCTGGTCGAAATTGCGGTTAATAAAGGCCGCGCGGAACAGCAGTTGGCCCTGAGGCTGGGGATGCAAATCGGTTTTTCGTCGTTTGATAGCAGGTGGCTGAGTTAAAGTCGCCGCCCCAATAGGCATAAGCCGGTAACTTGGGATGAACGGGCTTCGCTTATAGTTTATAATCTCTTCCTCTAAAGTTTTTATCGACCGGCGTTCGTACGCGCGTTTGGTCTCGACTGTCATTGGTTAAATACACCTCATGCAAGAAATAAATCCGATCAAAAACAAAATAGCCGACTTAAAAAGCCGTGGCGATGCCCTTAGGAGGTATCTTTGACTTTGACGTCAAGAGCGAGCGTTTAGTTGAAGTTTTACGGGAGCTGGAAAACCCGAAAATCTGGGATAACCCGGAAGAAGCGCAAGCCTTAGGCAAAGAGCGTGGCCAGTTGGAAGTCATCGTTAACACCATTAATGATCTGGAGCGCGGCCTCGCTGATGCAGAAGAATTGCTGTTGATGGCGGTTGAAGAAGACGATGAAGAAACGGTTGAAACCGTCGTCGATGATCTGGAGCACTTTGAAAAAAGAGTCGCAGACCTGGAGTTCCGCCGCATGTTCTCCGGGCAAATGGACGCCAACAACGCCTTTTTGGACATACAGTCCGGCTCCGGCGGCACCGAAGCTCAGGACTGGGCTTCGATCATCGAGCGCATGTATTTACGCTGGGGCGAGCGCAAGGGCTTTAAAACCGAATTGATCGAAGAATCGCAAGGCGACGTGGCCGGGATCAAAAGCGCCACGATCAAGTTTGAAGGTGAATATGCTTTCGGCTGGTTGCGTACCGAAACCGGCGTGCACCGCTTGGTCAGGAAATCGCCATTTGATTCGGGCAATCGCCGCCATACCTCGTTTGCGTCGGTGTTCGTATCGCCGGAAATCGACGATGACATCGACATCGACATCAATCCCGCCGATATCCGTGTCGACGTTTACCGTGCCAGCGGCGCGGGCGGCCAGCACATTAACAAAACCGAATCGGCTGTGCGTATGACCCACAACCCGACCGGTATTGTCGTACAGTGCCAGAGCGACCGTTCACAGCACAAGAACCGGGACACCGCGATGAAGCAGTTGAAAGCCAAGTTGTACGAGCTGGAAATGCGCAAACGTAGCGAATCGGCCCAGGCACTGGAAGATACCAAGTCGGATATAGGCTGGGGCAGCCAGATCCGCTCCTATGTTCTGGACCAATCGCGGATCAAGGATCTGCGTACCAGCGTCGAAACAGGCAACACCCAGGCGGTGCTGGATGGGGACCTGGATCAGTTTATCGAAGCCAGCTTGAAGAGCGGCTTATAAAATTATTAAAACAAAGAGTTAAAAATAAAATGTCAGAAATCGAGCACGACGAACAGGAACAAATCAGGCAACGCCGCAGCAAATTGAATGAGTTGCGTGAAAACGGCGGTATTGCTTTCCCTACCGATTTCCGCCGCAATGTCGTTGCAGGCGAATTGCTGGCTGAATACAACGAAAAATCCAAGGAAGAACTCGAAGCCGAGCCCATGCGTGTGAAATTGGCGGGGCGGATGATGACCCGCCGGGTGATGGGCAAAGCCAGTTTCTGCCATATTCAGGATATGTCCGGAAAAATGCAGCTTTATGTGACCCGCGACACACTGCCGGAAGGTTTTTACAACGAGCAGTTCAAAAAGTGGGATATCGGCGATATCGTCGGCGCAGAAGGCACATTATTTAAAACACAGACTGGCGAACTCAGCGTCAAGGTCGATGACATCCGCCTGCTGACCAAAGCCTTGCGGCCGCTGCCTGAAAAATTCCACGGCATTGCCGATCAGGAAATCAAATACAGACAGCGCTATCTGGATTTGATCATGAGCGAGCAATCGCGCAACACCTTTTTGATCCGTTCCAAGGTCGTCGCTTATATTCGCCAATTCCTGATTGAGCGTAGTTTCCTGGAAGTTGAAACGCCGATGATGCAAATGATTCCAGGCGGAGCAACGGCGCGTCCTTTCACGACCTTCCATAACGCGCTGGACATGGAGCTGTATCTGCGTATCGCGCCGGAGTTGTATTTAAAGCGCCTAGTTGTCGGCGGTTTTGAGCGGGTGTTCGAAATCAACCGCAACTTCCGCAATGAAGGTTTATCGACGCGTCATAACCCTGAGTTTACGATGCTGGAGTTTTATCAGGCTTATGCGGAATACCACGAATTAATGGACTTAACCGAAGCCATGTTGCGCGGCGTTGCGATTGAAGTGCTGGGGCAAACCCTGATTACCTATCAAGGCGAGCAATACGATTTCGGCAAGCCCTTCGACCGCATGACCGTGTTCGAGTCTATCCTGCACTTTAACCCCGACTTAACGGCGGAGAATATCGCCACGCGTGAAGCGGCCGTTGAAGTCGCCAAGAAGCTGAATATCCCGGTCAAGGACGGTTACGGTTTGGGCAAAATCCAGATCGAGATATTTGAAAAAACCGTGGAAAGCCGGTTGATGAATCCGACTTTTATCACCGCGTATCCGGTTGAAGTATCGCCATTGGCAAGACGTAATGATGACGATCCGCATGTCACTGATCGCTTCGAGTTTTTCGTCGGCGGGCGGGAAATCGCCAACGGCTTTACCGAGCTGAACGATGCCGAAGACCAGGCCGCGCGCTTCCAGAAACAGGTCGAAGAAAAAGAGGCCGGCGATGACGAAGCGATGCACTTTGATGCCGATTATATCGTCGCGCTGGAACACGGCATGCCGCCGACAGCAGGCGAGGGCATAGGTATCGACCGTTTGGTCATGCTGTTTGCCGATGCGCCTTCAATACGCGATGTGTTGTTGTTCCCGCATATGAGGCCTAAGGGTTAAGGGTATAGATTAGTTCACCACGAAGGCACGAAGAGCATGAAGAAAAAATATAAACTTCGTGTTCTTCGTGCCTCGGCAACCGCTCCTGCATTGCTCTACCTCCTGCATCCATCCATCATCCATCCATGCAGTCGTTCGTGGTGCATCTTTATGATTTTAATTAAAAACTGTCTTTTAATCGTCTGACTTCCGCAAAAACTTCCACCAGCTTTTTATTTTCCATCTTAACGGTTTTCTGTAGTTCCAAACTATCTTCCCTGAAAAACGGATTGGTCGCCAGTTCCTGCTCTATCGTCGACGGCACCGTCGGCAAATGTTTCGCCCTCTGCTGATTGATAACATCCATTCTTTGCTGTAAATGCCGGTTATCGGGCTCTACCGTTAACGCAAACCGACCATTGGTTTGCGTGTATTCATGGGCACAATAGATTTGAGTCGATCCGGGCAACGCCTTCAATTTCTGTAACGAATGCCACATTTGCTCCGCCGTGCCTTCAAACAACCGGCCGCAACCCATGACAAACAAGGTGTCCCCGCAAAACAGCAGGTTGTCGCCTACAAAATGATAAACCACATGACCGCTGGTGTGCCCCGGAGTCGAGATAACCCTGACTGAATGCTGGCCCAGCATAATCACATCGCCGTCAACAACGCCATGATCGATACCGGGGATTCTATGCCGATCTGAAAGGGGAGCAATCACCGTGCAGCCGGTTTTTTGCTTCAGCTCCAGATTGCCGCCGACATGGTCTCCGTGATGATGAGTGTTCAGGACGTAAGTTAATCGCCAGCCTTTTTGATTTAAAACGTCCAGGACCGGCTGGGCGGCAGCAGGGTCTACCGCGGCGATTTTGCCCGATACAGGGTCGTGAATCAGGTAAATGTAATTATCGTTTAAGACGGGGAGTGTCAGGATGGTTAACATGTTTTTAAGTCAAGGTAGGGAGCGTCTATCGCGTAGGTAAGAAAATGGTACGCGATGCTATCGAGCTTAATCAAGTGTTTTGGGGCTGCAATTTGATAAAGGCCAGTCGCCTTGCCTATACGCTAAAGTTAAGTATGGCAATCATTGCATGCTTTTCATAGGATACAAAAAAAGGGCAATTATTAGTCGCCCCTTTTTATTTTGCTATTACCGTCGTTTACTTATGCACAAAACTTCTCAGCCTGGGCAAGAATTCCCTTAGCATCCAGGCCGCACAGAGTCAGCAATTCCTCCCGGGTGCCTTGCTCGACAAAGCTGTCCGGCAGACCGATGTTCAACACCGGCATCAGGATTTGTTGCGCTTGCAGGAAGTCATTGACGGCACTGCCTGCGCCACCGGCGAGAACGTTTTCTTCGACAGTTATCAGCACTTCATGGCTCTTGGCTAGCTCAAGAATCAATTCGGCATCGATAGGTTTCACAAAGCGCATGTTGACGACGGTTGCGCCCAGTTGTTTGCCCGCTTCCATAGCCGGGGTCACCATACTGCCCCAGGCCAAAATGGCAATGCGGCTGCCTTGATGGCGCACTTCGCCTTTGCCTAGCGGTAATGCGGTCATGTCTTTATTGACGGCAACTCCGGGACCTTTGCCGCGCGGGTAACGCACGGACGCCGGCCCTTCATGCATAAAGCCGGTATAGAGCATTTGCCGGCATTCGTTTTCATCGGCAGGCGCCATCACCAGCATATTGGGAATGCAACGCATATAGCTGTAATCGAAGCTGCCGGCATGGGTCGGGCCATCCGGGCCGACAAGACCTGCGCGATCCAGCGCAAACAATACATCCAGGTTCTGGATCGCGACATCATGGATCATCTGGTCGTAAGCCCGTTGCAGGAACGTCGAGTAAATCGCGACGACAGGTTTTGCGCCTTGGCAAGCCTGTCCGGCAGCCAGCGTTACTGCATGTTGTTCGGCAATGGCGACATCGAAATAACGTCTTGGATAGCACTCCGAAAATTTGACCAGTCCAGAACCTTCGCGCATGGCGGGAGTAATACCCAATAAGCGCTCGTCTTTTGCCGCCATATCACAGAGCCATTCGCCGAACACTTCCGTATAAGTCTGGTGCGGGGAGGGCGCTGATTTGGGCAAGCAATCCTTGCTGGGATCGAAAGCCGGTACGCCGTGGTAAGCCAACGGATCTTTTTCGGCGGGCGGATAGCCTTTGCCTTTTTGGGTGACGATATGCAAAAAGCGCGGGCCGGTAATATGCTTCAGGTTTTCCAGCGTCGATACCAGCATGTCTACGTCGTGCCCGTCAATCGGGCCGATATAGTTAAAGCCAAGCTCTTCAAACAAGGTACCCGGTACGACCATGCCTTTCATATGCTCTTCGGTGCGTCGCGCCAGTTCCCAGACGCTGGGCATGCTGCTCAACGCTTTTTTGCTGCCTTCGCGCATTGACGAATAAAATTTGCTGGACAAAATCTTGGTCAGGTAATTGTTCATCGCGCCGACCGGTGGCGAGATCGACATGTCATTGTCGTTCAAAATCACCAGCAGATTGGCGTCCAGGGCGCCCGCATGGTTCATCGCTTCAAAAGCCATGCCGCCGGTGATGCTGCCGTCGCCGATAATCGCGACCATTTTCTTGTCTTCGCCTTTTAACTCAGACGCAATCGCCATGCCCAAGGCCGCGCTGATCGAGGTGCTGGAATGGCCGACGCCGAACGCATCGTATTCGCTTTCTGCCCGGTTCGGGAACGCCGAGACCCCATCCCGGGTACGAATAGTGGTCATCCGTTCCTTGCGCCCGGTCAGAATCTTGTGTGGATAAGCTTGATGACCCACATCCCAGACCAACTGGTCATAAGGCGTGTCGAACACGTAGTGCAAGGCTACCGTTAACTCAACTGTGCCCAGGCCGGCAGAAAAGTGGCCGCCGGAAATACTCACGGTATGGGTTAGAAATTCGCGCAGTTCTTTTGTCAAAGGTTTAAGTTGATTTTTCGACAACTTGCGTACATCGGCCGGTGTGTTGATATCTTTGAGCAGTGGGTAGTTATGTAATGTATTCATATTAGTAAAGAGGTTCGCGATAGAACATCAGGATGATGCCAATCTGAAACAGGGCGGCAACAGAAATAAAACCGGCAATTTCCTTGCCCGGTCTGTCTAATTTCAACTCCAGCCACCGGCCGCATGCCAGAATAAGGGAAAAAATTCCCATCATGGTATGGCCGACCTGGATAAGAAAAGCACTTTTGGGTTGAAAGCCGACATGTGAATGGGTCAGCAGCATCAAACCGCCAAAAGCCGCCAGCAATGGAAAGACAAACGGTAATTTGCTGGTTGGGTTTTTGGTTATTCTGGCAGTGAGTTCCATAATGCCGAGTACAAATACCAGTAGGGTCGCAATCCGGTGCTGCAACACTTCACCGTTATTAAATGTGCTCTCCCAGAAGCCTATAGGACCCAAGGGCCAGGTTTCGGCGTCGCTGCGGAAAAACAGGAAAATCCCCAGACCGACAAAGCCCAACGGCCAATATTTGCAGTGTTCAAATCCCGGTTTTTTTACGTAAGATAGCATTGCAAAAAAGCTCATTACGGTCAAAAAGATACCGGCAATGTTATGGTTGTAGTTCGACCATTCGGTTGCCGCGAGCGACGGCACTTGGCCGACAATGGCAACGCGCCCGGCTTCACCGGCAATCAAGTCGGTATGGGTTGGCGAACTGGTTTGGGGGATTTGCGGAGCAAAGGTGTTCAAGACTTCCTGCCAGCTTGCGGTCAGGGTCGGAATATCAATGGCCGGAGGCTGAGACGCCAGGCTGGCGGCAGTAAACAGCAAGGTGATCAGCACAAAGGTTTCCGCTTCAATGTAGTAAGGGACGCGGTTATTTAATGCGTGACCATTGCCTGAAAAACCGAATGCCGATACTGCGGATTTGTTTAAAAAGGCAAAACCCAGGGCTATGCCCATTAAGACGATTTTAACCATTAATAAATTGCCGTAGCCGGTACCGATCAGGCCGTTCCAGGTGTCGATGTATTGCAGTGCAATAGGCAGACCCGAAATCAGGATCATTGCAACCGAGGCTATGCCGAATGTAGAAAAACGCTTAAGCAATAAAGGCCATAATTCGGCAGGAACCTGCTTGCTGCTACGTAGCAGCCAAATGTTGACCAGCTGGAAAACACCGCCGATCCAGGCGGCTGCGGCCAGCTGGTGGATGACTGTCATCGACATTAAGATAAACTGATTTTCAAAACGCCCGGCGCCATGTACCAGCCAAGCGCCTGAAATGATCATCGGCAAGGCGACAATGCCGGCGGTTATCCAGTGCTGCTTGGAGCCGGGATTTTTGCTGAGGTATTGATAACAGTAACCCGCCAAAACCACAGTCAGTATTGTGCGTACTATGCCGCCTATGAATTGTGTGGTGCCGGCGAATTCGGGAAACGGCCAGCGCTCAAGTACGGCGGTCATTAACCAAACTTTGAGCACAATTTTGAAAAGTTGAGCCGCAGCCAGCCAAAAGCCGCCTTTATAAATAAGGGTGACGGTTTTTTGCATTAATACCGCCGGGTATCCGCCTTGGTTATGCCACGGACGCAACACAAAAAGCCCCCAGAACAGGCCGCCGATTGCCAGTGAATAACAAATCAGGTCAAACCCGCCAATAAGAGAATCGAGAAAATCAGCTATGCCGGCCATTGCCAACTCCTATTTGGAAACGGAAAAGTGAATAACGTCTTCGGTTAAATGACCGTCAGCAGCGAAGACTTTAAATCTGAGGGCATAGTCGCCAGCTTCCACTGGCGGAATCTGGATAATAATCTGACCTTGTTTTGTGCCATTGGTGACCGTTAAGAGTTGATGTTTGTCGCCTTTGCTGACTAGAAAAATTTGCGACAAGCCCAGTTCTATATGGGAATTAAACGACAGTTCGACGTTCCCCGGACTATTGGCATGGATGGGCGTGATTTTTAGTGAATAATCGGTTATCACCGCATGAGCGGCCGCCCAGTGCGGAGGGCACAAAGTTATAAAAAATAAACATAGTGGAATGATTTTTTTCATTGCTTTTTCCAGTTTGTAACTATTTGCACATGCAGATTAATAATAGAACGCTGTTAACCATGATTGAATAGGATTTATGAAGCTATCTGCACTCATCACATTCATCTGCGTCGCCTCGGCAACTGCTCCTGCTCCTGCGTCCATGCAGTCGTAGAGGCACCTGCTTTTAATATTCGCGTTCTTTTGCTCTAGCCTTTATTATTTTTTGCCTTTCAAGGCATGGCTAGCCAGATTCTTTCCTAAATCCCAGATAGAGCCGGGGATTTGGTGGGTATCGGCTACAGCCTTATCAAATGAGTTGACTATCGTATCGCGGTCTTTTTGCGTTAAATTTAACGGCGGCAACAGTTTGACAACGTTCATGCCATGCCCTGCAACCTGAGTCAAAATGTGATGCTCTTTAAATAAAGGAATGGTGATCATCTGGCAGAACAAGCCCTTATTGGCCGCTTCCAGCATCGCCCAAGCCGCTTTCAGTTTCAGGCTCTTGGGTGATTGGAATTCAATGGCAATCATCATGCCTCTGCCGCGCGCTTCTTTTAGGAATTCATATTTTCCGGTCATGGCGTTCAGGCTGTCGATAATGTCGGTGCCGACTTTCATGCTGTTTTCCACCAGCTTTTCGTCTTCCATCACATGCAGCGTCGCAAGTCCTGCCGCCATCGCCATATTGTTTTTGGAGAAAGTCGAGCCATGCACGACAGCTCGGTCCATGCGGTTATAAACGGTATCCATGATTTTTTGGGTGATGGCAACCGCGCCGACCGGCACAAAGCCGCCGGACAGGGCTTTAGCCATGCAGATCATATCCGGTTTGACGTTCCAATGGTCGATCGCCCAGAATTTTCCGGTGCGGCCCAAGCCGGTTTGAACTTCATCGGCGACAAACAAAGTGCCGTATTTTTTGCATAAGCGTTCGACTTCCGGCAAATAATTGTCATCAGGAACATTAACGCCTTTGCCTTGAATAGGCTCGACGATGAAAGCGGCAACGTCTTTGTTGCTTAACGCCTGTTCCAACGCAGCAAGATCATTAAAAGGTACAGCGCTGCAACCGGGCAGCAAGGGGCCGAAACCTTCGCGGAAAATGTTTTCGCCGTTTAATGACAACGATCCCATGGTCAAGCCGTGATAGCCGTGTTCGCAGAAGACGATTTTTTCACGCTTGGTCGTATAGCGGGCAAATTTGATCGCGGCTTCTACAGCTTCGGTGCCCGAGTTGCAAAAGAACATCTTGTTCAGGTTGTCCGGCGTGGTTTTCAGGATTTCCTGCGCCAGCAATCCGCTGAGTACCGATACATCCATTTGCACCAAATTGGGCAGTTCCAGCGTTAAGGTCTCAGTCAATGCACTGATAACGGACGGATGGTTGCGGCCGATCGCAAATACACCGAAGCCGCTAAGCAAATCCAGATATTCCGTGCCTTCCTGATCATAGAGATATTGTCCGACAGCTTTTTGGTAGTGGCGGTCATAGCCTATGGTCTTTAACACTCTGACCATTTGATTGTTTAAATGTTGTTCGTGCAGATCAAATTTATCAGTGCTGTGTTGAGAAAAAAGTTCGGCGATGCTGAATGACATTAGATACCTCAAAAATTAAATTCTTTTGCCGCTGAAAGCAGGCAGGACTATTAAAGAACACATCACTGTGAAAGTAAGGCCTATGGCCAATACTAAGCCCATGCTTGCCATGCCCTGATGGGCGGTGAAAGCAAGGCTTGAAAAACTGCACAAGGTCGTTATGGAACTGAAAATAATGCCTCGAGTGGTGCTGCTTTGCAGCAAATTTTGATCTTCACTCGAACTGGAATGGTGTCTGTGCATGATAAGGATACTGCTGTCGATACCCATGCCGAGCAGCAAGGGCAGGGCGATGATATTGGCAAAATTGAAAGGGTTATCCAGTAACACGTTGGTTGCACCGGTTAGCAAAGCAGCTAACAATAATGGCATGATAACCAGTAAGGTCTTTCTGACGCTTCTGTACATCAGCAATAATAACACCACAATGGCTATAAAAGCACCGCTAAAGGCATTAATAAATGCCTTGACAATAGCATCGCCGCCCGCCTGATTAATAATCGGCAGGCCGGAAACCGAGTTATCGACGGTCTGCACCTGAGTCACAAATTCTTTTAAATTCTCAGGCTTGTTTTGGTCTTTTTCAGGTGTGATCAAAACTCTGTAAAGGCCGGTAGCGCTGATCCAGTGGGACTTTATCTCTAGCGGTAAATCATCCAAGCCGAACGGCGTTGCCGTCAGACTGGTTCGCAGGCGTTCTATGGTGAACGGCAGCAGTCCTAAAATGTTTTTTTCCAGTTGCACGTAGCTTGCTGTTGGCGCCTGAGTGGCGTCTGCCTGTTGCATGAACGCTTCGATGCGTTGCTGTAATTGCTGCAAGGTTTGTTGCGGCACATTCGGGGATTTTTCAATAATGGCTTTTTTCAACGCTTCATTGAACTTGATTAATGCCGTCTGTTGGTTGGCGGTATCGAGCGTGTTGTCAAAGTTTTCAAGTTGCCCGCCCAGCATCATATTTAAATCTTCAATCGTCGTCAGTTTTTCTTCCTGATCTTTAGCTACAAAACTCGCCAGGGTGATGGTTTCATGCACTGATGGTTGCTGCTTAAGCTGGGCAGTGATTTTGTCTGTATCTTCAAGATTGTTGGCTAAAGCGGTCAGTGCAAACGGGGAGTCGGTTTTGGACTTTAACAGTTCTTTAATGGTTAAGACCGATTCGCTGTTTGGATCTCTGAGATTGATAGGGTTGTAATCAAAGGTAAGATCGGTCAGCACAAAGCAGGCGCCGATGCCCAGCAATATGGAAACGACTCGAATGCCGGTTGAAAAGCGAAACGGGAAGGTAATAATAAATGCCGGGGTTAATGGCGAACGTATCGGTTGCACATTGTTGACAGAAAAAACGCTGAACAGGGCGGGTAATACCGTCAAGGAAATAATCAGGCCGATAAAGATACCGCCGCCTGAAATAATGCCCAGCTCGGATACGCCGGCATAATCTGTGGGGATGAAGGCAAAAAAACCGATCGCGGTGGCCAATGCGCATAAAAACAGCGAAGAGCCGACATCGCGGATGCTGTCCAGGATGGCTTCGCTATTCGATAAGCCATTGGCTTTGCCTTCGCGATAATGCAGGCAGATATGAATTGCGTAATCGACTCCCAGTCCGATATATAAGCTGGCAAATGCAATCGAAATGACATTCAAATGCCCTACGGTGATAGCGGCGAATCCGGCGGTCAATATCAATCCCATAACCAGGACAATATAGGTTGTAATCAACAACTTGACCGAACGCAGCCCTATCCATTGAATTGCAAACACTAGAACCAGCGACAACAAACCGGAGAAAGTGGCGCCTTTGGTCACGCTCTCAAGTTCTTCGTGTTCCAGTGCGGTTTCGCCGGTTATGCGAATATTGAGCGACGGATTTTCCGCCATGATGGCGTGGCTGATTTCGCGTGCTGCAGAAAGCGCGACATCTGCGGGTAGCATTTCATTGAAATGCATTTTAGGTTTGGCGATGACAATCGTCCGGTTAAATCTGGGTTGCGCTGCCTCTTTGTAGTTGTCGGCGGACAGTATGTTTTGCCAGGATAAATAATGCGACTGGCCGGTCAGCTGGCTTTTTAGGGCATCGTCAATGGCAAGGAGTATCGGGTTCAAGTCCATCGGCAAGGCATGATCGTGGCGATTAAGCGCTTGGCTGATAATGCCGAACAGGCCTTCAAGATGATAGTTTTGGGCCAGGTGGCCTATAAAAGGCTGGGCATCGGTGAGTTTTTGGGCAAAATTATCCAAATCGTTTTGATCGAGGTAGAGCAATGCCTGCTGTCTGAAGAAAGCATTATCTGTAGGTATATAGACAGATTCAAAACGGTCGTTTTCCTGGGCCAGCTGATCGACCAGCTGGTTGGCGGCTTGAGAGGATTCTTCCGGCGTTTCGGCCTCAACCACCAAAATGATGGTCGTCGCATCCTCCGGAAATGCCTGATTAAACCGCGCCTGGTTTTTCTGGAATGGCAAGTCCGGCGATAGCATTTCAGCTGTATTGGTGTTGATCTCCAGGTTTTTAATGGAATAGTACAACGTGGTGCCGCACAGCAACAGGGATAACAATAACAGCGTCCACGGGCAGCGCATGATTTGTCGCTCGCACCAGCCGGTAAGGGTGTTGAAAAAAGATGACATACTGCTTATTAGGCTTGGCTGGCTAGTGCCGCCAATTGGTCGAGCTGTTTGGCGACCGATCTTAGCGTGCTTTTTGCGGCACTGAAATGTAGGCCCAGTTTAATCAGTCCGGGTAATTCAGTCGGGTGTAACGCGATAAATGCTAGCAATTTGGCTAACACGATGTCGCCCTCATCATTAAGAGAATGATTAATGGCTTTGGGCAAATTCATGTGAACCGGATCGGCAACAGTTCGGATAGCTAGAAAAGGCAGATTGTTTTGCCAGGCAACTGTGCCGATAGCCGCGCTTTCCATATCCAGTGCAATTGCGCCGGTTTGGGCATGCAGGTGCTTTTTGTCCCTGGCCGCAGCTACGATGGTAAGGCTTTCAACTAAACTGCCGGTATGGGTTTTTAGCCGGGTTGGGATCAGGTTTTTGGTGAGTCCGAGCCAGCCATCGTGAACAGCGATTTGAAGACCTTCGGCATCAATCAGGGTATCGGCTAATATCAGGTCGCCAGGCTTTAACGATTCGCTGAGGGCGGCTGCGCAACCCCAGCTGATCAGGCGGGTCGCGCCGTGGGTAAGCAATAGCTCGGATGCTGCTCGTGCATTGTCGGCGCCTGCGCCGGAATGGGCGAGAACGATAGTATCGGTAATAAAAACACAGCACCCTTTATCGATCTTTTTTGAGGTCAGGGTGCTGAGTTCTTCCGGTAAAGCTACAACAATACCTGTGATCACTTTCTATTGAGCTCGTTACGGTAGCGAGCCAAAGCCCATAGCGGGAAGAACTTGTCGTAACCGTGATATTTGAGGTAAAAAACTTTTGGAAAACCGGGCGCGGTAAAGCATTCGTCATTCCATACGCCGTCCGCTTTCTGGTTGCGCAAGATGAAATCAATACCCGCTTTTACTTCCGGACTGTGGGCCTCACCCGCAGCCATCAGCGCCAAAACAGCCCAGGCCGTCTGGAATGCGGTGCTGAAACGGTATTTGCCGCTATGGCTCGCATCATGATAGCTGTAATTGTCTTCGCCCCAGCCGCCGTCGGCGCGTTGCACGCTTTTCAGCCATACAGCGGCTTTGGTGTAGATTGGGTCGGTTTTAGGCAGGTTGGTTTGCTCCAGTCCAAGCAATACCGACCACGTGCCGTAGATATAGTTGGTGCCCCAACGGCCAAACCATGAGCCGTCTTGCTCCTGTTCGCTGCGGAGGTACTCGATAGTGCGCTCCAGGGCCGGCAAATATTCGGCATGATCCTTGGCGACTCTAGCCATCAGCATGGCGCAACGCGCGCTAACGTCGGATGTAGGAGGATCTAGCAATGCTCCGTGATCGGCGAACGGAATTTCATTCAAATAATAGTGAGTATTGTCAACGTCAAACGCACCATAGCCGCCGTTTTTGGATTGCATGCCGACTATCCAGCGGGTGGCGCGGTGTATCGGTTCATCCAGAAGAGGCAGGTTCGATTCCGCCATCGCAAAGGCAACAACCGCGGTATCGTCGACATCGGGATAATGAGGGTTTTCAAATTGAAATGCCCAGCCGCCACCGGCCAAATCAGGCTTGGAAATCCGCCAGTCGCCTGGTTCGTCGGATAACTGTTTGCTCTTAAGCCAGTCGTAGGCGCGAGTCAGACTTGGGGCGCTGCTTACTTTGTCGGCTTCCTGTAAAGCCAGTGCGGTTAGCGCGGTATCCCAAACCGGAGACAAACAGGGCTGGCAGTAAGCATCGTGCTCATTGATGACCAGTAATTTGTCGATGGCTTTACGCGCAGTGACCACATGCTCATGATCTTTGGGCATGCCTAGCAGCAACATGGCTTCGTAAGCGTTGACCATCGCCGGGAAAATCCCGCCCAGGCCGTCTTCGCCGTTCAGCCGCTCAATAAACCAGTTTTTGGCTTTTTCAATCGCCAATTCATGGGCTTTTTGCGGAATTAACGGGCGCGTTAACAGCCCCAGTTTATCCAGGCCCAGAAAGATTTTATTCAGGGTGGTTCTTTCAGGAAAATAATGTTTTTCTTCGTCAGGATGGGTAACGAAAAGCTCCAGGATGTTGACCTTGTTAGGGTTCTTTGCGGTTGCTTTTAACGTGCAAAGAATAAACAACGGCACCATAACGGTTCTGGACCAGTACGATACTTTATCCAAATGGAACGGAAACCAGCTGGGAAACAGCATGATTTCGACAGGGATGTAAGGAACGGCACGCCAGGGCACTTGCTCAAATGTTGCTAATGCAATACGGGTAAATACGTTGGCTTTGGCTGCGCCGCCCTGATTGAGAATGTAATTTCTTAACTGGGCCATATGGGGCGCGTCGATGGAATCGCCGGCCATCTTTAATGCGTAATAGACTTTAACGCTGCAACTGATGTCGCCGGGGCCGCCGGTAAACAACGGATAACTGCCGTCTTTGGATTGACGAGACCTCAAGTAGTTGGCAATTTTAGCTTGTAGCGGCTCATCGATTTCACCCAGGTAGTGCATCATCATGATGTACTCTGATGGAATCGTGCAATCGGCTTCCAGTTCGAATACCCAATAGCCGTCTTTGTCTTGCAGGCTTAATAATTTTTCCTGCGCTTTATTAATGGCTTTATTCAGGTCAAATGCAAGGTTATTAACGGTATTCGATGAACTCGAAGTAGTGCTGGTAGTGTCTTCTGAAATGGTTTCATTAAACATAAGTTACGTCCTTAAAGTTTTGCCGTGGCTTTTGAGGATGGTGTTGAGTATGTCCAGTCGGGCGTTTTGAGTTCGTTACTTGTTAGGTTAAAAAGTAAACTAAGCATAGCGTTGCTGCGTCCGGTTAATCGGGTTGCAAGAATGGTCGCTTTAACACTGTTGCGAGTGATTTTGACCTGGTTGGAATTGTTGAAATCCAGATTTTGCTTAATTTTCTTTAAAGTTAAAACGGCCATGCCTAATGCCCAGAGGCAGAAGTTGCGGATACCGGTTTCATGAGAGGGAAGCAGTTGCGTATATTTCAATGCGTTATGCAAATGACCATGAGCAATGCTGATCAAGTGTTCCAGGCCCTTTCTGAAGTTTTCATCATTGGTTTCCGGCGTCAGGTTTTTAAGATCGAACCCTGTTTCCGTAAATATATCCTGCGGTAACCAGCACACGCCTCGTCCAGCATCGTCCCAGATGTCTTTCAATATGTTGGTCATTTGCAGCCCCTGGCCAAAAGAAACAGACAGAGTAAGCAGTTCGTCTTTGTGCTCAGCGATTTCCGGCGAGTAATGGCAAAAAAGCTTGGCCAGCATTTCGCCGACGCATCCGGCAACGTAATAGCAGTAAAGGTCCATGTCGGCCATGGTTGCAAGGCCGCCGTGCAAATCCAGCGCTTGGAAAATCGGCATGCCTTCGGCCATGGTTTCCACGCAGGAAGCCAATGCTTCGATTTGGTCGGGGTCGAATTTATGAGTGATTTCAATGACTCTCGGAAGCACGTGAATCAAAGTGTGCTCGGCGGGAATAGTTTGATCTGAAAGTAACGGTGCAAGATCTACGGCAAACGACTCGGAATTGGTGCCGGTTTTTACAACATTAATAAATTCGGAGCAAAAATATTTTTTCTGTGCTGGAGATAAAGAAACTTCATCTTCAATAGTATCGACAATCCGGCACAGCAAATACGCGTTGGCTACTGCGCCGTATAATTTTTCCGGCAGTTGGGGGATGGTCAGCGCAAATGTTCTGGATACGCCTTCAAGCAATAAAGCCTGAAATTGATCATCAGATAATTTGCTGAGTGATTTTGGGGTATCCAGGGATATTTGAATTTCACTCATGGTATTTTTGATGCTGTTCTGCACGGTTATTTTAAGTTAATAAATGGCAATGATAGACTGTTTGTTGGTATTTTGCAAAGCAATGTTGTTTTGTTGCAAATATGTGAATCTTATGGTTTTTAACGGGGATTTATTGTTATTAAAAATAAGTGTTTAGCGAGGGTTGTGTCGTATTTTTACAGGTATCTTAAGGTTGCAATTTTTACCGGCTATTTACCTATACGCACTATAAAACTGGAGTCGTCTGTTAAAAGATAGTATTCTAATCAACAATAGATAAGCGCTTGTATTATATAACAGGCTGAAAGATATTCCTCGATTCCTGTCGTTAATAAAGCAGTGTGGGGTCATATTTTTGTAGATATTGTTTGTTGTTTTATTGGTACGGTTTTTATCGTTTCGTAGTGTATGCGGTTTTCAGGACGGTCATTTTTATGAGCGTCATTTAGTTTATTAAAGTTCTTGGAGGGTGTGCTTGTGGGAGTTCCTTTACGTCAGCAGTTGACCGTAGGTAGTTATTTGATTAAGCAGAAGTTGAAAGGGACTAAGAAATATCCTTTGGTACTCATGCTTGAGCCTTTGTTTCGTTGCAATTTGGCCTGTGCAGGCTGCGGTAAGATCGATTACTCCGATGATATTCTCGACAAGCGTCTTTCATTTGAAGAATGCATGCAGGCCGTAGACGAATGCGATGCACCGATGGTGTCCATTCCAGGAGGCGAACCGCTTATCCATAAAGAAATGCCTCAAATCGTTGAAGGTATCATTGCACGGAAGAAATTCGTTTATCTGTGCACTAACGCGCTTTTGTTGAAAAAGAGGATTGACGATTATACGCCATCGCCTTACCTGACATTTTCAATTCATTTGGATGGTATGAAGGAAAGACACGATACGTCCGTTTGCCAAGAAGGTGTTTTTGATCGAGCCGTTGAGGCCATAAAATTGGCGTTGGGAAAAGGCTTTAGGGTTACTGTAAACTGCACGCTATTTCAAGGTGAAAATGCCCAGGAAGTGGCTGATTTTCTTGATTATGCAATGGAGCTTGGCGTTGAAGGCGTAACCATTGCTCCAGGCTTTAGCTATGAGCATGCGCCTCAGCAAGACGTGTTTATCAAAGGCAGTGATGTTAAGGATTTGTTCAGAGGCATTTTTAAGATTGGCAAAAAACGCAACTGGAAATTAAATCATTCTTCGCTGTACCTTGATTTTCTGGCCGGCAACCAAAATTATAATTGCACGCCATGGGGCAATCCGACCCGCAACGTATTCGGTTGGCAAAAACCTTGTTACTTGCTGGCTGATGAAGGCTATGTTTCAACTTTTCAAGAGCTTTTGGATACTACGCCCTGGGAAAAATACGGCACTGTTAATAATCCTAAATGCGCAAGCTGCATGGCGCATTGCGGTTATGAAGCAACCGCTGTTGAAGATATGTTAAATCATCCTTTGAAAGCATTGTTGACATCAATCAGAGGCCCAAAAACCGAGGGTGCCATGGTACCTGAAGCTACGCCTGAGTATGTAAAAGAAGACGTGTCTTCAACCATTGCAGGAATTCCTGTAAGAGTGGAGATTGTCGATTAAAATGCTCGACATGCTAGAGGCCTCTTTATGCTGCTCTATTATCCACAGGGATGTGGCTATAAGCAGGGTATGTTTCCCAATAACTTGCTGATTATGCGGTTGTGGCAGCTTTGTAGCGTTTAAAGATGCTTATGAAATACGTATTGGTTTTTTCGAGGTTTTGATTATGATTTTAAAAAATATGAAGTTAGCTGTAGTTTTTATGTTCCTTTTGTTCGGGGCAGTAAGCGCTTTTGCTGCGGATGAAGGAGCGGCAACTGCAAGACAGGTTGTAGAAAAATTTCAAGCCGATCTTATTGCTGTCATGAAAGAAGGCAAGAAATTAGGCTATGCAGGAAGATATGAAAGGTTAAAAGATCCTGTTTCCAATAGCCACGAGCTGACAAAAATAGCCCGCATTGTGGTCGGTAAGGAGTGGGAGAAATTATCCGAAGAACAGCAACAAAAGCTGGTTGATGTATTCAGTCGTTTGAGCATTGCCTCTTATGCGCATAACTTTAAAGATTATTCGGGAGAATCATTTGTATTCGATTCAGAAGAGGAAACGACAAGAGGCGGCGTTGTTGTCCATTCCCACCTTGTTATTCCTGGCGATAAGCCCGTTAAATTCGATTACATGCTGAAGGAAAAAGGCAATAGCTGGCGCATTATTAATATTATTGCCAATGGCGTAAGCGACCTGGCATTGAAAAGATCGGAATACACCACCATTTTGCAACGCGAAGGCTTTGACACCTTAATTAACAAGATCAATGAGAAAATTGACAATTACTCGAAACAATAGGTTTATGCCAATGATGAACAGACCACACAACGGCAAACGCAGCGTTAAAATGCAACAAATATTTTCAGGTATGCTGATCGGAGCCGCCATCACTCTGGGCGGCTGTGCAACAACAGAAGTCGTGGAACAGCCAACTGTAGAGAACAAGATTGATCCATATGAGAACTTCAACAGGAAAATATTTATTTTTAACGATGGCGTTGATAATTATGTCGCTGAGCCTATCTCGAATGCTTATAAGTGGATAACTCCGCAGTTTATGCAAACGGGGGTCTTCAATTTCTTTAATAACCTGAAAAATGTCAATGTAGTTATCAATGATGTTTTGCAGGCCAAGTTTGCGCAAAGTGCTGAAGATACCGGACGTCTTGCTATCAATACCACTGTGGGTGTGGGCGGTCTGTTTGATGTGGCTAAGCATGTCGGGTTGGAACAAAATGAGGAAGATTTTGACCAGACCCTGGCAGTGTGGGGAGTGCCTCAAGGTTCTTATCTGGTTTTACCTTTTCTGGGACCGTCAACTGCGCGTGGTATTCCGGGAGCGGTATTTGATACGGCTGCAAACCCGATCACTTATGTGGGCATGCCCGTGCAGCTGGTCGCTATGCTGAATGCACGGGCCAGTGCAGAAGGCGCATTAAAATTTATCGATGAAGCCGCGTTAGATCCTTATGTCTTCACTCGCGAATCTTTTTTGCAGTGGCGTAATAACCTGGCTACCGACGGAAAATCCGAAGCTTCAACGGATATAGATGCTCTTGACGATGATCCGCTTGACGGCGATAAAGATACTGCCGGACAAGGCGCGTCCGCTGATGCCGACGCCAGCAATAAGCCGGGTTTTGCTCTACGCCTGGACGCAGATACAAAAAAGATCGAACAAGTTTCGTATTCGTTTAGCAGTGTCGCTCAATCATTTGATAGCACCGCCAAATCGTTTGAAGATGCCGGTGCTAAAGTGGATGAATTAACAAAATCGAAAAAATACAGAAGATAGTATTTTTTAATGTGAGCTACAAGGATGTAGCTCTAATAATGCAACAGAGAATGGATTTCGTAATCTCCCAGCTTTTCCCTTCCTTCCAGAAAATCCAGTTCCACCACAAACGCGCACGCCTCTACTTTTGCGCCCAGTTGTTCAATTAATTCGCAGCTTGCTTTTGCAGTTCCGCCGGTAGCCAACAGATCGTCAATCAATAACACACGATCGTTCGCATCAACCGCGTCGATATGCGCTTCCAGTGTGGCTGAGCCATATTCAAGGTCATACGATACGCTTTGCACGTCATACGGTAGTTTTCCCGGTTTCCTCAACGGAACAAACGGAAGCCCTAATTCCCATGCGACCAAAGAGCCGAAGATAAAGCCGCGTGCCTCCATGCCGGCAACTACGGTAATATTTCTGCCTAAAAAAGGTTGTATCAATAGATGGACGGCGAGCCTCAACGCGGCAGGGTCTTTTACCAGGGGCGTAATATCCTTGAAGATAATGCCGGGCTTTGGAAAGTCAGGTATGTCGCGGATTTTATCTTTTAATCTATTCATTATTTTGTATGAGTTTAATGTGTAGAAATTTCAGGTTAGGTAAAACGACTATATCGATTTTACTGTTTAATTTTAGCATTAAAAATATAACAGAATAATTGGGGCGCGGTTTTAGTATTAATTTATAAGGGACTCTATAGTCGATAATTATTAAATACCTTTGGCTTCTGAAATATCAGTTTGATTGATATCGACTCAGGCTGTCGGCAGGTCCCGATAGCGAATAGTAATTATCGACTGACGGGCATAGTTTATCGGGCCAATTTAATCTCAGTACTTTGATGCACAGTTGACTCCCGATTAAACCTTTGGCAGAAAGTTGCGTACAATACTTGGTACGCCTGCCAAGGCAGCTTTTTGGCTTTTGGGTTTTCATTTTGATTATTAGAATCTCCCTGTTGTTGATTTTGGCTTCATTGCCGGTGTTTTTATTGGTGGAGCTGCTGTTATGGTTAGCCGTGCCGGGCTTGCCGGACGCAGTAACCCTGATTGGCTCGGCAATGCTGATAAGCGCTTTTGCATTGCTGATAATCGCAGGGGTATGGGGCGTTTTTAAAATAATCGTCTGCGCTGCGTTGGATTATTTTTCGGCTAAACAGCGGGTGCAGCGGCGGTTGTGGTTTGCTCAGGCCAGACAGGACCAAGTTAGGCGCTTGTTTTATTTTAAAGCAATGCAAATCAAGTATTTTAGTGAACTGAACAGAAAACGCCTGCTAAAGCTGAATAACCGCAAACACATTCAGTCATTGTCCAAATCCATCGATAAAGACCTGCTGTCGATTAAGGATAAATTGCCGGAAACAACTTACCTGCAACTGCAACAGGAAAATGCCCGTTTTCGAAACCAGCAGGACATTGAGTCGCTACTGAAATTGCAGCAAAAAATCTCCACTATTGTTTAGCGTATGACCACTTTAAAAAGCTGGGTTTTTAATATTGTTAACCTGTTCCATTCGGTCAAGGATGAAAACCTGAAATGGCAGCAGGCTAATCAGGATGCTCAGGCAAAGCTCAAGCATGCCCGCGTGTTGGCCGAAAAAGCCCTGGAAATCGAATTAAAAAAGAGAAGCGTGCATCTGGAGCATGACATCAATCTGTTGAAGACTAAACACGATGCTGAATTATCGATGTTTAAAACCAAGTGCAAGCAGGATGTTAAAGACTATAAACAGTATCTGGCGTCGCTGGACCAGCTTAAAGCTTCAATCCAGTCCAGTTACACTCATCTGCCCGAGGCAGTCGCCTTTACCATTCATCATCATGCGAAATATTTGCTGAATAAAATGTGGGAAGCGGAAGACTTTGAACAGAAGATGCAGCACGAGATGCAGCTGATCCGGTTTATGACCACCGTGCATGAAGATGCGCGCTTGCATCTGGAAGGCGAGACTACGGACAAGCTGCCGGAAAGGACGCTGAATTTGATTCAGCAGCAATAAAGGTTAATAAGCCACGAAGAAGCACGACGTTTTATCTTCGTGTCCTTCGTGGTGAGTAATTAGCCGTTTTTAAGCCAACTTAGCCTTCAGAAAATCAATAACCTCCGCAAACGGGATTTCCTCGTTTGCTTCAGCCGTTCTGCCCTTGTATTCAATCGTACCGGAATCCAGTCCTCGGTCGCCGACCACGATGCAATGCGGAATGCCGATCAATTCCATATCAGAAAACATAAAACCGGCGCGAACCTTTCTGTCATCGAACAGCACATCGATTCCCGCTGCCAGCAAATCCTTGTATAGCTTCTCGGAAGCTTCTTTAAGGCGCTCGGATTTATGCATGTTCATCGGGCACAGCGCGACCTGGAACGGCGCAAGATTAGCTGGCCAGATAATGCCTTTAGCGTCATGATTCTGTTCGATCGCCGCGGCGACCACGCGGGAAACGCCGATACCGTAACAGCCCATGGTCATGATCTGGTTTTTGCCTTCTTCATTGCTGATACCGGCTTTCATGGCTTCGCTGTACTTGGTGCCGAGCTGGAAAATATGCCCGACTTCAATACCCCGAGCCAGCGTGATTTGGCCCTTGCCGTCCGGGCTGGGGTCGCCTTCAACCACCATGCGCAGGTCGGCAACGTGTTCTGGAACAGGCAAATCGCGTTCCCAGTTGACGCCTTTGTAATGCTTGCCATCCTGATTCGCGCCGCAAACAAAGTCCGACATTAAGGTCACACTGCGGTCGGCAATGATCTTGATGTTCAAGCCTATCGGGCCGATAGAGCCGGGTTTGCAGTTGCAGGCGCTGGCCACTTGCTCATCGCTGGCGAATTCAAGCGGCGAGGCAATGCCGTCAATTTTGATAGCTTTGATTTCGTTAAGGTTGTGGTCGCCTCTTAACAGCAGCGCCACCAGCGTGTCTTCTTCGCCTTTAACGATCAAGGTTTTCAGGCACTGTGTGCTGGGGATGTTTAAAAAGTTGCAGACTTCTTCAATGCTGTGCTGGTCAGGCGTATCGACCAGCGTCAAAGCTTGGCTTGCCGCACCGCGAGAACCCGCAGGCACAAGCGCTTCGGCTTTTTCAACGTTAGCGGCATATTCGCTGCCGGTTGAGAACGCTATCGCGTCTTCGCCGGAATCAGCCAATACGTGAAATTCATGCGATATCGCACCGCCTATTGAACCGGAATCGGCAACTACCGCGCGAAACTTTAGACCTAAGTGATTGAAGATGTTGGTATAGGCCTGATGCATCGCATCGTAAGTTTCTTGCAATGATTCCTGATCCAAGTGAAAAGAATAGGCGTCTTTCATGATGAATTCGCGTGAACGCATCACGCCGAAACGGGGACGGATTTCGTCGCGGAATTTGGATTGGATTTGGTAATAAGTGATCGGCAGCTGCTTGTAGCTTTTGATTTCGTTGCGCGCCAGATCGGTAATGATTTCTTCGTGAGTCGGCCCCAGGCAAAAATCGCGTTCGTGACGGTCCTTTAACCGCGCCAGTTCCGGGCCGTATTGTTCCCAGCGGCCGGTTTCCTGCCACAGTTCGGCCGGTTGCAGGCCGGGCATCAGCACTTCCAGCGCACCGGTTTTTTCCATTTCCTCGCGGGTGATTTTTTCGACCTTGCGCATGACTCGCAGTCCCAAGGGCAACCAGGTATAAAGCCCCGCGGCCAGTTTGCGGATCAGGCCTGCGCGGATCATCAGTTGATGGCTGGCGATTTCGGCATCAGCCGGCGTTTCTTTTACGGTATTGAGCGGGAATTGAGTAGTACGCATTATGTTTTAATAAGCTGGTCAATAAAAAACCGCTATTTTACCGATTTAATGCCGGGTTAGTCATCCCGTTATCATAATCAATACAGATTGTTGAGGTTTATCCAGCCATATCTATCGTTTCCACGCTCCAGAGACTATCAGGGTATTTTCAAAATCAGGTTGAAAGGATTTTTCACCATAGAGAACACGAAGGACACGGAGAAAATCAATATTAAAACTCTGTGTTCTCGGCAATTGCTCCTGCGTTGCTCTACCTCCTGCATCCGTGCAGTCGTCGGCAATTGCTCCTGCATCGCCTAAAGCGCCTACTGTTGGTGCTAAACCACAGGGATGTGGCGGCCGCGATTGCTCCAGGCAATCTTGCGGCATTTCCTCCCTCCTTGGAGGTCAATGCAGCTTACGCAGGAGCGGTTTTCTGCCTACCTCCTGCATAACCCACAGAGATGAGGGGAATGCAGAGAAATGACTGGATCATTTCCTGCCCGTGCAGTCGTCCGTGACCTCTGTGGTTAGTCTTTTAACCAGTATACTTTCACAGACTCACCTATATTAAAAATACCGAGGTAGACGCTCCAGCGTCCCGCAATGCTGGAGCCAGGGAACTGTAAATAGTCGTCTCCATATGCTTGGCGACTATCAACTTTTAATAGAACTTACACATAGCCGTTGGACAATAAAAAACCTTAGACGCAGGACTAAATAAAAACTAAAATCAGTCCTATCGATTGCAGCAAAAACTATGGCCATACCATGAAATTTTCATCCCAAATCAAACCGATCAGCTACCTCAAGAGCCACACGGCCGAGATTGTCAAAAACCTTTCGGAAAGCCGTGAGCCCTTGCTGATCACTCAAAACGGCGAAGCGAAACTGGTTGTCATGGATGTGAAAAGCTACGAAGAACAGGAAGAAACGCTGGCTCTGTTGAAAATCCTGGCGCTCGGGAATCGAGAAATTGAGCAAGGCAAATTTCTCGATGCAGAGACAGTGTTTGCCGAACTGGATGAACTCGATCATCCATGAGTTTTAAAATTATCATCCTGGAATCGGCCGAGCATGACCTGAAAGAGCTTAGAGGCTACATCGTCAAGAATTTCTCCCAGGAAATCTGGCAAACAACCTTCGACCGGATAAAAGATACAATCCGTAACTTGAAGGATTTTCCTTATGCCGGTTCTATTCCTGAAGAGTTCGAGAAAATAAATCTCAGCCAATATAGGCAGGTTATACCGGGAATGAACCGCATCATCTATGAAGTGCGCCAAGACAGCGTCTACATTCATCTGATTGCACACACGCGGCGGGACTTGACGGCGTTGCTGACAAGGCGACTTTTACGAACCGTTTAATGATAAAAGGTCTCTACTCACCTTATTTGAAAATAATGAGAACTGCTTGGGTAAGTGCCGTACCAAAGACCTTCCAGGTTTTTAAAACCTGGAAGGTCTTAATCGAGCTCCGTAGCCCGGAATACCCATAGGGCACAAGTAAGATGATCTTATTTCCGGCCTTGCTTGGTAAACTCTAAGATGCATACCGTTCGAGCCTGTCAGGCACAACAAGTCTTATCTTTTAACTCAATATGAAAACAAACCCATTAATTCAAAACCTGTCCGCCGAGCATTTATTGCAGAACATGCCGGTGTCGGCGTTCGTGTTGAACGCCAAACATCAGGTGGTGATCTGGAACAAAGCCTGCGAGCAATTGACCGGCCTGAAAGCCGAGGAGATGATCGGTACCGATCAGCATTGGCGCGGCTTTTACACCCAAAAACGCCCGTGTCTGGCCGACTTGCTGCTCGACAGTACCTTGGGCGAAGTGTCCAGCCTTTATGAGCATGCCAGCGATTTCACGTCTTACAGCGATATATACCATACCGAAAACTGGTGCCCGATGCCGGACGGCCGCAGGCTTTATCTGGTCATCGATGCGGGTGCCATCACTGATGAGCACGGCGAAGTGGTGGCAATCGTCGAAACCCAGCGCGACCGTACCGAGCAACGGCTGATGATGCAGGCGCTGACCGAAAGCGAACAGCGCATTTCCTCGATCTTAGGTTCGGCGATGGACGCCATTGTTACCGTCGACCAGCAACACCAGATCACATTGTTCAATGCGGCGGCGGCCAGAATCTTCCGTTGCGCCGCCGACTTTGCTATCGGCCAGTCGATCGAACGCTTTATTGCGCCGCATTGCAGCAAACTGTTCGAGCAATTCATCGATTTCGACAGCTCCGCAGCCAAAGCTCAGGCTTGGGCGCCGGAAGGCCTCAGTGCGCGCCGCGCCGATGGCGAAGAGTTCCCGATCGAAGCCACTTTTTCGCTACTGGAGGCGCACGGCCAAAAACTCTTCACCATCATCCTCAGGGATGTGAACGACCGATGCCTCGCCGAACAGAAGCTGGATCGGTTGCAACAGGAAAAAGGCTACCTGCAGGAAGTGCTGAACGACGACCACAATCCGGACGATTTCGTTAGCGGCTCCAAGCTGATGCGAACAGTCATGGAGCAAGTGCGAATGGTCGCGCGCACCGATACGCCGGTGCTGCTGCTCGGCGAAACCGGCACCGGCAAGGAATTGCTGGCGCGAGCGATCCATGAATTCAGCGACCGCAGCGCAGCCATCATGGTCAAAGTCAATTGCGCGGCGCTGCCCGCCGAGCTGATCGAGAGCGAATTGTTCGGTCATGAAAAAGGCGCGTTCACCGGCGCAACCCAGCAACGCAAAGGCCGTTTCGAGCTGGCCGACAGTGGCAGCCTGTTCCTGGACGAACTCGGCGAACTATCCCTGTCGGCGCAGGCCAAGCTGTTGCGGGTGTTGCAGGAGCAGGAATTCGAGCGGGTCGGCGGCAGCGAAACCGTCCGGGCCGACGTGCGCGTCATCGCCGCCACCAACCGCAATCTGGCCGATGAGGTCAGGGCAGGGCGGTTTCGATCCGACCTGTATTACCGCCTGAACGTGTTTCCTGTCGAGATACCGGCATTGCGGCAGCGGACGACCGATATTCCGCTGCTGGCGCGGTTTTTTCTGACCAAATACTCCAAAAAATTCGGCAAGCGCTTCGATGATATCGATCCCACTGGATTGGAGTATTTACGCCAATACGTCTGGCCCGGCAACGTCCGCGAATTGCAGAACGTCATCGAGCGGGCGGTGATTCTGTCTCAAGGCTCACTGCTGGAAATAGCGCCGTTGCAGCCCGCCCGCGCCCAGTCCGAAGCCGCTACCAGCAAATTGCCGACCTTGGAAGCCGTCGAGCGCGAACACATAACGCGCACCCTCGAAGCCACCGGCTGGCAGGTTTCCGGCGCCAAAGGGGCGGCTGCGATATTGGGTATGAATCCGAATACGTTGCGGTCGAGGATGTTGAAGTTGGGGATTTCCAAGGCAGAGTGAGCGCGTATTGAATGGCACTGATAATCCTGAAAAACACATAACACGTAAATGTGGGGTTACGCTATCGCCAACCCGATCTCAGCTGATCTAAATTATTCCAATTAAGACAGTTCAGCCAACTCTAATTCAAGTTCCTGTCTGTATTTATCATTTTTTGGCAATGCGTCGATTGCAGCTTTCAAATCCTCTATTGCTTCAGTTTCTTGCAGCGATTTCCTTATCAGGTAGCGATCATGAAGAAATGCCGGCTTGTATTTTTTGTCTCTCAATTTTTGAAGGCCATGATTGATTGCCTCCAGTGCAGCATCAATACTATTCAAGCCCAGTAAAGCCTGCGCCTTTCTCTGCCACCAGAATTCGTTATGTTCGCTTTCAGTGATTAGATCAAGAAGATCATTCGCTTCTACGAATTTCTTAAGCAGGACGAGAGCCTCGGTATGTTGCATCATATAGTAACTATTTGGGTTTACTATGCTCCTATACGCTTCGTCTGCGGCTACTAGAAAGTCATGTCGCTGCGGGTCACTAACATCAGTCACCTTGGCTGCCGCTTTATGCGCCTGCGCCCAGTCAAAACGTTCTGAGTCTGAGGAGGGAGCTGCATCTCTCCATTCGATCGCTTTGAACATGCGAGATACGATCTGCGGCATCGTGTACCACGTCTTTTGGGCTACAGAGGCAACGAGACGCAGAGCTAAAGCAGTGTCGTATTCGCGTGCCTCTGCGAGGCTGGACATGATCAGGGCTTGGTATGGTGCCAGATCGTCTGAGGTTCCTAGCGAGGCCAGTAACCGTAGGGCTTCGAGCAGAACCGGATCAACTCGTGCCTGAGTATCTTTATACTGAGCGATGATTTTCTTGCACTCGTCGAGAGCATCTTGTTTTCGCCTCGTCCTGTCTAATATTCTACCTAGCTGAAGCCGTCCAGCAGCGAAGTTTGGATGATCTATTAGAATGGATTGAAATTCAATCTCCGCATCCTGAACCCTTTCGAGACGAACAAGCATTTTGGCGAAATGATGTTTAATATCTCTCAGAATTTCACCTTTCGCTGCTGGGCTATCACGAAGAAGTTCCAGAGTGACGATGTTATTCTGCAAGTCTATTTTGGCGGCGTCCGCTCCTTGAGCAGCCGATGTGAGCGTATAGAGAGCCTCCACGGATTCAATGACTGCTCGGATTTCAATTTCCAGTCCACTCCAATTAACGTAGGAAGCAATCTTTTTAGCTGTAGCAACCGGGTCCCCGAGTAAGTCAAGCGGTGTTCCGCCAGTTCTGGCAAGAGCAACAGCATAAACGAATGATGGGCAAGGCTTCGAACTCAGTAGTCGTTTTAGCAGTGGTGCGTGAAACCTTACAATTCGTCGGAATGCAGGTTTCTCTTCTTCACATTTCTCACCAATATAATTTTCTAGTTTTCTACTGAACTCGGTGTCATTTTGTGCAGATGTATTAATTACACCGCAGATGGACTGGTAGACCACATCATGAACTCGAATGTTACCGGAAATAGTCGCGGCAAGGAATGCTCGCTTTTGGAGATTTTTTACGGCTCTGGATGAGACACAAACTTCAGCTAGATCGGAGACAAAGCGAGACCCACCAGACCATTTGACGAACTCCAATTCTCCAGTCAAAGCAGCCTGATGACGAATAAGAATCCGCTGGCAGACTTTTTTGTGGCGCTCATCTTCAACAGAAATTATCGCATCCTCACAGCAGTCATTAACAGCTTCCCACCCTTCTTCTTGAGCCAATCTGTTCAGCGCTCCCAGAAGAAGTGGATAGCCTCCGATGTTAGAGAACACGCGTTGGAAAACTTGATCCGAGCACGGATTAGACACGCCTTCTTCTAATAGAGTACGAGCCGAGTCAAAATCTAAATCTTCTAATATGATAGATTGGGGATCAGAGCGAATCTGAGAGGTTAGAATTACCTTGGATTCTCCTAAATCCAATTCAGCAACTTGTCTCAAAGAAAGTTCTGTATCATCGAGAATAAGGAGGCACTTTTGACGACGAAGTAGACTGGTAATATTATGCCGTGCACCACTTCGACGGACGTCAACATCGGAGAGTTCTGTTACGTTTTTTAATTCACAAGCGTCGTACCAAATAATAACATCGAAATCTTGACGAAGTCTTTCTGCAACTTGCGCAACAAGAGCGCTTTTGCCTATTCCGCTAATTCCATTAATGACAATGCATGAGGTATTGTCGAGTCGATTAATTACAGTGTCTTCTATACTCGGACGTGACAAGTAACCCGAATACTTCGGTACTCGGTGACTGAACGCATTTTCGTCTGCCAACCGGCCAATACTTGGTAGGTAATCTGCTATGATGCTGATAAAGTGCTCACTTTCTAAGTTATCAAAGATATGCTCAGCAATTTTTCTGGCATCTAAAATATTGACATCTTCTAGTGGCTTGCGCCCTTTTTTGAATTGAGTCTCCAAATTAGCACGCTTTGTCGTTTCGCCTGCGGCTGCTTCTTGCGACGCCAACAACCAAATACGTTTCACATCGGGGTGTAAGCTAACCGCGTGCTGCAAATCACGTTGCGGCTTTGTCATTTTGCCATGGAAATAGTCGCTTTCAGAACTCATTTCTGCGACTAGAGAAGAACCATCCGCCGAGGTGTCAACCGTGTAGCCCCGCGGAGCGCCTTCGATCGTCGTACCACGCTCAACCCACTGCGCAGGGTAAATGACCCCCATCATTTTGTAGCCAAATTGCTCGAACCTTCCGCCAGTGAGGAGGGCGATTTCATCGACGAGTGTACTGATTACCTTCTTTCGAAAAGCTTCGGACATTAGAATCACCTTAATTTTACAGTACTGCTATTAATCAAAATTTGTGAATTTATTACAACTATGGGCCATAGGCTGGGTTGAGCATTGCGAAACCCAGCAGAAGCAAGCCCGGTAGGGTACGTAGCGCGTACCTTAATGTCTAACGTATCATATCATGTTCTCAACTATCTGAGGTGCCGTGCTAGAATCACTCCTGTCTATTCTGTGGTACGCGGTGCGTACCCTACATTTTTTGATTTACATTTTGGCGCTGCGTTTATGTCCCACTTTAGGCGGGCTTATGTTCCCGTCGGCTCCTTCTTCTTTATCGTATTAACTGAACGACGCGCGCCGATTTTTTGTACGGATACGTCCCGCGCTCTCCTAAGTGTTGCCGTTCGTGAATGCTGCCAACGCTAACCGTTTCGGGCTAATGCCATGGTTTTGCTAGAAAATCAGCTTCAAGTTTTAACTTGCCAAAAAGGTTGCTATTGATTTTTAGATGCCATAGCATCGGGTTTTACGGACTTCCGAGGCCGCGTTATGCTTCGGTTCGAGATTTAATATCCATTCCAATGATGCCTGCTTTACGTCAGGCGGGTCTTTTTCCTTTGTCTTAAGCAATTTATTTCGGAGGACCCCATGAAAAAATCAGATTATTCTTTTGTATTGTTATCGGCGCTACTCATAACCACGTCCGCCTTTGCGGAAGACCCTATGTTTGCGGCACCTTCCACTACGACAGCTCCCGTGGCTACAACAAACCCTGCGATTACGACAACATCCGGGACTACACCAAACCCGACGAGCAATTTGTTTTCGGCAAGTCCGGCTGCAACCATAAGCCCGGTGACTACGGCAACGCCATTTGCTTCGACAACTCCAGTGACTACAACCGGTTCTACCACTACTACGACAGGTTCTACGTTTATGGAGACTTCTACAACTCCGACAAATCCCACGGTTACGGCAGGCCCTGCGTTTGAGGTCAGCATTTCTGGCATAGGCCCGGCGGTGGATATTGCTGCTTTCGATACAGTGCGGCAGGTTATTGGTCATGCGGTCGCCAGTGGTGTGATAGAGAAATTCATAGTATTGGGCCGCGGGGTTGAAGGAGGGTTCTCAGCCTGTGCGGAAGCAGCTCCCGCTGGGCAGGTGGAAAACCTTAACGCTGTTATTAACCAACTGAATGCTATTCGTCCCAATCCGCAGACCACGGCCTATTCGGTGACTCCAGTCGAAGGGTGCAATAACGAAACGGTCTTTTGTACTCAAGATGCATTTCAGTGTCCGAACGGTTCGTTCGTAGGCCGTGTACCGCCTTCGTGCGAGTTTGCTCCTTGTCCATGAACACAGCAATAAATAGAGGGGCCGCTGTTGAGCTTCTCTGCATTCTCCACAGGGATGTGGGGGCTGCGATTACACCATGAAATCTTGCGGCGTTTCCTCTCCGCCGGTCAGTTCGTAAGGCTCAATAGCGATAGCGTATTGCTTCATTTTCGAAGTCAAACATGCGGTGCAATACGGCTAATGCCGATTACACCTTGCAGAACAGCTTAGGAGTTGATCTTCGCTGTCATCACTAAAAATCTATGTTAGATCCGTATTTAAGTCGATGATCAATTTTTCGTGCATTTGCCAAATGTAGTATTCCCTGCTTTTGCTGTTCTGTTGCCTCACTCCACTGAATAATTTCATCAATGCTGCGAAAACAACCAAGGCAGACATTTTCCTCATTTAGGCAGCAGTTCCTTACACAGGGCGAGATAATATTTATCAATGAAGAAAGTCTCTTTGTAGTTAACGCAAAGCCTGATAGAGAAGGATTGCGCCTTACGTGTTGTTATTAACTGATGTTACGAATTCAGTCGAATTTAAATTTAAGGCGTCGCTAACGCGATATTTTATTTGAATCGGGTTCTCGCACCCGAGGGCGAGATACTTTTCTTTGCTCCGCCAAAGAAAAGTATCCAAAAGAAAGGCGGCCCGGTTGCCGCTTGCTTCCTGCGCTCCTCGCTTTTTCCGAGGGTCGGCAGAAAGGGGCTCCTGCCCCTCTGCCAACGTGCGGCCTCCCTGCCGCACCCCTTACGGGCCATTCTCGGCAAAAGCTCCGGTGCTCGGCGCGGCAAACGGGAGAAGTACATCCTGTGCGTAACATCAGTTATTAAGTATCTGTTTCACAAGAACCGCTCTAATGCTGATAGGTCCGTAATTTGGGCTGACCTTATCGATGTGGTTAATGTTTGTTATTTCCCATAATTCTGCGCCAGATAATCAATGATGATCTGTTTGTCGGCACCATTGATCGGCGCGCCCATACTATTGATCATCTTGCCGACGGTTTTTTCCCAGCCGACCCGGTCCAGGATCGCGGCGTGTTGGGTGATATAGTCCAGGCTGTGGCAGATTGAACATTGCGTTGCGACTTGGGTTTTGCCCGGCCTGTCTTTCAGGAATATCTGGTTTTCCCCGGCTGTAGCCGTGGCGGCGAAAAACGATAACAACAAAATTAATATCCGCATCCTGTTCTCCTTAAGCCACGTTAACGGTAATTTTCTGCACGGCGTTGTGCTGGTAGCCGGAAGGATTCGGGATCGGCTCCAGCGGTTGGGTCGCGCCGGAATGGCTGGTGGCTCGCGCCATGATTCGGTATTGTCCGGGATGTTGAGGCATAAAGACAAATTGCCATTGGCGCCAGGAAAAGCGTCCGTAATCTTGCTTCAATTTGGCCTGTTGCCAATTGTTGCCGCCATCGGTGGACACTTCGACCCGTGCGATGCCATCGCCGCCGTCCCAGGCTACGCCTTTGATTTCGATCGACTGGGTGTGTGGCAAGGTCTGCCCGTCTGCCAAGTTAGTGATCAATGAATTGACGATTATTTCAGTGATCGGCATATGGGTTTCGGTTTCCTGGGAGCCAAATTGCCCGCTGGGAAAGCGATCCTTGGGAATGCGGTAAGCGGTCTTCATCCAGAAGCCGTCAAAGGGCTTGGATATGACGTTGATCGCGGTCAGGTGTTTAAGCCAATAGGTGGCTGTCCAGCCGGGAACGATCAGCCGGGCAGGGTAGCCGTTCCAGTGCGGCAGCGGTTCGCCGTTCATCTCAAAGGCGATCAGGGTGTTTTCATCCAGCGCTTTGGTTAGCGGCAGGCTTTTAACAAAGTTCGGCGTGGTTGGCAGTACCCCGGAATCGGCCCCGGCCAGGCTCACTTCCAGCGCGGACGGGTCGATTTCGGCTTTCGCAAGTACGTCTTTCAGGCGGACGCCACGCCAGAGCGCATTGCCCATTGCGCCGGACCCCCACTGTAATCCGGGCGCAGGCGGTTCAAACAAGCCTCGGCGGTTGCCGGAGCACAGGCACAGGGCGGCGATTTCGATTTGTTCAAAATCCTTGCGCAATTGTTCAAGCGTGAGTTCGAATGGTGTATGAACGGCATCGCCGCCTATGCTCAACCGCCATTCGCTGATCTTTGCCTCGGGAATGACGGCGTTATGGTAACGCACAAAGAACAGCTTGTTGGGCGTAAAAGGCGCTTCGAAAACACTGACCGGCGTTTCGTAATTGGGAGGGCGGAAGGTTTTTTTGATCAGCGCCTCTTTGCCGGGCAGGGTATCCATGACCAATGATTCCCCCGTGCCTGTTGCTGCCGCCAAATCCGATCGTTGCAATAGCGATAGTCCGCCGAGAGCCGCCAAGCCGCCTGCGATGTTCTTGATAAAGTGCCTTCTGTCGACCATAAGATATCTCCCCGGTTGGGTTCACTGTCGCTAACCCAATACTATTGCTAATCGATTAATTAAAAACCGCAACGGTGACCGCGTTCAGCCTATGCAGGCTGAATTATAAACTCATACGCATCAGCGGCTTTTAAAGCTGAACGCTGTTAAGCAGCAGATGAGCCATGTGCAAACTGTACTGACAATCAAATCTATCACGAAGCATGCAGGAAAACACGGAGATTTCTGTGCTTTGTGTCAAGAGTGAAATATATTTCCAGGAATCGATGGGCCTGCGCCATTCTTGGTGTATAAAACTTTCTGTATGGAAGCCGATGTTCTGGCTGCCGTATAATCCAAATAACTTTTTCCCGAACTGGCTTAAATTCCCGGAGGTTTCGATGGCAACAACTAAAGTTTTATTGAAAAATTTAGCTGAATTGGTGGGGCTTCTAAGCCTGTTGCTCTTGCTCAGCGGCTGCCAGACCGTATCAACCCCCGAACAGGTTGCCGAGGTATTTTGGGAAGAGATGGCCGATGGCGATATTGACTCTGCCAGAAAATACGCTACCCGGGAGACCCAATATCTTGTTAATTCACAGCCGGTCCTGGGAGATGCGACGGTAAAAACCGGGACGGCTTTAATCAACGGCTTTAATGCAACGGTAGCGACGCGCATGAGGCTAAAAGACTCGGAAAGCAATGATGATTTGTCTTTTGATACGGTGTTATTGAAAGAAAACGATCAATGGAAAGTCGATTACCAGCAAACGCTCAATAATCTTTCAATCCTGCCGTTAGGAGACATTTTTAGAAGCTTGCGAGCGTTGGGTGAAACCTTCAACAAGGAATTGAAGCAGCAAATTCCGTTGTTTGAGAAACAAATCAGGTCCTTCAGCCAGGAGTTAATACGGCAACTGGATGAATTTCGCCGTGAGATGGAAAAAGCCGCTCCGCCTGAAAAACAGAAACCTTATTCCAATAGCATATAAACGTTTCAAGCACTGTAGGGTACGCACCGCGTACCATTTCAGACCGTTCCGCCACTAGAACCTCAAAAGGTACGCGGTGCGTACCCTACAGTGAACAACTCAGGCTGTGGTTGGGCATGCTTTTTATGCCCGATTTAATATGGAGACGGATTTCAGGTTTGTCACCAGAATCTTGGGCAACACAAAGCATGCCCAACTTACAAAGATTTAAGCGCATTTCCCTTTGCTTCCTTTGCTTCATACATTGCTGTATCAGCATGATGCAACAGCGTTTTAGCGTCAGTGCCATGGTCGGGATAAACGCTTATTCCGGCGCTTACGTCAATTTCGATATCGTTCTCATCAATATGGTAAGGGCTGCATATTGTATCGACAAGAGGGCTAAGCAGCTTTTCAACCATTTTCTGACCGGTAATATTTTCGAACAGTATGACGAATTCGTCGCCGCCCAAGCGGGTGACGGTATCGGATTCGCGGACGCTTCGAGTGAGCCGGTCTGCAACTTTTTGCAATAACTTATCTCCGGTCTTATGCCCGAAAAGATCGTTAACCGGTTTAAATTTGTCCAGATCCAGGAACAACACGGCAAATTTGGTATTGTTGCGCGCCGCCAGTCTAATTGCCTGCTCAAGCCGGTCATTAAATAGCACCCGATTAGCCAAGCCGGTTAACGGGTCATGAAGAGCGATGTGGCGCAGATGCTCTTCTGTCGCTTTGCGTTCGGTAATATCCGACAGGATGGCGACATAATGCGTGAGTTGGTGGTCGGCGTCTTTTACTTGGTTAATGCTGACTCTCATCGGAATCAGGGCGCCGTTTTTCTTGCGGTCGATAACATCACCCTGCCATTGGCCGCTTTTATTCAGCGCTTCCCACATCCGGCTGTATTCTTCACCGGTGGTATAACCCGATTGCAGGATTGACGGAGGCTGGCCCAATAGTTCGACTTCGGTGTACCCGGTCATAGCGCAAAGCGCTTGATTGACCGAAACGATACGCGCCGACGAATCGGTAATCAGAATTCCGTCGCTGCTGGCGGCAAAAACCGTTGCCGCCAGCTTTAATTGTTGCTCCGCTTTTTTGCGTTCGCTCAGGTCCATGACATAGGCAATGCCTTGTTCTTGATTGCCGGCCAGCATTGCCGAGCCAATATAAATCGGTACCCAATGACCCAGTTTATGGATCAATACTTTCTCAAAAGGCTCGCATCGGCCATGTATTAAAAGCTCGCGGATGGCTTGTTGATCGCGCTGTTGAAATTCAACCGGTGTAATATCCCGCCAGTTGAGGGTGCCGGTCAAAACATCCGACCGGTCATAGCCGGTCATGGTTAAAAACAGGTCGTTCGCTTCCTCGATTACGCCATCTGTTCGCCAGGAAATAATGCCGATCGTATTCGATTCCTTGAGCCTGCGAAACCGCGACTCGCTGATAAGCAGTCGCTGTTCCGCTTTGGTGATGCCTTTGATGATTTGTCGGCTGACCAGGAGTGCGATGCCGATGAAGATAATCAGCACTAGTACGGTAGCGAGCCATGTCGCTTGTTTAACCCATCTTGCCCCTGCGCTCAGGATCAGTGAAAAGCGGTTTTCCAGTTCATGAAGCTGACCATTGAGTTGCTGCAAGCGTTGCCGCAATTCGATTATTTTTTCGGTGTTTGAGTTTGCGGCATTGAGTTCAATCCGGATTTGTTCGCTGAGTTGCTTCAGTTCGTCGATCATTTGATCGGCAGATTGCCATGTAAAGATAGCGTCGCGCATATAGGAAATGCGCTGAAATGTTAAAAAGAACTCTATCATCGATTCTATGTCGTCAGGATGATTTTGCCCTTGCAGAAAGCCTTTTCTGACTTCCTCATAATTTGGCGGGGATTCCAATAATGCCAGCCGGGCATTTTTATCGCCATTGATGACCTGTAGAGCTTGCAGGTAAGCGTTATAGTCGCTTTCCGAACGGTTATAGGAATAACTGTCCAGATAGAATACGGCATCTTTCTGCGCCTTGGCCCACAAACCTTCGCCCCTGACATAGGAGCGCACGCCATCGAAAATACTGCCATACCAAAAAATCATCCCGCCCAGCAATACTGAAATCAGCACAAACAGGGAGATAATAAAAACAACTTTTCCTTCGGTGGAAAGTGTGGGGAATCTTTTAGTTACCATAACGTTCTAGAAGCTGTGTGTTATCTAGCGTTTTGGTACATGTTTTTGCTGTTCATGGAGCGTATCCTGATTTTCTAGCGGGTTTCAACGGCCCTGCATCCTGTCTCAAGCTGAATGGTAAACCGGTTCAGCGCTGCTTTCCAGTCTTGTAGCTCTGTAAGCCGGAAAATAAGCTTGTTTGAGCGCAAGCAAAAAACAGGCGTTTACGATGATGCTGGTCAGGCAGGAGCAGGAATTCAAGCGGGCAGGGGGCGGCAAAACCATCCAGGTCGATGTGCGGGTAACCGCGGCCGCACATCGCAATCCGGACGAAGCGGCTGGTTTGGAGAGGTTTCGTTTCGATTTGTATTCAGGCTTATATCCGCTATGGAATACGTAAATGCTGGCCGGGAAATATCCGATTCGGGTCGTTTAAGATATTGCGATTGGCATCAAAAATGCGCTGCCATTGATTGCTATCGTTATAGAACTGTTTGGCAATTTTAGAAAGCGTATCGCCGCTGGATACAGTGTAAGTTCGAACGGACGAGGCAGTGGCCGATCCAACTCCGGTATCGACAGCAGCGGCGCTTGCGGTTGTTGCCTGTTGTCCTGGGCTGGGCGCTTGCTCCTCCTCATCTTCCTTATCGCCAAAATACGATGCGGCCGCTTTTGCAGCAAGCGCGGCCCCCGCTCCGCCAAGAAGCACCTTGCCCCAGGTTGCCAGGCTGCTTGATTCGGGAGGCTTTCCATCCGGCGTCAATTTGTCGATCACAGCGGGTAAAATTTGTGACAGCACTGATGCTCCTTGAGATTCAGGGATGTCTGCCTGTCGAGCGACAGCATCAACCTGGTCTTTGCCCAGTGCATTGGCCAGCTGGTCGGGATTTATACTCCTGTTTTCTCCAGTTCCGATCCAGGACTCGGCAATATCTCCCATTCCTGATTGCTGAAGTTTCTTAACCAACCCGTCTATGCCGCCCATTTTCTCCAGCATTTCCAGAGAGCCATTCAATAAATTTTGGGTTTTGTTTTCAACTTGTCCAGAAGAATCATTTGTGCCAATAGCGGATTTAACAATGTCTGTAAAAAGGCTCATAAGGTTTCTCCGAGTGAAATTCGTGGAAGATAACTGCAACAGCATGATTCCGGTGTTTGCGGCAATCAGTGGTATTTCCGAATAAATCTGTTTAGCTCAACAGCTCTGGAGGAATGTTGCCGCCGTTCTGTGCGAGTTTTTGCAGCACGGTTTTATGCAGCCATATATTCATCTGGGATGAATCGGCCATCATTTGCGTAGGGCAGCCCAATTCTGCCGCAAGATCCTTACGTGCATCTAAACTACTGTCCAGTCCCAATAATTTTAACAAATCGACAATCGAGGTTTTCCAGTTAAGTTTTTCCGGATGGGAAGCGGCTAATCCTTCCAATTTGGTTACAACATCGACCACAGAAACTCCTTCAGTAGGGGCGGAAGCTGCTGGTGGCTGTGTTTGTGGCTGGCCTTCATCAGGTTTTTTCGCGGCAGCCGCACCGCGAATGCCCAGTTTTTCAAGAATGGAATTAAATAGGCTCATGACAGATCCTTATAAAATGAAAAGTTGAGTGAGAGCAATGTTGACGCTTGTTGAAGTTTGGCTATTTAAAATTAAGCGGTACGAAACCGGCCTGGTTCAGGTACTTGGATCCGGAACGCTAATAAATATTGAGCATCCGAGCGCTTGGAACTGGGTGATGTCTCCACATCCTGTTTTGGCTATAAGGGTCCGAACATTATCCGGGTAATAAATGCTAATAGTTTGAATCAACGATACATAAGATTGGGCTTAATGCACAATATGTAGAAATACTTAAACAAGCTTAGCTTGAAGCGTAAGCGGCTTTGTAATGTAATCAGTCAGGCTGGGATATTGTAAGGTATTGTAAATAAAAGATTTGTTGGATTCAGGCTAGGCAGTCTTAACTCGAAATCTTAATGTTTTAAAAACTTTAAGAGTGTTGTTATGCGATAATTACGTATTGAATAAAACATAATAAACGATTATGGATAATAAATAAGGAAACACTATGTTCTCATTGCAAACTATCTTCGGTAAAGGCGATAAATTTTATGGCTTGCTTGAAGCCAGCGCCGAGTCTGCGCGTTTGTCTGCTAAGGCATTGAACGAGCTTCTCGGCACACCGGCGACGCAACAATCATTGGAAAAGTTTAAACAGGCACGCCGCCGGGAAAAGGATTTATTCGCACAAATCAGCGAAGAATTGGTCAATACTTTTGTTACCGTGCTTGATCGTGAAGATATTGAAGCCCTTAACGGCGCTCTGTATAAAATTCCTAAAATCGTGGAAAAGTTCGCGGAGCGCTATACCATAGCCTCGGAGCGGATTGGCGATGTGGATTTTATCAGTCGTGCTGCCATGCTGGAACAAGCTTGCAAAGTCCTGGAGCAAATGATCAGGCTGTTGCGTAAAGGCATGGATCTGGATCAAACCAAAAAATTAAACGATCAGTTGCAAACCATTGAAGCTGAAGCCGACCGATTAATCCTTGAATTGTACCGGGATGCCTATGCCAACGAGTCCGACCCGATCCGTTACCTGGTAAAAAAGGATTTGTTTGAAATCCTCGAAAAAGCGATTGACCGCTGCCGCGATGCCGGTAATGTCATCTACCATATCGTCCTAAAAAATTCATAAAGGGTTATCATGCTGACCTTGCTCTTGCTTGTCATTCTGGTAGCGCTGGTATTCGAGTTTATTAACGGGTTCCACGATACCGCGAACTCCATTGCTACGGTTGTTGCCACCAAAGTATTAACACCTACGCAGGCGGTAATACTCGCCGCAGTTACCAATTTAACCGGTGCGCTATCGGGTACCGCAGTGGCCAAAACCATTTCATCGGGATTAGTCGACACCAGCTTGGTGAACATCACTTCCGAAGTTTTGATCTGCGCGCTGGTCGGCGCGATTATCTGGAACCTGATTACCTGGGCATTAGGGCTGCCGTCTTCTTCCAGTCATGCCCTGATCGGCGGTTTATGCGGTGCAGCCCTGGCTGCCGGGCACAATAATCCCGATGTTTTGATCTGGTCAAAAACGGCGGCAGACTGGACGACGAACAAAGGCTTGCTTTGGAAAGTCGTGATTCCCATGATCAGCTCACCGGTTGTCGGCTTTACCTTGGGTATCATTATTATGGGCGGCCTGATGGCTATCATTAGCGGCATGAATTCCGCCGGTGGCACCCTGGCACGAATGGCGCGTCCAAAATGGGTTAACGCTACGTTTGGCAAGGCCCAGCTTTTGTCGGCCGGGTATATGGGATTTGCGCATGGCAGCAATGACGCGCAAAAAACCATGGGTATTATCGCTTTAGCCATTTTTGGCGCTAACAGCGCCGGTACCCTTGATCAGTTGCCGGGCTGGGCTGAATTTTTGCGGCCGGATGGCGGAGAAAAGGACATCGATACCTGGATTACCTTCACTTGCGCGTTGATCATGGCGCTTGGCACTGCGATAGGCGGATGGCGTATTATCAAGACTCTCGGCCATAAAATGGTCAAGCTGCACCCGATCCACGGTTTCGCGGCGGAAACCAGCTCAGCGACAATTCTGTTGACCGCGGCCCATTTCGGCATGCCGGTTTCGACTACGCACAGCATTTCAACAGCGATTATGGGCGTCGGTTTTGCGAAAAATCCTCACGCGCTTAAGCTTTCCGTCATCGAACGGATTGTTTGGGCCTGGGTTCTGACGATCCCGGCAGCGGCGGGAGTGTCTTGGGGAATGGTGAATTTGTTGTTTTTGTTTCATTTAGGGGAGTAGGTCGGCGCAATTTCTGAAAAAAAATCGGTTTCTCCGGCAATTGTGGTTGGAATGCGATTTGTTCAGCGTCTCCCTAATGATCATTTTGCAAGAGGCTCTGGATTTAATGAATTCGGGCAAGAAGCGATCCCGTTAAAAGGATCGACTTCTTGCCCGTAGAAATTTGAAAAGCACGCTTGCAAAGCGGATTAAAATTTTACGATCACGTCCGTTGCGAAGGTGAACTGGTCGCCTTTGTTGCCGGCATCAAAGGCTCGAGCTTTATCGGCCCAGTCGTAACGGACTTCAGGTCGAACGACCAACCAGCCCATCGGTTTCCAATTTAAGCCGGCAGTCATTCCATAATAACTGCTGGAACCATTCAGCGGACCGCCTCTGACATTTTGAGTGACGCGGACGCCCTCATGATCCCTGAACCATTCTGCGCGAAGTCCGGCCGACAACTGGTTGTTGATGTCATAAGTCAGGAAGTTATTGATGCCGTACCAGTGTGCTGTGCCGCCGCCGAGAAGAGGGTGTTGATCCTGGAAAGTGTAATCGTGTTGAAAAGTGTAATGAAATTTCGGAGTGAAATCATGATTGATGAGAAAAGTATATCGCGTGCGATTGGCTGATACCGATTCATCCCAGTCTCCGGTGATGGCATGAAGGCTTGTCGAGGTAGAGTCACTGATTTTCCAGGTAGCGCCCCCGATGAAATTCCAGGCTCCAGCTTCGTTGTCGACGTTATCCCAGCCCATCACGGCACCGGCATCGATTGAGAACTTGCTGTTGACCGGATAATTTAGCAAAACGCCGGTATGAGTGAACGGACCTTGCCAGGTAAAGCTGTAATTTCTGGAATAAAAGAAATTGCCCGGAGCGGTAACGCCTTCTTTGCCGATGATGGTATAAAAATGACCGGCTTTGATAGACAAGCCGTTGCCCAGCGGAGCAAAAATTTCGGCATACGCCTGTGGAAAGGCGACATCATATAAACGCAGATCATTCGAGGAAATCAGATTGGAGTCCCAATGATCGAAAGCCTGCGTTTTATAGGCATCGGTTCCAAACATAAAGTCGGCACGGCCGCCAATATCCCAGTCCTTGCCTTGTTTATCGACTTTTCGCTCAATAAACAGATATAGCTGATTCATCTGAAGCTCAGAATCTCGCTCGCTATAGGCGTTCGGGCCGTTAAATTTGTCGGCCGGATCGTTGGCATTATAGGTTACGCCCGCCGAAACCCAGCCGCCTGCGGTTAAATGCAGGTTTTGCATAAATTCGAATTCATTGATGCCGGTGGCTTCCAGCAAGCCTTTGGATTGGGAAGTCAGTTCGGCATGAACGCCACCAGCCAGCACAATCAACATCCCTCCGACGATATATTTTTTAGCGGTTAAAGTTTTCACTTGTGTTCTCCCGAAATAGATAAATTATTAATTTTTGTTTTTATAACAACAAGTTATTTATACGATACAAATTTATTTCCAGATTATTGGAATAACTTTTTATCGGGTTGAAACAATTCCCAACCTGGCCCGGCAACGTCCGTGAACTACAGGCGTCATTGCGTGGGCAGGATCGCTAAAATAGCCGTGGGACTGTGCCAAAATCAGGCGTCGTTTTTTTTTACATTTTCTTGCGCGCTTCTTCGCCGAGCAAGGGCAGAGGGACTCCGTCATGGGAAGGGTATAAGACCGAGTCCCTCGAAACATTTTTTGATTTATCGCTCATGATAGCCTGTCTGGCAGTGGCGATTAATTACTTCAGTTTCTCAATCGTGAAGCGCTGGTAACGATGCGCAAAATCAAACGGCACGCGACGAATGACATTCATCGCGCGCGCCGCATCCGTATCGCCGGGTGCATAGATTAGCAAAAACGCGGAGCCTTGCCTGGCTGCTTCCAAATGGGCGTTTACGGCCTCGTCGGCCCAGCCCAAGCGCGCCAAAAAGCCCGTATTATCGGTGAGATTACGCTGTGCGGCGTCAGCCACCGCTTCGCTCGTATAGAGTTCACAATCCGCCTGGTCATAACCACCGGTTATAAGATCTCGTTGTACCTGTTGCGCATCCTCTTGTTTAGGAAATGCGACGACAATATAGCCAAGCGGATAAAAAATGCCGAAGCTCGTTGCAGGCGCTGTGTGAGGTTTATTTTCTGGTGTCTGATTGCTCATAACTCATCCTCTCTCGGTAACGTTGCTTTAATGGTTTGTCTTTAGCAAGTATCAACTAAGGTGGTAGCGGGCATGGGGCCAAGCTGCCAGTAAGCCTTTGCGGGCTGATCGCGCAAAAGGGGCAGGGTAGAATAATTTTGACCCCAATTTTTTTGATTCTGCTAACTGGCATCGCCATCTTCATTCTTCCTTTTCCCGAAAAACAAAACACTGATAGCCGCTATAAACAAGCATTACCGGAACTAAAAAACCGATGCCGGTAAGCATGAATATCAATGTTTTTCTGGAAGATGCCGCTTCCATTATGGTTGCCGGGGGATGGAGGGCCTATAAGGATAATAGCTTATGGTCATTCCCATCAGCGCTTCAAAGATAACCAGGACCAGGGACATGCCGACTGATACAGGAAATTGTAATCGCGATAAAAATACCGAATCCCAAAAAATGTCCACAGGTAACTTTTATGACTGGCGGCATCAACGACTCAAAAAACAAATCTAGCGTCGTTGATCAAAATTGATAGGCTAACCTTTTTGCAAGAAATAGAAATACGTAAAACCATGTATTTACAATTTAAGCTACAGATTGTAGGTGGGGCTTCATGGACAGCCCTCCCTGTTTACGCGGTTTGCCTTACGGTAGCCAAACCGCTATCGACGGTACCGAAAACGTTCTTGCCATCGGTGCCGGCACAGCCGACAGCAATAATCGAAATTAACAGGCATGATTTCACGGTTTAAACTCTTCATGGCATGAACTTCTAAATACTACTTTCTTCAAGAATTTACATTCCGCATGGGGAAGGAGGCTGAACACTTGGCTATGCAACTTGCCCCAGGCACAAGGAAAGCCAGCGAGCAGCGTAAAGTCACTATATTTCGTAAATTTAACGATATTTAGTGAAATTATGTTTACATGGTGTTTGTTTGCCTATTATATAATTCCTTAAGCTTATGATTTAGAAGTATTAAACTGGTTTTTGCTGACTCCGGCACGGCACTTGCAATGATACGGATAACATCCTTTTGTTGCGAGTCCAAGGAGACTCCAAAGCCATGACCTCAACCGACAAAAATGCCCGGGCTGCTTGGGCAACATTAACCCACGACAGCCTGAATAACGGCCACGTCGGCAAGCGTACGCTGACTGGCGTGCAGTTTTTCTTCCTGAACTTCGGCTTGCTGCTGGGCAACGTCCTGGTATTGTTCAACACCGGCGCATTTGCCTCCGTCGTCCTGCACGCCACCGGCGATCTGGGCGTCAGCCCCAGTCACGCCAGCTGGATGCAGACCTACTACTTCATTAGCCTGGCGTTGTCGCTGCCGGTCAGTTCCTGGCTGGCTAACGCGGTCGGAGAAGTCCGGTTGTATCTGTGGTCCATGATCGCGATGACGCTGGCTTCGCTGCTGTGCGCAATGACTGGCGATTTGTTCTGGTTTTTATCGGGCAGGGCATTGCAGGGTTTTTTCGGCGGCTTGACTATCCCACTGTCGCAAACCTTGCTGATGCGCGAATACCCGGAATCTTCCAAATCCTTTGCAGTGTCGCTGTGGAGCATCGCCGCGCTGACTCCGTTCACGCTCGGCCCGGCCGCCGGTGGCTGGATAGCCGATCATTTGGGCTGGCGCTGGCTGTTCTACCTGAATGGGCCGCTGCCGTTGCTGGCTGCGGCATTGGTCTGGGCTTTGCTGTTCGACAGGCAATCCCCGCAGAAGAAAATGCCGTTCGATCGCGTGGGTTTTGTGCTGTTGACAGGCGCGCTGGTTTGTTTACAGACCGTGCTGAATCAGGGCCAGGATGCGGACTGGTTCAACTCGAACGGGTTGATCGCCGTAGCGCTTGCAGGTTTGCTGATGCTGGCCTACTTCATCGTGTGGGAACTGGCGGAGCCCTCGCCGCTGCTCGATTTAAGGCTGTTCGCGCGGCGCAATTTCGCGATCGGCAGCGTCATGCTCAGCGTAAGCTTTATGTTGATGTACGGCTTGTTGTCGGTGCTGCTGGTACGCTTGCAGGTGGTGGCCGGTTATACGTCGTTCTTGGCCGGCAGCGCGTTATTGCCGCTGGTGTTTCTGGCTAAACCTGTGGCCAGCGTCATGCACCGGATTGTGCATCGTTTCGATGCCCGCCTGTTGGTCAGTTTAAACATGCTGCTGTTTGCTCTTTATTGCACCTGGACCAGTCGCTACGACTTTTTCGGGCGCGGCGGCTGGTTTACGCAGACCTTGTGGGCGCAGGTGTTGGAAGGCCTTTGCCTGGGGGCGTTGTTCGTGCCGCTGACCACCTTGTTTCTGTCCGGCCTGACGCCGAGACGGCAAGCCCAGGCAGTGGAATTGGGCGGCATGTTGCGGGTGCTGGGTGGCAGTGTCGCCTCGCCATTATTAAGCGTGTTTTGGGAACGGCGCGCCGCCTTTCACCAAAGCCGACTGATCGAAAACTTTTCGCTGCACGATGGCGGGTCCGGCGACATTATCGCCAGGCTGCATGCCGCCGGTCTGCACGGTCAGCTGGCCAATGCTAAGTTGGCGGGAATGGCCGGTCAACATGCTGCGATTCTCGGTCTGGACGATACTTTCCGGTTGACGGCTTGGTTATTCCTGGGCTTGGCGGCAGTGGTCTGGATCGCCGATCCGGTCAAACCCAAACCGCCTGTTACTGTTAAGGAAGACAGTCGCCAAGCCGCTCTGGAAGAGCTGATGGAGGAGCCGTAGTCATGTTCAAGTTTAACAAAACGGCCTTGTTGGCAGTAGGACTGTCTCTTTTGAATGGATGCGCATTCATGCCGGAGGACGGATCGCGAGCCAAATTGCTGGAAATGCCCAGCCTGAAGCAAACCCTGAACGGCGATGCCCAAGCCGAAAAAATCGTCAGCGAATGGCCGAGAGCGCAGTGGTGGCAGGAATTTCATAACGCCGAGCTGAACCGCTTGATAGATACCGCATTGAAAGACAGCCCAAGCCTGCATGCGGCAGCGGCGCGTTTGACCCAGGCGGAGGCGGTAGCCGATTTTCAGGCTGCCGAGATGCTGCCGAGCCTCTATGCCAACGCCGAACTGCATCACCGCCGCTTTTCAGCGACCGATTTTTACGGCCCGGCAGGCGGCCAGACTTTCACCGGCGCGTACATTGATCCGGTGGTGTTTCGCTATCACCTCGATTTGTGGGGCAAGGATAAGTCGAATCTGGAAGCGGCGTTGGGCAAGGAGCGCGCGCAGGCTTCGGAGTTGGCGATGGCCCGGCTGATGCTGAGCACCGCCATCGCCCGCAGCTATATCCGTCTGTGCGCAGCCGAGGAAGACATCGAGCTGGCCCACGCGCTGAGTGAAAAAGCCGGGGAAAAACGGCAATTGGCCGAGCTGCGCTGGCAACGCGGATTAACCAGCCAGGACTTGGTTTATGCCGCCGAGCAGCTGCTGGAAGCGGCGCGGCAACGCGAAACCGCTGTGCGCAATCAGTCGCAAGTGCTGCGCAACCGACTGGCGGCGCTGGTCGGACAGGGGCCGGACTGGGGCAGAAGCATTCATGTTCAGAAGACCGAGGTTGCCGGACACCTGCCGCAGCCGGAAGCGTTATCGCTGGGGTTGCTGGCGCATCGCCCGGACGTGGCGGCGGCAATGTGGCAGGTGGAGTCTGCTGCGCAGTTGATCAATGTCGCGAAAACCAATTTTTATCCGGACGTCAATCTGGTCGGTTTTGCCGGTTTGCGCAGCCTTAATCTGAAAGATTTGTTCCTGTCCCATGGCGCCAGCGTGGCTTACGGCATGGGGCCGACTGTTTCCCTGCCGATTTTTGAAGGCGGGCGGCTGGAGGCGGAATTGAAGAACCAGCAGGCGGTTTACGATGCCGCGGCCGAAAGCTACAACGGCACGCTGCTGGCAGCGGTGCAGCAGGTCGCCGATAGTCTGGCCGAATGGCGAAAAACGCTGGAACATGATGCCGCCCAGGAACGCGCGCTGGAGGCAGCAGGAGCCGCATCAACGCTGGCCGGAAAACGTTACCGGGCCGGGCTTAGTACGCGTGACGGCATTATCGACGCAGAAGCGGCCTTGGTTCAGCAGCGGCTGACCGCCAGCGAACTGCATAGCGCCCATCTGCTGGCTGCGGTCGGCCTGATCGAAGCGTTGGGCGGCGGATACGAAAACACAACGATGAGAGTGTCGAGCAAAGTAGGACACAATGACTGATATACAAACCAAATCCCAGCGTCATTTCGTATTTTTCCTCGTTCTCACGCGCCGCGTGGGAACGCAGTGCAGGACGCGCTGCGTCCCGTATACGCCAGAGGCTGGACGTGATTCGCGGCGCAGCGCCTTGACTGCATTCCCACGGAGCCCGTGGGAACGAGAGCGTTCTAAAATCAACAGTATTGCCCGATAAGGTAGGCAGAGCCATGACGAATACCCAAACCAAACCCCAGCGCCATTTAGGCTTTCATCAGCGTCGGCAGCATCGAGGCTACCGGCTGTTGCTGGTGACTGCCGTCGCGTTTCTGGCCGGATTGATAACTCTGCTTTATTGGTGGAAATTTGCCAGCCATACCGTGGTCACCAATGATGCCTATATTACCGGCAACCTGGCTCCGCTGAAGGCGCAAACCAGCGGCACGGTCGTGGATGTGCGGGTCGACAACACCCAGTATGTGAAGCAGGGCGATGTGCTGGTGCGGCTCGACGGCTTGCAGGCGCAAGTGGCGCTGGAGCGGGCCGAAGCCAATTTGGCCGATAGCGTGCGGCAGATCGAAACTTCGTTCAGCCAGGCCGATATGTTGCGCCAGAAACTGGCCGCCAAAGAGGCGATTTTGAATCGCAGTCAACGCGATTTGGCCCGCTATCGCAGCGTGGCTGGCGACGGGGCGGTATCGGCGCAGCAGATTGAAAATAGCGAGTTTCAGGTCCGAGAGCTGGAGGCCGACGTTCGCCAGATTCGCGCCGAACTGGCCGGAGCCGAAGCGTTGATCCAGAACACCAGCCCGGCCGATAACCCGAAGGTGTTGCAGGCGGTCGCCGCGCTGAAACAGGCTTATCTGGATAATGCCCGGCAGCAGATTGTCGCGCCGGTGTCCGGTTTCGTCGCCAAGCGTACTATTCAGCCGGGTGAGCAGGTGCGGCCTGAGACGCCGCTGCTGGCTATCGTACCGCTCGATTATTTATGGGTGGAAGCCAATTTTCTGGAAAACGAGCTGGCCGATGTGCAACCCGGCCAGCCGGTGGAAATCACCGTCGATCTGTACGGTTCCGAGGTCGTTTATCACGGCGAAGTGCAGGGGCTGGGCGCCGGTACCGGCAGCGTATTTGGCCTGTTGCCGCCGGATAACGCGACCGGCAACTATATCCATATCGTCGAGCGGGTGCCGGTACGGATCGGCTTGCGTGCCGAAGAGCTAAAGGCCAAGCCGCTGCGGCCAGGACTGTCGGCAGTGGTGCGGATCGATACCGATCATCCTGGGCGTTCGGTTCTGGAGCCGTTAACCACGACGCCTGCTACCGCCTATAAAACCGAAGTTTACGATCATCAGCTGGATGGTGCCGAGGCTTTGATTCAGAAGATTATTGAAGGTAATAGGCAGGCAAAAAATCAGAGAGGTAGTTGAAATTGGCTGGCAAGTTTTATCATTGTATGGCTTATCAATAATTGATAACATTGAAAGCAGTCTATCGAAGAGAGTTATTGCGATGCCATCCAGTTACGCCATAGGCGATCACTTTGAACAGTTCATCCGTCAGCAGATCGAAAGCGGACGCTACGCTAGTGCAAGCGAGGTTGTGCGTGATGCATTGCGCGAGCTTGAGGAGCGGGAGCGGCTGCGGGAAATCGAGTTGGAGGAATACCGGGTAAAAATACGCGAAGGGATTAACAGTCCAGAGCTGCGTGCCGAGGATGTTTTTACACGTCTTGAGGCTAAGTATCAGGCCATGGTCGATTCGCAAGCTTGATACTTCATGAAATGTGTTTTTTCGACTTTCGCCGAACTCGATCTTGAAGAAATCGCCGATTACATTGCCCGCGACAATCCGCGCCGTGCATTGTCGTTTATCGGCGAAATCCGTGAGCGTTGCCGCAATATAATCATGTTTCCAGAAGCCGCACCCTTGCGCGAGGAATTAGGGGCAGGTATTCGCGTTGTTCCTTTTGGCCGGTATTTGATTTTTTACACGGCATATACCGACCTAGTACGGATAGAGCGCATATTGTCCAGTTTCCGCCTTTTGTCGAGCGACTATTTTACAAATCTTAAGTGAAATCATATCGAGACAGCTGCTCGATAAACCAGTGCAAGACTTTGCCTTTACTGGTTGTTTTCCAGGCTATGTGAAGAGTCTCTGCCGGTATCGCGTCTTCTACCGGTAGCGCGATCAGCTGGCCTTGTTCAAGCAGGTGCTGAACCCGGTGGGCCGGTAAAAAGCCGACACCTAACCCCGAGCGCAAGGCATTAATTTTTTCTGACATTGACGGCACGCTTAACACCGGCCGCTTGCTGAATACCCTGTGGCTTTGCGGAGCCTGGTTTCTGGATGAATCCCTGACCACGATAAAACGGTGCTGTTCAATCTGCTGCCGGGATAGCGGCAGTTGCGCTTGGGTCAGCTGATGATCCGGCGCAACGGTGAAAACCCATTCGATCTGCCGGATTTTTTGGTATTTAATACCCTGATTTGATGCGGGTTCAACGCCTGCGCCTATGACCAGGTCAGCCCGGTTGCTGGTTATCGCTTCTTGCGCGCCGCCTAACACTTCCTCATAAATATTGATTTCAATATCCGGCAGTACCTCATAAAACCTCATTATTAACGGATAGATGAAGTCAAAACTTAAAATTGAATCTATCGCGATATTGAACACAGGTTCCCAACCGCTATGAGTTTTTTTGGTGGCGATAGCCAAGCGTTCAGTTGCTTCCAGAATCTCCCTGCCTTGTTCAAGCAACACTTTTCCGGCCTGGGTTAGTACGGCCTTTCTGCCTTCCTTGCGAAACAAAACCACATCAAGGTCCTGTTCCAGTTTCTGTACGGCATAAGAGATTGCCGAAGGCACCCGGAACAGTTCATTGGCTGCGGCGGCAAAGCTGCCTTTTCGGTCAATCGCATCCAGTACTTCCAGTGCGTCGAGGGTGATAGGATATTTCATGTTTTCCGTTCGTGTTTATTGTTGGCTACCAATTTAAGACGGGCTAAACAGGAGTGCAGGCTTCGCCTGCAAGAGCAAGCACCAAAAGTAGGCGCTCTAGGCGAAGCTTGCACTCCAAATGACGCTGTTAAGTTGATAGCTTTATTGTTCAGATATTTTGAATATATTAAGCAAAATCTATCGCTTTTTATTCTTTAGCGCAAATCTATAATGAACTTAAAGTTTCAAATTATTAGACATTTAGGAGATTATTATGAAAAAATTTATCAATAAAACACTTGCCTCCAACGCTGGCTGGGAAGCCGTTATCTTACGCGTTCCTATCGGCTTAATTCTGGCCGCGCATGGCAGTCAGAAATTATTCGCGTGGTTTGGCGGTTACGGCTTGGATGGAACCGGGCAATGGATGACATCGGTGGGCTTGAATCCAGGGTTCATTATGGCGTTATTGGCGGGCAGCGCCGAGTTTTTCGGCGGCGTCGCGTTGATGCTGGGCTTACTGACGCGCCCGGCGGCGACGATTAATGCGCTTACGATGCTGGTAGCGCTGTTTTGGGTGCATTGGGGCAAAGGCTTTTTTCTGGATACGCACGGCATTGAATACGCGCTGGCTTTATTATCGGCAAACGTAGCGCTGATATTTATCGGCGGAGGACGGTATTCGCTGGATCGCTATCTGTTGGATGCAAAACTATTGGGGGGTAACGATGAATAAGCGCACACGACAACTTGCAGCTGTTATTAACGGCCAAAACACCTCGGATGGGGCAGGCGTCAAACTGAAACGCATCGTCAGCCAGCAGCAGAAAAACGCTCTCGATCCTTTTATCTTGTTGGATGAGTTTGGGTCGGGTGAGCCGACGGATTACATCGGCGGTTTTCCCGATCATCCGCATCGCGGCTTTGAAACCGTGACGTATATGCTGGCAGGCGCGATGCGGCACCGCGACCATCTGGGCAATGAAGGGCATCTTCGGGCAGGCGATGTGCAATGGATGACCGCCGCGCACGGCATTATCCATTCGGAAATGCCGGAACAGGAAAACGGCTTGTTACACGGCTTTCAGTTATGGATTAACCTGCCTGCCAAAGAAAAAATGAAACCGCCGCATTATCAGGAGTTTGCCGCCGAAAAAATCCCTCATGTCGCCTTGACGGACGGAAGCTACATCAAGGTTATCGCCGGTGAATATGTGACCGAAGCACAAAAAATATCCGGCCCGGTGACAGGCATAACGACACGGCCGTTGTATTTCGATGTGCGGTTAAGTCCCCAGCAACAGCTGGATATACCGATAGACGAGCAGCATACGGTCTTGGTCTATGTTTACCAAGGCGGGCTGGCTATCGGCGCATCGGACAAGGTTTTAAAGGCCGGGCAATTGGGCCAGTTAATTAACGGCGATAACATACAGCTGGCAACACAGGATCAGCCAGCGCAATTTTTGGTGTTAGCGGCGCTGCCGTTAAAAGAGCCGGTGGTGCAATCCGGCCCGTTTGTGATGAACAGCAGCGAAGAGATCGAGCAGGCGTTCCGTGATTACCGTGACGGCGCCTTGACGCTGTAAATAAATTTATTTAAGCAAATTAAGGAGACAAACATGCAGCAAAAACCCGCACCAACCCGTGTAAAACTTCACGATATTATCCAGGCGCGTTGGAGTCCCAGAGCTTTTGATCATGGCAAGCCTGTCAGTCATGAAAATTTGCTGGCGCTACTGGAAGCTGCGCACTGGGCGCCTTCCTGTTTTAACGGCCAGCCGTGGCGTTTTGTGGTCTGTAATAAAGCCACCGATGAAACCGCTTGGCAACATGCGTTTACAACGCTGGCTGAAAAAAACAGGCGATGGGCCAAGAACGCGCCTGTTCTGATATTGTCTGTCGCCATGGATAATTTCAGCCATAACGGCCAACCGAATCGCTGGGCGATGTATGATACCGGGGCCGCCAGCCTCAGCTTATGCTTGCAGGCGACTGCGCTGGGATTGATTGTGCATCAGATGGGCGGCTTTGATACCGAAAAAGCCCGGGAGGTTTTTCATCTTCCCGGCGATTGCAAACCGATGGCAATGATGGCCGTCGGCTATCAGGCCGATGTGGATGTGCTTGATGAGGATTTTAAGGAAGCTGAATTAGGGGCACGCTCTCGGGTGGCATTGAATGAACAGTTTTTTGCAGGTCAATGGGGTAGGGGGATTGAATAATGTGTTCAGGGCTCCGGCCATTACTCATCGGTTTCGTCAGCAGGCGTTTCACCCCCGCTGCTACGCAATGTGGTGACAGTTCGGTGTAACCGCCGCAGGCTGTCTTCAAGGTTTACTATATCCTCCGGAGTGTAATCTGCAAATATCCGGTTAATGAACGCCAGATGCTCTGGAAAAGTGCGTCTGTACAAGTCCTCACCAGCCGCCGTCAGTCGTACAATCTGACTGCGGCCGTCCGTTTCCGAAGCAAGTCGTTGAACCAGTCCTTTGTCCTCCAGTCGGCCGATCACGCCGGTTAAGGTCCCTTTGGTAATTAAAGTTTTCTCGCCCAGTTTCTTGAAGGTCATGCCGTCTGTATCACCTAAGGTAATAATAATATCGTATTGCGGCAGCGTCAGATCCAGCGTGTAAACATGGTTGGCGGCATAGGCTAAAAAAGCTTGATGTGTTCGTAGTAGCTCGCGCAATACGCTTGGAAATGTCGATGTAGAATTCATTTTATAAGGCCAATAGTTTTAGTTAGTACTAAATGATAGCCCTAACTAAATTTAACCTCAAGATTTTTAATGATTAACTGATGTTACGCAGTTGTTCGGATTTAGACTGCATTAGCATTTTGATTATTAAAGCGTCGCTGCCGCGACGGTTTATTTTTAATCGGGTTCTCGCACCCGAGGGCGAGTTACTTTCTTTTGCTTCGCCTCGGCAAAAGCTCCGGTGCTCGGCGCGGCATACGGGCAAAAAACATCCGTGCGTAATATCAGTGATTAATAAACGCTTCGGTTGCACTTTGGATATTGTCAACGTGCATGTCAATCGTCAATAAAGGCCGGCAGCGAATGAGCGGTGATCATTTACAGCAGATGCATTACACCTGTCTTAAAGACGGGATATTTTATTTTACAACTCAATCTATTGGCTTATGCATCGGGCGACTTTAAACATTTTCGGCAAGACTTGCCGGTCATGCGGCTTTAGTTTAACGAGTTCAACGACTGATGCATCTTGTAAGGAATTAGGGCTAATAGGTTGATAAATAAAACCTACTTCTATACTCGGGAATAGTAGAACAGCAAGAAAAAGTAAGCTTTATAAAAAATAGTTCTTATTAGAACAAAAAGTAGTTCTAATAAGAACTAAATCTGCTAGACTATATCCATACCTGCTGATGAACCTGAATCTTCCTGAACAAGATCATGCACCGGCCGGTTAATATCCTGTTTATCTACTGTGAGGTTTACCCCATGAACACATTCAAAAAAATCATAATTTCTTTAGCTATGGCCGCAATGACATCAAGCGCTTTTGCGGTAGCCAATCCATCCTATGAAGACGTTAGGGCGGCGATCGACAATACGCTTGCCAAAGTGGAAGAGGCTAAAGCTGCCTTGGACAGTGGCGCGAATAACGAAGCGGTTATCGATATGGTGACCGATGCCCGCCAATTGCAAAAAGACATTTCCAATAACGTGCTGGATTTAAAACGCAACCAGGCCAGTAACGTGTTGAAGCAAGTGCGTACAGCGCTAATGAACAATGAACCGCAGGCGGCAAAAGAGTCTTTGGCGGATGCGTTGAATCGCTATAAGGAAATCAAGCAGCTTTATGCAGCTAATCACTAAGCAAGAAGGTGGAAATACCGTCAGGTCGGCTGATTTAAACTAAGCTGCAAACTGAACCCTTATCCGGAGTTTCCGGGTAAGGGTTTTTTGCATGTGCGGTTTCGTGGGATTAATAGCGTGCATCTAGCGTAAATTAATCAGCGCCATCAATTGCTCTTCATCAACCGGTCTATCTAAGCAGCAATCAAACCCGGCATCCAGCGCTTCCGCTTTTTGATGGTCGAAAGCGAAAGCGCTGATAGCGGCAGTTTTTAGGGGATTATGCTGTTTTCTTAGAATCCTCACCATTTCCAGCCCCGACATGACCGGCATGTTAAGATCGATGAGCGCGAATTTATAGCGGTTTTGGTTAATGAATTGCAGGGCTTCTGCACCGTCACCGGCGGCGTCAACTTTGTAGCCGTTCAGTTCAAGCATGTTGGTCAGTATCAACCGGTTTATTTCACTGTCATCGGCAATCAAAATGCGGTTCTCGGCGATGACTTGGCTCTGATGATGTTTTATAGCCTGTTTTATCCGCATAATTGACGACGCATTCAATTGCGCCGTTCTATTATGATCCATGCATAATGCGCCTCTAAAACCCAGGTAGTCGGGTTGGTAAGACATCAATTCGGCTATGTCGTCGAGTCTTAGCGATCCGGCCAGCCCGCAGAGCATGGACCGGTCTTTTGCCAGCCCGGCAAATCGAGCTATGTCGGCCTTGGTCATGACCTGAGTCAAGGAGCCGCGGCTTTTATCCATGGTATCGAGCATCACGCCTTTGAAACCGGCATTTTTTAGCGAAGCTATGATTGCAATATCCGGTTGGGTATCAGCGAATAACACGGCTATCAAGTTGATTGTTCTCGATAACGTGGCGAGTTTTTCAAGGGTTCCCTGCCAGTCGTCGCCGGGAAAAAAGCCGATTTTGACATAATCGACGCCGGTTTCGGCCATCGCTTGGGTTGCTTGGTAAACAATTTCGGGCTGCATCGGCAGGTCGCCAATGGTCGCACTGACAGGGCAGCGGCCATTGATTTCATCAACAATGCTTTTGACCAGATCGGTTTCAAGCGCGCCTAAAGCGCCCAAGGCAGGTTGCTTCAGGTCGATAATGTCGACGTTCGCGCTTAATGCCTGCAAGGCTTCTTCTACGCTGTTAACGCTGGCGAGCATTCCTGTCATGGCTTGGCCTCAGCGATTGTTGCGCCTGCTTCCGGCTGGCTCGCAACATAGGCGATATGTTTTTCAATGATCGTCATTAGCCAACCCCAGGCTTCCAGTTCCCGGCCGCCTGCCGTTTTTTCGAGGCCGATACGCAGATAGTCGAGTTCCGCCTGTATTTTTTCCAGTGGCAGCATGTTCAGACGGCTGACCAGAATCGCTGCTTCCAGTACCGAATATTGGGCTCGGTTAAAGCCTTTAAAAGGCGCATGGTTAACGGTATGTACGGCTTTGCAGAATAACTTGGGCCGGGTTTCGTCGTCCTCGACGCGAACCAGTTCGACTTCGGTATGCGCCAACGCGCAGTCAAGCACTTGGCCGTTGATTTTTTCCGCCGCTTTTAGCGGCCAGTCGCGCCGCCCGGTCAGGCATCCGGCAAAGACCCGGACGTCATCGCAATAGTTGATGACGGCGGTTTTGCTTTCCAGCAAGTTGTTCAGCGTGGTTGAAGGCCGGAACGGCAGGATGATAAATTCGTCTCCGGCTGTTTGCGTATGAACGCCCATCGGCGCAATATGCGCCACGCCTGAACTGTTTTGGGTGATGACGATGGTTTCTTGAATCATTGGTAATTTCTTATTAAAACAGGCAAATCAAAAATGATTAAAAAATTATCACCACGAAGACACGAACGACTGCACGGATGCAGGAGGTAGAGCAACGCAGGGAGTAGTTGCCGAGGACACGAAGTTTTATTTCTTCGTGTCCTTCGTGTCTTCGTGGTGAATAAAAAGCTGTTAATCACCTGTTTAGCAGCAGTTGGCTCCGCCTGCGGGTAATGAAAGGATGTAATCATTAGTGCTTTTTTAATGTGGTTCCGGCCGGTTTAAAGGTGTGCAGGTCAACGGTGGATTCTGCGCTTTCGGTTGCGCAGCCCCATTGCAACGCCTGATCCTGGGTATAGCGCTTGCCCAATTGCCAGGCTATTTCAGCGCGGGCCAGTTCAACGCCCAGATAAAAAGCATGACCGCCGTCGGTCTCAACGTGCAGCTTCGGAAACAGGTCGAACGGATCGGTGGCGCTGTGCAGGCCGTCGCGGTTGAAAATATGCACGCCTTCGGCGCTGATTTGGACGCGGTAACTGGGGTCTTTGATTTGTCCGGACAGTTCCTTGATTTCTTCCAATGAATAAGGAAAGGGTGAAGTTTCATGCAAAGCCATTAAGCCGGGATCGATATGCTTGGGCAGCATCTCATGCTCTTTGGCGGCAAACATGATGCGGCGGGCAAGGTCAGCTTCCTTGACGGCCCGGCAGGCATGTTTGCTGACTTGGGTTGCCAGAATACTGTTGATGTTGAGCTCCGAGCAGATGCCCAGCAGCAAGGCATTCATGCCCACGGTGTCGGCATGGGTCAGTTCGGTGATGTTGCCGACGCCCAGCATCATTTCGATATCGGGATGGTTTTTCCTGACTTCATGATAGCGCACGAGGGACTGCGTGAAGCCAAAATGCAGCGGGTCTAAAATCGGGTCGACGATGAAATCGCGGTTTTTTGCCTGCATGGCGTTAATAGCTCTATCCAGCGATGCCAGGTCTTCATGCTTTTCAGGAATTAAAATCGGCGTTGCCGCGACTTCATCGGCAACCCACAAGGTGCTTTCGTGCAGGCTGAGCATGTAATCGGCGCCCGCCTTACCGCCTCTGAGCAAATCTTCCGTTTCAAGCGAGTCGATGCTGACGGTGAAACCTTCCTGTTTCAAGGTGCGGATAATATCCTCCATATGCGGAAAATCGGTGCTTGGCAGGCAACCGATATCGATCACATCCGCGCCGTTGTGTTTGTAGTAATAAGCGCGTTGAACGGCTTCATCGACGCTGATATTGGGCGCATCGACGATTTCGGCAAAGATTTTGACGCTGTAATTATTTAAATCGATCTTGTGCGCCGCTTGGCCGAAAAACATCGGCAAGTCTTTGAGTTCCTCCGGACCGCGCTCAATCGGCAGGCCCATGTCTTTGGACAAGGCTTCCAGGTCGCCGCGGCAACGGCCGGGCACCAGTATCCGGTCTGCGCCGAAAGTGTCGGTCAGGCGGCGGCCGATCATGTCCGCGGTCATCAAGGCGGCGACCTTAAGTCCCAGTTCATGCACGGTATAGGTGAATTCCGGCTGCATTTTTTCGAGGATGCTATGCAGCTGTTTTTCCGCCAGCCTGCCGGTAAGGAAGAGGATATGTTCGCTCATGTTAACGATTTTAGCCGTTCTTTAACTGTGATAGTCAATTCATCGACACTTTCAACGACGGTCGTGTATTCAAAGCTGCGTAATTTGTCCGTGCCTTCCAGGTCGATTTTACGCGGATAAACCATGACTTTTCCACCCGGCGCAGTGGTTTCCATTTCCGGCGCTATGTCGCAAGGGTAAACAATGCTCGGAACTCTGCATTTTCCCGCCTGTGAATAAAGATTGGTGACCAGCGAGTCGGCAATGCCCAGCACGCATTTGGCAATCGTATTCGACGTGGTCGGCGCCATCACAAAGGTGTGGTAGTAACCCTTATAGAAATGCCCAACCGGCGGCGCTGAAGCTGTTTTATCGCGGTACACCGGCATTTTTTTGCGTATGTCATTGAGGCTGATGCCGTACATAAGCAACACTTCTTCTCCGGCCTGACTGAGGTACAAATCAACATTGTTCAGAGTCATCAGGAAGTCCAGGCATTCTTCTATATAATGACCGGATCCGGTGATGGCCCAGGCTAATCGTGGCTTATCCATTAAATTTAGTTAGAGTCGAAAACATTTGGTTATTATACATGAATCAATATGCCGATTTCGTACACAGGAGTTTTTAGGGAATGTTCAGTCAAGTCAAGCGTCGAGCCGGTATAGACACTATCCATGGTGGCAGACCGCTGATTATGGGGATTTTAAATGTAACGCCGGATAGTTTTTCCGATGGCGGCAAATTTTCAGGCCTCAATGCGGCTTTGCAACAGGTTGAACGGATGCTGTCCGAAGGCGCCGATATGATCGATATCGGCGGCGAGTCAACCCGTCCGGGCTCCGACCCGGTTGCGGCCGGAGAACAGATTCAGCGGGTCGTTCCGGTGATTCAGGCGATCAGGCAACAAGGAAGCGATGTTTTAATCAGTATCGATACAACCTTGAGTAAAGTGGCCAAAGCGGCGCTGGATGCCGGAGCCGATATTATCAATGATGTTTCAGGAGGCAAGGATGACGCGGCCATATTGACGCTGGCGGCTCAAACCGGCGTGCCTATTATTTTGATGCACAGCCAGGGGGCCCCAAAAACCATGCAGGACAACCCGCACTATGACAATGTCGTGCAGGATGTGATCGATGCCCTGGATGAGCGCGTTAATGCAGCGTTAAAGGCAGGCATTAAAAAAGAAGCTATTGCCATTGATCCGGGCATAGGATTCGGCAAACGCAAGCAGGACAATTTGGATTTGCTGGCGCATCTGGATGCGTTAGTGGCAATGGGGTATCTGGTTCTGCTAGGCACCAGTCGCAAGCGCTTTATGGGCACTATTTGCGACGTGTCTGAGCCTTCGGAATTGGTTACAGCCACCGCAGTGACTACGGCTTTAGGCGTTATGGCCGGCGTGCGAATGTTCCGGGTGCATGATGTCAGGGAAAACCGGCAAGCAGCGGATGTGGCTTGGGCCATTAAACAGAGCAGATAGGGTGGCAGGTTTTTCTGCCCACCGTTTACAATTATTCCCTATTTATCAGGTTTCACTTATAGTCACTTTGACTGCTTAGGCCTGGATGAGGTTCTCCTACAGGGCGATAATCTCCCTCAGATAAATAGGTAAATAACATCGGCAGTAATACAAGTATGGCTAAAACCAACGCCACACCGCCGATGGCTATTAAAAGTGACTTAAAGTTCCCCGTAGTTTCTAAATCATCGTCTGAATCCTTTGAAAACTGGGGTTGGTCTTTTTTGTTGGAAGGGTCGTTTTGGTTTGACATAATAATCTCCCGGTAACTTATTGAAAGAATTGATGAAATGTCACCATATATTTACAACTGGTCGTTGTCATCCTAGTCCCATCATGAACTTGCTGCAACTATTTAATTTTTTATAAAACAACACAGTAGATAAGGTTGAGGATGCCTTTCTGTTAATTTCGCTTGTCTTGCATCGACAAAATTTAATTATTAATCAAGATAATTGTTTAAGATTTATAATTGCCGCCATTGCGGTTGCGAAAAATGCTCCGGGCTTAGCTACAGTGATTATTTTCCAGTGTAACCGCGCTGTCGATTCAGGCTGGGAGCGTGGGATGCCGAATCAGCAATACATCAAAAGCGAATAGGATAAAAAGTTACATGAGATTAATGGCCTTGGAAGTGAGCGATTAATGACCAAACAAGAAAAATCCCTAACGATGACGGTCTTGATGACGCCGGATATGGCCAACTTTTCCGGCAACGTTCACGGGGGATCTTTATTGAAACTGCTGGATCAGGTGGCTTATGCCTGTGCGGCAAAATATTGTAAAAAATACGTGGTAACCGCGGCGCTCGATCAGGTGTTTTTTAAACAACAGGTTAATGTCGGTGAGCTAGTTACTTTTTATGCGCATGTTAATTATGTTGGCTATTCATCGATGGAAATCGGCGTTAAGGTTTTTGCCGAGGATTTAAGAACCGATGAAAAAAGGCATACCACGTCCTGTTATTTTACGATGGTGGCGATGGATGATAACGGAAAAACTGTGGAAGTTCCTCGATTGCAACTGGATAATGATGCGGAAATAAAACTTTATGAAGCGGCAAAAATGCGCAAAAAACTACGCCAGGAAAATCTGGAGAAAAATCGTGCCATGCATGTGGAGTTATTGAAAGGTGAGTTGTAAGTTATGATTATGCAGGGAAATTTTGAACAACTGCCGTTAAAGGATTTTGCCGAAAAAGCCTACCTGGACTATTCCATGTATGTGATTTTGGACCGGGCTTTGCCGCATATCGCCGATGGCTTGAAACCGGTGCAGCGGCGTATCGTTTATGCAATGTCCGAGCTGGGTCTGACGGCAACGGCCAAGTTTAAGAAATCGGCCAGAACCGTCGGTGACGTGCTGGGTAAATATCATCCGCACGGCGATTCCGCCTGCTATGAGGCCATGGTATTGATGGCGCAGGATTTTTCCTACCGCTATCCGTTGGTTGACGGGCAGGGCAACTGGGGCTCGCCGGACGATCCCAAGTCTTTTGCCGCAATGCGTTACACTGAATCCCGCCTGACTGCTTATGCGCAAACCTTGTTGAGCGAGTTGGGGCAGGGTACGGTCGACTGGGCGGATAATTTCGACGCCACCCTGAAAGAGCCGGTGTTATTACCTGCGCGATTGCCCAATATATTGCTGAACGGCACCATGGGCATTGCGGTCGGCATGGCTACCGATATACCGCCGCATAATCTGCGTGAAGTCGCCAATGCCTGTATCCAGCTGCTGGATGATCCAAGCAGTACCTTGGAAACGCTGTTTACCCATATCAAAGGCCCTGATTATCCGACCGATGCGGAAATCATTACTTCGGCTGACGAAATACAAAAAATGTATCTCAGCGGCGGCGGTTCGATAAAAATGCGCGCCAAATATGAACAGGAAGACGGCAATATCGTCATTACCGCGCTGCCGCACCAAGTTTCCGGCGCCAAACTGATGGAGCAAATCGCCGCGCAGATGCTGGCGAAAAAATTGCCGATGATTGAAGATTTGCGGGATGAATCGGATCATGAAAATCCGACCCGTCTGCTGGTCATTCCGCTCGAAACGGATCGACGTGGATGAAGTTATGTCGCATTTGTTCGTCACGACCGATCTGGAAAAAAGCTATCGCGTCAATATGAACATGATCGGACTGGACGGTCGGCCCAAGGTTAAAGGGCTTAGAGACATACTGGTCGAATGGCTGACGTTCCGTACCGATACCGTGCGCAAACGCCTGCAATACCGGCTCGATAAAGTGCTGGCGCGGTTGCACATTCTCGATGGTTTGTTGATCGCCTACCTGAATATCGATGAAGTCATCGCGATTATCCGCAATGAAGACCATCCCAAACCGGTGCTGATGGAGCGCTTCGGCATTACCGATATTCAGGCCGAAGCGATACTGGAATTGAAGTTAAGGCATCTGGCCAAGCTCGAAGAGATGAAAATCCGCGGCGAGCAGGACGAACTGGAAAAGGAACGCGCCGCGCTGGAAAAAACGCTGGGCTCGCCGCGCTTGTTGAACCGCCTGATCAGGAAAGAGCTTGAGCGCGATGCGGAGAAATACGGCGATGATCGCCGTTCGCCGATTGTTGCCAGAGAGGCTGCGCAGGCATTGGAAACGACAGCGTTAATAAGCAATGAGCCGTTAACTGTTATCCTGTCGCAAAAAGGCTGGATCAGGGCCGCAAAAGGCCATGATATCGATGTCGCAAGCTTAAGTTACCGTTCCGGCGACAGCTTTCTGGATGCAGTCAAATGCCGGACCACGCAGCCAGTCTATATTTTGGATTCCACCGGGCGGGCTTACAGTACCGCGACACACGACCTGCCGTCGGCCAGAACTCAGGGTGAACCGTTGACCGGGCGGCTCAATCCGCCGCCGGGTTCGTTATTCGTGCATCTTCTGGCCGGCCAACCGGACGACTGGTATGTGCTTGCCAGCCATTTCGGTTATGGATTCCGGGTTCAGCTCAAAGAGTTATTAAGCAAAAACAAGGCGGGCAAGCAGTTGATCACGCTGCCTGATGGCGCCAAAGTGTTAAAACCGATCCCGATACGCAGTGAAGCCGATTCGCTTGCTGTTGTGACTTTGCAAGGCCGTCTGCTGGTTTTTCCGGTGGCGGAATTGCCCGCTTTGGCGAAAGGTAAAGGCAATAAGCTGATTCAAATACCGACAGCTGACCTGACGGCTGGAAAGGATTATGTGGTCGCGTCGGTAGCGCTACCTGAAAACGGCCAACTGAAAATCATAGCCGGCAAGCGACAACTGACGCTTAAAGGCGCGGATATTGAGCATTATTCGGGCAACCGTGCCAAACGAGGGTTGGCATTACCTCGAGGCTTTCAGCGGGTTGATGGTTTGGAGTGTGAGCAATGAAGAAAGCTTTGGAAACTATCGGCTTAAACCGGCCGGTTTGTTAGATAATTGCCTGTAATAGAGGTTAAGCGCCTTGGAAAATTTAATTAAAGAAATAGTCAATGATCCCAAGTTTTCTCAAGGGCTCGCTTGGAAACGTTGGTATTTTCGTGCAGATGATGTCATCGTTAAGGAAGGCGACGTGGCCAAGTCCCTGTTTTTCATTGAGGATGGTCAATTACGAGTGTCTGTGCATGTGGAACTGGAAGAACGCCGGAACGTAAAAACGGGAGTCAGCGATTTGAAGAAGGGGGATATTTTTGGTGATACCTGCCTGCATGAGTCATCTGTGCGAACCGCGTCTGTTACCGCCATTACCGATGGCTGTGTATTGGAAATTAACGGAGAAAAGCTTAGCGGGTATCTGGATGCCCATCCCATTAAAGGCTATGCTTTTTACAAGAAGATGTTTGAAATACTTTTTAAACGCTTGGACAATGGCAATCGCAGGATTGAATATCTTTTAGCTTGGGGGCTTAAAGCACGACGTTCTGCTGAAAAATCAATTCCAATTTTCCGGAAAATCTAGCATGGGCTGTTCATTTTTTATTAGCCGTTTTCAGTCTAACGATAAGGCGGCGGTAATCATCTTCATTTAATGCGTCGTTGACTATAAGCACGGACTGCTTATGGGCATTTTTATTAAAATGCAAAAATATCGCGAATAGGGTAATGACTGTTGAATTCAGTATTTGGATCGGTTTGAAGTCATTATCGCTGGCTATTTCCCAACCCGATGTTTCGGAGTGTTTGATGACGTACTGATCGCTTTTCAGGCGCGCCAACACAAAGTAAAGATGCAGGCCAATCCCTATGACCAGAGCCAATTTGACGATAACCGGCAAGGCATTGGCAATGCTTGAAGCCAACGCCAGCAGATGCATAGTAACCAGCACCTGCTTTAAGCGTCTGGATGGCTGAAGTTCTACCGATAATGGGAGTTCGTGTTTTTTGGGCAAGTGGGTGCTCCTTGTTTTTTTCTATGATAATACGTGTGTTTCAATGCAATACAAATAACCCGATAGGTTTTTTGTCTTTGTGCAAACAGCGATATAATCAAATTCTCTAAAATCCATTATTTTTTGCTGATGAACCTTAACTGGAAAAATCTCCTGCTTTCTAAAAACGCTGTATTTGACAACGATGATAACGTTGTTTTTCCGTCACCTGAGCATAAGGGTAATAAATTTATTTACCCAATTACCTACCTCGGGGTTTTGATGGTTTCAGGAGTTGATGCGGCAAAATTCCTGCAAGGCCAAATTACCTGCAATATTAACGACATAACCGATATAAAAAGCAGCCTTGGCGCGATGTGCAATCCCAAGGGTCGGGTGATTACTACTTTTTTGCTGGTTAAAAACGGCGATGCTTTTTTGATGATTCTGCCCATGGAATTATTGGCCCCCGTGAAAAAAAGGCTGCAAATGTACGTGTTGCGGTCGAAGGTAACCTTAACCGATAGCTCGGATGAGTTATGTTTAATCGGCTTGCACGATGAGTCCTTGCGGTCCGGCGGCGCACAGGAACAACGCTTTGCAACAAGCAAGCAGGACAATATAGTTGTTGATTTTCAAAATCGCAGCTTGATTGTTGCCGAGGTTGATAACGCTCAGGGGTTCTGGGAAGAACAGGTTAAGTTAGGCTTCCAGGCTGAAGGTTCAGCGCAATGGCGCTATCTTGATCTGCTTTCAGGGATTCCCTGGCTTAGTGCGGAAACATCGGAAGAGTTTATTCCGCAAATGCTTAATCTGGATAAGTTGGGCGGCATTAGTCTTACCAAGGGATGTTATACCGGTCAGGAAATTGTTGCCCGGACTCATTATCTTGGCAAGACCAAAAGAGCAATGTTTCTCGCCGAATGTGCTGTCTTGACACCTCCCGAGCCTAACACAGCAATCATCGATGACAGCACAGGCGCAGAACAAAGCGTAGGTAAAGTGCTGTATGCGCAAAAAGGGCTGGATGCTTGCAAGATGCTGGTTGTCCTGCAAAGTGATGTTGATACCAATGCTGATAATTTGAAGCTAAAAAATCATAACCAAGATAAAATTACGTTATTAACCTTATAATTTTGGAGTGTATTTTTATCCAAAGATACACCGAGAATGCAATTTACTTACGTTACACAGGCTGATTGGGAATATTCCGGACCTTAGGGATAGCCTGAATGGATGGAAAAATCGCACCCGCGGAGGGTGAATTATTTGTTCTACCTCTTACCAAGCCCGGATTTTTGCTAACACTGAAATATTGGAAATTGCCTGAAGCGTGTTCTCCTAAAAATGTTGGAAACTTATGATTAATACCGAAGCAGCCGCCCGTTTCCGCCGATTGGGCACGATTACAATTTTTGCCGTTTATTTTGTCATTTTAGTGGGCGGAATAGTAAGAGCATCAGGGGCAGGCATGGGCTGCCCCGACTGGCCGACTTGTTTTGGGCAGTGGGTGCCGCCTACCGACGAATCCCAGTTACCTGCCAATTATCACGAGATTTATGCACAACGCGGTTATGAAAATACCCAGTTCAATCCGGTAAAAACCTGGACCGAGTACACCAACCGGTTGGTTGGCGTAACGATTGGGTTTTTGATTTTCCTGACCGCCTGGTCGTCGCGGATTTATCTTAAAACAGACAAAACCATTTTTTATTTGGCGGTTAGCGTGTTTTTGCTGGTCGGGTTTCAAGGATGGCTGGGCTCTACGGTTGTGGCGAGTAATCTTAAGCCCTTGATGATCACCTTGCATATGTTGCTGGCTTTGTTCATCGTCGCATTGCTTATTTATACGATTGCCCGTTCGCAACGGGACGTCATCGCCCGGATTGATGTTCGACCGCTGCCGGATAAATTTAAAACCGTTTTGATCGCAGCAATGGTTATGACCCTGTTACAAGTCGCTATGGGGACGCAGGTCAGGGAGGCGGTAGATTTTATTTCTCATAATCATGCATATATCGAACGTCAATACTGGCGGGATGATTTTCCGATCATTTTCTATGTGCATCGCTCCTTCTCCTCGATTATTTTATTTACCAACCTTTGGTTGGTTTGGAAGATTGTCCGGTCTGTCGAAAGAAAAAGCTTGTTACGGCGTGTCGGAATAGCTTTAGCCGCTTTGGTGATCACGGCTATTATCGCAGGCATCAGCCTCGACAGGTTGGGCATGCCGCCAGTCGCCCAGCCGATACACCTGTTGATGGCTAATCTCATTTTCGGTGTGCAGTTTTTTCTTTTCACCTGCCTGAGGTATGCCTCGGCAATCGCTCCAGGCAGCGGCTCCACCTCATCCGCTCTTGAGAGCGCACCTTCTGGTCTAGCCACTATGGATCAGAAAACTGCCGCAAAACTGCCGGGGGCCGGTGCCGCCGAGTAAGCCGTCAAAAAACACGCTACGTTTATGATGTATACTGGCTGAGTAATACCATGAGGACATAAAACTGTTTTCGCGGTGAATAAAAGAACCGGCTCTGCCGTCGACTTTTATAATTTCCGTTAAAAGCCTTCATTGAAGGCGCAAAACAAATATAACTACCGGTTATCAATGACAACTCAAGCTCAATTTGCAAGTCTGCGTTTTTTAAGAGACTCGTTTAAATGTTTTTTACCAAATTCTCAAGCGGTTGCGCTGGCTGTCATTCTGATCGTCAGCTTTGTGCTGATTTATTCATTGTCCGGCTTGTTAATGCCGGTTTTTGTGTCGATTGTGCTGGCTTATCTGCTCGAAGGAATGGTAGGTAAGGCTGAAAGCATGAATGTGCCGCGCATGCCGGCTGTGTGTCTGGTGTTTTCAGTGTTCATGGCCTGTTTGATTTTTTTATTGTTTTATTTAATGCCGATTGTTTCGCAGCAGGCTGTCGAGCTTGTTCAACATATTCCGGAGATACTGAACAGGGCACAAACCGGAATTATGAGTTTACCGGAAATGTATCCGCAATTTGTCTCGGAAAATAAAATCCAGCAGATGATGTTTGCGGTACAGAGGGAATTGTTGACTTATGGGCAAAATATATTGTCGCATTCAGCGGCATCCGTTGTGGGCTTGGTCAGTGTCATGATCTATCTGTTTCTCGTGCCGATGATGGTTTTTTTCTTTTTAAAGGACAAACAGGTATTAATATCCTGGTTTTTGCAGTTTATGCCTAAAGACAGGAATTTGACTGTACGTGTTTGGGAAGAAGTCGATACGCAGATCGGTAATTATGTGCGCGGCAAGTTCGGCGAAGTTTTTATTCTCTGGGCTGTCAGTTATATAACTTACGCAATGATGGGCCTGAATTATGCCATGCTGCTGGCCGTTTTGATGGGCTTGCAGGTCATTATTCCTTATATCGGTGCTACATTGGTTACTTTCCCTGTTTTGGGAGTCGCTTTTTTCCAGTGGGGCTTAGGTGGCGATGAGTTTATGTATGTTGTTATTGCCTATTCAATTATTCAGGCGCTGGACGGCGTTGTATTAGTGCCGGTGCTGTTTTCTGAAGCGGTTAATTTACACGCCATCGCAATTATCGTCGCGATTTTGCTTTTTGGCGGTTTATGGGGCTTTTGGGGAGTGTTTTTGGCCATTCCATTGGCAACGGTTGTTAAAGCGGTGCTGAGCGCCTGGCCGCGGCTTGGCGATAACGGTCTGGGCGCAAATACTTAAGGGCTTTATTTCGGAGACTGCGTCTTCGCTTAATTTAGCCAATATTGTTTAAGCAGCGCTTACAACATGTCTGAAGCGTAATCGGCCAAGCGTGAGCGTTCGCCGCGACGCAAGGTGATATGCGCCCCATGCTGCCAAGTCTTAAAACGGTCTACAACATAAGTTAGTCCTGAGGTTGTTGCCGTTAAATAAGGGGTGTCGATTTGCGCCAGATTGCCGATACAGATGATTTTGGTTCCGGGGCCTGCCCGGGTTATCAGGGTTTTCATCTGTTTTGAAGTCAGGTTTTGAGCTTCATCAATGATCAGGTAGCGGTTGAGGAATGTCCGTCCACGCATAAAGTTAAGCGACCTGATTTTAACCCGGTTCATGATAATGTTACTGGTCGCGCTTTGTTCCCACTCGCTATGTTCCGTATTTTGGCCCAGCAGTTCAAGGTTATCAATTAACGCACCCATCCACGGCGCCATTTTTTCTTCCTCGGAACCGGGCAGAAAGCCTATGTCTTCACCGACCGGCATAGTTTCCCGGGTCATGATGATTTCCTGGTAGGTTTTGTTTTCCAGAGTTAAGGTAAGTCCTACGGCCAGGGCCAACAGGGTTTTGCCGGTGCCCGCCGTGCCCAATAAGGTAACAAAATCAATTTCGGGGTCGAGCAGGACATTGAGGGCGAAGTTCTGCTCCCGATTCTTTGCTGTAATGCCCCAAACATTGTTATGTTTTGCACGGTAATCCTTGGCCAATTCCAGTACTGCAATTTGTCCTTCACAAGACCTGACGATGGCTTCAAAATTGCTTTCGTCTTCTATGTACAAATATTGGTTGGGATACCATTCGGTAACTATGGGGTCTTCCAGTTTGTAAAATGTGCGGTTTTTTTCCTGCCAGGATTCCATTTTGGTGCCATGCATAGTCCAGAAATCTTTTTCCAGCGCCATTGCGCCGCTATACAGCAAGTCAATATCATCCAGGGTTTGATCGTTATGGTAGTCTTCCGCAAGCAGTTCCAAGGTCGCTGCCTTGATGCGCATGTTGATGTCTTTGGATACCAGGATTACATCGGTATCAGGCAATTCCTTGGTCAGTGCCAAGACGATTCTGAGTATGGAGTTGTCCGCCAAGGTGCCGGGCATACTTTCCGGCAGTAGCGCAGTCATCGTGCTGGTTTGGAAATATAAGCGTCCGCTGTCAGCTATTTCGGCTTTGGGGCCGTGTTTTATGCTTGACAGCGGCAGGCCGTCGTTGATGGTTTGTTGGTTGGCATCGTGGATTAATTCATCCAGAAACCTGCTGACTTGCCTGACATTGCGCGCCAGTTCTGTGAGGCCTTTTTTGGCATGATCCAGCTCTTCCAGAACAATCATCGGGATAAAAATGTCATGTTCCTGAAAACGGAAAATGGAGGCTGGATCATGCATCAGCACGTTGGTGTCCAGAACAAACAACTTTTTATCAGGTGATGATTGAATATTCATAGTTAGTCGCCTGTGAGTTCGTGTAAGACTTGCAGAACTTCTTCACAATGGCTTTTGACTTTTACTTTGCGCCATTCATGGACAAGCATGCCCTGGGGATCGATAAGAAAAGTGCTGCGTTCGATGCCTCGAACCTGCTTGCCGTACATGTTTTTCATTTTGATAACGTCAAACAACTGGCACAGCTTTTCATCCGAGTCTGAAAGCAGATCAAAGGGGAATTCCTGTTTGCATTTAAAGCCTTCGTGGACGCGTGCAGTATCACGGGATACGCCTACGATGACGGCATTGAGTGCGGTGAATTTTTCGATATTATCGCGAAAGCTTTGGCCTTCCTGAGTGCAACCGGGCGTATTGTCTTTGGGGTAAAAATAGATGACAAGGTATTTGCCTTGATAGTCACTTAGATTTACCGTTTTGTCGCCGGTAGATAAGGCCTCAAAATCGGGTACGGTGTCGCCGGGAGCTATCATTATTTTTTACCGTTTTATGGGTTCAAGAATGGCATCGATATTTAACTGATCGCAAAAATCCAGAAACTCTTCCCGTAGCGACAACAGGTGAAGTTGCGGCGGGATCAAAATGACAAACTTGGTTGAGAACACTGAGGTTTGAATATAGGGAGCCTGATAGCAGCTGCCGGTTATTTCCTCAATTTCTATCTCCCGATCAAACAGAAAGGAAGTAATAGATTCTGTGACATTATCACGATCCAGGGATATGGTTTCCAATGAGTAGGGAACGCACTCTTTGACCTTGTCTTTTTGATCGGGCCTTAAGGTGTGAATTTTAATGTCCAGCCGCCTCTGGATAATGTCCAAAGTGCTTTCAAACTTGGCGATTTGACTCCAATTGCCCTGAATAAGCAGGTATGCCGCAGTGGATTGAGCGAGACGGGATGATCTTATTTCCAGAATATTACATTTACAGTCGCGTACGGCGGGCAATATTTCGGCGATAAATTTAATCTGATGGTTGCCTAAGGCAGTGATGGCTAGTTGCATTTTTTTTCTTTGAAGTTTTTTTGAAAGTTTAGCATTAAATGGCTGAAACTTGATGAACATTAAGTTTATTTGGTATTAGAATGCTTAAAATCACTCTCTTGCCGATAAACACTGGACCGCTGCATTTAAACTTTGCGGTTAGCTTATAACTCTACCGAGCCCAATATGACCGACTCAATAGACAAAAAAACAAAAGAAAAACCCAATCTCGATGTTGATTTGGATGCCATGCTGGACGATGCGGAATCTTCTCTGGCTCCGATAAATGAGCTTCAGGACGATGAAGACGCTATTGATAGATTATTGATGGATGCCGGTTTTGGTTTAGATGATGAATTAACACAGCCAGAGGCGAGTGATGCAAATGCGGTGAATGATATTGACCTGCATGATGAGCTGGATGACTTTTTAGGCTTTGACGACTTTGTCGGCGATTTCGATAAACCGGAACAAACGCAGTCGGTTGTGGAACCAGAACAGGGGGTAGGGGATATTTCTCTTGCTTTGTCAGATGAGCATCAGGATGACCAAGATGCCATCGATAGGTTGCTGATGAATGCCGGCATTGATGCCGATAATGTGCCAATGCCTGTAACCGATGATGATGTTAGTGCGTTTGAAGAGCTGGATGAATTCTCCGATTTTAGCGATTTCAATGAGCCGGAAATAGATCCGGTACCCGAAACTGATGAGCCTGAATTGGCCGTGGCGGAAACTGAAGAATCAGGTGTGGAGGATGTGCTTGTTGATACCGATGAAGAGCTGGATGACTTTTCGGACTTTAGTGATTTCAATGAACCGGACATGATTTCGGTCGAAATTGATGAGCCTGAACAAAATGCAGGCGGTTTATCCACGACCGTTGCTGTCGGTTTTCCAGATGAAATAGATGATTTTTCCGGCTTGGCTGACGACTTCGATGAGACGGATCTGATCCAGGAGGATGAGATTGATGCTCTGATTCTGACTGAAACGGACTCAACCACGCCTGACATGCCACAGCAGTCGGCAGCTGGCGAAGCACCTAATGATTTGCAAGGCGATGAAAGTGGCATTGACGATCTGCTCATGGATTCGGGTTTTGATTCAGAGGATGCGTTAGATCAATCTGCCTTTAAGGATATGTTATTTAGCGATGATGCGGATTTGAGCGAGCTTGCCGATATTTTTCAATTGGATGAGGCGAATGATGGTTTCTCCAATAAGGCAAAGGAGGATCAGTTAGCAGAGACTAAACAATCGACTCAAGATGAAGATGATTTTCTTCTACCTGACTTTGATATTACTGCGGGTATGGAAATACCTGACACAGAGAGTAGTGCCGGGGTTAAAGAAGACGATTTGGCGGGAGCTTTTGGTGGCACTGGCTTCTTGAGCGAAGATGAAGAAGCTGTGCGGGCTTTTGATTCAGAAAATACTGAGCTCAAATCAAAAGATGATGAAGCGATTCTCGAATCTCAACCGAAACAAGTTGTTGATACAGCAGTGCAAGGTATTGAAAATGCAAGGATGAGTCCTTCGGTAGTGGATCAGGAAGATATTAAAAAGCAGCTGGAAAGCGCCGAAAATAAAGTTAAAAAAGCAAAGCTTCTCAGTTACGCAGCGCTAGGGTTTGGTGCCCTTGCATTAAGCGCAGCCGCTGGATTGGGCGTGGTGACTTACGGTGCAAAATCTGAAGTTTCAAAGTTAACTGAGCAGGTTTCAACCCTTGAGACAAGCTTGGCAAAAAATATTGAAAATAATCCGAATGAAGAGATTAACACGCTGATGAATTCTGTTGTGCAGTTGAATCAGCAGGTCTATGGGTTTATGACGCAGCTGAAAGAAACTCCCCAGTTCCCTGTTGATTTATTGAATAACAAGGTTTCTGAGATTGTGGCGAAACAGGATATGGTAAGCAAGGCGCTTGACAGGTTGCAGATCAAAATTGGGGGAGAGGAAGGAAAAATAACTTTTAAGCCATTGGTTGCTGAGCCTGCCAAGGTTGAAGCAGCGCATGAGCCTGTGGTCGCTAAAGAAGAACATGGTCATGAGTCTGCAACAACCAAAGCCGAAACCCAAGTGCATGCTCCAGTCAAGGGGGAAGTGGCGCAAGAGCACGCCGCAACCAAAGGGAAAACTGCACAGGATGTGGTTGTTCCGGCTAAAGAGAAATCCAAGCAGGAAGCAGCGCCCGCTAAAGTAGGGGCAGCGCCTGAACCCGCACCTGCCAAAGCCCAACCCGAAGCTGTGCCAGTCAAACCAATAGCTCCGCCAAAAGCTGTTGTTAAAGGGGAATCTGTAACGGCTAATAAGCAGACAGCTACTGCGGGAAAGTGGGGCGTAAATCTGGTGGCATTCAAGCAGGAATGGTTTGCCAAAAGCAAAGCGGCTGAATTTGCGCGCAGGGGTGTTTTTGCCGAAGTAATCCCCGTCCATGAAAAAAACATAACGATGTACCGATTGCGAGTAGGAGGTTTTAAAAGCAAGGCAGAGGCGTTTTCCAACACGGATAGGATAAAAAACACACTTAATCTGGACTCGGTCTGGGTAAGTGACAATTAATCTAATGCCGGTTATGAGGAAGAAAAAGCTTGTTGTCGCTGTATCATCCAGAGCGCTATTTAATCTGGATGAATCGCATGCGATATTTGAAACGCAAGGCAAGGAAGCTTTCTGCCGTTACCAAATAGAGCATGAAGATGAAATACTGGAGCCCGGTTACGGTTTTTCCTTGGTTAAAAAGATCTTGGGCTTAAACGATAGCTGCCCGGACGACCCTCTGGCGGAAGTCATCTTATTATCCCAGAATAGCGCTGATACAGGGTTGAGAATCTTTAACTCCATCGCCCATTATCAATTGGCGATTGTTCGTGCGGCATTCACCGGTGGCGTCTCACCGTATGGCTATATTCCCGCATTTGGTGCGCATTTGTTTTTATCGGCCAATGCGGATGACGTCGCCAAGGCACTGTGTGCGGGTTTTGCTGCGGCAACCATTCTTTGCGGCCCTTCCATGACACATCATTCCGACCAGCTACGCATCGCTTTTGATGGGGATTCGGTGTTGTTTTCGGATGAAGCGGAACGGATTTATCAACAGCGCGGCTTGGATGTGTTTATCGAAAACGAGCGTAACGAAGCCAAAAAGCTTTTGCCGGGCGGGCCTTTTAAGGACTTTTTAGGTGCTCTGCATCATATCCAAACGCAGTTTGACCCCCAATCGTCACCCATAAGAACTGCATTGGTGACCGCCCGGTCGGCTCCGGCTCATGAGCGGGTAGTCAGGACGTTAAGAGCCTGGGGTATTCGTATTGATGAGGCGATGTTTTTGGGCGGCCTCGACAAAGGCGCCTTCTTGAAGGCATTCGGTGCGGATATTTTCTTTGATGATCAAAAAGGCCACTGCGAGTCTGCCGCCCGGCACGTCGCAGCCGCCCATGTACCGCACGGCATTACTAACCGAAACGGCTAAGCTATAAAACAGTCTGCTTTGAAGTGGCTCCTGCCTGCTCTTTGACCAGCTTTGGAACCAGGTAGCCGGGCAGGGCGGCTTGAACCTGCTGCATAAGCGCCAGCGCTTCCGTTTCAGAGACTTCAAAATGCCCTGTCCCCGTCGCTTTATCCAGTAAATGCAAATAGTAAGGAATGATGCCGTGGCTGAACAGCTGTTCGCTTAGTTCACACAGGACTTCTGCATCATCATTCACTCCTTTTAACAGCACCGATTGATTAAACAAGGTGATGCCGCTGTTTTTCAGAGAATTGCAGGCAGCAATGACTCGATCATTAATTTCATTAGCATGATTGCAGTGCACGACGATGATGATTTGTTTGGCGCTTTGGGTCAGGGTGTTAATGAATTCTTCAGTTATGCGGGCAGGTAGAACGATGGGTAGACGGCTGTGTATGCGGATGCGTTTCAGGTGCTCAATACCGTCCAGTTGCCGAATAAGCCGGGCTAGTCTTGACTCGCTTAGCAGTAAAGGGTCGCCGCCGCTCAGAATAACTTCCGAGATGCTGGTATTGTTTTGTATGGATTTGATGGCGGCATCTTCCTGTTGTTTGCTAAGTTGCAAATCAGCGTATGGAAAGTTGCGACGAAAACAATACCGGCAGTTAATGGCGCAGCTGCCGGTGTCGATAAATAAAACCCGGCCATGATATTTATGCAAAACCCCGATCTGGGTGGCCGCCGCGAGATCGCCGACAGGGTCATTGCTATAGCCCGGATAGGCGAACAGTTCCTCACTCACAGGCAATACTTGGCGCAATAAAGGGTCATGCGCATTGCCTTTTTCGATGCAGGCAGCAAAACTTAACGGAACGCGTAACGGAAAGCTTTCGGCGGCAGCGGCCGAGATCGGCAAGTCGTTCGGCGATAAGTTTAGGTAACGGCAAAGGTCTTCAATGTTATTAAAAGCTTCGGCAAGTTGTTGTTGCCAGTTTTTAGCAAAGTGCTGGATTTCGGACTGTGGTTCGGACATGAAATGGGTTATTAAAGTTTCTATCGGTTGGTGCCTCTATTATAATGGGTAAGTTTTACATTGTTTGTCATCTTTGAGGATAAAATGGCCATTTATAGCACTAACGAGTTTAAAGCCGGGTTAAAGGTTATGTTGGATAACGACCCCTGCGCGATTATTGAAAATGAATTTGTAAAACCGGGTAAAGGCCAAGCTTTTAACCGGGTAAAAATCAGAAATTTGAAAACCGGCCGGGTGATTGAAAGAACCTTTAAATCGGGCGAGTCGCTTGAAGGTGCCGATGTTGTCGATGTCGAGATGCAATATCTTTATAACGACGGTCAATTCAGGCATTTTATGGTGCCTGAGACTTTTGAACAGTACCAATGTGATGAAAAAGCCGTCAGCGATGCCGGTAAATGGCTTAAAGACCAGGACTCCTGCACGGTAACTTTATGGAATGATGCGCCTCTCGCTATTTCCCCTGCCAATTTTGTTGAGCTGGCCATCGTCGAAACTGATCCGGGTGTGCGTGGCGATACCTCTGGCGGCGGCGGAAAACCGGCTACTTTGGAAACCGGCGCAGTGGTCAGGGTGCCTTTGTTTGTGCAACAGGGTGAAGTGATTAAGGTTGATACGCGAACCGGCGAATACGTTTCCCGCGTAAAAGAATAGTGCTGCAAGATTGGCGACCGACCTGCGCCATAGAGCTTTTGCATCTAAGGGCGCAGATGCTTGCCCAGATACGCCGATTTTTTGCGGAAAGATCGGTCCTGGAAGTGGAGACGCCTCTGCTCAGTCACAGTATCGGAACAGACCCGCAGTTGGAGTTTTTTACAGCTGAGTATTGCGCGTCGCCATTGCGGCAAACGCTGTTTTTGCAAACGTCACCCGAGTTTGCAATGAAACGGCTGCTTGCGACTGGTAGCGGTTCTATTTACCAGATAGGCAAAGCCTTCAGGAACGGTGAGTCGGGGCGGTTCCATAATCCTGAGTTTACGATGCTTGAATGGTATCGAGTCGGTTTTACATTGCCTCAATTAATGGATGAAATCTCCGATCTGATCGGTGAGCTGTTTAGCGGGCATTCGTTGCAGGAAACACAAAGAGTCAGTTATCAGGACATATTTAGTTCGTTTACCGGTTTAGATCCCTTAGTGTTTTCGTATCAGGACTATTGCGCTTTTGCCAGGGATTGCCAGTTGCCGGAGGCAGTGGGTATTTGCGGACATGATCATGCAATGTGGCTGGACTTTATATTTAGCCATAAAGTCCAGCCACATTTGGGCAGCAACGCATTGTGTATGGTTTACGGTTATCCGGCTTGCCAATCGTCGTTGGCAAGGATCAATGAGCAATGCCCTCTGACTACTGACCGGGTTGAATTGTTTATCAATGGCATTGAGCTGGGTAATGGTTACTATGAGCTGGCTGACGCCGAAGAACAGAATAGACGCTTTGATAATGAGCTGGCTATCAGGCATCAACAAAAACTTCCTGTTTCCGTTAAAGACAAGCGCCTTATTTCGGCTCTGGAGTCGGGATTTCCGGAATGCTCGGGTGTGGCTATAGGTTTGGATCGTTTATTAATGCTGCTTTCGGGGAGTCCCTCTATTGAGGATGTGCTTAGTTTTCCTATTCACAGGGCTTAAGCTCGTTTAAATATTTACTGTGATATAATCCGTTAGATTTTAACATTGGGCAATGCCGTTTATTTTTAGACTTCTACATGAAATTGAATACTCTTTCTCGCGTGCTATTGTTATTTCTACTTGTTTCCCAAGCGGTTAAAGGCGACGAAGAGTTTATTGTAGAGGATATTCAAGTCAAGGGCCTGCAGCGCATCTCGGTAGGTACCGTTTATAACTACCTCCCTGTTAATGTGGGAGAAAGATTCTCTTTGGATAATGTCGCTCCGGCAATCAAAGCGTTATTCAAGACCGGCTTTTTTAAGGATATTTCTCTGGAAAGAGAAGGGTCGACGCTGATTGTTAATGTGGTCGAGCGGCCTTCCATTGCAAAAATCATCTTTGAAGGCAATAAGGATCTAAGCAAGGATGACTTGACCAAAGCCCTAAAGAAAATCGGTTTGGCTGAAGGCAAGGTATTCGATCAGCAGGTGCTGGATAAAGTCGAGCAGGAATTAAGCCGACAGTATTTCAGTCACGGTAAATACGGCTTGAAGATCACCACCGAAGTATCCAACCTCACCCGTAACCGGGTCGGTATCCATATCAAGATTTCTGAGGGCAGGGTCGCCAAGATCAAGCAGATCAATGTAGTCGGCAATAATGTTTTTGATGATGAAACGCTGTTGCGCAATCTTGAGTTAAGCACCTCTAATCTGTTGTCGTTTTATACCAAGAACGATCAGTACTCCAAACAAAAGTTGCAGGCGGATTTGGAAACCTTGCGTTCCTATTACCTGGACCGCGGTTATATTAACTTTAATATTGAATCCACGCAGGTCGCTATTACTCCGGATAAGAAAGATATTTATGTCACCATCAATGTTAAAGAGGGTGATGTTTATACACTGGAAAAAGTTAAATTAGCCGGTAATCTGGTGGTTGATCCTCAAGAGCTGATTAAGTTGGCGAAGGTGGGGCCGGGAGAAACTTTTTCCAGAAAAAACGCGACTGAAACTTCCAAGGCAATTTCCGATCGTTTAGGCGATGACGGTTATGCTTTTGCAAACGTTAATATGGTGCCGGAAATCAACGAAGCCAAAAAAACGGTTGATATGACTTTTTTTGTCGATCCGGGCAAACGCGTTTATGTTAGGCGCGTAAACATGAAGGGCAATAGCAAAACCCGCGATGAAGTGTTGCGGCGTGAAATGCGGCAGATGGAGTCCAGCTGGGCGTCAAGCTCAAAAATAGAGCGGTCGAAAACGCGTCTTGAGCGTTTAGGCTACTTTGAAGAGGTAAACGTTGAAACGCCGCCGGTTCAGGGTTCTGCCGACCAGATTGATGTGAATTATACGGTAACGGAAAAACCATCCGGCAACCTGTCCGCAGGTATCGGCTTTTCTCAAACCCAAGGGATCGTATTGAACGCCAATGTTGCCCAGGATAACGTCTTTGGCTCAGGCAAGCGGGTGAATATCGCCTTTAATAATAGTGATTACGCTACCAGTTACCAGTTCGGTTTTTTTAACCCTTATTTCACCGTGGACGGCGTCAGCCAGGGTTATAATTTGGGCTACACCAAACGCAATGCAGGGCAAATTAATATTGCCAATTATTCGACCAATGTCGCAAATGCCGGGGTCAATTTCGGCATACCGTTGAATGAATTCGACAACTTGCGTTTTGATGTCGATGTTAAACATACTGAGTTGAGTAAAACTGACTTTACATCCACACAAATTCAAGACTTTATTAATAAGCAAGGTAGTACTTTCCTAACTCTGTCGCCGGCAATAGGTTGGTCTCACGATACACTTAATCGGGCAATCTTCCCGAATAAGGGGCAGCAACAGCGTTTTTCCGCCTTGGCAACAGTTCCCGGTAGCGACCTGGAATATTATAAAATTGGCTATAAACATCAGCTTTATTTTCCGTTAGCTAAAGACTTTACGTTCAGATTACAGGGGGAAGTGGGTTATGGTGACGGTTATGGAAGCACGGGCGACCTACCGTTCTTTGAAAATTACTTCGGCGGCGGTACCGGATCGATACGCGGTTATAGGAACAATACGGTTGGGCCGAGAGACAACCCTTATGGCAACCCGCTTGGCGGCTCCAGTAAAATTATCGGTAATGCCGAAATGTTTTTTCCGGTACCCTTTATGCCTGAGACAAAATCGGTCAGGTTGGGCACTTTTTTTGATGCCGGAGCAATCAACAATGGTTTTAAAACGGATAACATGAAATATTCTGCTGGGATTTCCGGTGAATGGTTGTCGCCGTTCGGCGCTTTATCCGTTAGTGCCGCATTGCCATTAAATGCCGAGTCTACATCAACGGCAGCAGATGGCACTATTACAGGGGATCAAAAACAGATGTTTCAATTCAACTTCGGGCAAAATTTCTAGAAGAAGTTGTTCTGTTTAATAGGCTTATCCCCTATAATTTAATAAATAATATATTTTAATAATTATCAACCTTAATTTTTCACCAGAGACCTGTTTATCAATGAAAACGAAAATTGCTTTATTCTTAGGATTGTTGCTTGCAGCTAACGTGAGCTACGCTGATTTAAAAATTGGCTTTGTCAATATACCAGCCGTTCTGGAAAAAGCACCTCAGGCAGAAAAAGCTAAAAAACGCCTGGAACAAGAGTTTTCGCCGCGCGACAAGCAATTAGTCGCCCAGCAAAAAGAAATCCAAAGCATGGACGAAAAGTTGGCCCGTGATGGCGCCGTGATGGGGGCGTCAGCCAAATCCAATATGGAAAAAGACATCCTGAACAAAAAAAGAGATGCCAAAAGAGCCCAGCAGGAGTTCAGCGAAGATTTTAATGCGCGTCGTAATGAGGAGCTAGGCAAATTACAACGCCGTATCGTTGAAGCTATTCGGGAAATAGCCAAGGCTCAAAATTTTGACTTGTTACTGACTGATGGCGTTATTTATGCCAGTGAAAAGATCGACGTAACGAGTCAAGTTCAGCAAAAGTTGTCAACTATGCCGGAATAATTTACGCACGTTTTTTATTTAATCGCATAGCCATCAACTTTTAGAGAAGCATCTCAAAACATGTCCGTTAAACTAGATATATTACAAATACAACAATTCTTGCCGCACCGTTACCCTTTTTTATTAGTTGATAAGGTTATTGAATGTGAACCTGGCGTTAGATTATTGGGAGTGAAAAACGTTACTTATAATGAACCGTTTTTCCAAGGTCATTTTCCACAAAAACCTATTATGCCGGGCGTGCTGATTTTGGAAGCGCTGGCTCAAACTACAGGATTGCTGGCATCAGAAACCGCAGGGGATGAGTTGGCAGGAATGATTTATTATTTGACCGGTATCGATAAGGCCAAGTTTAAAAGGCCTGTGGTGCCTGGTGATCAATTGATGCTGGAAGCAAAGTTCGTTAAAAGCAAGCGTAATATCTGGGCATTTGAATGCTGTGCAGAAGTTGATGGCGAATTTGTCGCAAGTGCCGAAATCCGTTGTGCAGCCGTGGTAAATTGATTTGATTGATCCAAAAGCGATAGTTGATAGTAAAGCAGAGCTGGCTGATGACGTGTCAGTTGGCCCTTTTTCCGTCATAGGCCCTGGTGTAAAAATCGACACCGGCACAGTCATAGGTTCGCACGTCGTTATTAAAGGACCTACCACAATAGGCAAACAGAACCGCATCTATCAATTTACCTCCATCGGCGAAGATCCCCAAGACAAAAAATATGCGTCCGAAATAACCCGGCTTGAAATTGGTGATAGAAATACCATACGTGAGTTTACCTCGATGCACAGGGGAACGAAGCAGGATCATAGCCTTACCAAAATAGGCAACGATAACCTGTTTATGGCATATACCCATGTGGCGCATGATTGCATCATCGGCAATCATGTCATTATGGCTAACGGGGCCTCATTGGCCGGCCATGTGCATTTACACAGCCATGCCATCTTGGGCGGGTTTACCTTGGTGCATCAGTTTACCCAAATAGGCCAGTACAGTTTTGCAGCGATGGGCAGTGCCATTACCCAGGATATTCCTCCCTTTGTTATGGTTGGCGGTAAGCCTACCAGGCCGCACGGCATCAATTCAGTCGGCATGGAACGCAACGGCATTTCTCCTGAAGACATTAGGTTAATTAGAAAAGCCTATAAGATAATTTACAAGACCAATCTACGTCTGGAAGATGCCATTGATCAAATGGAAGATCTGGCCGGTGAAAGTAAAGAATTGTCCGATATGGTTAGCTTTCTACGCAATGTAAGTCGCGGCATATTGCGTTAAAAATCCGCCTTGGCGAGAGTAAATTGTGCTTAATCTGTCTCGGCGTGGAAAGTAATTATGGACGATGAATATTTTATAAAAATTTCTCAAGGTCTTATTGTTGCCGGAGTTGACGAAGCAGGCCGCGGACCGCTTGCGGGGCCAGTCTTTGCGGCAGCGGTTATTCTTGATCCTATGCGGCCGATAACCGGATTAGCCGATTCTAAAACCCTTAGCGAAAGAAAGCGGGACAGCCTATATCTCACCATCAAGGAAGCCGCTTTAAGCTGGTCAATTGCCGAAGCCAGTGTTGAGGAGATTGATAAGCTTAATATTCTTCAAGCAACGCTATTGGCAATGCAAAGAGCGGTTAATGGGCTAAATGTCCAGCTTGATGAAGTTTTAGTGGACGGTAACTGTCTCCCTAAATTATCCATGCCTGCTCAGGCTATCGTTAAAGGGGACAGTAAAGTGCAGGCCATCAGCGCAGCCTCGATATTGGCTAAAGTCGAGCGCGATAAGCTCATGGGTGGCTATAGCGAACAGTATCCCGATTTTTCGTTCCATTTGCATAAGGGCTACGGCACCAAACAGCATCTGGCTGAAATCGAGCGGTTCGGTTTTTTAGATGTGCATAGAAAAACATTCAATCCGGTGAAAACCATGCTTATACAGCAAGGTAATCGTTATTAAGAGAGCTCAAGCGGTCCTTCATCCATTAACGCGATCTGTTCGCGCAGTTCAATGATTCTATCCTGCCAATAACGCGGGGTATCAAACCACGGAAACGCCAGAGGAAAAGCAGGATCATCCCAGCGCCGTGCGATCCAGGCAGAATAATGAATCAGGCGCAGAGTACGCAAGGCTTCTATCAGATGCAGCTCACGGGTATCGAAGTCGTAAAATGTCCGGTAACCGGCGAGCAAGTGGCTTAACTGTACCGTCATTTCAGCACGATCCCCAGACAACAACATCCATAAATCCTGTATGGACGGCCCCATCCGGCTGTCATCGAAATCGACAAAATGCGGGCCGTCATCGGTCCAGAGAATATTGCCGGGATAGCAGTCTCCATGCAGGCGCAAGGTTTTTACCTTGCCTGCGCGTTCGAAGCAGCGCCTCACGCCATCCAATGCATGCTCAGTCACGCTACGGTAGGCTTCGACAAGGTCGGCAGGGATAAAATGATTTGCCAACAGATAAGCTCTGGGTTCATCGCCAAAATTGGCGATATTAAGAGTCGGACGCTCCTTAAAAGGTCTTAAAGCGCCGATAGCATGAATACGGGCGATAAACCGCCCCATCCATTCCAGTTTTTCGCGGCCTTCAAGCTCAGGCACACGTCCGCCTTGTCGTGGAAATACCGAAAATCGGAAACCGCCGGCGTGGATTAAGGTCTGATGATTGCCGAAGGGCATCGCCGGTACGACCGGAATTTCAGACTCGAATAATTCCTTAACGAACGCGTGTTCTTCAAGAATGGCGGCATCTGTCCAGCGCTCCGGCCGGTAAAATTTGGTGACAATGAAGGAAGCGTCCGCCATGCCGACTTGGTAGACGCGATTTTCATAACTATTGAGCGCCAGCAGTCGGCCATCGCCATGAAGGCCGATACTGTCGAGCGCGTTTAAAATGATATCGGGAGTTAGCGCTGAAAACGGAGTCAGATTAGTATTCATGGTTACCATTGTAACGCCGAATTCAGCTTAGCCTGATTTAATTGATCATGTACATCTGTTGTTATTGGCTAAAATGCATGACCTCGCCTTCTTGCATTATATTGCCGGATGTGGGGCTGGTCTGTTGATAAACGCCGCCTTCAAGTTGCTCATTGATCTGCCGCGCTACATCAATTCCCAAGCTTTTAGAAACTTCCGACACAACTCTGCCACGGCTCGGCGTTACGCGGCTTCCGCCGGTCACAACGCGGACATCCTGCCCTTCACCTGTGGCACTAAATGCGGCCTTTACTTCATAAGTGCGCGTGTTGATCAGGCTGAACTCCGCAACCAGCATCAGGCTGAAAGTATTGGATAGCGTGCCGGTGCCGATGATGGGATTAACCTCATCGCGAAAATCAAGTTCGCTGACGGTACCGAACAACACATAATCGGCGCCGGGATAAGCGCCTTTTTTGATACGCTCGATAATATCGTAGATTTTTTCGATGCCCTTGGCTGTGTATGGCTTGGCCTGAGATACCTGAAAATCGCCGTTTTTAAGAATTTCCCCTTTGATATCACCGACAAATTTACGCAATTCGCCATATTCGATATAACTGTAGCTGCTTTCGACCTCGGTATAATCAGTCTGTGAATTTCCGCTATACGATGAACGACTCGATGCTGAAGAGCTTTCGAAACTGTCATGTTCACGCTGGCTCTGACTGGCTCTCGCCGATGATTTATTGTGATAATCAACCAGATGAAAATAACCGCTGACCCGTTCGGCATAAGCCAGGTCGGTCACAGCAATTTTGGCTGCCTGGGAATTACTGGCACCAAACAACGGTAACAGCAAGAATAACAAACGTAACTGTTTCATATGCTATGCCATTAAAACATGGATTTATTGGAAGTTTTGCGGATCTCTTTTTCATCCGCCCATTCCATTACGCCGGATTCATTATCCACCAGTTGCAGGCTGAATTTGTAATACACGTCCTTGACATCGCCGGCGCGTTTAACGATAGAAGTAATCGTGCCTTCGATGCGAAAATCGGCGCCTTCCATATTACCCATTTTTTTGGACTTGCTCTTTTTGTACAGGCCCGTTTGGTTTTGCCGGGTCAATTCATCGACTTGTGTTTGCATCGCGCTGGTATCTACCGCAAAGCGCACCATGCCGCTTTTCAGGATCTTGGCGCGTATCGAATCGGTGATCGATTTTGTGTCAATGTACTCGCTGGTTCTGTTTTTTACTTCCGCAACAGTCACTAAAGGACGTGATTTTCCAAACAAGGCAGGGGATTGCAATAGCGAGTTGGACATAGACTCCGCTATGGTTTGCAAGTCGGTAGAACCAAACTCGTTGGTTAGGGTTTCAACCGTTTTGCTGTCGCCATACTCAACATTGCCGGAACTGAGCGTTGGCGATTGCGTGGCACAGCCGCTTAAAATCAGCATTAGCGTTGCGGCTTTGACGGTGTTGTTAGATTCATGCTGAGTTAAGGCTTGGTCGACTTGGCCTTGGCCGACCAGATTAATGGTTTGTTTGAGTTCATCATCGTAACTGCGCATCGCAGAGCAGCCGGACAGCGTTAGGGTTAGTACGAAAGGCAGCGCTAGGCTGGTAGGTCGGATAAAGGAAGGTATGTAAATTCCTTGTTATTATAATTTATTGGTGTTTTGTATCCGATAGCTTGGGTATGGTAGTAACCAACGTCCCGGTACAGGGGAAATTATAAAATGTTTTTCCTGATACCCCATTTTTTATTTAAGTAAATATACTTACTAATTTTTGGGGATTAGCGATCTGTTTGAGTTTTACTTGGTATTATTTTTAACGCGAGTCCCCATCAGATAATCGAACCACGGCCAAGTCACACACCAGTTTGCGGAGCAGTTGTCCATATGGTGATCGTAATGCCAGCGTAAATGCCGTTTAGCCCAGGCTGGGTTAAGGTGAGCTTTGCGATGCTTGTAGCAATAAAGTATCGAAGATAGATACACGGCGCCGGTAAAGAAAGGGAATAGTATAAACAGCGGTATATGCAGCAGCACAGCGCCCAGAACCACCAGTAATTCCTTGGTTTGGGCATTCCATGACAATGTTACGAACCGATAGCCCGGGTCGAACATGGCATTCTTAGTGCAGACAGCGTGATGCTCATACCAATGAAAAGCCCAAAAGCTGTCCCGGTTCCGCCCCAGTCCATGCAGAATGTATTTATGGATCAGCCATTCGCCGGCATTGGCATACAGTAAGCCTAAAATGAATTGAACGGCTAAGCTAAGCATGGGACATAAAATACCTCAGTTAGGGAGCTCAGACGGCAGTTGCTTCTGAGCAATTAATTTATGGACATTATCCAGAATGTTTCTTCCTCCTATAATACGCTTTCTTACTGATATCAAGCCGCATTGAAAATATTGCCAAGCAAAGGCTTTTTGCTGGACTCGTTTCGAGTTCCGAATTAAATACTCAAACGTAGCAAATTACAGCAAAGATTGGGGCAAATAATTGTCTGGGAGCTGGATTGCAAGATTTCCTTTTTTAATCCCCATAAAGTATATAAAATTACTGGGTTTTTATTTATTAGGTGATTATCAGCATGAACGTTATAGAAAAAATTAAAGACCAGATTGAAAATAATCAGGTTGTTTTATACATGAAAGGGTCACCGGATTTTCCTCAATGCGGCTTTTCCGGTCAGGTAGTGCAAATATTGAGGGCTTGTAACGCCAAATTTAAGCACGTTAATATTTTTGAGGATCCTGAACTTCGCGAGGCGCTTAAAGAATATTCGAACTGGCCGACTTACCCCCAGTTGTATATCGGCGGCGAGTTAGTCGGCGGCTGCGATATCGTTACGGACCTGTACCAGAAAGGTGAGCTGGCAAAGATGCTGGCTGCGGTAGATGCTATAGAAGCGTAATTGATGACGCACGGATGACGCTCGTGTCATCCGTGCGCCGGTTTTGTTATCCGTTCTCGCGTGATTCCAGTTGTTTCCAGCGGTTGACTATCATACAAAACAGTTCCGCTGTCTTTTCCGCGTCATAGAGCGCTGAATGCGCTTTTTCATTATCCCAGTCCAACCCTGCCGCTTGGGCCATTTTCGCCAGCACGGTTTGTTGATAGACCAAGCCTCCCAATGTCGCGGTATCGAAAGTGCTGAATGGATGAAAAGGACTGCGTTTTATCTGGGTTCTTTGAATGGCTGCATTTAAGAAGCCGATGTCAAAAGCAGGATTATGGCCGACCAGAATTGCCCGGGTGCAGTTGTTGCGCTTGGCGGCCTCTTTTATCGGTTTAAAGAGCATGTGCAGCGCTTCTTTCTCATCAATAGCCATGCGAAACGGATGGTACGGGTCGATTTTATTAAACTTGAGGGCTGCTTCGTCCAATTCGGCATTTTTAAACGGAATGACGTTTGTTGTATAACGCTCGGTAATTTCCAGTTCGCTGTTGCTGTTAAGCTCGACAATCACGGCCGCAATTTCCAGTAGTGCATTTTTTTTGGGATTAAAACCGGCTGTTTCAATGTCGATGACTACCGGGAGATAGCCCCGGAAACGTTTTTCTAGGGGAATTACAGGTGTATCCATTTTTTGAGTTATGCCAAGAGGTGTCGAAATGATGAGGAGAAAATGTGATAATTTATGGTATGTTACGCGAAAATTGACCCATTATGAAAAATAATAGCGCTGAGGAGTAGATATAATGCAACCTGGAAAATTGATAACTCAACTCGGATGCCTTGTTTTATTGGGTATATTGGAAGCGTGCGCAACGACTGCGAAAGACCCGCAAGATCCATGGGAAGGCTGGAACAGAGGCGTTCAGATATTTAACGATAAGTTCGATGATTATGCGATGAAACCTATCGCCAAAGGTTATCAGTGGATTACCCCGTCATTTGTTGATCTTGGCGTGAGTAACTTCTTTAGCAACATTAACGACGTCGGTGTAACCATCAATGATCTGTTACAGTTTAAGATAGAGCAGACCGGTATGGATGGGTCGCGCTTTATCGTTAATACGGTAGCCGGTGTTGCCGGTTTTGTTGACGTTGCGTCGATGATAGATTTGCCCAAGCATAATGAAGATTTTGACCAGACCATGGGCGTCTGGGGAATACCTTCCGGGCCCTACCTGGTGCTGCCGTTTCTCGGGCCAAGTTCTCCTCGAGGCGTGGGGGGACTGGTCGGCGATGGGGCAATGAATCCGATTACTTATTTTATTGGTACTGGTGTTGCCGGGGGACTGTATGTGTTAAATGGGGTTGACCTGCGTGCGGACAATTTAGCTAATGAAAAAGTTGCATCAGAAGCGGCTGTAGACCGGTATGCGTTTTTTAAAAGCGCTTATTTTCAGCAGCGCGAATATCTGATTAATGATGGCAATATGCCGGAAGATTCGGACTTGCTGGAGATTGATGAAGAGGAGCTTAATCAGAATAATCTGGCGCCGGTTAGGCCTTATTAAAAATCAGGCAAAGGGCGAAAGGCGCAAGATATGCTGTTATTTTAAGCCTCGAACCCTTCGTCTTTTGCCTTTAGCCCTTCGCCAACAACTTCCAACACAACTCTTCGTTTGCCTTCAGCGGTGTGATCGATAAATCATTTTCACCATACGCGGACGGCACTTTCCAGACGGTTTTTTCCAGTGTGACTGTACCCGAGTTTCTGGGCAGTCTATAAAAATCGGCGCCGTAAAAACTGGCGAAGCCTTCCAGTTTGTCCAATGCATTTGCCCGTTCAAATGCTTCCGCGTAGAGTTCCAAAGCGGCATGAGCGCTGTAACAGCCTGCACAACCGCAGGCGGTTTCCTTTAGCGAAGTTAAATGCGGTGCGCTGTCCGTGCCCAGAAAGAACTTCGGATTGCCGCTGGTCGCGGCCTCGACCAATGCCAGGCGGTGCGATTCGCGTTTGATAATCGGCAGGCAATAATGGTGCGGCCTGATCCCGCCGGCCAGAATCGCGTTGCGGTTAAACAGCAAATGCTGAGGGGTGATGGTTGCGGCAATATTGGCTCCGGCATCCTGTACAAACTGCACCGCTTCGGTCGTAGTCACGTGTTCGACGACGATGCGCAAGCTGGGGAAATTTTTGACCACGTCAGTCAGATAGGTATCGATAAACACCCGTTCCCGGTCGAAAATATCGCAGGCCTCGTCGGTGACTTCGCCATGAATCAGCAGCGGGAGACCATATTGCTCCATTGCCGCCAATAACGGATAAATAGCCTTGATATTGGCAACACCGGAATCGGAATTGGTGGTGGCGCCTGCGGGATAGAGTTTAAAGGCGTGTACATGCTCGCACTCGGCGGCTTTTTTGATTTCATCAACCGTCGTCGAACCGGTCAGGTAAAGCGTCATCAGCGGCGTGAAGTCGAGGCCTTCAGGAACCGCGGCCAGAATTTCTTCCCGATAAGCCAAGGCCTGAGCCACCGTCGTAACCGGCGGTTTGAGATTGGGCATGATGATCGCGCGAGCAAATTGTCTGGCGGTATGCGGCAGAACAGTATGTAAAACCGCGCCGTTTCTGACATGTAAATGCAGGTCATCCGGCCTTGTGATGGTTAATGTTTTCATTATTGAATGTAAATTCTGTAAAATAGGCGGTTATTTTATAGTAAGTGCCTTGAAAAACTAAACACAGCACTTATTGTTGCTTTTATTTTTGTTATCGGAGTGGTTAATGCCAATTTACGAGTACCAATGTCAATCATGCGGTCATGAGCATGAAGCTTTACAAAAACTCAGCGCCGAACCCCTAGTTATCTGCCCAGCCTGTAGCAAGCCGGAGTTAATGAAAAAGATTTCTGCGGCGGGATTCAGATTAAAAGGCAGCGGCTGGTACGAAACTGATTTCAAGAGCGGTGCAAAGAAGAATGTAGCGGGTGAGTCGAGTTCCTCGACTTCCGCATCATCTTCAGGCAGCTGTCCAGGCGGCGGTTGCACTAAAAGCCATTAATAAACAAAGCAGGCGAAAGGCAAAAGGCGAAAGGCAAATAAACGGGCTTTCGCCTTGAGCCTTTCGCCTTTCATCTTCATCAAATCAACAGGAAAATTTATGCGTACTCACAAGTGCGGAGAATTAAACACACAACAGCTAGGCGAAACGGTTTCAATCTGCGGTTGGGTACATAGACGCAGAGATCATGGCGGCGTTATTTTTATTGACCTTCGTGACCGCGCCGGATTGGTGCAAGTCGTAGTCGATCCAGACGTAGCCGAGACTTTCGCCACTGCTGAAAGCGTCCGCAGTGAATATGTATTACAAATTACCGGCCTAGTTCGCGATCGTCCCGCGGGTACCATTAACGCCAACATGCATTCCGGCGCGATCGAGATACTGGCTAAAAACATCGTTGTGCTGAACGAATCGGAAACCCCGCCGTTCCCGGTTGAAAGCGAAATCGAAGTTAATGAAGAATTGCGTCTACGCTACCGTTATATCGACTTGCGCCGTACCGAGATGCAAGAAAAGATGAAAGTGCGCCGTGATGTGACACGGGTATTGAGAAACTTCCTGGATGACCACGAATTCTTCGAGATTGAAACACCTTACTTAACCAAAGCGACTCCCGAAGGCGCGCGCGATTACATCGTACCGAGCCGCACCCACGAAAATTCGTTTTTCGCGCTGCCGCAATCGCCGCAATTGTACAAACAAATCTTGATGGTCGCGGGCATGGACCGCTATTATCAGGTCGTGCGTTGTTTCCGCGATGAAGACTTGCGCGCCGACCGTCAACCCGAATTTACCCAGCTCGATATCGAAACCTCGTTCATGGATGAACACGAAATCATGCACGTGATGGAGGAAATGATCCGTCAGTTGTTTATCAAAGTGATCGGCGTGAACCTGGGCGATAAATTTCCATGCATAACGCATCAGGAAGCTATATCGCGCTACGGTATCGACCGTCCCGATTTGCGGATTCCGCTGGAATTGGTCGACATTGCCGAGGACATGAAAGATGTCGATTTCCAAGTTTTTTCGGCACCGGCCAATGACCCGAAAGGCCGCGTCGTTGCAATGCGCGTACCGAATGGCGGCGAGTTAAGCCGCAAAGACATTGATGCATTGACCAAGTATGTCAGCATTTATGGTGCAAGAGGTTTGGCTTATATCAAAGTCAACGATTTGGCCGCTGGCGTCGACGGCTTGCAATCGCCTATCGTTAAATTCGCCCCTGCCGAGGTTTGGGACAGCGTGTTGGCCAAAACCTCAGCACAAAACGGCGATTTGATCTTCTTCGGCGCGGACAAAGCCAGCATCGTTAATGAAGCGATGGGCGCATTGCGGGTCAAGTTGGGCCATGGTTTGAACCTGCTGGAAGGCGAGTGGAAACCGGTCTGGGTGGTTGACTTCCCGATGTTCGAATGGGACGAAAAAACCAACCGCTACAATGCCATTCATCACCCTTTCACCGCGCCAAGTTGCTCGGTCGAAGAACTGGTCGCGAACCCCGGCGCAGCATTATCGCGCGCTTACGATTTAGTGTTGAACGGTACCGAAGTCGGCGGCGGTTCGATTCGTATCAATCGCAGTGCGATGCAGCAAACTGTGCTGGAGATTTTAGGCATCGGCGAAGACGAAGCCAGGGAAAAATTCGGCTTCTTGCTGGATGCGTTGAAATACGGTGCGCCTCCGCATGGCGGCCTTGCGTTCGGCCTTGACCGTCTGGTTATGCTGATGACCGGATCAACGTCTATTCGTGACGTGATTGCTTTCCCTAAAACCCAATCAGCGGCTTGTCCTTTGGTTAGCGCACCGGCGGTCGTCACCGATGAGCAGTTGAAAGAGCTGGGCATCCGGTTGATTAAACCGGCCGGAAAAGAAAAAGCCAAATACGATTAAACCGGGTAGGGTACGCATTGCGTACCTCTATTGAGAAGCATGGTACGCGATGCGTACCCTACATTAAATTCACCGCGAACAGTGCGCTGTTTGCGGTGAACTAATCCTCCGAAGTATTCTCCCTAGAGGAGTATTATTTATGACCAATACCCCATTTCCGATTCAAGATTACGCCTTACTCAGCGATGAGGAATGCGATGCCCGGATTATCGCCGCCAAAGCCAAGCTGGGCAGCCGTTGCGTGGTGCTCGGGCATCATTATCAGCGCGATGAAGTGTTCAAGCATGCCGATTTTTCCGGCGATTCGTTAAAACTGTCCAGGGATGCTGCAAAATCCGACGCCGAATACATCGTATTCTGCGGCGTGCATTTTATGGCGGAAGTCGCCGATATACTGTCCCGTCCCGAGCAGATTGCGATTCTGCCCGACATGGCGGCAGGCTGTTCGATGGCCGATATGGCTAATCTGATCAAGGTGCAAAAATGCTGGGATGAATTGGCGCAAGTGATCGATGTGGAGGCGGAAGTCACCCCGGTGACCTACATCAACTCGGCGGCCGACCTTAAATCCTTTTGCGGAAAGCATGACGGCATTGTCTGCACCTCGTCCAACGCTCAGAAAATACTGGAATGGAGCTTTGCCAGAAAACAGAAAGTGCTGTTTTTCCCTGACCAGCATCTGGGGCGCAATACCGGTTACCGGATGGGCATTCCGTTGGACGAGATGGTCACCTGGGATTTCACCAAGCCGATGGGCGGCCTGACCGAAGAGCAAATCCGCAACGCCAAGATCATCCTTTGGAATGGCTATTGTTCCGTGCATCAGGTGTTCAAACCTGAACATATTGACGAGTTCCTTAAACGCTTCCCGGAAACCAAAGTTATTTCGCACCCCGAAGCCTCGTTTGAAGTCTGCCAAAAATCGGATTACATCGGTTCCACCGAGTACATTTTAAAAACGGTGCGCGAAGCCGAACCCAACACCCGCTGGCTAGTGGCGACCGAACTCAACCTGGTCAACCGCCTGCACGAAGAGTGCAAGGCGCAGGGCAAAAACGTGCATTTCATGTCGCCGACATTATGCATGTGCTCAACGATGTTCAGAACCGATCCGCAACATCTGGCCTGGGTGCTGGACAATCTGGCTGCGGGTCATGTGGTTAACCGGATTTCAGTGCCGGAAGACATAGCGAAGTACGCCAGGAAAGCGCTGGATAACATGTTGGAGGTAATGTAATGACAGTAGATTTTAATCGCCTAAAGCATTTCTCGATGACTTATGTGTTCATGGATGACGAAGAGATAGCCTGCGAATACGAGCAAACCGAGCAAAGCCCCGTTGTCGCTCCCGACGGCAATAGCGTAAGCTTCACCTTAAGAAATATCGATCAAAGCGAAGACAAGGATCTTTACTCGGTCGTCTTGGTAAAAGAGGGCGATGACGAGTTTTACATAAAGTCCGATTATTTTGAAGATGCCGACGAGCCTTATCCTTTGGATGTCGAGATTTCCGATGATGACGTAAAATTCATCCTGGAAGGCGAGGATGAAGATATGTATTTATATGGATTTTTTGAATAGAGCGGTTTAAGCAGGGCGGGTAAACAGCCTGTTTGCTTGGCAATAATCTTTTTTGAGGCAGCCATATAATCAAAAAATCGATTGGGACACCGATTGTGTGATATGCCTCAGTTTACTGCGGCATATCACACGACTTTCATTTTTCTTTTGGTTATTAAGTTTTATCACTCTTTAAGTCTCTGTAATATTTAGCATTAATAGAAGTGAAGCATAAATGGCGTGATTTTTGCCTTTTATGGTTAGGACCTTTTGTATCAATCCTAACCTTTAACTAAAAATCAAAATTTTATGCCAAAACACAACCCACTCTTTCTTTATCTTCTGTGGCTATGGTTAAGCTGCTATGGCTTTAACGCGCACGCTATGAGGAGCGATACCACGCCCGATCAATTTACATTCGCCGATCAAACGAACGTAGCTTTAAACACGACGATTACCTCAAATTCAATTACTGTCAGCGGTATTAACGCTAAAGCATCGATTAGCGTGACAGGCGGGAAATTTTCAATCAATGGCGGTTCATTCAGGACCAGCAGCACTACGGTTTCAAATGGCAATACCGTGCGTGTGCAACAAACCTCATCGAGCGCAAACAGCGCTACGACAAACACAGTGCTAACCATTGGCGGCGTTAAAGACACATTTAGTGTCACGACTTTAGCTAATTCAAGTTTGGACACTACGCCCAATGCGTTTATTTTTAGTGACCAAACTAACGTTGCATTAAGTGCGGCAGTCACTTCTAATGCTGTGACAGTTTCAGGAATTAACGCGCCGGCGCCAATTAGTGTTAGCGGCGGTTCATATTCAATTAACGGCGGCGCATACACAACAGCGGCTGGAACGGCTAGTGAAGGCAATTCTGTTACGGTACGTTTAACGGCATCAGCGGCAAATTCCGTTACAACAAACGCTGTATTAACCATTGGCGGCGTTTCCGATACCTTTAGCGCAACGACGCTAGCGGCAACCAACGGTGGTTTCGTATCGCCGTCAGCTTCGCCGGGCAATCCGTCTTTTACTTCGGAACATTTTTCCGGTTCATCAAACTGCACTCAATGTCACAATGGCATAAAAGATAGTAGCGGCAAAGATGTTTCGATTGAAACCGATTGGTCATCGACTATGATGGCAAATTCCACCCGCGATCCGTTTTGGCGAGCAAAGGTGCGTAGCGAATTAAATCGCAATCCACAATTAACCGATGTAATTAACGATAAATGTACGCGCTGTCATGCGCCGATGGCGAATTTTGAAGCGAAAAGCTCCAATGAAACCAAAGGAATTTTGGATGGCGGGTTTTTGAGCGTAAGCCATCCGCGACATGATGAAGCTATGAACGGCGTCAGCTGCACGCTTTGCCATCAAGTTCAGGATGCACCCAATTTAGGCACATTGAGCAGTTTCACCGGGCGTTATGAGATCGGTAATAACAAGACGATTTATGGGCCTTTTGAAAATCCTTTCGCCAATCCGATGATTATGCAAACAGGCTATACGCCAACCTATAGCGCGCATATTAAATCATCCAAAATGTGCGCGACTTGCCATAATCTAAAGACGCCTTATGTGGATCAATTCGGCACGGTGTTAAGCACCACGCCGGAAAGCGAATTTCCTGAACAAATGCCTTACAGCGAATGGGAGCACAGCAGTTATGCAAGCACCAATCCGAAAAGTTGCCAGGGTTGTCATATGTCGCGGGCTAATGGTGTAAAAATTTCCACTATGCCGATGATGTTGGGCACTCGCGATAATTTTGCGATTCATGAGTTTGTCGGCGCCAATAAATTGATGCTCGATATCTTCAACAATAACAAAGAGCAATTGGGCGTATTGTCGAATAACTTTGCCGAAACCATCGACAAGACCCAAACGATGCTTAACAGTTCGGCCGCCATTACCCCGGTGAACCAAAGTTTAGGTAGCGATAATGCCTTGAATTTCACGTTGAAAATCAACAGTAACACCGGGCATAAATTACCCAGCGCGTACCCATCGCGGCGGGTCGTTCTGCACGTTACCGTAAAAGATGCGCAAGGCACTGTCGTGTTCGAATCCGGAAAAATAAACGCCAACGGCAGCATTGACGGCGTAGATGCAGACACCAATTTGGCGGCGTTTGAACCGCACTATGATTTGATTACCGCTCCTGACCAGGTGCAAGTGTACGAGGCGATTATGGGCGACAACCAGAATCAAGTCACTTATACCTTGCTACGCGGTATGGTTTATCTAAAAGATAACCGCTTATTGCCGCAAGGATTCAATAAATCGACTGCGCCTAACGATATTAAAGTGGTTGGCGACGCCTTGAATGATGCTAATTTTGTCGGTGGCAGTGATGAAATCAGTTATCGGATTAGCGGCTTGAGCGGCAGCAGCTATCAAGTCGAAGCCGAGTTGATTCATCAGCCGATTGCTTATTCGTTCGCGTTAGATTTGTTTAACGAGGTCGATAATGAAGTCGAAGACTTTAAAACTATGTTCAATGCGTCGAATTCAAAATCAAGCCGCATTGCATTAAATACCTTTAGCGTCGTTCGGTAACCTGAAATAAAACAGCCGCCAGTTTTTTAACTGGCGGCTGTTTTGGTGTGGCGCACAAAACCAGCGTGATGGCAGGTATCTTCTTGACCATGAGCCATTTTCCACGACAGTTGTTACCGGCTTTTGCTTGTTTCGCTGCATTGTTGATAGAGGCGTTTTTGATCGTCTTGAGACATTTATAATGCATCAATTAGAATTAAGCTTTGCGATAGTCCGCTCATGCTTTTTCAGCTTGCTGTAGACTTCGCGCGATGTGCCCCCATGCTTTCCCTTACTTGCTTTACGTCGCCCCGATGCTGTTTCAGGGGAGCTTTCAAGCGGCTTGTTCCTTGATGTCTTTCCATTCCTCAAGGTTAAGTGTTTGGTCCGGAAGCGGTAAATCCAGCTCGGTCATTCAAACGCACTATTTATCATTATCTGGAGAAAACTCATGTTATTTGCCAAACCTATTCCCCTATTTGCCGTTGCTGTATTCGGCCTAGCTCTCTCACAACCCGGCTATTCCGAAACGGCAAGCCCGGAGCGGCTAAAAGAGATCACTCAACGCGGCATGCACGTTATGCCTTTCGACCTTGAACAAACCCAACACATTTTTAATAAAACAGAGACAGGTGGTTTACAACAAGTTATCGTCAGAAACCCGCCCAATACACAACAGGTCGAGCTGATACGTCAACATCTCAGCAAGATTGCACAGGAGTTCGCCCGTGGAGACTTCACCAATCCGGCGAAAATCCACGGTCAGGATATGCCGGGCTTGGCAAAATTGCGCAAGGCCGAACCTGGACAACTGCACGTTGAATATAAAGAGCTTGAGACGGGTGCCGAGATTATTTACTCTTCGAAAGAACCGGACTTGGTCGATGCCATTCATCGCTGGTTCGACGCCCAACTGGCAGACCACGGCCCGGATGCCGTACCGGGGCATCCTCACGGCGCCATGCACAACATGCATAAGCAATAACCTAAGCGTCCCAGGAAATTCATGACTCTTCAGACCCGAACATTTAGCGTGACAGGAATGCATTGTCGCGGTTGCGAGGCCGCGATCGAATCGGCTGTCAATGAACTCGAAGAAATACGTTCAGTGCGAGCGGACTTTGCCAAAGAAAAGGTCAAGGTTATCTGGGATGACTCAAAGACCAGTCTTGCCGAAATTTTCCAGGTCATTGAGGACAAAGGCTACGCCTGCGCGCCGACGCCGACGCCTTCGCCCGATTCCCGGCGGGTCAAGCTGAAGACAGTCCTCATGGTGTCTTTGGGCTTAGCCGGGATAGCCGCACTGCTGGGGCTCGGCGCACTGCTCACGCAGGGGCGGCCCCATATACCTCGCTTCGATCAAGGCGTAAGTTACGGGCTGTTGTTCGTCACCGGCCTATTGACCGGATTTCATTGCATCGGCATGTGCGGCGGTTTCGTGATCGGTTATGCGGCGCGGGAGTCACAGCGGGAAAACCCTTCCTATGTAATGGCGCACCTCAAGTACGGTATCGGCAAAACATTGTCCTATACCGCCATGGGGGCGGCATTCGGCTTGCTGGGCTCAATCGTTACCTTCACGCCTTATCTGCGAGGCATTGCCCAACTCGTGGCGGGTGTTTTCCTGATCCTGTTCGGGTTGAGTAGCCTCACTCACTTCCGGTTTTTCAGGGTGTTCAGCCTGCGCATGCCGTCTTTTTTGTCGCGCTTCGTCTTCGTCGAGTCCGGAAAAACCAGCAGCCCATTTGTGATTGGTTTGTTGACTGGCTTAATGATCGGTTGCGGCCCCTTGCAAGCTATCTATGTACTGGCGGCGGGGACTGGCAGTATGGTTGAAGGCGCCAAGATGTTATTCGTCTTTGGTGCCGGCACCTTGCCCGTCTTATTGAGCTTCGGGGCAATGACCAGCTTGATTTCCCGCAAGGTCAGCCAACGACTGATAGCCTTATCCGGTGTCATCGTCATTGCCCTCGGTTTGATGATGTTCAACCGAGGCTTAAGGTTGACCGGTTCAGGGTATGATCTTCAATCGCTGATGCAGATTTTTTCGACTTTTCACTTATGAAAAGTCTATCCCTCCGTTTTATCTCCAGTCGATCGTATCGATTATTGTCCTGACCTTTGCCGTGCATTGGCTGGAATTCAGACTGGTGGCGTCTGGAAGTGCGCGTCAAAACCACGATTAGCCCTTGCGCCTGGCCGAAGTGTTGGTGGCTCAGGGTGGTATTTTTAAAACCGGACGGTTATTGGCGCGACTCAATGATGCCCGAGCTTAGGCAACGAGTCGTACTCGTTGCTAAGTTAATCATTTACTCCCCACATTTAAAAAGTGCGGCATATGACGCAATAAAATGCGTTAAATAACATAGTTTTTTTATTCTTAAGAATAAGCGAATAATTATATTCTAATGTTTCAATGCGTTGTGATTTGGCATGTTTTGTGCCTTTGTTTACCAATGCCTCTGGAATCTTCCAGCTATTTTTTCCAACTTTAGAAAATAAAAATGAAAACTACCCATTCACTCACTCACGCCTGCTTTTCTAAAAAGCCCATTGCCAATGCGGTTAGCGCGCAAGTTCTTTATGGCGGAATTATCGGCGTATTGCCGTTGTGCCTGACGACTTCGGTAATGGCTGCTGAAAATCCTCAGGATCATCCCACAGAACAAGCCATAGTATTGGAAAAACTGATCGTCACCGGCAAGTTTCCCAGTGTTAAAAACTTGGGCGCTTCCGAAATGGAGGCAGATATTCTCGACAGCAAACGCGCGGCGGTCAGCGATACCGCCAAATTACTGGAAGATACGCCGGGCGTTAGCTTGTACGGCGCCGGTGGCGTGTCGGGTTTGCCGGTGATTCATGGCCTGAACGACGACCGCGTCAAGATTGATATTAACGGCATGACCCTGACTTCGGCTTGCGCCAATCACATGAATCCGCCGCTTTCTTATATCGACCGCAGCAATATCGGCAAGATCACCATTTTGTCCGGAGTGACGCCGGTGAGTTTGGGTGGGGACAGTATCGGCGGTACGATCTCGGTAGAAAC
>NZ_JALOCF010000053.1 GCF_023227905.1 Methylobacter sp. | reverse complement strand
CGGCGAACACGCAATCCGTGCTCATATGCACCAGACGGGCGCCTGATAATTCACATAATCTGGCCAGCCTGTGCGGCAATAACGCATTGATCGGTATCGCCTGTAACGGATCGTCCGCATCGGCCAGCTGCTTGATTAACCCCACACAATTGATCACCACCTCCGGGCGGGTTCGGATGAAGGCTTGCAACAGGGAGTCGTGCTGCTCGACATCGATACCTGGCAGCAGGCGCCCGGCGATGTCGGCAGAAAAAAATCGCTTGGCGCTTTCCGAACGGAGCGTCCCATAAACCTGCCAACCGGCTTTTTCGTTTAGCACCCGGATCATTGCATTCCCGAGCATGCCGCTGGCGCCTAATACTAATATTCTCATATCGTTTTTTATTGCAATCTACAATCGCATTAAGTAAAAATACCGCGAGCAAAGCCCGAGGCTTGTATCTGTGAACCGTTCAGAGCTTTAATGGTCAACTAAAACTGGTAATTTCTAAGCAGTCTTCTTATAGGATTCCCGCTCAAATTCCAGCAGGGATGGGTAGCTTAATGCTGAGTACGCACATTTACCATTATAAATGCGATTTTTCGTGAATTCTTATAATTATAAGTCATTGAAAAATAATCTTACCTGTGACTAATGAAACCTACGCAACTGCCCCGATTTGACCGCAACGGCAACTTCAGGATTGGCTGCCAGATATTCATCTTCATTGAAAATCGAATCCACCATAAAAGCATCGATTCGCGGCGGATAAGACAAACTGAAATCCGAGTAATCCAATGTTAGATTCGGATTATAGGCGGGATCATAAGGCAATAACTTCCCCCAGCGCCGCTTCATGTACTGCACCTCTTTATCAAAGCGCGCACGTTTTTCAGGAACGTCATCACTTCCTCGCGAAGCAGACTCGTGATGATATAACTCGGCATAGGGCGTCCACACATTGCGAAAACCCGCCTCACGAACACGAAGACAGAAATCAACATCGTTGAATGTAACCTGAAGATCAACTTCATTCAGGCCTTCAACTTTTTCGTAAATTTCCCGCCGAATAACCAAACAAGCGGCAGTGACAGCGGAAAATGATTGACACAGACTAGCTCGCCCAAAATAGCCGTGATGCCCTCTCGGCATGCGATAGTGAGGGTGTCCAGCTACGTTAGCAGCTCCAAGCCCAAGAATGACTCCCGCATGCTGAAGCGTATTGTCTGGATACCATAATCTTGCCCCGACCGCTCCAATTCCAGGACGCACAGCATGGCTGACCATTTCAGACAACCACTCTGGAGATATAACCTCGATGTCATTATTTAATAATGCGATGAGCTCACCTTTGGCAAATCTTACAGCGGCGTTATTCAATGCCGAATAGTTAAATGGCCGATCATCCCGCAAGACTCGCACCCGCGATTCGGTTTTTAGCGAGTCAAAATACTCAAGAGTATTAGGATCATCCGACCCGTTATCAATAATCAAAAGCTCATAATTCGAATAGGTTGTTTTTTCAAAAATACTCTGCACACATTGCTTGATCAGTTGCAGACCATTCCTTGTCGGTATTATCACACTCACTAATGGCAATGATCTCGGCAAGCCATAACGTACTCGATAACCGAATCCAATAAGCTCAGCTTTAGCATCCACATTTAGCCGCTGAAAATGCTCATTCAATGCCCGCTCCCCTGCAAGCATTGCATAAGGTTTCGCATCAGACGATTGTGCGGTACTTTCCGCGTGTACTCGCCAATGATAGAGCACATGCGGAATGTGTCGAATTTGATCTGGCTTAATGCGTTCAATGCAACGTAATGCCAAATCATAGTCCTGAGACCCTTCTAATCCCAATCTGAACCCCCCAATTTCACGCAAGAGGGATGCATTGTAAACACCAAGATGGCTGAACATGTTATGCGAATAGAACAAATCTTCGTTCCAATCACACTTAAAGTAAGGATCCGATCTCTTGCCAATCTCGTCAATCTTATCCTCATCGGAATAAATCAACCTTGCATCAGCGTACTGATTTATTGTTTGCGCTACCCAGAACAATGCATGCTCAGAAATCAAGTCATCATGATCCAACAATGCCACCCATTCTCCAGAGACCAATTCCAGCGCACTATTTGAGGCCATAGAAATATGGCCATTTTTCTCATGGAAAACTACTTTGATGCGTGAATCGTTTTTTGTGTAATGCTCTAAGATGGGACGAATCGCTTTATCAGTAGACGCATCATCAGCTATACACAACTCCCAATGCGGATAAATTTGATTGCGCACTGATTCAATTGCCTCGATTAACCATTCCGGCTTTGCGTTGTATGTGGGCATTACCACCGAAATAAGTGGTTTATTGAAAAAGCGTTCTATCTGTGCTCGCGCGATGAATCGCGTCTCATCGGTAAGCGTGTCATAACGGCGAACCCACTCGACATAATCATATCTACCGCATTCACCTGGGCCAGAGGCTAGCGGGATCTCACTCGACATAGCAACCACCCTGAAGCCGCGTTTAATTCCCGCAAAACCCTCACGACGATACAACTGAAACGCTTTTAGAACCGTATTGCGCACGCCCCCCCCGCGGTTGACGGCGAGTCCAGCTAATCCTGTAACGCGTTTAATACGTTTCGCTTGGAGATAAACAACACGTAACGGACTAGTTATTTTCCAACTGGTTGAATTATGTAGTGCAGCCACCAACACATTGAGTTCAGCTACTGCCTGACTAAGGTGTGCAATCTGTCCGTCGCGGTCATCCACAACTCGGTTCAGATTAACGATCTGCCCATCACGGTCAACCACAGCTTGATTCAGATTAACGATCTGCCCATCACGGTCAACCACAGCTTGGTTCAGATTAACGATCTGTCCGTCGCGTTCGGCCATTTCAACTTCCAGCCCCCCCACACGCCGTTGCATTACTCCGATATACCGCGCATGCTCCTTCAGTATCTCACCAACTTCTTGACTAAATTTTGTGGCTTGCGAATCAGCCAACAAATTTAATTTACGTGCCAGCAATAGCGTAACTGAAGAATTTTTATCCGCATTAAGCCATAAATCTTTAGCAATATCGGGGTAAAAATTATCGCATGCAATTTTATATACATTTTCCAGTCGAGTAGCCTGCTTTTGTAAATCAAAATATTTTTCGGCAAACTTTCGGCCACCTTGACCTATCCTTTCTGCTTTCTGTGGGTCGGAGAAAAGTTCTATGCACTTTGCTGCGATCTCTTCGGCGCTTCCAGTACGGGTCAAAACGGCATTAACACCATCCTCGAACAAATGGGCAATATTTACATCGGGCATAACCACAGGGCGGCCCATTGCTAAGAATTCAGGTAATTTTCCAGGCAACCTCAGATCTTCGAATGGATCAATCTTTCCGGGTTGAACAAAGACATCTGCCAGCGCGAGAAGATCAGGCAACTCGCTTCTGGGTAACACGCCAAGATCACTAATTAAAGCTGCTGCCTCGGACGGCAATTGATCGATGAAGTCCAAAGCGAATGGCCCTGTCCGCAATAGTCTACAGGGGTAACCTTGCTTATTGATAAGGCAAACAGCTCTACACAAGGTTTCTATCGAGGATCGTGTAAATTCATTTAAACCACCGGGGTACACAATGACCCGTTCATTTTCTGCAATTCCATATTGCTTGCGCAATAAAGGATCCGCCATTCTTGGGGAAAAAAACTCAAGATCAACACCCGGCATCACTGTTTCGCAGTGAACCCAAGGCGGCACATCTACTTCAAGTTTATCTTGAATGACCGCCGCTGCATCTGCCAACCCAATGAAGCTGTCATAACGAAAGGGATGCGACAATCCATCACGAATACGCTCTGAAATACTCTGATCCGTTTGCCGGACCAAAACTGCTTCTTCAAGCCCTAAAGCTCGACACGCAATCCAAGACTCATGATCTTCCAAATAGACAATTAATGGTGTGGGTCGTTTTGCCATATATGATGTGACAAAGCGTCTAACCACTTCACGCGGAGTCCAGGCATGGATAACATCAGCGGGCCGCCCATCAGGAAAGATTGATTCGGGATCATGCAATGCATCGTCGTAAAGCAGGGGGCGGAAAAAAACGTTAGGACACTGCTGTATAGTTTCCAAGTTATTTGGAACGACTACCGCGCAATTGTGCCCGCACTTGTGCAGTTCGCGAGCATAAAGAGCTAAAGGATGCACGCTATTGCTGCTAAAATCCCCATAAAGAACAAACAATATATTCATAATATTACACCAACCGTATCTACTGATAAATCCAGTAAACCAGTAGTTTTAGAAATTCAAATTCAATTACTTAGCCACGCAGCCACGCAGCACCTAGTAGTTAACCAATGTTATATATGCCGGATAAAGAGATTCCAATTTCATTCTCGCAGCCTTTGTCGTAATACGCCTCTTCATGCAAAATGGTTCCGTATGCTTGGACAGTATTTTTATATTTTTAATGAAGCACCTTGCAATTCTGCCCATGTTGCATTGGGTAGCGACGGCATGATTGCAAGGTAAAATTAAACTGGAAGAATAGCATCCTTTATCACGTTAATTATGATCCAGGCCGTACTTGACGACCTTCAAATTAACATTTTTCCAATATGGCAAACCTTTAAAATTGAGGGCATTAGTTAAACTAATGGATTTTCGAAAATACGGGAACAATCTTTACTTCATCATGCCTCTTTCACCAACGCAAACCATTTACTTTTGCTGCGCCACAAGGACAAATAGCCCCTTATTGTCCTAAAGATTTTCATTTTGCTTTTACCCTTCCGGCGCGATGAATCCAATTGCATGGCCACCTCGGAAATTGATAATCGCAGCATCGCCATCTTCATGACCATTTCGACCATGCTTTCAAAGCCATTACGCTCAACAATTCCGGGACCAAAAGTCTTCTGCATTCGAAGTAACGCATCGGCTCGATACAAACGGAAAAATGAACTAACCGTTAATATTCCCTGGATGTCCAGTAAATCCTTTACAACCAGGTTTGCCCCACTACTCAGCAGCTTTCTGAGAAATGAAGTTTGAGTAAAACCGCCCCCGTACATATAAGGACTGGCTAAAACCACATCAAACCCCTCTTTCGCCCTTACCAGCATCTGTTGGATGAGCTCATGACGTGAAGTATTATCCCCCTCCATAGTTATCACCCAATCGTCTGTTGACAACAATCCTGCAAGGTGCGAGAAACCGGTGGCAAAGGCTGCACCGGGCCCTTTATTGACATCATGCTGCAATACCGACAAATCAAGGTCGCCGGCAGATTCGCTTGCCAATCGTACCGTATCATCCGAGCTGCCGTCATCCACAAGGATGAACGAAACTGAAAAAACACTCGATAGCTCTTTAGCCAGGGAAGAAAAAGCATCGAACAGGTCATTTATGTTCAACGCTTCATTAAATACCGGCACAACAACAAATAACCTAGACTTAGACATAATTAATTCTGCTCAACCCAAGATGGAATAAATGGGGTTGGGATTCCAAGCTGCCTGCGTCTCTCAATTTGCCAGATAATCGTTCTACGAAGACCGTCCTCAAGATCAACTTCCGGCTCAAAGCCAAGAAGAGTACGGGCACGAGTAATATCCGGTATACGACGCATCACATCCTCATATTTGCCGAAGGTTTCATAAGGGATCAACTTTATCTTCTGGGTTGAGTCATCGCCCCGCACCAATCGCCAGATCAGTTGAGCTAATCCAGTAATAGAAATTTCGCGTGTATTGCCCAAATTAAAGACTAAATTATTGGCAGCATCCTGCTCAATAGTCCTGATAATTCCATTCACATGATCACTAATGAACGTAAAGGATCGAGTCTGACTGCCATCTCCATGAACTTCGATTTCCTCATTGTCCAGTGCCTTGTTAATAAATACCGACTGTGGACCGCCCCACCAAGTTAAATTTTGGTTAGGGCCATATCCCCCAAAAAATCTAAGTGCAACTACGGGAATACCATAACGTTGCTGGTAGGCAAACATCATCTGCTCTTCAAACATTTTGGAAATGGCATATGCCCAGCGTTTTACATCAGGATTTCCGATTACGAGATTGGAGTTTTCGTTAAACGGGACATCGGGATTCTTTCCATACACATCAGAAGTTGAGGCCGCAACGACCTTAGCCCCTTGGTCAATAGCAGCTTTTAGGACATTTTCAGAACCCAATGAATTGATAAGAAGAGTATCCAACGCGTCGGTATATCTGGGAATTTTATATGCAGCCAAATGTACTAATGTTTTGCAACCTACGGATGCCTTTGTAAGCGCAGCTTCATCACGAATATCGATGTAGTGCATTTCAAAATTTGGGTTCTTTATCAGGGGCTCAAGGTTCAATTTTTCACCCTGGGACATATTATCAACACCAACGATCTGATAACCTTTGTCCAATAGTGCATGGGCAAGATTTGAACCAATAAAACCAGCAACGCCGGTTATTAGAATTTTTTTCATTTTTTCAACTCACAGTTTGTTAACAAAAGAACCACACATCTCAAACAATTACACCTATACATCAAGAATTACTCACGGCAGAAACTCAGTTATCGCGAGATACCGGAAAGCTAAATTTCGAGTATCCTTTGAAGCAGAAATACCAGATGGACTACCCGCCCAAGAGCTATTTAATTCAAACTCTGCAACACCATTATCTTCAAAGAAATTCGCGGGGATATTAAATACGTGGTCAAGATGACTGGCCTCAGTTTCAAAACTCAGGCTCTTTGCCGAGTCCACCTTAGAACTAAGAAATATAACCGCCTTTTTGCCACTTGCAGTTGGGTTAATCAACTCGCCAGTCACCCTTATTGAAACAGGCATTTTATCAGGGTTTCGTATGTTAAGTGGAACCCTGTTCTCATGCCATCCATCCGCTGCCGCAGGCGGGAATGTAACATACAGCTGACGCGCAAGGATTTTAACGGTTGTGCCATCCGGGAGATCAAAGCGGCCGGAAAGCGGCCTCATTCCATAAGACTCTTGCAGTATTTTATTAGCCTCTGGAGCCACCACATTGTTTGGATGCCAGTCAGCATGATAATTTTCTAGTGTAATCACATAATCCGCACTTTTGTTCATCTTAGCCAGTTCTTCAGCAGAACTCGTGCGGCCGATCGGCACCAAATTTACTCGGTTTGTCCAACGCGGAAAGTAATTTGCTAGTGTCCAATACTGATAACTTAAGCAGTTGTGCTGGTGTATGGGAGTACTTCCAAGATTAATCGAGTGTAAACCTCGCGTTTCGGCATCAGCCAAAATCATATTTATGACATCCCGTTCTCGATAATCATTGACTGGCTCACTGCTAATTAACACTTTTAACTGAGTACCGCCTAAAGCAAACAACAGCATCAGCGCGGGAATCAGGAACAATCTGGATTTTGGAAAAATTGTGCGCCACAAAAGGAAGGGAACCAAAAGATAGCCGGCAATAAACAAGTAGTCCACAGAAGGCGCGCGCGACGAGTAAAGAGAAAGGCAAATAGTTGGAACACCGACTAAAATTAGAACAATCGTTATCCGCTCTAACATTTTGTAAATTTCAACACGTTTTTCTTTTTGGAAAATAAACATGCCGAATAAAATCAAGATTGGCACAAGGGATAGGCTTGCGTAAACAGCAAAGCCACGATCCAACATATGAAATGATTTCACTCCTCCAAAATAAAATAATAAATTATCCGAGAATGAAGTGACAGGATTTGCCAGTTTAGCCTGAGCCGCCCAGTATCCATAATAGCTAAGTATCCGCCCAACATTTGGAATAATAAACCAGCCACAGGTGATGGTTGTAACCAAAGCTGCCAGCGCAATGTTGCCATAATGAGGGTGTCTTTTTCTCAATATGGCCTGAAATACAATTATCCCGATATGCGAAAGAAAATATACGACGGCGGTCGAACGAAAAAGTATTGTAACCCCAACCATGACCGCATATAACAAAGCATCGCGCCGCCTATGCATCAAATCGCTTTTTATGAGAAAAGCTGTGGCCCATATAAAAGGGGCGGCAGCCACAAAATCCAACATAAAATGTCTCAAGCCATAAGACACCACACTTGGTAGCAACGCAGCCAAAAGACCACATGCTATTGCATATTGAATATCTTCATAAACATTCCATGCCAAATAAACAACGCCACATACCCACACAAGATACGCGAAAGCAATTACCCAGTAGGCAACAGACGGTTCCAAACCGAACAGCAAAAAGAAAATTGCAGCAATTCCCCATAAAAGAGGAGATGTTTGCTGGTTACCGGCCACGACATATTTATTAAATAAGTGACCCCACTCCCAGTTTCTAATTGACCAATAATCGTTATACGCTTCAGTCAGGTAGACAAGCGAATCAGCCTGTGGCGCATTCATTAATTGGTATAGATTCAGCCATTGTGCATTGAGTAGCACGACAACAATCCCAACAATCAATGGAAGAAAAAAAGCCTTGGGGGAAATTTGTTGCATTTGATTATTGCTCTGAATCATCCGTAATTACCTTGGTTTCAACTCGATAAAAAGCCAGTTTTCGGCTGTCCTGTGCCGACGCTGATTCTGCTGGTGTGTTTATGTTTGGAAGCATCTCGTAGGTTCTTAACACTTCTGACCCTGGCACTACATCACTAAGGTACTCTCCAATACCCTCAGAAGACACCTGCTTCAATCGAAGAATAATCGTTGAACCAGAGTCTTTTTTATCTACCAACCTAAATTCGCTTACCGGCCTGGCCGTTATCCCTCTCCATACCAGCCGTGACGGTTCAAACGAAAAATAATCGACATCTGCACCCCACTCCGTCCATTGATCGGCCGTCACCTGCACAGGATTAAATTTCACATAATTCTTGTTCAGCGCTAAATAAACGGGAAATTTCCCGTCTTCCAACGAAATCTTTCGCAACTTTATAAACTGCCCGCTTTTCTCCAAGGCTTTGTTAATCTCATCATGAAGACGATTTAAAGCATGAAATGTCTCCCCTCCAATCGCCGTGCCAGGAAAATCTGAAATAATCACCATCGGAAATTGAGAGAGCTTGGATGCAATTAAGTTTGCATCTTCAGGAAACATAATATTACTTATATTCCTAACATCCATCGGAATTGAATTTCTGTCTTTGTGACCGGCAAGAGCCGCCCATTGGTAAAAATTCACGTTATATATTGGGTGGCTAAAAACCTGAACCATCTGTGTGTCTTGCAAACCATATTCCTTTCGAAAGTCCGATATCTCCCCATTGAATTTGCCTAAATCCTTGGCAATGAATTGACTTTCCGCAATGGGAATATTTGGCAAAGAAATACTCAGGCCAAGCAAAACCAAAGGAACAAGAAGATAGCGATGTACGACAAAACCGCCCGAATGCCTGGATATCAGCGCAATCACTCCGGCCGTAAGCAGCACCAAGACAGGGACATCACCTAAGCTTGAATAACTTTCCCGCCAGGAAATAAAAATCAACGGAATAATGACCGCGCAAAAGGTTAGCGCGAGAAACGCATTCCCCTCATTTTGGCCCCATATTTCTGTTCGGCGTCGCAATGCAAACTTCCTGAGAAGCAGCACAAAAAGAACAAGAGCGAGACATAAGGCTGGCAACACTCCCCAATGCGAATAAACGATATTTTTAGGGTAGAACAGATAATCATGCCAAGACATCTGCAGATGGTACTGCGAAGCTTTCCATGCCGTAGCATCTTTTCCCCAAGTAACATAATAACGAAGCGTCTCTTGCAGATGCGGCAGATAATGCCAGCCACTGGCAAGCACCGCCCCTGCAACAAAACTTAGTATTAAACGCCCACGGCTACGGAAATCTACCGGTAGGTATTTAATGGGGAATAACAGGAACGGCAACACCGCAAAAACCACATAGCCGGGAGCGCTCGCCTTGAACAAGGTCCCTATACCGACACTTATTCCAGCCCAAAATGCTTTCCTATTTTCTTCCCGACGAACCGCCTGCAGAAAAAACAACCAGCTTAATCCGATAAAAAATGCTAATTGGAAATCATTCCTGGTTTGTAAAAAATTTTGATACAGGAAATTGGGCAGGATAGACCAAATTACCGCCCCCCAAAATGCGGCTTTTCGTGATGCACCAAGTTCGACCGATAGCAAGTAGACAACCGAAAGACAGCCAAACCCAAAAAGCGCCGATATCATGTAAGGGGCATTAGGCTGCATTCCGAACAACAGGTAACTTGACGCCAAAGAAACCACATGTCCGGGAACCATCGAATCATCGATTTCTTTTAAAGCCGACCGCCAATCGCCGTCCAGCCATCGCCTAAAAATAGCTAAGGCATCATTTTGATATGCCAAGCTATCCCAAAATGGCGGCTTATCCGCTAAAAAATAGGCTTGTATGCTATGCATGCATAGGAGCAAAAATAGGCTCCATGCAAAAAGAAGCAATATATCCTTTCCTTTTTGGCTACTAAAAAAATTCATCGCAGGCATCAAGCATTATTAAAACTGAAAATATATGAACTGCTGTGTCGGAACGCCTAAAAGAAAAACCAACCCTGCGATAAATAAAAACCCGGAAACTGTTCCATATACTATAGCGATGGTATTACTATCTTTAAATTGAACTCTATTGCTGTAATATTCGTTGATACGCACAGATACATCAATACCGATTATAACCAAGACTATAATCACGACTCCTGGAAAAACTGTAGGTAATGCTGGATCGCTGAGCCAGTCCATTATTTTTTTGTTAGCCAACATGGCGTCAGAGAATGTCTGGCATCGAAAATACAGCCAAGTGTAATTAACCAGAAGGAAAGTGCTGGCCCATCCCAATATAGCAGTGAAAAATCCGAAATTTGACTGAGCAATGGGTTTCCCTTGAAATCTCACTACTAAAAGGTTCACGCAAAGATAGGCACCATGCAAAGCCCCCCAAATAATGAAATTGAACCCTGCTCCGTGCCATAGTCCTCCTAACATCATGGTAATCATTAAATTTCTCAAATGACGAGGCAAGCCCTGCCGATTTCCACCTAGAGAGATATACAGATAATCGCGTAACCAGGTAGACAAGCTGATATGCCACCGCCGCCAGAACTCCTGGGGTGAACGTGAAAGGTAGGGAGTTTTAAAATTCACCATCAAGTCAATACCCATTACCTTCGATATTCCCCTAGCCATATCGGTGTATCCCGAAAAATCCAGATATATCTGTAGCCCGAATCCAAAAATTGAGAAAACAACTTCGGCTGGCGTAGCGGCACTTAGATTCTGAAAAACAGGATTAATCATAATGGCAAAGGTATCTGCCATCGACTTGCGAAAAAAACCTAAACAGAAAAGAAGGGTTCCCTCTGAAACTCTCGCGCGGGTTAGCGGTAATGGATTCAGTATTTGCGGTAGCAGATGACCAACTCGTTCGATAGGGCCCGCCACCAACTGCGGAAAATAACAAACAAAAGCGGCGTATTCTAAAAGATTCTTGACAGGCTCCTGTTTTTTTCGATAAACATCCACCGTGTATGAAATCGATACAAAAGTATAAAAGGACAGGCCAACAGGCAAAAGCAATTCCCCTAGGTACCAGTTGGAAACATCAAGTCCTATAGATTCGAAGCTGGAAATAAAGAAATTAAAGTATTTGAAGATCCCGAGAATAACAAGATTGGTTGCAAGACTGAGAGTAACAAGACCTTTTCTTTGCCTGTCACTTTCAGTTCGCCCCATTGCATTTGCCACATAATAGTCGACAAAAATCGTAAGCCACAGCAACAAAAGATATCGCCAGTCCCACCAGCCATAAAATAAATTTGAAAAAACCAAGAGCACGGATATTCTCATCGCATTGCCACGCGCTGAAAAATAAAACGTGCAGAACACGATAAAGAAAATTAGAAACGTTTGCGTATGAAAAAGCATAAAAATCAGTCCAAGTTGCTATTTAGCAGTAGCGGTAAGTCAGTTTTATAAACAAAAGATGGGCGAAATACATTGCTCTGTCGTCTGTAAAATGGCATGCATTGAAAGTAGCAACTTATCTATATTCATTTTTATCAAAAACTTAGTTAAGCAGTCTTCCGGTTTCCGTATTAGAAAGAACATCTTTAGGTGAAACACCTGATTCCCAACCACTAAGGCACACGCATTACTCCTAAAATGCAGAGCATGTTATAAAGCGGGTACCCATTCATAACTCGCAAGTGGTGCATTCAAAGGAACCTTCGTATCTGTGCCGTATAACAAACGAAGTATTAACGCCTGCTTCTTATCATTTGCCCCTAAATCAACATCTGCTTCATACTCACCGCTCGTCAATTTTCTAACTGGTGAAATAATATCTCTACCATCTGGCATACGCAGTGCAAAAAACAAATCGGCTGAAGGGAATAGCGGTACTGCGAAATTTTCCACAAAACGACAACGTAACGATTTGTTCCGAGCACCTCGATTTCGAAACACAATAGCAGAGTATCCATTGAAAGTTGGTTCTTTTGAACGGATGGATGCTAGCGACACTTGTTCAATCCCACTTGAATCAGATTGATCCAAAGAGCTTGTGTTAATCGCGGTCTGAAAGACTGCACGCGTATATATGTCTGCACCGTAGGTATTTAGATGTGTATATTCCATCACAGCATGATCAGGGACGCTTAACCCATCCAAGGGGTTAACTAAAATTCCACCAACACTCTTAGCCAAAGTGTTAAGGTACTGAGTGCGTCCTTTTTTATAATCCATATTTTCAGTAGGCTTCATCCACAAAGCCCCAGCTGCTGAATGACCCAATACATAAATTTTTAAATCGTCAGCCTGTGCAATCTGCCGCAATTCCTCCATCGCTTTGATATCTATCACAGGAAAGAAATTGGTTTGCGCTACCGCCAGATCCTGTTCCGCTTCTGTTGCCATTAACTTCACATTATTTTCAATTGATTGTCTGAAGTAGTTCATTTGCTGCAAATCCAATCCTGCTGCCGTATAACTGATCCGATCGCCATAATCAGTTACCTTGTAGGTATCCATGCCTTGACCTATCAAATTGCGATAGTGCCCAAACATAACCAGGTCACGCAAAGCCGCCGCCTTATTAATAATTGGTAAGGTCCACACGAATTTTGCAAGCCCCAATAAGGTTTGGTTATTGAGTGACGAACCAATTGGTGAATGACTTAACTTGTAATCAGCACTATTAGGTGATATTTCTTCAGGTCTTTTAACTTCTGCAGGAGATATTAAAAATATTGCTTTCGGCCTAACGACTGTCCGTGCAATTCGGTAAAGAGCTGGAGTTGTTACTAATTCAGCTGAACCTGTCGAGAAATTAAAAACCCGGTAGGGATGCCCCAGTTTTTCAGACATGAGTTTTGAATACAGTTCAGCAGAAAATCCAAAGTCTGAAATTGAGCTACCAAAAACAATTGCATCGACCGGGCCGGATTTTGCAAATTTTTCTAACTTCTTTAATTTATCTTCAATCGGCCTAATTCCCGTCCAAGTTCCATAACTAGGCAAGTCCGAATCACTTATTAAAAAATTTGCAAAAGCAAGCATTATTGCCACTATGATAAAAGATATTAACTTCACAAATAATTTCATTTCTTTGACGAGTGATTGAAAAAAATAGCTCGATGTGACTGGATAAATTGACTGCTAACTACTATTGCACCTAAACACGCTGGAGAGAACAAAAATACTCTTGAGAGTAAAAAACTATTTCCACCCTGACTGCCGCCGATCATGCCATACAATAAATCAAATCCTTTCTCGCCTATACCCACTCCTCCTGGAGTCAAAGGCAGCGCATTGGCCAGCAGACCAATAGGTGACACAGTTACTACCTGCAGAAAATCTAGCCCGCTATGCATTAAACCCGAGAACAGATAGATAACCACCACAGCGCACAGATGACCAGTTAAGCTAAGCATTGCGCTAATGCCGATCACACGAGCGCTGTAACCTTGTAAATCAATCTTCTCGATAAATCGCAACACGCGACCAACAAAACCAGTGTTGGTTTTGTCGCCTCTGTGATGCAAACGAATTACCAGAAAATAGCCCACTCCAAGCACGACAAATCCAATCCATGAAGTGATCACGAATTTTTGTAGTCCCAATGCTGTCATGAGAAAGGTGCCCGACAATAGCCCCATGAAAATCATAGCTACCGTACCCAGCAGACGATCGACAAAAAGTGCGCCGAACAATGCGGATTTACTTGCTGCCGGATAGGCTCTCCAGAAACAATAGGCTCTTGCCAAATCCCCTGACATTCCGCCAGGCAAGAACAGGGAATAAAAAATACCTACTGTGTTATATGCGATACAACGCCAGATGCCGACCGAAATATCATGCGCAGCCAGCAACAGATGGACTCGCCAACCAGCCAGAAACAACTGAATTAAGACGAACAACGTAGCAATGCTTGCGATACGAATGTTAATTAAATCTAATACTTTCGGATTTATGAGATCAGCGTTTAATAGCCAAGCAACGATTAATACGCCAATCAAATAACGCGCAGCTATGGAGAACCAACTCCTATATTTGTTCCAAAAACTCATTGTTATTTGTGCGAAATAAGTACCTGAAGGATATTCTCTGCTGCTTTGCCTGCGCCATAAGGGGAGCCGTCAAAATCAGGCCGCCATTGTCCGGTTTGCAACTTGGCAAACCACTCCATTACCGCTAAACGATTAGCTCCCACCAACACGTTTGCATTAGATGCAGTTGTTTCCACCCATTCGGTTTCATCCCGCATAGTAAGACAGGGGACGCCGTAGAAATAGGCTTCTTTCTGCACGCCACCCGAGTCAGTTAGTATGACTTTGGCGGCCTGCTCCAAGGCAACCATGTCCAGAAAAGGCAGCGGCTCGACCACTGTCAATGCTGACATGTAATGAGATAGGCCATACTCCTGAACCAGATTGCGTGTGCGAGGGTGCAACGGGAGAACAACCGGGAGTTGCTTGGCAACCTCGGCCAGCGCTGAGAGAATTTCTTCCAGTTTTTTTTGATCGTCAGTATTTTCTGCGCGGTGGCATGTCGCCAATGCAAAATCACCGCACGATAAATTCAACGTATTTAAAATTGTGCTTTGTTGGCGAGCACGATCACGGTAAAAAAGAGCGACATCGTACATAACATCGCCTACGTTATGCACCCCTTGGCTTACCCCTTCGTCATTCAGATTATTAACGGCCGTTTCTGTTGGGCAAAACATTAGCGAAGAAATACGATCTGCAAGAATGCGGTTGATTTCTTCCGGCATCCGTAGATTGAACGAGCGCAAGCCTGCTTCAACATGGGCAACGGGAATATGCAGCTTCGCCGCAGCCAACGCGCCAGCGAGAGTCGAGTTGGTATCGCCGTAAATCAAAAGCCAATCGGGTTTCTCCTGCAACAGGACGTTCTCAACCGCTTCCAGCATGCGACCTGTCATGGCGCCATGTTGTCCGCCTGAAATTTCAAGGTTGTGTTTGGGTTGCGGGATGTCGAGCTCATCGAAAAATACCTTCGACATGTTTTCATCAAAGTGCTGGCCAGTATGAACCAGCACTTCCTCGATCGTTCCGGGGTAATCGTTACGAATTATTCGTGACAGGGCAGCGGCTTTAATGAACTGCGGGCGTGCTCCAACAACAGTTACGATCTTCATGCTGTCGCCTCCGCAACAGCTTTAACGATGCGTTCCTGAGTCTGTGCATCGATGTAGGGATGCATGGGCAAGCTGACAACTCTGGCGGCAGCGGCATCGGCATTTACGAGATTGCCTGATATGCGGCACAGGGACTGGTAAGCAGGCTGGCGATGCAGGGGCACCGGATAGTGAACGGCGGTAGGAATTCCCGCTGCCTTAAGTTTTTCAAGAACCGCTTCGCGGTTTTCAATCTGAATGGTGAATTGTCCCCAAATACAGTTTCTATCGGGACGTACGGCCAATTGTTTGACGGCTGAAACAGAGTCCAATAGCTTGAAGTAGCGCTCACCCGCCAGGAGGCGTTGCTCTATTTCCCAGTCGAATCGATCCAGCTTGCCCAATACTACCGCACATTGAAGAGTATCCATGCGCCCGCCTACACCAATACGGGTATGGTAGTAACGTCGTTCCTGTCCATGAACGCGAATTTCGCGCATTGCTTTGGCCAATGAATCATCATTTGTAAAAATTGCGCCGCCATCTCCATAGCAACCCAATGGCTTGCTAGGAAAAAAGCTGGTGCAACCAATAGTGGAAAGATTACAAGTTTTACGACCTTTGTAAGTTGCGCCAAAACTTTGCGCGGCATCCTCGATAACAGGGATGTTACCGTGCTTGGCGGCAATGGCATTAATTTCATCCATGTCAGCAACTTGACCGTACAGTGAAACAGGGATGATCGCCTTGGTTTTGGGTGTGATTGCCGCTTCAATCAAGGTCGGATCGATATTGCAGGTATCGGGTTGTATATCAACGAAGACAGGCACGGCACCAAGCAAAGCAATCACTTCGGCAGTGGCGACAAAGGTGAAGGCCGTTGTAATCACTTCATCTCCCGGTTTTACGCCGAGAGCCATTAATGAAATCAGGAGGGCTTCGGTACCCGATGCCACAGTGATGCAATGTTTTGCCTGAGTGTGAGTTGCCAATCTTTGTTCAAGCTCCACAACCTCCGGTCCCATGATGTATTGGCCATGGTCAAGGACTCGTTGAATGCGAGAGTTGATTGCTTGTTTTAGGTCGGCATATTGAGTTTTGAGGTCAATGAATTCTATTTTGTCGGTCATAGTGGGGTGCAGGTCGAATCGTCAATTTGGTAGGTGGCCCCGCAATTGCAGCTTACGTGTCCGTTACCTTGCAACTGGACCCCGCAACTGCACATCCAGCCGCGACGTCGGGCCGGTACGCCCAACATTAAGGCATAAGCGGGGACATCTCGATTGACTACTGCGCCAGCACCTATAAAAGCATATTCGCCAATCGTGGTTCCGCAGACGATGGTGCAGTTGGCGCCTAGCGTGGCGCCTCGGCGAACAAGTGTTTTGCGATATTCGTTTTTACGGGTGATGGCAGAGCGAGGGTTGTAGACATTGGTGAAAACCATGCTGGGTCCGCAGAAGACGTCATCTTCGAGCTGCACAGCATCGTAAACCGAAACGTTATTTTGAATCTTGACGTTATTGCCGATCACAACATCATTACCGACGAAAACGTTCTGGCCCAGTGAGCAGCTATTGCCGATATGCGCTCCGCTGCATACATGAGCCCAGTGCCATATGCGCGAACCCTCGCCGATTTGCGCACCCTCGTCGACGATTGCAGTGGGATGAATGGTTACAGTCATATCAATAGTCCAGTGGTAGGGCGACGCGCTTGCCGTCTCTTGCTGACAAATAGGTGGCGATGAGGGTTTCTAGGGATTTCAAGCCTTCACGACCATCTGTTTCAGGGTCGGCTTCACCTTGTAACACCTTAATGACGTTATAGTAATACAAGGGATGTCCAAAACCATAAACAGAAGTAGTTTCGTAGCTGGCTTGTTTGACTTTTTCATCGTCTTCGTGCGGCTCTGAGAATTCCCAGTGCTGAATTTCGTTCACGGCCACGCCGCCAACACGCACCGTTCCTTTTTCGCCAATGATCGTGATGCTGCCTTCCAGGTTTTTTGGATAGGTCAGCATGGTAACGTTCATGGAGCCTAAAGCGCCGGAACGCCATTTGACGCTGATGACACCGGTGTCTTCAACTTCGATGTTCCGAGCAAGAGTTGCTGTATAGGCTTGAATGCTTTCGATGGGACCAATCAGCCAGTCTAACAAATCGACATAATGGCTGGCTTGATTCATAAACGCGCCTCCGTCAAATTCCCACGTGCCGCGCCATGCGGCGCTATCGTAATACTCTTGTGGACGTGTCCAGAAGACATTGAGGTTGACCATGTAAATTCGCCCAAAACGGCCTTGCTCAACAGCTTGTTTGAGCAATTGTAATGTAGCGTTGCGGCGATTTTGTTTGACGACAAAGAGCCGCACATTGGCATCGTCGCACGCCCTGACCATACGCAGGCCATCATGCCAGCGAGTCGCCATGGGTTTTTCGGTCATAACATGACGCCCGGATGCAGCAACATCGATTGCTTGTTCCGGGTGCAAGCCACTGGGCGTTGTCAGCACAACAATATCAGCTGTGGTGTCCTCAAGCAGACTGCTCAGACTAGAAAACGGCTTTGCTCCTGTTATTTTGGCAGCCTCTTCAAGTGCTCTAGGATTAATGTCGCAGACGCCCACCAGTTCTGCGTGGTCAGCGTGCTGCTTTAAGGCTGCAAAGTGATTTTGGGCAATCCGACCGCATCCTACTAAGGCAAAGCGAATTTTCCGATCTGTAATTGGCGCAGGAAAGTGACGCATGCTCAAGCCTTTACGATATGGTCAGCAGAAGCTAAATAGCGGCCTCGAGAGTCAACGATAAGCTTTGCATTCGCTTTAATTAGTTCATAGTTAAATTTGTCATGATCGGTGGCTAGTAAAACACAGTCATATGCAGACAAATTCTCTGGAGTTAGCGGGACGCTTGAGAGCTCAAAATGGTGTTCGCGCATTACAGGAAAGGCGGGAAGATGCGGGTCGCTGTACGAAATATCGGCGCCCAAATCACGCAGTTTTTCCATGAGCATGACGGATGGCGACTCGCGCATGTCATCAACGTTTTTCTTGTAAGCAATACCAAGCACCAAAATTCGACTGCCATTGATTGCTTTTTTAACTAAATTCAAAGCCGACGCCACCTTAGCAATCACATAGTCTGGCATAGAAGAATTAACTTCGCCTGCCAACTCGATGAAACGGGTGTGTACGCCATACTCCCTTGCTTTCCAAGTGAGGTAGAACGGGTCAATTGGAATGCAGTGTCCGCCCAAGCCGGGACCAGGGTAATAAGGCACAAAACCAAATGGTTTCGTCGCAGCGGCACGAATGACTTCATGGATATCTATGTCCATTTTATCCGCAACGATCTTCATCTCGTTGACCAGTCCAATATTTACGGCACGGTGAATATTTTCAAGTAGCTTGGTTAACTCGGCGGCCCGCGTGGAGCTTACTGGCACAACTTTGTCGATTACCTGTCCGTAAAGTGAAAGCCCTACTTCAAGACATGCCGGAGTATGACCTCCACAAACCTTCGGAATGGTGCGAGTAGAAAAGTTGGGATTGCCCGGATCTTCACGTTCTGGAGAATAGACAAGATAAATGTCTTTACCGGCTTTCAGACCAAGGGATTCGATGCGAGGAAGAAGCTCTTCGTCCGTGGTTCCTGGATAGGTAGTACTTTCCAGAGAAACAACCTGTCCAGGACGGAGGTAAGGCACCAGAGAATCGGTCGTATCCAGAACAAAGCTGAGGTCAGGTTCGCGATATTTGTTAAGTGGTGTTGGCACACACAGAATCAGGGCATCAGCTTCTGAGACGCGAGAAAAATCCGTTGTCGACTCAAAGCCTTTGGCGACAGCGCTTTCAATAGCTTGACTGGGAATATGCTCAATATAACTCTTCCCATTTTGCAATGAATCCACTTTGCTCTGATCGATATCAAAGCCAATGACTTTGTAACCAACTTCGCAGTAGCGAAGCATAAGCGGAAGTCCAACATAACCAAGACCAACAATGCCAACGATTGCTTTTTTTTCTTTCAGCTTTATTATTAAATTATTCAACCGCATTATCCCTTCAATTTATTTCCTAATTCCCTCTAGCGAATAAACTTATTCTCGACAAAGGTTCTCTGGCAATACATCTTTATATGGTACTTTACGTTAAAACCATAAATCAATCTTTCTTTTTAACCGCCACCTCTCTGTATATCGTTTGGTAGCACCCAACCTTACCGCATAGAACTATGGACTGACTCTGACTTCTTCATATTTTTTAGTTTTTAGCGAGGATAAGAAGTAATGGCAAAAGGCTTAAGCAACTCAGAGAAGGAAAAGAATCTTACTGTACTCTTCACTAAACTTTCCAAAATTGATTTTGCTGAACTACGGGCACGGGCATACAGAATTCAATAAGCCACCACCCCGTAAACATCAAGAAAAACACTACTTCGACGCAAATATAAAAGATGTTCATATGTTTGCCGATTAAAGACAAGCCATTAGTAGTGGATATTCAGGCTCCGCCCAATTCGCCATCCCAGGTCTTCAATCACATGTTTACGCAAATACGGCAATATTGCAGCATGGATTTCTGCATCGGAGGGAACTCTTCCGAGCATGCGCTCTCTAATCCGAGTCATTTCTTGTATACCAACTCCTGATATTTCCGCTGACGTCTTTTGTTGCATGTGAATTCGGAACCCTCCTAAGAATCTAGGGAGACGAGCGAAACGTGCGCCCGCTTCGCGGAAGCGTATTAGCAAATCCCAATCCATTGCAAAACGGAAAGACTCATCAATCTCCCCGCCTGCCTTTTCCCAGATTCGCCTGCGCCAGAACATTGTTTCCTGCGGAATGAAGTCTGCCCATGAGAGTACTTCATCATCGTGCCTAGGCAACATCCAGCGGCCAATTTGTTTGTCGTCTTCATCAATCAGAATGCGATGCCCATACACAACATCGACTTCGGGGTGACGGTTGAAATAACTAGCCACGTAGGCCAACGACCCGGGGAACAAAAGATCGTCCGAATTTAACCAAGCCATGATTTCTCCAGAGGTTTTAGCGAACCCAAGATTAATTGCCTGGGACTGGCCGCTATCTGGGCGAGATTCCCAACCTGTCAACCTATCGGAGTAGCTTTTTAAGATTTCTTCAGTGCCATCCCGCCCCCCCCCGTCCTGAACAAAATATTCCACATTAGGGTAATTTTGATCGAGTACGCTCTTCATCGTCCGCTCTATGAATCCAGCCTGCTTGAAGGATGGTGTCACGATAGAAATTTTTGGGGGCTGACTGACGTGGACAGGTTTCGCATAATGCGCCGGAAGACGCAAATCTTTGGGGCCGTGCTGAATTAAATGCCCAAGCCTAAAAGAAAGGATAGCTCGCAACCGATGTCTTCCCTTTTGTACAGTTGAAACGACACGCTTCATTAAACATTCCCCTTATCTAAATTTAACAAACTGGAACGACAGGCCTCCAGTGCAGTGCTGAGCTCTTGAATGACCGCTTCTTTTTCTACGAGACTTTCCGTTAGTCGCATCAATCCCTCATGTTTTTCTTCGAGACTTTCCGTTAGTCGCACCAATGCCTCATGCTTGGCTTGGGCGAGCTCTTCTTTTTCGACTAGTTCTTCGTTTAGTTGCAGAATACGGGAAGTCTGATGCCTTTCCACACAAACAGATCTTCCTCCTGTCGAGGAGAATTTCCTTAATTCGTGTATATGAATCGCCCTGTCAATTAGACCCAGCAGTTTTCTTGCCGAATTAATTTGCCTTCGTCCTACTTCCTCTTGAGCTTTTCTTTCCGCGGTAACATCAGGGCCTGGCAGTTGCTCGATATAAGCCTGATCAAGAAGTACCGCAAGCTCCGAAGCTGATTTTGTGTCGAAGTAATGCACATTTGGAACTGCCTGTTCACGATGGACTTCCAGATCGGATGCAATCACCATTTTTCCTAAACCCCTCGCATCTTCCATAACAGTACTCCACCCCTCAAAAAGAGAGGGCTGCACTATCGCCAGAGATCGACGCATCAGTTGGATTTGATCAACTCGAGGAATAAATCCAAGTAGCGAAATGCGATCTCCAACCCCAAGCTCCGATATGAGTGATTTTAACTGAGCAAGCCAATCCTTGTTTCTATAGTCTTCCTCCGCTCCAGTACAAACAAGTTGAACCGGATGTTCCGTCAATGCAATAGCACGAATTAACATAGCGTGGTTTTTATGCTGCCAGAACTGATTACAGCAAATTAAATAGCGTTCAGGTAGCTGATAACTGCTTGCGGTAACGATAGGGTTCTGTTCAAAACAATCTGGATCAAAACGAGAAAAAAACGGCACAACTTCTACTTTCCCGCTGTACGGTGAATAGTACTGTATCAAATCTTTTTTCGCAGTCTCGCTGCTAACAACAATGTTGTCAGCAGCAGTCAAGACGAAGTTGGTCGCATCCTCGCGTAACAAAAAATCTGCCGCAGAAAATAGCTGTGGCAGGTGTCGATGCTGAAAGTCTGGCAACCAACTGGCATAGGCGTACCCTGGCAAACAATCAGAGTTAACCGGAAATATGAAATCAACGTGATCAGCAGCTTCATGAAACGTTCCAAACAAACGGGCTTTTTTCGAAATTTCTTCTGGCAGAGCTTCCATATAACCAATAACGATAAACCCATCCAATAGACTAAGAAAATAACTGTGTGCCGATAAATCACGCTCATGCGACTTGCCAATGAGCAGATAAAGTTTAGGCTGTTCATCTTGCGGCAGTGCTCTAAACGCCCGGATGATCGCCTCAAGGTACGTAATACCACCATGCCAGTGAGTTCCACCTACTAACGGGATGCCAATTCGCATACTCATCAACGCCCTTTCAATTCATGAACAAATTCATTACTTACTCGCATAAGCCCTTCTTCAATATTTATCACTGGATGAATGCCCAAAAGTTCAGCTAGCGAAGTATCCGCAAGCAAGCTCTGAGGATTACGCAAGCTTGGTTTTCCTGTGAATGAAAAGTCCATCTGGGGGGCCAATTGTTCAATAAGCCATTTTACTAATTCTACTAATTTCGTTGGTTGACCAGTACCCAAATTGATTGTACCTGTTTGCCGATACTGAACTAAATGCGCAATTCCTGTTACCACGTCGTCGATATGGATAAAGTCACGAATCTCATTGCCCGTGCCGTCGATTTGAATCGATTTCGAACTGTCTACAATCTTTCTACAAATATCGAAAATAACTTGCTTTTTTAGACCTTCACCATAAACAGAAAATGGACGGACTACTAACGTTGCCACACCGAATTGGGTTGCATATTGCTGAACCAATAATTCGGCCAGCCATTTGTTATATCCATAAACGGAAATAGGCTGAGGGATTAGGGTCTCAGTCAACCGATCCCCATTGCGGTCGCCATATACCGAAGCACTTGAAATAAGGATGAAGACGGTGTTTTTTGAATGCGTCCGTATGGCTTCTAGCATTTCAGCAACACTACATACAGTATTGAGGTAATCCTGATGCGGCGCTTCTTGCGCCTGGTATACCGTGGAGGCACCAACACAATGTATGAGTGTGTCAGGACTTTGTTCTGCCAGCAGGGGGCCAATTGCCTCTTTCGTTATCAGTGTTTGCAATGGTGAAAGCGTAGGTGGAAGTTGCACATGTGACATTGCCTGCCTGCTAAGCGCCAGCACATTGTGGCCTCTGCCAGCCATGCCTATGGATACGGCAGAACCTATAAAACCATTGGCACCGGTAACAAATATTTTCATTAAATTTGTTTTACGGCAAAAGCAATTCCGTACCCAGTCTCAACATACTCGTGAGTCAACAGATTTGGATGAGATGCAGTAGCGCGCCGCCAGCAATCGAGCAGATAGGGGTGTAATGGATGTGAAATGTCATCGAAAACCAATATTCCCCCTGGAGCAAGACGCGGAATTACGTTACACAGATCAGCGTAGGCACCCTCCTCAGAGTGATCTCCATCAACTGTGATCAAGTCGAATCGTAAATCGGACTGCTGTTCGAACAATGAAGGAATCAGACTGTGGCTACTGCCATTCAGGAAAACGACCTCGCCAGTATGTCCATTGCGACCTAATTCGCCGGCAACAAACTCTGGCCCCGGGTTTTCCATGCCTGCGTAGTTTTGCATCCACATATCGCAAGCCACGATGTTGACACTGGGACGGCCCCTAGCCACTACCGCACAAGATCGCCCACGGCGTATACCAATTTCCAGATAATTTTTTGGTTGATGTAGCTTCGCAGCAGCATAGAGGACATTGACAATGTCCAGATGCCACCAAGCATGTCCAAATTTATCTATTGCAGACCGGTAGTATTGGTCGACTTGTTTAACATAGTCGTCAGAAGCTAGGGCGGCATGGAACGGAAGAATCTCATCCCAAGCTGCTTGCGAAGTTGCATACCGTGCCAGTGTGGTTGGGTTTACATACTCTGTGTTATAGCGGGCAAAAATATCACTCGATTCTTTCATGTTAATCCTGTATTAGTGAGTGGAGCTCTGTTGTGCGGCTTGGCGGAAAGCATTAAGCGCCGCGCTCAACTCCTGAATGACGGCTTCTTTTTCCTCAAGACCTTTGTTGGCGGCGCTGAGTTCATTTTCCAGAAGCTCGTTCATTTCTTTTAGCTCTAGCGTTTTCTGACTAGGAAACCTCAATTTCTTTTGCATGTATTGAAATGCAACATTTTCATTGCCCTTGAAGGAAATGATTCCAACGCCTTCCATGTAGAGATAATCCAGCGCAGATTCGAAAAATCCTCTAAGTGCATCTTCTGGTGAACAAACAATCGGCTCTTCGTGAATGTTGAACGAGGTATTTACCAACACAGGTAGGCCTGTGAGTTTTTGATATTCGGTCAATGTCGCATGCACAAGAGGATTACACTCAGCGGTCACCAATTGCGGTCGCGCTGTTCCATCAACATGTACGACAGCAGGACATAGTGATTTTAATGAATCGGTGCAATTCACAGTGACCGTCATGAACTCCGCTGCGTGGCGCACTCGATCAATATTCAAATAACAAGCATCCGCATCTTCCATCCGACCAATCGGAGCAAACGGCATAAACTCGGTTCGATTCAACCGCTCGTTTAACAAATGATTAATGTCCGGGTCCGCAGCGGAAGCAAGAATAGAACGATTACCCAAAGAGCGCGGACCGAACTCCATTGCACCTTGGAAAACGGCTACAACAGCCCCCTCAGCAAGCAAAGCTGCGATGCTAGCTGCAGGATTTGCAGGAGCCTCAAAATAAATTCCTTTCCCTTCAACAACAGCTTTGGTTATCTCTGGAGGATAGGATGGACCCAAATACATGGATCGTAAAGGCGTCGGTTTGAAACTATGTTGTTTTGATAACACATGCCATGCAGCACCCAAGGCTGTTCCATCATCAGTCATCGGCGGTGCGACAAATAGCTTTTTAAAGCCTGCCTCACTCACACGCTGGTTTATTTTAACATTGGCAAAGAGTCCACCCGACAAACAAATATTATCGCTCGTCCACCCCAACTCCCTAGCTTTTGCTAAAATTTCCAAAATGTGAGATTCAGCCATATCTTGTATCGTCGCGGCTATTTCCTCTCGTGGATAAGCCAGTGCCTCTTTGCAGAACTCCTGCAATCGCGTGCCATTCGGAACAATGCGGGCACTGATTTCATCTCTGTATGGAAAAATCCAGCGCAGTGTGCTCTCCAGCTCCAAAAAACCTTCTTTCAGCCATTTATAAAACACGGCTCGGCATCGCTCACTTGGCTTCCCATAAGCCGCCAACCCAGTTACTTTGCCCTCATGCTTGCTAGCTGTAAAACCAAGCAATGCAGTTACGACCTGATAAAGCAGGGTGATTTTTGCGTAATGTTCCGCACTGAATTGATCCAGAGGAACAATCCCCTCTTTTCGATTAGCCCTATAAAGCCCTCCGAACCAAGGATCATTGGCCATACCTCCGTCATAATTTAAACACAGCGCATCTTCGAATTCGCTGCCCCAGAATGATGAAGCAACATGACTGATCCGATGACAAACAAATTCGACCTCACAAGGAATGCGCTTTACAAATTCATAAAACACGGGGTCATGTAACACATTAATACTGTGTGGCTTTGCTAGCCGGATAGGGTGCAATTGACTGACAAATTCAGTGGGCTTAACAAATTCACCATTTGTCGGAATTGCAACTTTTGCAATTCGATCCCATGGTAATTCATTTAGCAATGCGTAAGGTGGTCGACCATCTTGCTTGAGCCTAGAAAAACGCTCCAGTGCTGCCGCGTAAAGAGGAGTGCCGTCTGGCGAAACCAGCGCAAGAGCGGTATCGTGCATACCGCTATAGTTAAGCCCAAGTACACTGTCTTTGGGAATGCTTCTGTGTGAAAGTTGTCGTAACGACATGTTCAACCTACGTAATTAAAAATAAAATGCAGTGAAAATTCACAATTACCCGCTCAATAGTTAACATTGACACAAGCCACGGCTACCTATCCTATAAATAACAGCGGCACTCGACGGGCAAGCCAAATTGCCCAAGAAATGGTGCAATCTCATTTTCATAATCCCAAGTAATGGTCACTGGTCCCAAAGGAGGAGACTGTGCAAGCAATTCCCCCCTGTTTGGCAAGGTGGCTGGACCACAACAAGCTTCAAGAGAATACTGACCTGCTTCAAGAAGCATTGTTACACGCAGTTCGCATACCACGATTTTAAATTCGTCAGAACCACTATCATCCTTCGGCAGCGAGACTTGAGATGTATATGAACCCGCCACTGTGATTATTTGACCGAATTTATTTAGGATGTTTATCCCCGCATGACATTCGCTTGACAATTTGCTGACGTAAGCCACCGTTATGACGGTAACATCACCAATGCGGAAAGCAGCATTAGCTGCTCCATTCTTGTCACACACCGCAACAGCAAGCAATTTCCCTTCTGTATCTAGGGCTTGGCTTTCATTACGCCATAACGCATTTCTGAGAATCTTACTCATATCAGCAGTAGCCAATATGTTTTGCTCCGACGAAAAAGTTGCATCAGCCTGCACAGAGGTCACATCCTTAGACAAATATCTTCTAATTGCCTCCTGGCTATCCCCCATAAAAGCTGCCTTGCCCTTAATAAGATAGATAGATTTTGGGCAAAGGTCACGCACTGTCCCCATATCGTGAGATACAAAAAGCAAGGTTAAGCCGTTCTCACGCATTTTGCGCAGCCGAGCAAAACATTTTTGCTGAAAGAAGAAATCACCCACGCTCAAAGCTTCGTCAACAATGAGAATTTCCGGGTCGACATTAACTTGTATGGCAAACGCCAAGCGCACGAACATGCCGCTTGAGTAGGTTTTAACGGGTTGGTCGATAAAATCCCCGATGTCGGCAAATCCCAGGATATCATCAAGGCGCGCGTCGATCTCTTTCCCGGTAAGGCCTAAAATCGCCCCATTCAAATAAATGTTTTCCCTGCCTGTAAAATCAGGGTTGAAGCCTGAACCAAGCTCCAGCAATGCCGCGATACGGCCATTAGTCTGAATGCTGCCACCAGTAGGATTGAGCGTGCCGCATATCATTTGCAGCAGGGTGGATTTGCCACTGCCATTTCGCCCAATTATTCCAAAGGCGTCACCTTTTTTAATTTCAAAGGAAACATCTTTAAGCGCCCAGAACTCATGGAAATATTGCCTGGGCGCCTGCCTGACCAGCCTCTGCAAAGCAGGAACAACAAACTGTTTGAGTCGATCACGCGGCGCATCATAAATATGATGGCACTTGCTGAGATTTTGAACACGGATGGCTATATCGGTCATAAATGAAGTTAAATTGATGCGCCGCGTATTATACCGAAATTATGCAAACTTTGCTGCGTCATCAAGATTGACTCAAATAACCGCGCAAAAACCTCTGCACTAAACGCTTTTTCGGCAGTTTCAGCATTGATTGTTTGATAGTTAAGAGGCATCTCTTTTCAGCGTCAACCGTGTAAGTTACGACGTTACGAGCAGCGTGTGACAAAATCGCTATAAGCCAACTGCACGCCCTCACTCAGAGGAGTTGTTGCTTGCCAGCCCAAACTGCGGATCTTCGATACATCCATGATCTTGCGCATCGTATCATCAGGCTTGCTGGTATCTTGCACGAATCTGCCTTGATAGCCCACAACCTCGGCGATCGTTTCCGCCAATTCGCGGATGGTCAAATCTTCGCCGGAACCGACATTGATGAGCGGGCAGCGCGACGGCTCGACAAGCTCTTCATAGTGCTGCGCATCCAAGGTGGCAAGGAATACGAGCGCATTGGCAAGATCATCCACATACAGAAATTCGCGTTTAGGCGTACCGCTGCCCCACAACACCACTTCTTTCGCACTGGCTTTTTTGGCTTCATGCATTTTTCGGATCAAAGCGGGCAATACGTGAGAATTATTCAGATCGTAGTTATCGCCAGGGCCATACAAATTTGTCGGCATGGCTGCCAGCCACTTGGTGCCGTATTGACGATTGTACGACCAGCACATTTCGATACCGGCAATCTTTGCCAAGGCATAAGGACGGTTGGTCGCTTCGAGCGGACCAGTGAGCAAGTATTCTTCTTTGATCGGTTGAGGACAGTCGCGCGGATAGATGCACGAACTGCCCAGAAAAATCAGGCGGGTCACGTTGGTCTCATACGCTGCACGGCAGATATTGGTCTCGATCAGCAGATTGCTCATCAAAAAGTCTACCGGATACGTGTTGTTAGCATGAATGCCACCGACTTTGGCAGCAGCCAGGAACACTATCTCGGGACGTTCTTGCTCAAAAAATTGCCGAGTGGCCGCCGCATCTTCCAGTTCAAGTTCCGCATGGCTACGCGTAACCAGGTTGGTATAACCCTGACTATGCAACTCACGCACAATGGCACTGCCAGCCAAACCGCGATGACCCGCAATATAAATTTTGCTTTGCTTATCCATGCTCATAATGCCTTATTCGTGATAATCATAAGCGGCAAAACCGTGCTTCTTAACCAGCTCATCGCGGGAGGCACTCTTAAGGTCTTCACGCACCATTTCTGCCACGAGCTCATGAAAAGTGGTTTGAGGAGTCCAGCCGAGTTTTTGCCGGGCTTTGGTCGGATCGCCCAGCAGGGTTTCCACTTCGGTGGGACGGAAGTAGCGCGGATCAACTTGGACGATGCATTTGCCAGTTTCTATGTCGTAGCCTTTCTCTTCCACTCCTTTGCCTTCCCAGCGTACTTCGACGCCAAGTTCTTTAGCGGCAATGGTGACAAATTCACGCACACTGTATTGCACACCGGTAGCGATAACGAAGTCTTCGGGCTGCTCTTGCTGCAACATCAACCACTGCATTTCGACGTAGTCTTTTGCGTGGCCCCAGTCGCGTAAGGAATCCATATTGCCGAGATACAAGCAGTCTTGCAGGCCGAGCTTGATACGTGCCAATGCTCGTGTGATCTTGCGGGTGACGAAGGTTTCGCCACGAATCGGGCTCTCGTGGTTAAACAAGATACCGTTGCATGCGTAGATACCATACGCCTCTCGGTAATTGACGGTGATCCAATAGGCGTACATCTTGGCTACAGCATACGGACTGCGCGGGTAAAACGGTGTAGTTTCTTTTTGCGGTATCTCTTGCACCAGACCGTACAGCTCGGAGGTGGAAGCCTGATAAAAGCGGGTTTTCTTCTCCAGTCCCAAGATGCGGATAGCCTCAAGAATACGCAGGGTACCTATACCGTCCGCATTGGCGGTATATTCTGGGGTATCAAACGAGACAGCAACGTGGCTCATGGCGGCGAGATTGTAGATCTCGTCCGGCTGCACCTGCTGGATGATGCGGATGAGGTTGGTGGAATCGGTCAAATCACCATAGTGCAGCTGAAAATTAGCGTTATCGACGTGTGGGTCTTGGTAAAGGTGGTCGATGCGGTCGGTGTTGAACAGGGACGAACGACGCTTAACGCCGTGCACAATGTATCCCTTCTTCAACAATAACTCGGCCAAATAAGCACCGTCTTGCCCGGTGATACCTGTGATTAATGCCACTTTATTGGTTTGATTCATTTCAAAACTCTCTTTATTAAATTGCTATCTACCGTAATGGTCTTCATAACGCTGGAGGTCGTCTTCGCCCAGATAATCGCCAACTTGAATCTCGACGATATGCAGTGGCTCACTACCGAGATTTTCCAGGCGATGCTTCGTGCCAATCGGAATATATGTGCTTTGATTCTTGTGCACAGTGATGACTTCGTCACCATTGGTGACTGTGGCTGTACCGGACACCACTACCCAGTGCTCGGAACGATGAGCATGACTTTGCAGACTGAGTCGCGCTCCCGGCGCGACCTCAATGCGTTTAAGCTTGAAACCATCAGAGGCTTCTTCCAGCACTGTATAGCAGCCCCACGGACGATTCACTTTGGCGTGATAGATATGCTCGGTTGCGCCCTTCTCTTGTAGCATATCCACCACCTCGCGCACGCGCTGGGTCTGGTCATTCTTTGAAATCAACACAGCATCTGCCGTCTCAATCACGCATAAATCTTCCACTCCGATGGCAGCGACTAAGCGTTTTTCAGCTCGGATCAGGCTGTTTTTACACTCCACCGCTATGATATTGCCTTGCAACGCATTGCCATGTTCGTCTTGGGCGGAAATCTCGTGCACGGCATGCCAACTGCCGACATCGTTCCAACCGATGTCACAAGGGATCAGCGAAACACGATCTGACTTTTCCAGCACTCCGTAGTCGATTGAGATTGAGGGCATGGCGCTAAAATGGCGCTCCACTGCCTGCTGGAACATCGCGCCAGCACGGTTTTCAGAAAGAATGGTTTCCACAATCTCATGAACTGCCGGCAAATGCTGTTTTATTTCGGCAAGAATTACCGATGCGCGCCACACGAACATACCGGAATTCCAGTAGTAACCACCCTCTCTCAAGAAATATTCGGCAGTTTCCAGATCGGGTTTCTCAGTAAAGCGTTCCACCTTGTACACCTGCATGTCTTCCGTGTGCTGTGCCTTGATGTAACCGAAGCCGGTATCGGGGTGTGTTGGTTCAATACCAAAGGTAACCAGCCTTCCGTCTTGCGCAGCCTGAATAGCGACCAGCAGATGCGCACGAAAACGTTCCTCGTCTTTGATGATGTGATCGGCAGGCAGCACAACCATAATGGGGTCGGCTCCTTTAGCAGTCAAATACGCTGCCGCCAAAGCAATAGCAGGTGCTGTGTTGCGCCCTATGGGTTCATAAAGCGTTTTATAGGGCAGCAGCGCTTGATAAGCCTCGCCCTTAGCATGCGATTCCTGCGTAACGATCAACACATCCTGTTTCTGTATCGTCGGCGACAAGCGATCAATGGTGGTTTGCAACAATGTTGCCTTGCCATCCAGCGCAAGGAATTGCTTGGGTAGATGCTGACGCGACAAGGGCCACAACCTGCTGCCGCTCCCACCCGCTAGGATAACCGCGTGAATTTGCAGCGTGTCAGGATTGATCATTCGGGATATTGCGGTATCGGTCATATTTTGTTGATGCTCTCATGGTTAATTAATGTGATGCTAAAAATATCATGCACCATTCTCTCCAATCACCTGCCGAACACAGGCATAAAACTCTAGTGCCTAAGTATTCAAAGCAGGCTCTGATTTTATTGACACATTATAAGAAAAGTCATCTATACATTCTGCAATATGCCGGAAACGCCCTTGTTTATATTGGTCCTTAGTTGTGTACCAAACACACAAGCCTAATTACGGAGGACATAAGAAATGTCTTGGTTGAGCAATTCTCATCTAGCATCGGTAGCATTTCGTCCCTCACTCTGTGCATCCGGACTATGAAATTATGTCGCCTCCTCTCTCGGATCTGGCGATTTCTTGATTTAATATCATAAGGCTAATAATAAAACAAACGACAAACCTACCACATTACCGAAACGTACATAACGATTCGGATTAGAGAACATCGGCAAAACCCTTTCTGGTTTTTTGGAACCAGGCATAGCCTAACCAAGCGACTACTGTAGCGGCGAAAGTGTAAATCCCCAATCCTAGCCAATCCGGCAAGTGCCCCCAGATCAACACTTCTCGCGCTTGCTCGATGATAAAGGTGAGCGGGTTAAGCATGATCCAGGCGCGGAACTTTTCCGGCAGGGTACTTACAGGATAAAAAACAGGTGAAAGAAACATCATGACGGTGGTAATGATGCCGATGGTTTGCCCAACGTCGCGCAGAAATACGCCCAAGGATGCGAGCATCCAGGCAAGCCCAAGGGTGAGAATGACTAATGGCAGTAGTACGAACGGCATAAAAACTGCCGTCCAGTGCAGGTATCCATTGAACAGGATAAAAGCAGTGAGTAACACACCCAAACTAATCAAGCTATGGAATAGTGCAGCTCCCATGGCAATGACTGGCAAAGTTTCTAACGGAAACACGACTTTTTTAACGTAATTGGCATTGGAAAGGATGAGCGACGGCGCACGATTTAGTACCTCAGCAAACAACCCATGCACAATCATACCTACAAATAACACCACCGCAAACTGAGTTTTGCTCTCTTCATCTCCAATACCCCAACGGGATTTGAATATCACGGAGAAAACGAAAGTGTATACGGTCAACATAAACACCGGATTAAAAAACGACCACGCCAAGCCCATTACCGAGCCTTTATAACGTCCTACCACTTCGCGCTTTGTCATTTGCACGATCAGCTGGCGGTTGCGCCAGAGACTTTTAACCAGCGCTAAAAGAGATGTAGGGTGAGCCGCATGGGGATTAATTCCCATTTGGGAAGTGGCGGTCATGCGAAGTGCTCCGCTTCTATCAATGCTTTGGCTTGTCGGTCTTTTGCGGACAAGGCAGGCTCGCCGTGGATGGGCCATTGAATACCGATGGCAGGATCATTCCAGGCAATGCTGCGCTCGAATTCGGGCGCCCAGTAATCGGTAGTTTTATAGAGAAACTCTGCGGTATCCGAAAGCACAACAAAACCATGTGCGAAACCCTCGGGTATCCACAACATGCGCTTGTTTTCGGCAGACAGTTCCAGGCCAACATGCCGTCCAAAGGTGGGCGAACTGCGCCGAATGTCCACGGCCACGTCAAAAACCGCGCCCTGCACCACGCGCACCAACTTGCCCTGGGGTTGCTGGATTTGGTAATGCAGGCCGCGCAGCACGTTTTTCACGGAGCGCGAGTGATTGTCCTGCACGAAATCGACCTCACGTCCGGTAAGCTCAGCGAATTGGCGGCGGTTAAAGCTTTCAAAAAAGAAGCCGCGCTCATCGCCGAACACGTTGGGCTCGATGATGAGCACGTCGGGAATAGGGGTAGGGATAACTTTCACAGATGACTCTCCTCTTTCAGCAGGCGCTGCAAGTAGCGCCCGTAGCCGTTTTTAGCGAGCGGGAGCGCCAGTTTGCCCAGTTGCTCGGCATCGATAAAGCCTTTGCGGTAGGCAATCTCTTCCGGGCAAGCCACTTTCAAGCCTTGGCGGTGCTCGATGGTCTCGATGAAGTTGCTGGCTTCAATCATGCTTTCGTGGGTGCCGGTATCGAGCCAGGCATAGCCTCGCCCCATGATTTCCACATTGAGCTGGTTGCGCTCCAGGTAAATGCGGTTCAGGTCGGTAATCTCCAGCTCGCCCCGAGCAGACGGCTTCAGGTTGGCGGCCAACTCGACGACCTGATTATCGTAAAAATACAGGCCGGTGACGGCATAGTTACTTTGGGGGCTTGCCGGCTTTTCTTCCAGACTGGTGGCGAGGCCTTGGGCATCGAAAGCCACGACGCCATAGCGCTCAGGGTCTTGCACGTGGTAGGCGAAAACGGTTGAGCCTTGTTGGCGCGCCATGGCCTGCTCAAGCTGGGCGGGCAGGTCGTGGCCGTAGAAGATGTTGTCGCCCAGCACCAGGGCGCTGGGGGCATTGCCGATAAAGGCTTTGCCGATGATAAAGGCTTGGGCCAGACCATCCGGACTGGGTTGCACGGCGTAGTGCAGGTTGAGCCCCCAGTCGCTGCCGTCGCCCAGCAATTGCTCAAAGCGCGGTAAATCCTGCGGGGTGGAGATGATCAGGATGTCTCGAATGCCCGCCAGCATCAGCGTGCTGAGCGGATAGTAGATCATCGGCTTGTCGTAAATCGGCAGCAGTTGTTTGGAAACGACTTTGGTCACCGGGTAAAGCCGGGTGCCGGAACCGCCGGCGAGAATGATACCTTTGCGTTGGGTCATTATTGTTTCTCAAGAATTTCGGTCAGCATACGGGCCATGCCGCTTTGCCAATGGGGTAGGTTGAGCTCGAACGTGTTCCGCAGTTTGCCGGTATCCAGCCGCGAGTTTTTAGGACGCGGGGCCGGCAAGGGGAAGGCGCTGGTCGGCACGGGCTGGATGGCCTCTGGCGCAACCTTGATTTTACTGCCCGCCTGGCGGGCATGCTCAATGACAAAACCGGCGTAGTTGTGCCAGGACGTGTGGCCGCCGGCCGCCAGATGATACAGGCCGCTGACTTCCGGGCGCGGCAACGCCACCCGAAGGGCATGAGCGGTGATATCCGCCAGCAGATCGGCGCCGGTGGGCGCGCCGATCTGGTCGTTGATGACGGTCAGTTGGTCTTTCTCCCCCGCCAGCCGCAGCATGGTTTTGGCAAAGTTAGCGCCGCGCGCGGCATAAACCCAACTGGTGCGAAAGATCAGATGCCGGCAGTCCGTAGCGCGAATAGCCGCCTCGCCTTCCAGTTTGGTTTTGCCGTAGACGCTCAACGGTGCGACCGGGTCGGTTTCCAGCCACGGTTTGTCGCCACTGCCGTCGAACACGTAGTCGGTGGAATAATGAACGAGCCATGCGCCGCTCCGCTGGGCTTCTTCGGCTAACAGTCCGGGTGCCAGGGCGTTGATGGTACGGGACAGATCGGGTTCGCTCTCGGCTTTGTCGACGGCGGTATAGGCGGCGGCATTGACGATGATATCCGGGGCGACGGCGCGAACGGTTTTAACGATGCCGTCCGGATCGGTGAAGTCGCCGCACAGATCCTGGCTGTCCGTGCCCAGCGCCACCAGCTCACCCAACGGCGCAAGGCTGCGTTGCAACTCCCAACCGACTTGGCCACCTTTGCCGAACAGCAGGATTTTCATGTCGAGCTATCCCTGCTCGACACCCTTCGGGCGGCTGCGCCGTGTAAATATGTTCCCAACATATTTTTCATGTCGAGCTATCCCTGCCCGACACCCTATGGGCGGCTGCGCCGTGCAAATACGCTTTCGACGTATTTATCATGCAACACGCCCCGTGTAATTCTTTTCAACCCATTCGCGGTAAGCGCCGGATTGCACGTTGGCTACCCAGTCCTGATTTTCCAGGTACCACTGAACGGTTTTGCGTATGCCGGTGTCGAAGGTTTCGGCCGGCGTCCAGCCGAGTTCACGCTCTATCTTGCTTGCATCAATGGCATAGCGGCGATCGTGGCCGGGGCGGTCCGTGACATAGGCAATTTGTTCCCGATAGGGCTTGCCGTCGGCTCGGGCGCGGAGCTCGTCGAGCAGTGCGCAAACCGTGTGGACGATGTCGATGTTGGG
>NZ_JALOCF010000052.1 GCF_023227905.1 Methylobacter sp. | reverse complement strand
CGAGCATTACCGCCGCTGTCATTCCAAAATTCGATTAACCTCATTAGGAGAACATCATGGCACTATCATCCGAGCAATTAAAGGCCGCGCTGCCTGAGCAATTAAAAGCCCCGCTTGAACAACTGGGCAACGCGCCCTGGTATTTAAAGGATTTGCCCACTTATCTAAAAGCTTTCGGCATACTCACTGTCATCTACATTGGCTTGCGTTTGTATCAAGGCGAATTTGCGGTTTCCGCCGGACTGGATTCCTATGAACCCGAATTCGAGCAATATTGGATGCGCTTGTTTTATATCGAGCTGGTGGTTCTGGCGATATTTACGACGGGTTTATGGGGATATTTATGGGTTTCACGGGATCGCAATCTGGATTCGATCAGCCCTAAAGAGGAAATTCGCCGTTATTTCACGTTGACCATGTGGATTAGTGTTTACACCTTTGCCGTGTACTGGGCGGGAAGTTATTTTGCCGAACAGGATAATTCCTGGCATCAAGTGGCGATTCGCGACACCCCTTTTACAGCCAATCATATTATCGAGTTTTATTTTAACTTTCCGCTCTATGTGATTTTAGGCGGAAGCGCCTGGGTTTATGCCCGGACCCGCTTGCCGCTGTATGCCAAAGGTATTTCGCTGCCGTTGACGCTGGCGGTTTTCGGGCCGTTTATGATCCTGGTCAGCGTCGGCTTTAATGAATGGGGACATACTTTCTGGTTCAGGGAAGAGTTTTTCGCCGCGCCGATTCATTGGGGGTTTGTGATTGGCGTCTGGTTTGCGTTGGGCGTCGGCGGTATATTGCTTCAGGGCGTGACTCGCTTGATTGAGTTGCTTGATGATCTGGAAGATGCGCCGTGATTTGTTGATAGCGGAGTTGTTAGAGCGACGTAAAGCCCTCGTTCCCACGCGCTGCGTGGGAATGCATTGCTGGACGCGCTGCGTCCCGTACATGCCAGACGCTGATCGTGATTCGCGGCGCAGCGCGCCTTGACTGCATTCCCACGCAGCGCGTGGGAACGAGATAATTTACTTTAACCCTTCCCAATACGTCGCTAATCATGACAACCACTAAACGCGTCGGCATTCATTATGCCTGGGTCGTACTCGCTGTTACTTTTACCTGTTTGTTTGCGGCATCCACGCTCCGGTCTATTCCGGGCATTATTATGCTGTCGCTGGAACATGAATTTAATTGGAGCCGGGAAACAATCAGCGGCGCCGTTTCGGTCAACCTGCTTTTATTCGGGCTTGCCGGTCCTTTTTTAGGCAGGCTGATGGATTTGTACGGCACCAAAGCCATCACGCTAATAACGCTCACGCTGGTGACTTTAGGAGCAGGCGGCAGTGTTTTGATGCAGGAACCCTGGCAGATGTATCTGTTTTGGGGCGTGATCATCGGCGCAGGTTCGGGAGGAACCTCAATCGTGATGGGCTCTGCCGTTGTCAATCGCTGGTTTCGGCAACGGCGCGGCCTGGCTTTGGGGATTTTGGGCGCGGCTTTTTCGTCGGGCCAGTTAATTTTTACGCCCATTATCATGAACCTGAACATGCAGTTCGGCTGGCGGGCCGTAACGCTGTTTATAGCGTTGATGCTGGGCTTGGTGGTATTGCCACTGATTATGCTATTGATGGCTGATAATCCCGGCTTAAAGGGATTGCAGCCTTATGGTGACGATGGGAATGCTGAAGCTAAAATTCCTCCCGACCCAAACCCGATGCGTTCGGCAATGGCCAATCCACAGTTCTGGTTACTGGCTTTCAGCTTCGGTATCTGCGGTTTTACAACCTCGGGCCTGTTTCAGACCCACTTGATTACGCACGGCGTCGAACACGGCTTTCCGGAAATGACCATGGCCGTGTCCTTGGGCCTGATGGGCGCGACCGATATTGCCGGCACTATTTTTTCCGGCTGGTTATGCGACCGCTTCGGCAAACGCTGGCCGCTAGCGATTTATTATGCGCTTCGCGGTATTTCATTAATATTATTGCCGTATGTCGAATCGACCGGGCAATTGATGGCCTTTTCCGTCGTCTATGGGCTGAATTGGCTGTCAACGGTTCCGGCAACCTCAGCGCTGACAGCCGACTTATTCGGCAAGCAAAATGTCGGGGTCGTATTCGGCTGGATCTGTTTTGCCCATCAGATCGGCGCCGCGTTAGCCAGTTATGGGGCCGGCTATTTGCATGGCTTGTTCGGGAATTACACCTTGGCTTTTATGACCTCCGGCCTTTTTGCAATAGTTGCTACCGGGCTTGTCGTTAATATACGAGAAGGAGCAACCAGTCTTGCTGATCAACCGACGTAAAGTTAACGGGTGAGTTTAAGTTGTTTTATCAGGAAAAAACTCAAAATTACAGACGGTCCTTCAAGTAGTTAGACTATTTCAACAATAAAATATGGAGACATAAAAATGCCGTTAGTTTGCATTTCGTTAATGAAAGGCCGGCCGAATGGCTTTGGCAAAAAGGTCGGCGTCATCGTCTACCAGTCTATGCTGGAGACCATCAATATTCCCGCCAAAGACAATTTTCAAATCATTACGGAACTCGATAGCGATACTCTGATTTATGATCCGTCATATCTCGACATTCGACGAAGCGACGGAATTATCGTCATACAAATCACATTGAATGAAGGCCGAAGTGTTGATTTAAAGAAGCAGCTCTACCATACCATCGCAGATCGGCTTCATAGAGAGCTCGATGTTCGAAGGGAAGATGTGATGATCAATTTGGTTGAAGTTAAAAAGGAAAACTGGTCTTTCGGAAATGGCATAGCGCAGTATGCTTAACAGCAGGCGTAATTGAATTTTCTATACATCACAACAATTTTTTGAAAGACGCTCTTTCTGTGCTCAAATCAACGATCCATAAAAATAATGCCAAACCTTAATTTTACCTTTCATCATGCCAGCCTAATTATTGCCGATACTGCGGCATCAGTGATGTTTTACTGCGATATTCTCGGCTTGCAATAAACACAATCAATAGGGTCAGGAAGTACCGTTATCTTTGACATTTCCGGCATGCAGGCCGCATTCTTTTTGAGCTCCCGCTTCCCACCACCAGCGGCCGGCTCTTTCATGTTCATGAGGCAAAATAGCGCGGGTGCAAGGCTCGCAGCCTATACTGGTAAAGCCTTTTTCATGCAGTTCGTTATACGGCACCTGATAGGCTTCAATATAATCCCAGACTTGCGTCAGGCTCCAATTGACCAGCGGATTGAATTTAATCAAAGGCTGTCCGGCGGTGGAAAATTCGCTGTCTATTTGCACTTCAGGAATAGATTGCCGGGTATCCGGGCTTTGATCTTTGCGTTGTCCGGTCATCCAGGCATCCAACTGGGGCAGTTTGCGTTTTAGTGACTCGACTTTACGGATGCCGCAACATTCATGATGGCCGTCCACATAAAAGCTGAACAGGCCTTTCTTTTTTACCAGGCTGTCGAGCAGGTCTTTGTCCGGCGATAATATTTCAATGTCTATCCGGTAATGTTTTCTGACTTTTTCTATGAAGCGGTAGGTTTCCGGATGCAAGCGGCCGGTATCCAAACAAAAAACCTGGATGTCTTTCCTGAGTTTGACCGCCATATCGATCAGCGCCACGTCTTCCGCACCGCTGAAAGCAATGGCAATATTGTCGAACAGCTCCAACGCTTTTTTCAGGATGATGCGAGGGTTTTTACCGGTCAGCTCAGTTTGTAATTGACGGATATCGAAAGTTGCCATAATTTTCCTCTCCAATAAGGGACTTATGCAAAGCATCACTGCTGTTAAGTTAATCGATCTATCAGCAGGTTGTCGATCAGGATTGCCTCATTTTTGTTCACAAGCCAGTGCTAAATCTTCTTGCGAGGGAGCTTTAAAGCGAGCCGCTTTCAAGATGTGAATTAGCCATTGACGGGAATAGATAGCTGCCGCTTTAATCGAGTAGAATGCAGACGTGACAGCTTGCCGCCTGTGGCGAGTTGCTTCGGTCGAAGGCTTAGCGGCTGAACTGCCGCTTAGGGGAGTGCTCAATGCATATCGAAGAAAAGATAGCCTTTCTCCGGCAACCGGATGTCTACCCGGATCGGCCGAAGCGCGTCGAAGTTATCGAAACCCACATGTCCTGGGTCTTTCTGACCGAAAGTCTTGTTTACAAGCTGAAGAAGCCTGTCCGGTATGATTTCCTGGACTTCAGCACTTTAGAGGCCAGGCAAAAAGACTGCGAGCGGGAGGTCAGCCTCAACCGGCGGCTGGCCAGGCAAGTTTATCTCGGCACCGTGCCGCTGACACGACAAGGCGATGGCGATTTGCGGCTGGACGGCGAAGGCCGGGTCGTGGACTGGCTGGTGCAGATGCGCCGCCTGCCCGCCGATCGCATGCTGGATGCCGCAATCCGTAAGGGGACGGTCGATGGCAGGGACGTGCAACAGGTCAGCCAAGTGCTGACCGATTTCTATCGGCGCTCGGTGCCTTTACCCATCAGCCCGGCCGAATACCTGCGCCGCTTCGAGGAGGACATCCAGGGCAACCTGATGGTGCTGCGTGATAGCCGCTACGCTTTGCCCACGGCGCAGGTGGAGCGTCTCGCGGCAGCGCAAAGGCAATTTCTGGCGGCACAGGGCGGGCTTCTGGAACAGCGGGCGCGGGAAAGGCGCATTATCGATGCGCATGGCGACCTCAGGCCCCAGCACATCTGCTTAACAGCCCCGCCGGTGATCATTGATTGCCTGGAGTTCAACCGGGAGTTTCGCAGTCTCGATCCAGTGGAAGAACTGGCTTATCTGGCTATGGAATGCGATCGTCTCGGTGCGCCCCGTATCGGCGACAAGATTCTACAGGGTTACCTTGAAGCGGCCAACGATGCCTGCCCCAGCAAACTCATCGGGTTTTACAAGGTTTTCCGTGCCTGTTTGCGCGCCAAGATCGCGGTATGGCACACCGTGGATCACCAGGTGCAGGATCATCAGCGTTGGCTCGGACTCGCCCGAACCTATCTCGACCTGGCAGAGCGGTATTTGCATTACTGGTAACGGCAGTTTGGGTAAAAATATTAAAAGGCTTTTGAGCCGCTCTTATATCTTTACTCCCCTAGAAGATCTACGATCGAACCGCCGCTATGGATGCGCTGGATGGCGTCCGCGAACAGCGGCGCGACATCCAGCACCGTCAGCCGTTTCCGTACGAGTTCAGGATCGAGCCGGAACGGGGGCAGCGTATTGGTGACCACGAGGCTATCCAATGCGGGGTCGGCGACGACTTGATCAGCCTTGCCGGCAAAAATGCCGTGGGCGGCGGCGGCATGGACACTGTGCGCGCCCTGCTTTCGACAGGCATGCGCCGTTCGCGAGATCGTGCCGCCGGTGCTGATCATATCGTCGATAATGATGGCGGCTTTGCCTTGTACGTCGCCCACCAAGGCTTCGCCGCTGACGATTCCGGCGCTGCGCTGCTTGTCCATGAAAGCGCTGCCTGCCGGTCTGTTCAGGCGCCGGCTCAGTGCTTCCCGAAACTGTTCCGCCCGTTTGATGCCGCCAACGTCGGGCGATATTACGACCATCTCAAGATCTGGAAACTTGGCTGCAAAATGTTCGACGAACAGGTTTTTGGCTTCCAGGTGATCTGCCGGGCAGCGAAAAGCGTTTTGATAAGCGGCGAGATTATGCACATCAAGGGTCAGCACCCGGTCGGTGCCCACGGCCTCCAGCAGTTGGGCCATATAGCGGGTGGTGACCGGATCGCGTGTTTTGGTTTTCCGGTCCTTACGCGCATAAGCCAGGTAGGGCAGGACGGCGGTTACCGATCGGGCGGAAGCATCTTTTAGCGCGCCGATGAAAAACAGCAGGCGGCAAAGTTTGTCGTTGACGCTTAAGCCCGGCTCGCTGTACAGCGATTGGATGACGAAGACCTCGCAGCCTCGGACGTTTTCCAGAGGACGTGTTTTGTGTTCGCCATCCTCGAAGTCTCTTTCTTCGTGCGCGCTCAGCGGCAAACCGAGGACGGTTGCGATGCTATCTCCCAATGTCCGGCTTTCACTCAGCGCAAACAGCCGAAGCGTATCGGGACTCATGAACCGTGAAAATAATGCAGGAACCAGTTGCAGGCGAGATTCGCCACCTGTTCCAATTTGCCTTTCTCTTCGAACAGGTGGGTAGCGCCGGGAATGATCTCCAGGCGGTGTTCAATCGCCAGTCGCTCGGCCGCCTGCTGATTAAGCTCGATCACGACGCTGTCATCCCCGCCTACGATCAACAGCGTAGGCGCCTTGACCTTGGCAAGATGCGGCAGGGCCAGATCCGGCCGTCCGCCGCGTGACACCACGGCGTCCACCTTGTTGGGGCGTGCCGCGGCGGCACCCAGCGCTGCGGCCGCGCCGGTGCTGGCTCCGAACAGTCCGACCGGCAGATCGGCTGTCTCTGTTTGCCGGCTCAGCCAGTCAATCACGCCGATCAGCCTGTCGGTCAATAAATCGATATCGAAGCGAAATTCACGGCTGTGTTGATCGAGGTCTTCCTCTTCCTCCGTCAACAGATCGAACAGTAAGGTGGCAATCCCTGCCTCGTTCAGGATTTCGGCCACGAAACGATTGCGCGAGCTGAACCGGCTGCTGCCGCTCCCGTGGGCGAACACTACCAGCCCCTTGGCAGGCTCGGGAATAGTAAGAAGGCCGTCCAGGGAAAAGCCTTCAAAGGCTATGCTGACGTCGATGGAATATGCGGGGGATACTGGATTAGTCATGGCTTTTTGTCGCGTTTAGGGGAGTGGTGGACATGGAGCCGGCACGCTCCAAAAGAGACTTGACTTCATCGTCGCTGGTCTGCGGAAACTCCCGGTACCAGCGGCCGACCGCCGAAAAAGGCTCGGGCGTTGCCAGGCAGACCACATCATCGGCTTCCTGTTTCAGCCGCTGCACCGTATCGGGCGGGGCCACGGGTATGGCGACCACGATAGAAGCGGGTTTTCGTTGTCTCAGCGCGGAGACCGCGGCCAGCATGCTCGCCCCGGTAGCCAAGCCGTCGTCTACCAGAATTAAGCACTGGTTCTCTACTGCGGGAGGCGGCTGGTTTCCCCGATAAACCCGTTCGCGCCGTTCCAGCTCTTGCCGCTCTGTTGCGGCGACAGCCTCAATGGCCTCTTGGCTGATATCGATGACCGCTACTATATTGGGGTTCAGCACGCACACGCCGCCGCTGGCGATTGCGCCCATCGCCAACTCTTCTTGACCGGGAGTTCCCAACTTGCGCACCAATATGATGTCCAGCGGCGCGTCGATCATCCGGGCGACCTCGAAGCCCACCGGAACGCCGCCGCGGGGCAGGGCGAGGACGACCACGTCAGAACGCTTTGCATATTCAGCCAGCGCCTCTCCCAGCAAACGTCCGGCCTGGGTCCGATCTTCAAATGGCAGTTTCAAGATATTTCTCTTGGTCATACGCACTGCACCGTTTGCTGTAAAACGTTAATAAAGCATATGCCGGTCTATTCGGATAATGAATACTTACAAATACTTATAGCATCTACGCTAGCGTATTTTACAGGCTCATTTTATGAAGCAAGCTTGATGAATCCTGAGCTTTCGATGGGTATCATTGCCTGTAAAGTTAAACTCAATGGCTTAGTTTCCGATCAATTGCAAACCTTAAGCAGCGCAACATGAGTTGCGTAGTTTGTGCGGATGGAGCAGTATTAATTTTTATGATTTCTCCAGGTACCGGCGATGAATAAATACCCGCTAAATCCGAGGACGCGAAGGGATTTCCTGAAATTAGCCGGGATCGCGGCAGCTGCCCTGAGCATGACTAAAACGCGCCCAGCGGAAGGAGATATGAACAAAATAATTCCAGAGCACAGCCTTTCATCTCAGGCCGCTTCTGGCGGCAGCCAAACGGTGACGCTGTTTTTGAGCGGCGATGTGATGACCGGGCGGGGCATCGACCAGGTGCTGCCGCATCCCGGCAATCCGCAGCTTTATGAACCTTATATGACTTCCGCCAAGGGCTATGTGAGGCTCGCGGAAGAAGCTAACGGGCCGATCCCGAAACCGGTCGATTTTGCCTATATCTGGGGAGATGCGCTTGCAGAGCTTCGGAGCCTTAACCCCGATGCCCGCATCATTAACCTGGAGACGGCGGTGACGTCCAGCCCGGACTTTTGGCCCCGGAAAGGCATCCATTACCGGATGCAGCCGCAAAATATCCCCTGCCTTACGGCGGCGAACATCGACTGTTGCGTTCTGTCCAACAATCATGTGCTGGATTGGGGTTATGCCGGATTGAAAGAAACATTGACCGGTTTGGAAGGTGTAAAGCTCAAGGTTGCGGGCGCGGGGCAAAACCAGTCGGAAGCCGAGGCACCGGCGATTATCGATGTGGCCGGGAAAGGTCGCGTGCTGGTGTTCGGCTTCGGCCATGAAAGCAGCGGCATTCCCCGGCAATGGGGTGCTCGCAGCAATAGGCCGGGCGTGAACTTATTGCCGGATTTGTCAGAGGACGCGGTGCGCCGCATTGCGGAGCGGATCTCGGCCCTTAAGCAAAAAGGCGATTGCGTGGTGGCTTCGATACACTGGGGCGGCAACTGGGGCTACCATGTCTCAAACGAGCAAAAGGACTTTGCGCACCGGCTGATAGACCTGGCTCAGGTGGACGTGGTGCACGGCCACTCGTCGCATCATCCCAAGGGCGTCGAGGTGTATCAGGGGAAGCCGATTATTTACGGCTGCGGCGACTTTCTGAACGACTACGAAGGCATTTCAGGATACGAGGAATTCCGGGGCGATCTGGCCCTGATGTATTTTGTGACCCTGGACTTGGCGACCGGAAAGCTGGTCAGCTTGAGCATGACGCCCCTGCAAATCAAACGCTTCCGCTTGAATTATGCGCACCCGGACGATGTGCGGTGGCTGCTGCACGTCATGGACAGGGAAAGCCGGCCGCTGGGTGCGAGAGTCGAATTGGTCAATGGGCGTCGGTTGGCTTTATCGGCCGGATAATGAGGTTTTGCTAATCAGGACGCTTTTTGCTTAACCAGATTGATCAGGCTACCCGCCAGCACCATTTCCACTTGATAATGCGTCATCCGATGCTCGGTCTCATAAGTTTCGTTCCTGGTCAGATTGATCACCTTGACGCTATTTCCCTGGCGAATGGCATTGCGTACATCAGGTATGGAGAGCGTGTCGTCTTGGGCGATCTTGTTCCAATCATCCGGATCGGTAAATATCAGGGGCAAAATGCCGAAGTTGCTTAGATTCTGCAAATGTATTCGGGCAAAGCTTTTTGCGATCACGGCTTTGACTCCCAAATAGCGGGGGCCTAGGGCTGCATGCTCACGGCTCGAACCCTGCCCGTAATTGCTGCCGCCAACAATGAACGATCCCTGTTTCTGATAGCTCATAGCTCTTTCGTAGTATGTCTCGTCGATCGGGCTGAAAACAAATCGGCTGATTGCCGGAATATTACTGCGAAAAGGCAGCACTTTGGCTCCGGCAGGCAGAATCTCATCCGTGGAAATATCATCTCCCACTTTCAATAGCGCCGGCCCTTCGAGAGTATCGGGCAGAGGCTCTAACTGAGGCAGCGGTTTGATATTGGGACCTTTCTCCAAGTCATACGGTTCGCCTTCCTGTGCGGGTGGAACCAGCATTTCGATGTTGAGGAGTTCGGTTTTGGGCGGCATGAAACGGGGGTACGCCATGCCCAGCGTTCGCGGGTCGGTGATCACGCCGGTTAGGGCCGAGGCGGCGGCGGTTTCCGGGCTGCACAAATACACCTGATCTTCCTTGGTGCCCGAGCGGCCCGGAAAATTCCGGGGAACGGTGCGCAGGCTAATGCGGCCGGTAGCCGGAGCCTGTCCCATGCCGATACAACCGCCGCAACCTGCCTGATGAAGGCGCGCGCCCGCATGGATGAGCTTTCCCAGTATGCCGGTTGCCGTCATGTTCTCCAATATCTGCCGGGACGTGGGATTGACGTCGAATGAAACGCGGTCGTGAGTCTGTTTGCCGTCGACGATCATGGCCGGAATGGCAAAGTCCCGTAGTCCTGGGTTGGCGGATGATCCGATATAGGACTGGTAGATTTCCCGGCCCGTCACCTCGCGCACCGGCACCACGTTACCCGGGCTGCTGGGCAGCGCAATCAAAGGCTCCAGTTCCGACAGGTTGATTTCCTCGTATTCGTCGTATTCCGCGTCCGGGTCCGCGAGAATTTCCCGAAAGGCTTGCTCACGCCCCTGGCTTTTCAGGAACTCCTTCACCGCATCGTCCGATGGAAAAACCGTCGTGGTGGCGCCCAGTTCGGCGCCCATGTTGGCGATCACATGCCGGTCCATGGCGGACAGAAATCTCAATCCGGGGCCGTAATATTCGACGATCTTGCCAAGCCCGCCGTCGACATCATGCCTGCGCAGCATTTCCAAAATCACATCCTTGGCGCTCACCCAATCGGGCAATTCCCCGACCAGCTTGACGCCCCCTATTTTCGGCATTTTCAGGTAAAATGGCTCTCCCACCATCGCCATCGCCACCTCCAGGCCGCCTGCACCGATTGCCAGCATTCCCAATGAACCGGCCGCGCAGGTATGGCTGTCCGAGCCCAGCAAGGTTTTTCCCGGTACGCCGAAACGCTCCATATGCACGGGATGGCTCACGCCGTTGCCGGGACGGCTATACCAAAGGCCGAACTTCTTGCATGCGCTACGCAGAAACAGATGGTCGTCGGAGTTTTTAAAGTCTTCCTGCAGCAGGTTGTGGTCTACATACTGGACGGAAAGTTCGGTTCGTACGCGCGCAATGCCCATCGCCTCAAATTCCAGCATGACCAGAGTACCGGTTGCGTCCTGGGTGAGTGTTTGATCGATTTTTAAGCCAATCTCTTCACCGAATATCATGCGGCCTTCGGTCAAATGGCTTTCGATCAGCTTCTGAGTTACGTTTTTACCCATGGCTTTGTACTCCCGCATAGCATTAGATGTTTTATTAGCAAGCCGCTGTGCCAACGCTGCTCCCGGCAGAAGATTAGGCGGATTTCATAGTCTACGGATGACGCGTCGCCATTGGCAGAATGAAGGTGCTCGCGACTATAGAAAAATCAATGGACGGAATGGAATAAGCAATGCAGGTTAGGAAAAACAAGCCGTTTGTACAATATGCAGGAATACTTACGGGAATTTAACCGGGCAGGGTAATAGGATCATCAATCTCTGGAATCGTCAGCTTGCAAGCTAAGAGCGGATATCCAAATTAGCCGGTAAAATCAAATAACCTACCTGTTAGCGACCAAGAAACGGATGCAAGGCTGGCTTAAGTTTTCTGCTACCGGTGAGTAAAAAACCGGCTTATAGTTAAGCTTGATTTCTGTATTAATAATTTTTCATAAAACAGGAGATTAGCATGCCGCTCGTTAACATTTCGATATTATCAGGCAAGTCACCCGAGTATATTCAAGCAGTTGGCGACAGCGTTAACGCCGCTGTCATTGAAACCATGGGTTTTCCAATGGATGACCGTTATCAGATTATTCATCAGCTCGATTCGGAGCGCTTGCAGCTTCAAGATCGAGAAGGGGACCGGGTGATGATGCATTTAGTGATGCGTGCCGGCCGCTCAGACGAATCAAAACAGGCGTTTTATAAAAAAGTGGTGGAGAACCTGGCAGCCAATCCGGGGATTCCGCCGGAAAATGTCATGATAACTATTTCTGAAAACCATGATATTGACTGGTCTTTCCGTGACGGCATCGCGCAATTTGTCGTCGATTCAGATTGATTGATGCGCCTGCGTAGTGACCGTCTGGTCAGCTTATTGAAGGCAACGCCAAAAAGCTTGGTTCGTGTTCATCTCGCAGAAACGGCATGATCGAGCGATCAATGGACGGATCAGGACGTTCTGCCACCTCCGTTTCGGCCGCTCAAAGTCTGGAAGAGGTCTTGATGCGTTAAGTTCAGCTATAATACAGACACTCGATCCGGCAACGCGGGCTCGGCCTCATCATGCTCATCCAGGCTTTGCGGAACTGGCGTGAAAAACGGCCGGAATCGTTTAAGTGCTTATAATCAGGCATGGCTGGATATTTTTCTAAACTCGAAACTTGTAAATTACCTAGGAGCAGCTGCACGATGACCATCGAACTCTTGATTAACTTTGTGGTGCAGTTTCTTGGAACCGGGGCGGTGTTTTTCCTCGCCTACCGATCCTTCCAAAAACGCCGGATTCAGTTAGGCGCTGAACCGACATTACCTCAATACTTTAGCCGCAGCAGCACCTATTGGGTAGGGATGGCATCGTACTGCACGTTTATGGCCGTACTTTTCTGGCTGCTTACCTGGCGCTGGCTGCCCTTGGAACCGCTGGTGACGCTGATCGTGAAGAACCTTCGCTCCGGGGAACTGGTGAATCTTCTGAATGGCTTGGACGGAAACACGATCATGCCGTTGATTGCCGCCGGGCTGTTTCTTTTTTTTATCGGCTGGGAAAGCAAGTTTAATCCTTTGCTGATATTGCGGGACAGCATCCATGACGCTTTCGCAATCCCGACCAAAGCGGTAGAGGTCTATAACGCACTCATTACCTCAAGATTGTCGGCGGTCGACGATAGCTTAAAAACACAAATCGGCAATCGCCTGCTGGTGCCGAGCATCGATCCCGGCGATTTCGAAAAATCCAGCGCCACGGTCGAGTATAAATGGGCACATAATTGTCTTCTTTTTGACCAGATACAGAGCTACGCCAATCAATCGTCCTACCGTCGTTTTTTCAACGAACCATCGCTGAAGTGGGGGGAAATCTGTATCTCCTATAATGCAATGTCGGAAAAAGTGGCCGTTTGGAAGGAAGCGGAACCTCACTACACCAAGACGGTCAAATTACTCAAGGAGCTGGATCACCTCACCGGCCTGCTGTGCCGCTTGCTTGCATCTCTGGTTGTGTTCGGGAGCGCAAGCGAGAAAGAGATATGGGCGACCGTGAAGCGGCTCGGCGGCAATATCCACGAAGCCCGCCTGAAGCACACTTATAAATATATCCTGCTTTTCACGGCCGCCACCGCTATCGGGGTTATGTTGGGCCGGGAGATTTCGGTTTCGCTGCACAATGCTTTCCTGTTTCCCGATAAGCCGCTGGCGCATTTTAATTACACTACGCTTCGGTGGATTGCGTATGCCATCCCGATGTATGTCCTTCCGATAGCGCTGGTCTTTATTTCACGGACGCTCACCTTCAGGCACCATCGGGAGCAATCCGATCGGTACTATGGGTTTTATATGGCAATGATGATAATGGGGTTCATTGTCAGCACCACGGTATCGGCGCTTATACTTGAGCTGACTTACTACAAAGATAACTTCGATTTTCTGGAAAGCTTTGTCCGGCATATGCGCTGGGGCATCCTGCCGGCATTCGTGTGCGGTTTTGTGGCCTATCGAATGGACACGCCGGTCAGCGAGTCGGAAACGCTGAGTGACCTGATTATAGCCGCTGCGCTGCGTTTTCTCGGCTGGGGAACGGTCGCCGTCGTTATCATGCTTTACGCTACCGACGACTTGGCTATCGAGGAGTCGAATCTGCGCTTCACCCTGGTCGGCACGGCTTTCTTCGTGGTCGGCCTCTTGGGGGCATCCGCCCGTTTTAAAGCGGCGAGGCTGGAGGAGTAACTATTCCATCTCGTGCCAGGATATCCCGAAAAGGAATTCGGGTTCTGTCGCGAGATTTAAATAAATCGGCGTCAATTCGCGCAGATTGCCGCATTATTGGCTGTTGTGCCTTCATAAATGATCCAGTTGCGAATCCAGGCCCGAAGCTTGTGGGCGGCAGCGGGTACGCTCCACCAGAGTAAGGCGAACGGTTGGCAGGAACCGATAGCGCAGATCCTGGAACAAAGCGATTTATTCTGACGGCAAGCATAACGCTTTGCGCGGTGAACCTGGAGGCTATCGGAAGCAATCAGGATTCGGCCGTATCCTAACAGATAGGGTTGAAGCATCCTCTGTTTTCCCATGATGTTCTTGCATGCGCTTCAATGATGAGGCTGCGCTCGGGTAATATCGGCCGCCTCAACATGGGGGGCTTTACCTTACCGCCCCGCCTGTGTCTTGTGCGGCGCGGTATTCGCCCCATTCGCGATGAAAATGATGGAAAAGACGGGGTGAGAACCGTCACTTATATTCCTTTAAAGCTTTAGCCATCAATGTGTTTTTTTGATGCGCTATCTGACGCGCAAAGTGGAAACTTATTCATAATTCATTAAATATTCATATAATAGGACTTATTGTTGAGTTTAAATGCTAATGCTCGCCGAGAAAATTGGAACTCATAGAGTCAGCGTTCCTTAATGCACAAATACATCAAGATGAACGAGCTATGACAGCAACTAATACCCAAAAAAACGTTTCGCCCGGCAAAGAACCTCCTAAAATGCCCGGCGCATGGCCCGTCTTAGGGCATATGCTCGAATTCGGCAAAAATCCTTTCGACTACATGATGCGACTCAGAAATAAACTGGGTGAAATCGGCGAATTCCGTATGTTTCATCAAAAAATGGTGCTGATGACCGGCCCTGAAGCAAACGAAGCTTTTTTTCGCGCGCCCGACGCTCAGCTGGACCAAAGCCAGGCGTATAAAATCATGACGCCTATTTTCGGCAAGGGCGTGGTTTTTGATGCGCCGCCGCATAAAAAAGACCAACAGCTCAAGATGTTGATGCCGGTATTGCGGGATAAACCGATGCGAGGCTATGCGCAAGTGATCGTCAGGGAAGTCGAGCAAATGATTGCTGATTGGGGCGATAACGGCGAAATTGATCTGCTTGAGTTTATGAAAGAACTCACCATCTACACCTCCAGCCACTGCCTGCTTGGCGATGAGTTCCGTTACGAACTGAATGAAGAGTTTGCGAAAATCTATCACGATCTTGAAAAAGGCGTAAATCCGCTGGCCTTTGTTTTTCCCTATTTGCCGTTACCGGTGTTTCGCCGCCGTGATAAAGCGCGCGCAAGACTTCAGGAACTGGTCACCGGCATCATTGCCAAAAGAGCGCAAAAACCGGAAAAAAGCGAAGATGCGTTTCAATTACTGATTGATGCCCGCTATGACGATGGCAGCCGTTTGTCAGCTCACGAAATAACCGGCATGCTGATAGGCACCATATTCGCCGGGCATCATACAACAGCAGGCACGGCAGCCTGGACCTTGCTGGAATTGGCGCGACGGCCTGAACAGTTGGCGCGGGTATTGAATGAACTGGACGTGCACTTCGGTATTGATGGCGAGGTCACTTTTCAGTCGCTACGGGAAATTCCGGCGTTGGAAAATGTCATTAAAGAAGTGCTGCGCTTGCATCCACCCTTGATATTTTTAATTCGCAAAGTGATGCAAGACTTTCAGTTTAAAGATTACACGGTAAAAGCCGGAAAATACGTTTGCGCCTCGCCGCGCGTGTCGCATCGCATTGCGGATGTTTTTCCGGACCCGGAAAAGTTTGATCCTGATCGTTACTCGGAAACCCGCCAGGAAGATGCCGCGCCTTTCAGCTGGATTGCTTTCGGCGGCGGTAAACACAAGTGCAGCGGCAACGCTTTTGCGATGCTGCAACTCAAAGCCATTTTCAGCATCCTGTTACGTCGATATACCTTTGAACTGATTGATGACAAGGATACTTATCAGGATGACTTCACCCAAATGGTGGTGCAACCGCTGTCGCCTTGCCGGGTTCGATACAAAAAACGCGCGCTCACCAAAAAAGCTTTTGTTGAGCCAACGGCGCATATCGCTGAGGAAAGGGTACTGCCGAGCCCGGGTTTTCAAATAACAATCGACAGAGAGCTTTGCCAGGGCCATGCAACCTGCATGACTGAAGCGCCTGAACTTTTTCAGGTAGACGATGCAGGGAATGTCACCGTCTTGCAAGAGAACCCGTCGCTGGAGTTGCTTAAAAAAGCCCGGCAAGCCGAAAAATATTGCCCGACCAAGGCAATTAAAATAACGCACTAAAGAGATAAAGAATGGCCGCATATCCCAGAGCAGAACTTGAAGAAATGGTTGAACGTTGGTTGCAGGCGAATCGTGACGCTGAAAAAGAAGGCAACTGGCCCAAATATCTGGGCGCGATGTATACCGATGACGCAGAATACCGCTGGAATATCGGGCCTAATGAAGAGTTTGTCGCACGCAGCCGTAAACAGATAGAAGAATGGGCTTTAGGCGTGCAAATGGAAGGCTTTGAACAATGGCGCTATCCGTACCACCGCATATTAATCGATGAAAAGCAGGGCGAAGTGATTGGCCTCTGGCGCCAGGTGTCGCCTGCGCTACGGGAAGATGGCACGCATTATGAAGTCGCCGGTATAGGCGGCTCCTGGTTTCGTTATGGCGGCAATTATAAATGGGAATGGCAACGGGATTTTTTTGATTTAGGCAATGTGAAAGCTTTGTTTTTTGAGTTGGCCGCCGACGGTAAGCTCGACCCGGCCGTGAAAAGAAAAATAGGCAAATTGGCCAAAGGGCAATTGCTGCCAGGCCACGAACGTTTGCGTAAACCGTCCGGTTTATTGAAAAAAATGAAAGGCTTGTTGGTAATGTTACGTATTGCCCTGTGTAATAAATAAATTAAAAATATCATTGCCATCCATTCGAATATGGCATTTGGCGCTTGACCATGATAATAGTTAAAAGAAGGAATCTATGCTGAATGTAAAATCTGGTTGGAAAAACTGGCAACTACTTACTGATAACGGACGGCAAGTCTGGGCGTTCAAGCCCGGCTCAAGCAATATCAATGCACATTTACAAAATGTCGATAATATTACAGAGCAAGACATAGCGCAGTTTGCGGAAGATTTTCAGTTTGATAAATCCGGAAATCCCAATTCCGGCGACAAGGTTTTCAGAAATACAGCCACTGACGCGAAGTTCCAGAAATTTACTGGGCAAATACCGCAGTTAGAGAGCCCCTATGAGCAAAAAGTCATCGATGCGCTCATCAAGGGAATGAACTACTACTCTTATTTGCAAAGTGAAGACGGCCATTGGCCGGGGGACTACGGCGGCCCGCTATTTCTTTTGCCCGGCCTGCTTATCGCCTCTTATATTTCGGACACACCGTTTCCCAAAGCGCACCGGGAAATGATGAAGCTTTATTTATTCAACCATCAAAATAAAGATGCCGGCTGGGGCATGCATATCGAGGGCGAATCGACGATATTCGGCACCGTCATGCAATACGTGTCATTGCGCCTTCTTGGCGTCGATAAAAATCATCAGCAATTGGTTCAGGCCAGGGCGTGGATCAAAAACAATGGCGGTGCTACCGGTATTCCCTCCTGGGGAAAATTTTATCTGGCGGTGCTGAATTGTTATGACTGGCAAGGCTTTAACAGCCTGTTTCCTGAAATGTGGTTGTTTCCTAAATGGCTGCCGGTTCATCCCTGGCGTTACTGGTGCCATACGCGCATGGTGTACTTGCCAATGGCTTATTGCTATGCCCAGCGGATTAAAGCGCCCGAAAATGAACTGATCCTGTCCTTAAGGGAAGAAATTTATAACGAGGATTTCGCGTCAATCGATTGGCCGAAACAGCGCAATGCCGTCTGCGAAAAAGATTGTTATACCACACCGTCTCCGGTACTGAAGTGGATGAACTTTTTCACCAACAGCTATGAAAAATTTAAATGCACCTGGTTAAGAAAAAAGTCTACGGACTACATCTTGAAATACCTCAATGCCGAGGATGAGCAAACCAACTACATCAACATAGGCCCGGTCAATCAAGCCATCAATTCCATTTGTATCTGGCATGCCTACGGCAAGGATTCTGAGCAATTTAAAAAGCACGTAGCCCGCTGGTTTGATTACCTATGGGTTGCCGAAGACGGCATGAAGATGAGCGGCTACAACGGTTCGCAGCTTTGGGATACCGCTTTTGCAACCCGCGCCATGCTGGAAAGCGACTTGGGCAAACTATTCCCAGAAACTATTGCCAAAAGCTATCAATTTATTGATCTGTCGCAAGTCAAGGCCGAACATCCCACGCATGCCGAATTTTTCCGCCACCCCATGGTCGGCAGCTGGCCATTTTCAACGGCGGAAAATGGCTGGCCGGTTGCCGATTGTACCGCGGAAGGCCTAAGCGCCACGTTGGCCGTTCATCATTCAGGTGTGGTTAAACCGGCAATTGATGATCAGCGTATCAGACAAGCCGTAGACATTATCCTTTCTTATCAAAATACTGACGGCGGTTGGGCAACGTATGAACTGACACGCGCACCCAAATGGCTGGAAAAGCTCAACCCGTCTGAAGTCTTTGCCGATATCATGATTGATTATTCCTGGACGGAATGTACCGCGGCTTGCGTTATTTCACTATTGGAATTTCAGGAAATTTATCCGGGTTATAAAAGCGGCGAAATACGCAAAGCTATCAGTGCGGGAATTGATTTTATCCTTAAGCAGCAAAAATCGGATGGCTCCTGGTACGGCGGTTGGGCGGTCTGTTTTACCTATGCAACCTGGTTTGGCGTGGAAGCGCTCAGCAAGGCCAAAGGTAAAGGCTATTATGACGATGCCATCTTAACGGCCAGTCTTAGCAAGGCCTGCACTTTTCTGGTTGGTAAGCAAAAACCGGATGGCGGCTGGGGCGAGACGTTCAAATCCTGTTCGACGCTGACTTACACCGAGGCGGATTCGTCGCAAATTGTTAACACCTCTTGGGCGCTGCTGGCACTGATGGCCGCTGATTTTGGTGATAAGACCATTACCAAAACCGGCATCAATGTGTTGCTGAACAGGCAGACCGACATTGGCGATTGGCCTCAGGAAAATATTTCCGGCGTTTTTAATTACAACTGCATGATAACTTACGCCAATTATAGGAATATCTTTCCTATCTGGGCGTTGAATCGACACTTTAAACAGGACGTTCAAGAATGATAAAACAATCACCGCAGTTTAAAGGATGTGCATCCAGTAGCTCAGAGGAATCCGGGTTCGACATTTGCATTATTGGCGCAGGAATGGCGGGTGCCAGCATCGCCGCTTATCTTGCCCCCAAAGGTATCAAGATAGCGTTAATCGATTATTCCTTTGAGGAGAAAAAACGTATTGTCGGTGAATTGTTACAGCCTGGGGCGGTGTTGTCGCTCAAGCAGATGGGGCTTGGGCATTTGCTGGATGGTTTTGATGCGCAGCCGGTTGAAGGTTACGCAATACTGCAAGGCGACGAGAGGATTACTATTCCTTATCCGACGGATTATAGAGGGATGGGCTTGCATAATGGCCTGTTTTTACAGCAAATTAGAGCCTCTGCACTGGATAATGAATCGGTTACGCAAATTCATGGCAAGGCGTTGCAGCTTCAGGAAAATGAACGCAACGAGATTATTGGCGTTAATTACCGGGATTCGCTTACATCCAAGACTAAGACCATACATGCGCCTTTGACCATTACCAGCGATGGGTTCTTTTCAAACTTTAGGGAGCATCTCAGTAATAATGAAAAAACCGTGACGTCTTTCTTTATCGGTTTGATTTTAAAAGACTGCGACATGCCTTTTCCAAAACATGGCCATGTGTTTTTATCCGGGCCGACGCCGTTCATTTGTTATCCGATTTCCAGTAATGAAGTCAGGATTTTAATTGATTTTCCAGCGGAGCAGCTTCCTAAGAAGCAATTGATACAAACGTATTTGGATGTCAATGTCACGCCTTACATCCCCGAAGGTATGCTTAACAGCTATCAGCAGGCCTTGCAGGAAGGCGGATTTAAAGTCATGCCTAATCATTACATGGCGGCAAAGCCCATCGTCCGGAAAGGCGCTGTGCTGCTGGGTGATGCGCTGAATATGCGTCATCCCTTAACGGGCGGCGGATTGACAGCGATATTTTCCGATATCCAAATATTGAGCGCGCATTTATTGGCGATGCCTGATTTCAATAATATCGATTTGATTCACGAAAAAATCGAAGCCTATTACCGTGAAAGACAGAACGCTAATGCCAATCTTAATATTCTTGCTAACGCACTCTACGGTGTTATGTCGAACGACTTGCTTAAGACGGCGGTATTCAAATACTTGCAGTGCGGCGGTATGAACGCGCAAGAGTCGATTGCCATGTTGGCCGGCCTGAACAGGAACCACTACACGTTGATGAAGCAATTTTGTTTTTTGACCGCGTTCGGTGCCGGCAATTTAGTGCGCCATAACATTTCGAATTTACCCAAGGCAATAAAACTTCTTGCGGATGCGATTGTCATCATTAAGCCATTGTTAAAAAATGAGGTTCCGTTGGCGGTGCTTTTTTATCGTTATCTCGAAAAAATGAAATATCTGGCTTACTCCGGTTACGGCGCAAATATTCAGCGGCCTTAAGTCGTGCTGTTTGCGGGCGAAATTATCCTGCTAAAGCCATAAACCGCTTATGGCTTGGTAAAGATTTGGAAAATGAACATACAAACAAAAGAACAGAATAAAGCAGCGCGTATGATATTGTGCAAAACCCATGTTAAAACAAGGACTATGGCATCTGAGCGCCTCGACTTGATCTGTTGTCTGCCCCGTTGGAGGCGCTGCCTCGGATTAGTGCGATGAGTACCGGAATCACGCTCGTTACAGGCGCCACCGGACACCTTGGCGCTAACCTGGTTCGCCGCCTGCTCGCAGAGGGCGAGCAAGTGCGAGTGATGATGCGCACCGAACGCGACAACGGCGCATTGGACGGTCTCGACGTGGAGCGTGTGTTTGCCGACCTGCGCAACAGCGAGGCAGTATCCGCCGCCGTGCGCGGCTGCGCCCGCGTTTATCATTGCGCCGCTCTGGTCTCGACCATTGAAGGCAATGCGGCCCATAAGCGCGAAATATTCGATACCAACGTCCGCGGTACAATCCATATTCTAAAGGCAGCCGAGCGCCACGGCATCGACAAGGTTGTGGTGTCGGGATCATTGAGCGCCACCGGCTACGAAGCGGACCGTTCCAGCCACGAGGGCATGCCGTTCTATCCTTTTGACCGTCATTTGCCTTACGGCTTTACCAAGCATCTCACCGAGCATGAGTGCCTTAAGGCACACGCCAACGGCCTGAATGTGGTCGTCGCCACCTCCTGCGCCATTATCGGGCCCCACGATTACATGCCTTCGCGCATGGGTCGGGTACTGATCGATTACGCCCACGGAGCTCTGCGCGCCTACATTCCTGGAGGTTTCGAATGGGTATCCGGTCGCGATATCGCCGAAGGCCATGTCTTAGCCATGCGGCATGGGCGCTCAGGGCAGAAGTACATTTTCAGCACCGCCTATGCCAGCGTGGACGATTTGATGGCGCTATTTAGGGAAACTACCGGCCGACCATTGCCCCGATTGCGGCTTCCTCCATACCTGATGGCCCTGTTGGCCGAAGTGACCGACAAGACCTGGTACAGGGCATTCCCCAATCTGCCCAGGCGATTCACGCCGGGCGCGGTGCGCTTGCTCCAGATGCGCCGCCGGGCGGACCATGACAAGGCGAAACAGGAGTTGGGCTACCAACCCACCCAATTATCCCAGGCAGTGCAGGAAGCCTATGAAGATTTCGCACGCAGAGGCTTGATCGTTCCTGCGAAGTAAACAATCGATCCCTCCTTAACCACGAACCGGAGCCCCGAATATGACTAACGCGCAGACGAAATCCCCGCCACCTTCCTTTGCGGAAGCTAAAAATTCGCGCCAAAAGGCTCGCGCCGCTGGAATGGACCCTGACCGCTGGTACGTAGTGGAATACGATAGTGCTGTAAAAAAAGGCCAGGTCAAAGAGGTCGTTTTCTGGAACACCACCATTGCGCTTTATCGAGGCGAAGACGGCGTGCTCGCCGCCATGCAGAACCGCTGTGCGCATCGGCAACTCAAGCTCAGCCAGGGCGCAGTAGACAAGTGCAATTTGCGCTGCGCCTATCATGGCTGGGCCTACAACAGGAAAGGCCGGTTGGAGGATTACTCCCATGACAGCTTCGGTAACCCGCTGATCAAGAAACAGCTGCGGACTTATCCTGTGCAAATCCGCTATGGCCTGATCTGGTTGTTTCCCGGCGCTCCGGAACTAGCCTCCGAGCATAAGATTCCGGACATACCCGAACTCACCGGCGATAACACCTGGGCCAACTTTGCCGTTGATTACACTTGGCGCACGCATCATTCCATGGTCATCGACAATATCTGCGATTTCTCCCACGCCTTCCTGCACCGTAAATACAAGCCTTTCATCGATGCCAAGCTGACCCATCACGAGGCCGATGACGACAGGGTTTACCTGACTTACGACGCCTATATGGCCGGCGGCCGGATTTCCGGGATTTTCGTTGACCGCAACCGGGTCAATACCCGCTCCATTGAGTTGTGCTACGAGTATCCCTATCAATGGACCAATACCGGCGACAGCATCAAGAATTGGTCGTTTATGCTGCCAATCGACGAGCGCACCACGCGAGTGTTTTTCCTGTTTTATTTCGATGCCCTGAAGATTCCGCTGATTTCCATGAAAACCCCGAAGTGGCTGACCCAATGGGTGTTGAACATTGCCAAGCCATTGGTATTCAAGCCCATACTCGATGAAGACGGCGTTGCCCTGGAAGCCGAACAGTTAAGCTACGAAATTTACTGGAATGCGCCGCCCATCGAACTCAACCCCGTGGTGCCGATGTTCCAGCGCTTGACCGCACGAAAGTGGGAAGGCTATTTGGAGCGTGCCAAAAACGCGCAAGCTGTTTGCGCGAATTGACCAACGGAATCTCCCGCCAATGAAAATCACCCAGCGCATTGCCAAACTCGCCGAATACTCCGCCAGAAACCCTTGGCGCATCTTGGGGGTGGCTTTGGCTATGTCGATCCTGGCCGGATGGGCAACGGCGCAACTCCCGGTCCACACCTCGCGCCAAGCGTTGCTTCCCCAGAATACACCGGTGGTGAAGCGCTTCAACGATTTCTTGAAAAATTTCGGCGCCGCCTCGGATCTGATGGTGGTTCTGGAGGGTGCGCCGCGCAACGAATTGGAGTCCTTTGCCAACGAGCTGGCCGCCAAACTTCAGACAGAACCCGAGATCGACCAGGCGACCGCCCGTCTCGATATGACGTTTTTTCTGGATCACGCCTACCTGCTGATGCCGTCCGAGAGTCTGGACAAGCTGGCCGCAATGGCGGATCAGCCGATTCCGGCTAGCGAGATGGAAGAAAATCTGCGCAAAGCGCTGAATTGGAGCAAAGATCATCCGCCGCTGGGCGGGGCGGACACTGATCTGCAAACCGCCGAAGCAAGCTTGAACTTGGCGGCGTTTTTCCTGGAAGAGTGGCAGCGCTGGCTGTCCGCAGAAACAGCGCCAGCCAGTTTAAACTGGAACCGGCTATTGGCCCAAAACGGGGCAGGGGGCATGTCCGACGGCTACTTTGCCTCGCGCGACGGGCAAATGCTGTTTTTATTCGTCCACCCGAAAAATTCTTCCGGGGATTTCAAAAACCTTGGCCCTTTCGTCGACAAGGTCAAGCAGGTGTCGGAAGACCTGGCCGGACAAGCCAAAGCCGCCGGCCGCACGCCGCCCACTGTGGGCCTGACCGGATTACCGGCCATCGAGTACGAGGAATACGTCAATATCCGCAAGGATATCATCCTGGTGGTTTTTACTTCCGCCGCTTTGATCGTCGCATTGATTTTATTGGTAGTCCGCAGCCTGCGCTGGGCCGCGCTGATTTTCATCCCGATGGGACTCGGCGTGCTGTGGAGCTTGGGCTTGGCTTTGGTCACCGTCGGCCACCTGACCATGATCACCGCCGCCTTTATCGCCATCCTGTTCGGGTTGGGGGCGGACTACGGCATCTTTACCTCTTCGCGTATCGCCGATGAGCGCCGCGCAGGCAAGCCCCTGGTTGAGGCCATAGGAGCCGGCATCGGCTCATCTTTTATAGCGGTACTGACGGCGGGCGGCGCCTCGCTGCTGATCTTCGGCGCCTTGACCACGGTGGATTTTCCGGGTTTTGCCGAACTGGGCGTGGTGGCGGCCAAAGGCGTGTTGATGATCCTGATCAGCACCTGGATGGTTCAGCCCGCGCTGTACGCTTTACTGCCGCCCAAGCTGAGGGACATCCCCTCGCTAAGCACGCCGCCGGTTCCGGCACGAATATGGAAGCATACTGGCGCGTTCCCCACACCCGTTGCGGTAGTGCTGGTCATGCTGGCCTTGGGTTTTGCTGTGATTGGCGGGGTAAAAGGCTTCGCCATCCCGTTCGACTACGACGTGCTGGCCATGCTGCCTGAAGATTCCCAGGCCGCCTATTACCAACGGCGTATGGTGGCGGAAAGCGACTACCAGTCCGAAGTCATCATTTTTACCGCCAAGGACATGGCCGAAGCCCGGCGGATTACCGATGAGGCGGGCAAACTCAAGACGGTTGCCAAGGTGCAGTCGCTGACGAACCTGTTTCCTGCGGATGCCGACCAACGCCTCCGCAAAGCCGTCAGCATCGGCGAAGCGTTCGCCCGGACTGCCTATGCCAAACAGGTCGCCGAACTCGACCGGGAAGGCTTGTCCGTAAAATCATTCGAATTATTACAGGCAGTGCTGGAAAACAGCACTGCCATTATCGACGAAGCTCAGGAGCAGGCATTCTCCGCGGGGCATGCCAACCTGGTCGAAAGTTTGGAAAAAGTGCGCGAACAAGTGGCGTCCATCTCGGTCAAACTCGCCGCAGATGGCGGACAGGGGCGGATTCGTAGCGAAAGTTTCTTGCGCGCCTGGCTGTCCGGAGCAGATACCGGGCTTAAAGTCATCGACGCCTGGCGGCAGGCTCGGCCGCTCACCCCGGAGCAGTTGCCGATGACCCTGCGCGACCGCTTCTTTGCCGCTGACGGCAGCATCGCAGTTTACGCCTTTCCGGCAAAAACCGTGTACGATCCCGACAATCTCGATGCGCTGATAACAGACGTGTATAGCGTTTCGCCGGAAGCGACCGGTTTTCCAACCACGCATCAGACGCTTGCCAAATCCGTGGTGGAAAGTTTTACCCATGGCACGCAATTGGCCTTGGCGTTGTGCCTGCTTTGGGTTATGGCGGCGACGCGCAGCGTACGCGGTTTCGCGCTGGCGATATTACCGTTGCTGATCGGCGGCGGCTGGATGCTGGGACTGATGGCCCTGGGCGATATTCGCTATAATTATGCCAACATCGTCGCATTGCCCCTCGTGATTGCGCTAGCGGTGGATTACGGCGTATGGTTCAGCTATCGCTGGGGCGAATTGAAAGGCCATACCCCCTTGCAAGTCAGCCTGGCTGCCGGCAAAGTGATCGGCCTGGCCGCAGGCACCGAATTAGCCGGGCTGGGCGCTATTACCCTGGCCAGCTATCGGGGCGTGTCTTCCCTGGGCGTGAGTATCACCATCGGGCTGTTATGCTGCCTGACCGCAACCCTCGTCGTGGCCCCGGCCATCGGACAGTTGATTGATTACAAGAGAAAACCATGATGCGAAAAACTTATCTTATTATTGCCAGCCTGTTGATTTCCCTTACCGTAAGGGCAGCCCCCAATCCCGAAATAATCGTAGTGTGCTACCCCGGCGGCTCCGTTAATGCCAAGGATGCCAGCGAGGCGATGAATTCCATGCTGCGGGTGGTGGAACGCGCCGGTCAGTGGCAGGCGAACAGCTTCAACAGTCTGTTCACCACCAAGTCGGACGAATGCAGGAAGCAGATAGCCGCTAAAAAGCCCAAGTTCGCGATCACCTCCTTGGGCCTTTATTTGGAATTGCGCAACCAGCATAACTTAGTGCCGGTGGTCCAGCCCAGGATCAAAGGTCGCACCAGCGAGCGTTACCGGGTCATGGTCAGGAAAGATAAGTACAAGAGCCTGGACGAGCTGAAAGGCAAGACCTTGGGCGGTACGGCATTGGAAGAGCCATCATTCATCGGCAGGATTGTTTTTGCCGGAAAATACGACCCTGCCGGTTTCTTTGTCCTAAAACCGTCCAATCAGGCCATTCGCGCGCTGCGCTCTTTGGATAAAGGGGAGCTGGACGCCGTTATTTTGAACGAGCAACAATTCGCCGGGCTCAGCTCGCTTCATTTGACGACGCCTCTTGACGCTATCTTCACGTCCGAGGAAATCCCGCTGATGGGCGTGGTGGCCGACAGCGCTACCACGACTGCGGAAGAACGCGCCCGCTTCGGCAAGGCGCTGGAGGGGATGTGCGTCGATCCCGAAGGCAAAAAGCTCTGCGATGTGTTCGGAATCGAATCCTTTGCCAGCGTGGATGCGGCCGTGTTCGAACCTATGGTCAAGCTGTGGACTAAGGGGAAATAAGCTTTGAACAGAGCACGACTTCTTACTGCTGTTTCGATTCTGGCCTTTCTGTCGGGCTGTGCCAGCCTCCAGCACGGCCAAGTCCAGCCTGACCTGCTTTCCGAGTGCCCCAAGCAGGCGGTTGCCGCGCTGGTTGCCGAACAAAATCGGCTGAGCCCCTTAAGCGATACCCACACCTTGGCTTGCGCGCTGAATGTCCTGCGCGACACTCAGGAACCGGCGGTGCGCCGCACCGCTCTGGGCAGCCGGATCTGTTTGCACCTGGCCGAACGCGAAGCCAACCAGGAAAAACGCGAAAAGTTGGCCGCCGAAGGCGTCCGCTTTGCTGAAATCGCTTTGGCGCAAGGCGGTAACGGGGCTGTGCATTATTACTTGGCGGCGAATCTCGGCCTGGCGGTGCGCGAACACATCACCTTGGCCGTGGAGAACCTTGACCGGCTGGAAAGCGAGATGAAACAAGCGCTGGCCTTGAGCCCCGGCATTGACGACGGCGGGCCGCTACGCCTTTTAGGGGCGTTGTATCTCAAAGCCCCGGCTTGGCCCAATGGCATAGGCGATATCGATAAGGCGCTGGAACTGCTGGAAAAAGCCGCCAGGGAACATCCGGGGCATCCGCTCAACCACCTGTTTTATGCCCAGGCACTTTGGGAAGAGGGCGAGGAGGATGCTCTAAGCCAGGTAAAGTCGGAATTCGCGCTGGGTGAGCGGCTGTTGGCCGAGGGCAATTGGGGTTACAACAAAGAATCCTGGAAAAAAGAATTCGACAAGTTTAGACAGGAGCTTGAAGAAGCCGACTCGGCTCTCCATCCTCCATTGGCATCGGGTCTTAAATAAGCAAGTTATCGACCTTAACGGGCCAGAGGCTTAAAACGGCCCGTTAATCAAAAGCATTGGCCCGAGACACGGCAAAGGCGTGCAAAAGACGTAAGCAATTTGTCTTTCAGCAATTGCCGGCCGATTATATGCTTGATCTCGCTGGCTGTTCCCGCTACTTGGTCGGTGTAGCTGTGCACCTGCTTAAAAACCACGGTGCCGTCGCGATAGGCTAAACAGCCGGTTAGCCACTGGCTGGAATTGTATGAATGCGGCGCATAGAACTCCCGCGTCAACACCAGGATTCCGCCATTCCAACCAACACTGATGCGGTGCCTGAGTATGACCGCAAGACGGCGTTCTACTGTTTTTTCTACCCAAGGGAAGGATTCATCGGTTCCGGGCGGTAAAGGTTGGGGGTAATCCAGCCAGGCTTTGTACAATGCTGGAAAGTAACGCGACAGGATGACGCTTGCGCTTGCGGCTTGGTGAAGTTCCTGGGAAGGTTTTGAATCCGGGTTTTCATCCCGCACATAGGGTGCTATTGCATAGGTGCCTCCGTGCCGGTAGGCTTCAAAGCGCTGGAATAGAAGCTCCCGGTAATGCTGCAAGATCGCGTCTTCGGTGGTCTTGGCGGACAGCTGTTTGAGCGTTTTGAAGCTATCGATCTCAACGGCAGACAGGTTGAACTTGTCACCGGGTTCGGCATCCAGCAAAGCCTCGGCTTCTTCCGTGGGCAGGGCGACAGAGGCAAGGGAAGCCGCTCCGCTGTGCTCGGTCAATATCCCGTACGTAGTGACATCAACGTCTAGCGGGTCCGGGTTTTCCTGTTGTAAATACTTGGACATCTTGGCTGAAGAAACCGGCAGATACAAGGCAATGCCCATAGCAAGATCATCGGCGCCGTTTTCCGCCAAGGCATAAGTGACGGGCTTGCCTTGCGCTAGTTCGGTAATCTGGCCTTGATCCATTCCCAGCAGGCTTAATACCTCTTCGACTGCCGGAGGGGCGGCAAAAGCAGGCATTCCGGACATTACAAAACTCACGATCAACAGCCATGTGATGGCGACGGTATGATTTAGTTTTCGCAGCACTGGAAGCCTCCAATTGGTTTACATGCCCGGTTGATTCATGGCTCACAAAATCTCTTGCTTACCAAGAATGGCTGGGTGTAATGTTTATCAAAGTGTCGTCTGTTTTTGATTTTACCGGCTGCCTGGAAAGTTTGCCCGCTTATTGACAGCTTAATCAGTACTTTTCCAAAAGGATAAATCGTTATGAGCACTGCTAAATTCGATACTATTGGACAATACCTTCTTAAACGTCTCTATGATGCAGGCGTTAAACATATCTTTGGCGTTCCGGGAGATTACGTACTAGGCTTTTATGACCTGATGGTCAAAAGCCCGATTCAGCATATCGGCACTACGCGGGAAGATACCGCCGCCTTTGCCGCTGACGGTTATGCGCGTTGCGTAGGCATGGGGGCGCTGGCTGTGACTTACGGAGTAGGGGCCTTAAATACCGTCAATGCAATCGCCGGCGCCTATGCGGAGTCCTCGCCTGTGGTCGTCATCAGCGGAGCCCCCGGCGTGCGTGAACAACTAGATGATCCATTGATTCATCACCGCTTTGGCCCTTTCTCGTTCCAACGCGAAATTTTTGAACGCATTACCTGCGCAACCGTGGTGCTCAACGATCCGGTAATAGCCTTTCGGCAGATTGACCGGGCAATTGAAACGGCTCGCCGCTTATGCAAGCCTGTCTATATAGAAATCCCCCGCGACCTGGTGATGGCTGAGGGCTATCCGATACCGGCCGAGACGGCGGAGCCGTTTGCCAGCGATCAGACCGCTTTATCGGAAGCAGTTGCAGAGGCCACGGAGCTTCTCGCTAAATCGGTTTCGCCCATGATCATAGCGGGCATTGAGTTGCACCGGCGTGGGCTTCAGGGCGCTTTGGTCGAGCTCGTTGAACGTGCGCGCTTACCGGTCGTAGCAACCTTATCAGGCAAGTCGGTCATTGCCGAGCGGCATCCGGCCTATCTCGGGATTTATGAAGGCGCGATGAGTTCGGAAAATGCGCGCTATATAGTGGAACAATCCGATTTGTTACTAATGCTGGGCGTTACCTTGAATGACGTCGATACCGGTATCTATACCGCAAAGCTTGATCCCCATCATATGATCCGCGCAGCTCTGGACGAGGTCGTGATCAGCGCACACCACTATCCTCACGTCGCGCTAGCCGATTTTTTAAGCGCCTTGGTGCGCGCTGTCAAAACTCGCAGCGAGGGGTTTCCATCGACACCTGCGGCCTTGCAGGCAAAAGGCTTTCCCGAACCGAACCGGCCGATGACTATCGCGCGCTTGGTCGAGCGTCTCAATCAGGCGCTTAGCCCGGAGATGATCGTGGTTTGCGATGTTGGCGATTGCCTTTTTGCAGCTATCGATTTACAGGTGCACGAGCAGAGCGAATTCTTTGCCTCCAGCTTCTATGCCACGATGGGATTTGCAATGCCTGCTGCGCTGGGTGCGCAAATCGCCCGGCCTGATCATCGGGTACTTATTCTGGTTGGGGATGGCGCTTTTCAAATGACCGGCACTGAACTTTCAACGTTCGCACGCCACGGCCTGAACCCGATTGTAGTGGTTTTTAACAATTGCGGTTACAGCACCGAGCGGGGCATTCTTGAAGGCCCTTTCAATGATATCAGCTGTTGGCGTTTCGACCGGCTGGGGGAAGTCTTTGGCCCGCTAAACGGGTATGACGCTGCTACGGAAGAAGCGTTTGAAGAAGCGCTGATGAATTCCCTGAACAACCGGACCATGCCAAGCATTATTAATGTCCATCTTTCAATTGATGATGCTTCCTCGGCCATGAAGCGCCTTGCAGAGCACTTGAAATCGAGGGTAAAAGGCGGAATCTGAGCGGTACGGGTGTGCTACCGTAACAGCCGCAGCCACAGAAGGCCCGCTCCTACCGGTGCTGCCTTAAAATGGCAGTGATTTTCCGGCTGGGATCGCATCCTGCGGACCGTTTTCCAAGCGGGCATGAAAGTGAACGTGCAAAACAGCGACAACGTGCGCTGTTTCCTTGTATTGGGTCTTCAGGTCCGGGGCAGTTTCGCATCGCGTTTTGATCGCTTTTTACTTAGCTGATGCGGGGCTATTGTATGGTCACCATCCCTAGCTTGGCATCAATCTCGAAATCTATTTTGATGCGATGCGCAACTGATCCAGCTTCTTTTTTGTTTTTGAAGGGGCCGGCGATCACTTGATAGGAACCGTTCTTTTCAACTTGTCTAGCCGGAATTGACGGACCTTGATGGTTGAGCATTGCCACCAATTGTTGCGCCGTCACCTCGTTGGCGAAGTCGGCGACTATCAGCACCAAGTCGCTGTCGGTTAATTCCGGAACTGCCGGCTGCCCGTAGAAATGTTCGGGATGTTGCACTTCCGGCGCTTGCGCGACCAGTTCCGGCAAATCCGTGCTGGCCGACAGGATCGGCGTGGGGATGCCGTCGGCGCGTTGCAGGATGCGGTCGACTTTGTCCCAATCCACGGTTACGCCTTTTTCGGCGGCGGTTTGGCGCAGTTGTTTCAACAGTGACTTTTGCTGCGGTTTCTTCTGGCCCGCCCATTTTTGCAGCGGCTCATGGGCTTCCAGGTAAAGCATGTCCCCGTCCCATGACGTCATGTAAGGCTGGTGGATGATCCGCACCGGCGTCCCGGCCGAAACTTTTTTGAACAGCACCTCAATGTCTTCGGGGTAAAGCCGCACACAACCGTGGCTGACCTGCATGCCGACGCCGTAGGGCTTGTTGGTGCCGTGGATCAGGTAACTGTTAAAGCCTAGTCGTAGAGCGTACTTGCCGAGCGGGTTGTCGGGACCGGGACGCACCACAGCGGGCAGAGGGTCGCCTTTTTCCGCGTGTTCGCGGCGGATGGAATCCGGGACGGTCCATGCCGGGTTGACGGTTTTTGCGACGATAGTGGTTTGTCCTAGCGGAGTATTCCAGCCTTCACGGCCAATGCCGACCGGGTAGGTAAACACGGCGCCCGGCTGTTTTGGGGGGTAATAAAACATCCGCATATTCGCCAGATTGAGCACGATGCCTTTGCGCGGCGCATCGGGCAGGATGAACCGCAACGGCAGCATCACGCGTGCGCCCGCTTCGGGAGTCCAGGGGAAGATAGCGGGGTTGGCGAGGGTGATGTCGTTATAGCCCAGGCCGAAGTGCCGGGCGATGTCAGGCAAGGTGTCGCCGTCTTGCACACTGATCCCGGCAAGACCGCCAACGATGCCTCGGTCTTTGGCGATGACGAACTCGCGGGTGGCGATGCCGGCAAGCTTCGGCTGAACCTCTTCTACCGTGTCCGGCGGGGAGGCTATGGTAGGCAGCGGGAAGCCTGTTATAGGCGGCAATTCTAAAACGCTTTTAGCCGTAGTAGGCTCAAGCTGGCAACCGCTGAGCAAGCCGACGGCCAACAGCACGAAAGGCAAGGTCATTTCCGTATGCGGCAGGCCGGTCGATGTTTTTTTCAATGACTTCATAGGCGTGAGCAGTAATGGTGGGTGCGGGACACGGTGTATCTTGGACATTAGAGCCGGCCGATTATAGGTAGAATCGACCGAATTGAAAGTGCGGGAATGCACGAAAATGGCAAACCACGTTCACTTGCAGTAGTTCAAACCTAGTCTGACCGTTACTGGATTTTTATTTGATTAGTTAAATTCAAGTTAGCCTGGATTAACGCCGGCAATTTATAAAGTATAACTTTAAAAAAGGCGGAAAGTCCGCCGATTTTGATCGCAACGAATAAATCCAGCGAAGCTGAGCTTTTTTACGCTAGACCGAGTTGCTCTTGTTTATAAATGATTGCCTGGTTTACTTGCTGATGGTAGCTATCTCTGAAACCTTGGGCGATTGACGCGCCTAAGGGTCGAGAGCTGGCGTTCAAAATTGTTTTTTGGCAGTGGGGGGATTCACTCGCTCAACAGAACTATTTAAGCGCAACAAATCCACCTAAGAGCATCTGCTACAATAAACGGCTTACACTTAACGCTACCAAGTGGCTTTGTGACAAGACATCCTGTCGAGAAACCGCGTCGTCAATACAAAAGATAGGGTGCTACTGAAACTATTGAAGATTACGCTCTTCGCTATTTGGTTATCTGCGTTTTATGCCGGATAAACACAAAGGTAAGAAGCCAAAGACGCTGGGCGCGGCTGCGTAGTGCAATTGAAAAACAGGTACTGCGTATTTTATTTCAACCGCAGGTGAATATGATCAGTGGCCGGATTACCGGTGCCGAGGTATTGGTACGTTGGCAAGATCCGATCCGGTAGAGGGATGCCGCCGCTAAAATTTATTCCTATTGCTGAAGAAAGCAATCTGATTATAGAAATCGGCGGCTGGGTGTTATGCGAAACTTGTCGGCAAGGACGCCTTTGGCTGGGCGAAGGTTTACCGCCTTTGACCTTACCAATTTCAGCGAAGTGTCATTTGCGCTTTGGTATCACTGGTTCTCAAGGAAACGGATTTTCCAGCCACGCAACTGGAATTGGAAATAACCGAAAGCGGATTGACGGGCAATCAAGATCAAGCGACGGTCATCCTTAATAATCTCTGCACTCAAGGCATTCGTCTTGCCATTGATGATTTTGGCACGGGTTATTCATCTCTGGCCTATCTGAAGCACTTTCCCCTAGATAGACTAAAAATCGACAAGAGCTTTATCGACGATATTCCTTTCCATCAAGATGACATGGAAATCGCCGCGACCATCGTTGCAATGGGGCGCATTCTGGGCTTTAAAGTCTTAGCTGAAGGTGTGGAAACCCAGGAGCAACTGGCTTTCTTGCGGGAAAAAGGTTGTGATAGCTATCAGGGCTATATTAAAAGTAAACCCATACCGGCGGATCAGTTTGCTGAGCTGTTGCGTAAGCAGCAGCGGGATGACTTACGAAATAAAAATATTTGAGTTGGTTTGACTGGCAGCTTTATGACCATGAATATGGCAGAATGAAGTGCGGTAAAGCTTGGGCGAAAAATCTTTATTTTCGGAGAATAGGCGAAAGTCCAGATGCCTGTATAGGATAAAAAACATTATTCTCTGTACATGACACAAATCAAACCTTATAAATAGGTTCAATATAATTGCGATATCAAATCCAATATTTCAAACTATTTGGTATTGGTAAAATATTGATATTACCAGGAGACATTTTTTGAAACAATCCTTTTATGACCTAAATTACTCTGATTTAGAAACGGTTATAAATCAAAATAATTTAAACCCCTCTGCAGCGTCAGTTCTTTTTAATTGGCATTATAAGAAAAAAGAAAATACTCAATGCCTTGATAAAATTTCCAAATGCTCATTAACTTTTTTTCAAAATAATTTCGACTTTTCTCTACCCGAAATCGATACGGTGTATGAGTCAAAAAAAGATCTAACAGTAAAGTTTCTTTTTAAGCTTAAAGACAATCATAAAATTGAAACCGTCCTTATTCCGTTTCATAATAAATATTCAATTTGCCTTTCATCGCAGGTTGGCTGTGCAATGAATTGTTCTTTTTGTTTTACCGGAAAACAAGGGCTTAAAAGAAATTTAACTACCAGTGAAATTGTTGGTCAGTTTCTACAGGCTTGGCATTGGTTAGCAACAAATCGACCTGGAGAAGAGAGAATTTTAAATATTGTTTTTATGGGACAAGGAGAACCTTTACATAATTTTGATGCCGTCAAAAAAGCGTGTGAAATTTTTTTATCACAACACGGAACTTCAATTGGTGTTCAAAAAATCACTATTTCAACGGCTGGTTATATGCCTGGACTTAAAAGATGGAGCCAGGAAATTCCGGGAGTGAACCTTGCATTATCTCTTCATTCGCCCTTTGAAGAAAAGAGAAATGAACTTATTCCCATTAATAAAAAATATCCGCTGGATGAGGTATTGGCAACTATTGACAAGATACCTTTAAATAAAAAGCAATTTATTACTTATGAATATATTCTGATAAAAGATTTTAATGATTCTCCAGATGATGCTAGAAAATTGGGATCGATACTGGCTGGTAAAAGTGCTTATATAAATTTAATTCCTTTTAACTCATTCCCAGGATCACACTACACGCACCCGGCTTTGGATAAAATTGAAAAGTTTAAAGAAGTTTTAGATACTTTTAAAATCCCGACTTTAATAAGAAGTGCTAAAGGCGATGATGTATTAGCAGCATGTGGTCAACTCAATTCTAAAAATTAAATAGCTATCAAGTGCCAGTGCATGGGGCCGGACCAAGTCAGCAATATATTGTCATGGGAAAAAATACATAAAACCTGAATTTTAAAAATGCCTGGTCAAGTCTGGGTTTTTATACCTTAAATTCAGGTTAAAGATCAGCCCTTTTAGGACAGAATAATCAATTTGATTCCCACCGGTTAAAAAAGATAAAGAATTAGCATCGCTAACGGAGCTAGGGCTCTGTTGTATTTACTATCATCCCAACTAGACAAGGCTCATTTTTGCGTAAAAAGCGGAATTGTGTCTGTGCCGCAGTAGCAGAGGTTGGCCGTGGGCAGTTGCGAAGTTATTGTGCGGTTTTGGTTAAGGCTGGGGATGAACGTGGCGTTAAGTTTAGACGGAAGTAGCGCTAATGATTCGGTGACAAGGAATAAGGGACTGGTGAAGCGGGAGAAAGCAAAAACTTCCAAGGCTATTAGGCCTTGGAAGTCTTCAGGTCACTATAAGGACGAACTGCTCAGTTAGATGAATCAGTCCCATGAAAATTGTCCGGCTCTGCCTCTTTTACGGTTCAGGTTAATATTACTGGCTATGGCTGCCGTTGCGAATAGCGCAGACGAGATGATGAATTCGCCTGAAATAAAGCCCAACAAGCCCGTTATAAATACTATTCCGATTAAAATATCTTTGTAAAAGTCGCTCATGACTAAGTCCTCGTTTAAAGTTGAAAAGGTTTAATTCAAACTGCAACTCGACTATAGTAAAGACCGCTACCGTTGACAATAGCGTTGTTGGTATATTGATTATTTCCTGAATTGATGCAATAAAGGCGTAAGTTATTGCTATAAACCGAGTTAGAATGCTAGGGCTTGGTATGTTTTTGAAACCTTACTTTTGCGCTTGACCCAAACCGATTCCCGCCAATCCGTCCTATACCGTTGCGAAATACGATTCGCCATCGGCCTCCAAAGTTTATCAAGGAACAATGCCTTACAATAGCGGCAACGCTATACACAAAATAAGTTTAGGCCGGTGCGTTTTTGCGCTGAACGGAACGGTCTGCACTGACATTCCGGGCATAAAAAAAGCCCAACCGTTTTCGGCTGGGCTTTAGGTATTTGGTGGAGGCGGCGGGAATTGAACCCGCGTCCGCAAGTACTCCGCCACAAGGTCTACATGCTTATCCCGCTCTTTTGATTTAGCTAGTGACTACCCG
>NZ_JALOCF010000051.1 GCF_023227905.1 Methylobacter sp. | reverse complement strand
GGCGGTTACGGGCCGATTTTCGCTGGAAATAAGACAAAACCGGGGTCAGGGCAACACATCTTCGTGTTGGAAAATCATTATAACCTATTGATGAATATGAGATTAATTAATTTTCATTCAAACACTAAGTACGACTACCTCAGATCAACCAAGACCAGTTTTTCATCGCGACAATACGCTTCCAAGTCTTGTCCGCCATGAACTCTAAACTAAAAAAACAATAAAGGGAAAATTGATGTTAGAGAGAATCTCTGAAATACAGGGCATTGGACTTCTGCACGACGCAAACGGAAAACCTCATACCTGTCGCAAGGCGACGTTGATCTATGGTGACAACGGCCGAGGTAAGTCCACATTGGCAACGGTACTGCGATCTCTTTCTACAGGAGATGCCTCGCTGATTGCGCACAGAAAGACGCTCGATGGGCAGTTGTCGCCAAAGGTGGTGTTTCAGTTTGAAAATGGCCATAAGGTCAACTTCGATTCGGGAGCCTGGTCAGAGCAACGCCCAGAAGTTCTTGTGTTCGATTCCGACTTCATCGAGCGGAACGTTCACTCAGGCGGCGCAGTCAACACAAACCATCGAAAAAATCTTCTTGAGTTTGCCCTTGGTGAACCAGCTGTTGCGGCACGCACAGAGGTAGAAAAAGCAACGGCAGAGGCGAAGAAAGCATCCGAGGAGGTTCAAGCGGTTGTTTCTCAGCTATCGGGATTTCATTCCGGTATGACGCTGGCTCAGTTTGAGAAGTTAGCTGATGTGGCAGACGCTGACATCCAATTGGCTGCGTTGCAAGCTCAGATCAATGCCGCCGGAAACATTAACGCAATTTCAGCGAAGGCATTACCGACAGTTGTGGCGGAGCCGGTCTTCGACCTAGAAGAAGTTTTCGCGGTTTTAAGTACTTCGCTTAAGGATGTTCACACCGATGCGGAGCAGGTCGTTAAGAAGCATCTAGGGAAATTGGCAAACGTAGCTGCCGAGGGCTGGCTGAGTCAAGGCCTTCAGTTTAGTGATGGAAAGACATGTCCGTATTGCGATCAAGCGATAAGTGATATCGACTTGATCAAGGCATACCAGACACATTTCAACGCTTCATACGCTGAATTGAAGGCAAAGGTGACGGCCCTTCAAGCAAAGATTACAACAGGGACTACGAAGACCATCATTGATACCGTGGCGCAAGCAGTCGCAACTTCTGCTGCACAGGCGGCGGCTTGGGAGGAGCATGTGCCAACCGAGCCGATTGTTTTCGATTCGGAGCCTGCAATCCAAGCATTGCAGGAACTGCGTGACTTGATTTCTGAACTTGTCCGTCAGAAACAAAGTTCACCAGCCGAGGCGGTGGGCTCGCCTGACGATCTTGCTAAAGCTAAAAAGCTTTGGGAGGCCGTGATCACTCCTTTAAAAGAGGCCAACGTCGCGATCAAGGTCGCGGGCGATTTGATCGGAGCTTACAAAGGAAAACTCGCCACTACAAACACCAACGCACTTCAGCAGCAAGTCCAGCAGATTCATGCGGTAAAGCGGCGGCATCAACAGATTGTAGTTGATCTCATTGCAAAATTAGGAGTGGCACGAAACGAGGCCGAAGCGGCAGAAAAGGTCAAGAAGACTTCGCGTGAAAAGCTAGATACTTTGATGGTGGCAACGCTCAGCAAGTATGAGAAATCCATAAACATCCTGCTGACGAACTTTGGTGCGTCTTTTAGCATAAAAGGTATGGGCGCGAATTTTCGTGGTGGCGCACCTCGCAGCGAATATGGCCTGGAGCTTCGAGGCAAGGCAGTCCCCCTTGAGGGAGGTCCACCATCTTTTGCCACTGCACTTAGCGAAGGCGATAAGCGAACCTTGGCATTTGCATTCTTCGTTGCGAGCACCTTGGCGGATGCCAAGCTGCCAACTAGAACCGTGGTGATCGATGATCCCATGTGCAGCTTGGATGTCAATCGAAAGCAACATACCACGGCTGTTCTAAAGCGCATCCTCGCTGGTGCGGCGCAGCTCATTGTACTCGCACATAATCCATACTTCCTTCGCAATCTACGCGACGCATTCTTGAAGACAGATTCAGCGACTCCGATCAGTTTGTTTCAACTCGTTCTCGCAGCCAACGGCTACACAAGCTTTGACACGCTCGACATCGATAAGGAGTGCGAATCCGCATATTTCCAGCACCATCGTCTTCTCAACGACTTCTGCGCAGGAGGCTCGTTCGATAACATCGCGGTAGCAAAGGCAGTGAGGCCAATGCTGGAGGGTTATCTCCATCGGAGATTTCCTGGGCTTGTACCGAAGTCACTTTTATTTGGTCAGGTTGTTAATCTTATACGTGATGCGACGTCGCCGAGTCCGCTCGTTCATGCTCAAAACTTGGTTATCGAACTGAACGAGATAAACGACTATGCGGGGCAATTTCATCATGACACCAATCCTGGTGGAGTTGATACATTTTCGATAGTCACACCAGAACTAAAGACCTTCGTCACCCGTGCATTGCACGTCGTGCATCGAGGTGAAGCGCTGGCCTGACGTGGAAACTTCAGTGCGTAGTTTAGGCTGATGTAAGCAGACTGCATAATGTAAGCCACGTCTTCACCACAACAAAGGATCTGGATTTTCATGTTTCATCTTCACTCATTAGGTTGGCACAGCTTCCAACAACTGTGCCTGTCCGTGTCGCGCGAGGTTCTCGGTCAAACTGTCCAGTCCTTTCTCGATACGAACGACGGTGGTCGAGATGGAGCGTTTTCAGGTACCTGGAGCCAACAGGATGGTGAGTCGCTCTCAGGTCAGTTTGTCATCCAATGTAAGTTCACTGCTCGCGCCGGCTACGCTCTCACACCATCAGATCTCGAAGATGAATTAAGCAAGGTCAGACGGTTAGTCAATAAAAGCGAATGTGACGTCTATATTTTGATGACAAACGCCGGTGTTTCCGGTGCGACTGAACTGAAACTCAAGGAGAAATTCAAAGAGGCCGGCGCCAAGGACTTCCGGATATTTGGCGTCACCTGGCTGGAAGACCAGATTCGTGAGAGCAAGCACTTAAGAATGATGGTTCCACGAGTTTACGGTCTTGGAGACCTAAGCCAAATCCTAGACGAGCGAGCATATGCTCAGGCCACAGCGGTCCTGGAATCCATGCGCGAAGATCTGGCTAAGGTCGTTCTGACGGAATCCTATAGGAAGGCAGCGAGAGCACTTAACACACATCATTTCGTGCTCCTCGTTGGCGAACCAGCGTCAGGGAAGACGACCATAGCCTCGCTACTTGCGATGTCATCTGCTGACCAGTGGGACGCGTCAGTGGTTAAGCTGACGACTCCGCAGTCTGTCGTTGACCGTTGGAACCCACATGAGAAATCCCAGCTCTTCTGGATCGACGACGCCTTCGGAGTGACTCAGTATGAGAGTGGTCTTGTCTCAGGTTGGAACCACATCCTTAACGAGGTGAAGACGATACTCCGCCAAGGTAACCGTGTGGTGATGACGTCACGAGATTACATTTATAACCGTGCGCGGCAGGAATTGAAGGAAGGCGCCTTTCCTCTGTTCCAGGAGAGCCAAGTTGTCATCGATGTCCATGACCTCACGGTGGACGAACGAAGACAGATTCTCTACAACCACCTGAAGCTGGGAAGGCAGCCCCGAGAGTTTCGTGCTGCAGTGAAGCCACATCTGGAATCTGTGGCGAATCACGATAGGTTCATTCCGGAGATTGCCAGGAGGCTGGCGGATCCCTTCTTTACCAAAAAGCTGTACTTGTCCGAGTGGAGCTTGGCGACTTTTGTCGACAAGCGCGAGCAATTCCTCATGGACATCTGTAAGGAACTCGACACAGACAGCAAGGCGGCACTAGCATTGATTTATATGTCCAACGGGCGCTTGTCGAGCCCGATTTCACTGGCGGACACTGAAGATGAGGCTCTGAGACGATTGGATAGCGATCTGGGTGCATGTACATTGGCACTCGAAGCACTGAGCGGCAGTCTAGCTGTCCATGTGACTTCGGACGGAGAGTCTTTTTGGACCTTCAAGCACCCGACCATTGGCGACGCGTACTCTGCTATGCTTCGAGGAAATCCGGAGCTGCTTGGGATCTATGTACGCGGTAGCGACATCGAAAAACTGACACGGCAGATAACTTGCGGAGACGTAGGCATTGAAGGTGCGGTTGTGCTTCCGAGCTCCTTGTTTCACCTCGTGATTGAGCGCCTTGCGGCATATAAAACGAGTTCTGCATACAAGACCGAGTGGATGTCAGGTTGGGGGGCTCGTCGGGAGCTGCTAGGCTTCCTGGCCCGACGGTGCAGCAAGCAATTTCTAGAGGAGTATCTCGCGGCTGACCGGAAATTGATTGAGTCGATTGCTGAGCCTATGCTGTACTTGGACTTCTCCGTCGAAGTCGACCTTGCTATTCGCTTGTTCAAGCTCGGCCTCCTACCAGAAGACGCGCGTAGAACTTTGGCTGAAAACGTCAGTAAATACGCTCGTGATGGCGACGATGCTCGTGCCCTGAGCGATCCGGAGTTGCGTTCACTGTTGAACGACAAAGAACTGAGCAGACTACGGGAGGCGGTTCGTACTGAGGCGCTGCCACGTATCGAGGAGGTACGCCTTAAACATCAAGCAGGCCATGACCCAGAAGATGACCCTGAATGGCACATGAGCCGCTTCACACAGTTGCTCTCCGCCATTGAGGAAGCATATCCGCAGAGTTGGCGTATCAGAAAGATCGTCAAAAGAGAGCGTATTCAGGTTCAAGAGTGGATTGACAAAAATCCAACGGAAGCGAACAGCTCGACTTCGCGAGATATCACGGTTGACGAACCGAGTGCAAGCCATAACGTCAGCCGCAGCATTTTTGATGATGTAGACGAATGAGCTCGCCCGGCGGTTTACCGCTTTTTCAGCTCTTGACGCTAGGAAGCGCGCTTGTACTGCTCGAGCGCTCGGAAAAACGATCGTCACCTTTTCGCCAGGGCGTATAGTCTTCCATGACTTAAATGAGAGGTTGTTATCAGAAGGGTACTGACTTCGAACAGCACTGCGATGGCAAAAGTCGCCTCATGGCCCAACTTCCTCCGTTAGAATTGAAGGAGTAAAATCGACTCCAAGGAGTCATTGGAATTTATATTTTGAACGTTCAAAAGCCATCGGAAAGCAGACATGCACTTTGAGAGAAGTCTGAGCATTGGCATTATCCAGATCTATGTATCATGATAAGTATTCATGTTATTCCGTATAAAACTGTGAGGCTTTTATGATAAAACTACTTATATTAAAAAGATTAGCGTATAAAATATGTGAACTTAGATAGTAACTTGTTATGCCCTAAAGGAAGCAGATGCTAGCCCAAATAGAAAAAGAATTTTGTGAAGGCTTCGAGAAGAATCTCTTTGCTGCTGCCCAGAAGAACCTCGCGGACAAGTCTAATCCATTGCGCTTGAATAATTATTCATATGCAATGCGTGAATTAACAAGACACGTACTGCATAGGCTAGCACCTGATGAAAATGTCATTCAATGCTCTTGGTATAAGAACGAGACAGATAGGGAAAAAGGAATTACGAGAAAGCAAAGGGCATATTACGCGGTTCAAGGAGGACTCGGCGATTCATATGTAAAAGACACACTTGAGCTCGAAGTTGATGATATTCACAGAGACCTGATTAAAGCTATCAATGGATTGAGCAAATTTACGCATATCGAGCCAAAGGTGTTTGATCTTCCTGAAGCAGAAGTGGAAAGCTTGGTTAATGAAACAACTGAAGCAGTTTATGGCTTTTTAGCGACTATAAATGATTGCCGGCGGCTCGTCATAGACAGCCTGTGGGAACATATTGATTCAGCAGTTATAGATGAAACTCTCAAAGAAACAATAATTGCTATCGATGAACTGGCTACTCATCATTTCGTAGATGAAGTTTACACAGACAAAATCGCAATTTTTGAAATCAACCATGAGTCGATTTTGTTCCGTGTAGAAGGAACAATTGGGTGTGAACTTCAGTGGGGTTCAAATTCTGACTTACGGCGTGGAGATGGGGCTGTGCTGCCGCAATCATTTCCTTTTACATGTGAGCTATCGAGTCCAGTCTATGAGCCAGAATCTGTTGGAACTGTCGAGAGTTCTTTATGGGTAGATACAAGTTCATGGTATGAGGGACAATATGAAGAATAGGCATAACAAGGCCGTAAACTCGAACACATTTTTCGTTCGCTGCGCTTACTACAAATGCTCCGGTTACGATTGTGATAGCCATCATCTATCACTCGCTCCCGTATCGCTATGAAACGTGACTTTCAATTTTTGACTGACCTTACATCCGATTTCTTTGCTCGAAAATCGGTCCGGGATACGCTTTGCATTATCTCCGACTTCGAGATCTCTGGTTGGGAGAAGTGGATCCAAATCGAGTTTGCGAAGTTCTGTAAGGATCACGAGGAGATTTCCGAGTGGGGAAGAGAGCTCCGCTATGAGCTTGATCGAAGAATGTCAAACGGGAAGTCCTCGTGCTCTGTTGACTTCCTAATTCGACAGAAGCGCAAACAGTCCCCTTTGGGCATCGAGATTAAGCAACAGTCATCACCGAATGGCTGCGTAAAAGCTATGCTTCGTGATGTTGCCAAGGTTCGTCGCATTAAATATTCGCAAGACAATCTGAGAGGTATCTGGTGCATTGGCATTCACTCTGCTACATCTCCTGCGGAAGTAAACAGGCTCATTGCTTATCACGCCGATAGTATGAACATTGATATTGATCCTGATCTTGTCTTTTCCAAAGAAATCGGAAGGACGGGGTTTTCTGTGACAGTGCTCTGATGGCTAACCTCGCAGTTAACTGGGCCGTCCCCGCAGGCCGCGCTTGCGGATTACCGCCGTTCTTCGGGCCCCGGCGACCGAATATCTCGAACGTTAGAGCGCAATGGAAAGAGTAGCTATCATCTTGCGAAAGTCGCACGCGATTAATCGCTTTCGCGAGATCATCCTTCGAGCGTTCCAAGAACCCGATTTGAATGAACTTTTGCTTTGTAGCGGATTCTTTCAAGATCGCACCAATTATCAAGCATCTGCTTGCTTTGCCGCGTCGGCACCTAATTTACCCTGTCAGAAACAGCTGACGTCGGTAGGCTTATACAACATGATGTGGCGCAGTGATTATGACTCGTTTATTTCTGGCCTTCGTTCTATTACGTGTCCGTGTGGGCGTCCGGTGAATGTCGAGAAGCGTCGGGTCAAAAAGTATCACTGGCATGCCAAGGTCTTCATTGCGAAGAAACACTCTATCCCTGTACTTGGAATTATTGGCAGCAGCAATATCACCAGTCGCGCGTTCGGCACTAGCGCGCAGTGGAACTATGAGGCGGACGTTGTTTTATGGAACGACGGTGATTCAGTGGCAAGCAGCATAATCTCTGGTGTTCTCGGCAGCTTGGATGACAACGATCCGTTCAGTGTGGTCGTAAGTGACTACGCGTCAGAAGACCCGTTGAATCGGGGGCTGTCCTTGGAACAGAGACTTCTCGATTTGCACCGGCAGATAATTGATGTGTCTGAAGTCGTTGAGTAATCGCTGTCTAACAATAGCTTGCAGCCGACGGCTCCACCCTCGGCGGGACCGCGAACAAACCTAGTAACTAAATGACAACTTTATGGCAACTACTTGCCGTTAACAACCAAGGCCTGTTCGTCTCATTTTGGCCGATAGGTCAGTTCAACATTGCCAAAAGACAACACATTGAACACTGGGTTAATCAATCGGAGTCAATTACGTAATTGGAATTTCATAAATTGTGAAATTTTGTTAGGTTTTTATCTTTAATTATGAGATTTTTTATCGAAAACGAAATCTCATAATTTATGTAATTTGTTGAAATCTATGGAAGTATGGTTTTCATAAATTATGAGAACTGACATAGAATTCCTTAAAGGCCGGACTGCAACCACTGTCTGGAGTAGCGACAGCATATTGAGCTGTCGTTACCTTTTTTCCAATAATTAAACTTCGGTTTGCTCTGATATTTCAAGAGCGTCGCCAACTTTGATACCAAGCTATCCGGCTGTGTTTTGCTTCTCGTTCCCGCGCTCCTGTGCTCATCGTTATATACAAATGCCCAAGAGACACTCATTCCCACGCTCCGCGTGGGAATGCAGTACAGGACGCGCTGCGTCCTGTATACGCCTGACGCTGGTCGTGATTCGCGGCGCAACACGCCTTGACCGCATTCCCACGGAGCCCGTGGGAACGAGAGCTAATTGCCCAGGAAGAACAGCTATCCAATTGATTAAATGTATTTTTTTATCAATGACTGTAAAGGATACTGAAGTTGATAAAATTTGCGCTGCCGGCTTACCGTTGAGCCTAATAAATAGACAAAGCGACTCAAAATAAGGCAGATGATTCTTCAATGACGTTACTCGATTTTTCTCTTTACCAAATACTATCTATTGCCCTGGTGTTCGTCTGGACCGGCTTTGTTCGGACAGGGCTGGGTTTCGGCGGTGCCGCATTAGGGTTGCCGCTGATGTTATTTATCCATAACAATCCATTGTTATGGTTGCCTATCATCGGCATGCATTTGCTGTTTTTCTCCGGCTTAACATTGCTTAACCGCTTGCATAATGTCGATTGGCAGTATTTGCGCTATTCAGCGATTTACATTATTCCCGCCGCCTTGGTAGGCATTTTGGGACTGCTGAATCTACCGGTCTTATGGCTGAATAGCTTTATCTATTCGATTACCCTGTTTTATGGTTTTACCTGGTTACTTAACAGAGGCATTAATAGCCGACATGTTTGGGCGGATAGAGGGCTGTTAATGTTAGGCGGATACATTGCCGGGATTTCCTTGACCGGCGCGCCGTTGATGGTTGCGGTCTATATGCGCAACGTCAGCAAATACAAGTTGCGAGACACCTTGTTTATCTTATGGTTCATCTTGGTCAGCATCAAAATGACGACGTTTATTGCCCTATCCGTTGATTTGCACTTTCTAACGGCACTGACGCTTTTACCTGTTGCTGCGATAGGACATATACTGGGCTTGAAAGCGCATAACGCTATTATGCGCAATGATTTGATATTCAAACGCTGGATTGGCGGCGGCTTGGTTACTGTGAGTCTGTTTGGGTTATGGCAGTTATATAGTAAATTTATTCAGGACTTTTTATGAAAATACTGGCTTGATTTGATAGCTTCCAAAATTAGTTTTAAAGGCCTCAGAATCGGACTTTCTTGAAGGTTGCTGTTCGACCATCAGTGACAGCAGTTGAATGGGTAACTGCCTGTCAGTTTAGCTATGGATGCTTGATTGTAAGATCCTTCATGAATCTCTATCTTAGACGTGTTTTAAAATAATTGTGTTTAGCGATGAGCTACGCGCGTAGAAGCGAAGCGTGCTCTGTGTTGTAATGTTCTATACAAAAATGTATGCTGAAACCGTATACAAAGGAGTATAGCCATGCCAAATGCACAAACCAAAGAATCGGCTTCCGTTTCCATCAACATCCGCGCCAAAGCCAGACAGCGCGACCTGATAGACCAAGCTGCAAATCGTCTAGGCCGCAGCCGCTCAGATTTTATGCTTGAAGCCGCTTGTCGTGAAGCGGAAGACGTGCTGCTCGAGCAAGCATTCTTCACGGTTGATGAGGGTACCTATGCTAAATTTCAGGCACTGCTCGATCACCCGTTACCACCGACCGATAAACTACGCCGGTTGCTCAAGACCAAAGCGCCCTGGGAGAAATGAGCGAGCTTGATTTTACACCGCCAGCGCCGATCACGGCTGATCAAGAGCTGGCGGATTTTGGCAGCGGCGAACCATCCCTAAACGAATGGCTCAAAAAACGCGCGTTTAAGAATCATATGTCCGGCGCTTCCCGCTGCTTCGTGTTGTGTGCCGGTGCAAATGTTATAGGTTACTACAGCCTCTCGGCTGGAGCGATCAGCCATGAGACGGCACCCAAGCCGATGCGGCGCAACATGCTGGACCTGTTGCCGGTCTTGCTGCTTGGCCGACTCGCCGTCGATAAGCGCTACCACAACCAAGGAATCGAGCAGGCGCTGCTGCGCGATGCGATGCTGCGGGCAGTCAACGTCGCCGGCGACGCCGGAGTGTTTGCTCTATTGGTTCATGCGCTTTCCGATCAAGCCAAGCAGTTCTATCTTTCACGCGGTTTCGTGGAGTCGCCTTTACAACCGATGACCCTGATCATGACAATAGAAACAATTCGGTCAATTTTGGCCGAACCTGACTGATAACAAAGTAAACGCCCGGTTCTTGGCGGATTACTGCGCGAATCCGCCTTACAGCGTTACAGCTTTGGACGTATAAAGTGGCGGATTTACGGCTGGAGATATTGAAAAAAGCTCTGTATTTAAAAAATGGCGCGATACGCCTCCCTCCTTCGCTATCGTCGAGCCAACATTTGAAGATCGGTTGGTTCAGCGGTGGTGTTCCCATAGCTTAGCAATCGGCGCGTTCGAAATCGAAACCTCGCCGATAAATGGGCGATCGACAGCGATGATACAAAACATCATCGACCCGATCATCACTCCGAACAAGGTAGCCATAATCCGGGCGGCAGCCCGGTCATGCTCGTGAGCAAATGCCGAAAAGGACAATACCACCAACGCTGTCAGCAGTACGGTCAACCATACTTCGCCGGGCATGTTATCCGTCGCAGCCATCAGCCTGTTTTGCCGAGCTACTTCGGCCTCCTTCAAGCTGGCTACCAGCGACTTGCGTATTTCGTCGGACAGGCCTGGTAAACCTGTCAGCGCCGCCTGGTGCAAGTCATCGAGTATCTGCCGGGCGCCGGCATTTTCGATCCCATCCGACATGGTTTGCCATTCTTGCAGCGCCACTGCCTTGGCGTAAGCGGCAATAGCCAAGCCCAGTTCGGGGTAACGTTGCGTATCCACCATCCTATCCGCAAAACTAAGTGAGCGCATTTCCTGATACACGGCCTGCTCGGCGAATTCCTTTTCACGCCAAACAGTGTTGGCGACCAAGGCGGAAAAAATCACGTAGCCAGCCATCATCGAGCCGCCCAAGGTAGGCAACATGTGGCGAAAGGACGGTTTGAGTTTAGCTAGAGGAGAGCGGTGGACTATCTCAACAAGAAACCAAGCCACGGCAACCGTCGTTCCGATTATTAACAACGCCATCGGTATAACCGGCAATTTGAGCAAAAAAAGTATCATTTATTACATCTCCAGTTTATAGGTTTTAGGCGGGCATTCGGACGCAGGAAAGAAAATGGGTGATTTGTTCTGCCGGCGTAAGATGTGGTTGCTTTGTTTATTATATCCTATGAATGACGCTTGCTTGCAGGACGGGGCATGTTGCCATGTACAAAAGGCTTTGCGTTGGTAAATAAACAAAACGTAAAAGCGAACAAATGCAAGTGGGCGTATCGCGGAGAGCCGGTGAGGGTGTCAATAAGTTTGTGTAACCGCTTATTTCCAGAGCCGTACAATACGATTTTTATAAGGAGAGAAGATGAGCGACCTGATTAAAGACCCCAATTGATTTTAGCCATGCAAGAATTAGGGCGCGGCTTGAAAAGGCGTATCCAAACTATTTTGCTGACACAATATAATTTTCAAAAAATTTAGAACGACTAATAGAAGCTAACAAAACATTTAATTCCGTAAGCTAACGTTATGAATAACAAGTAACAAGGGCCAGATTTTGCATTGTGCGTTTCTCCATAGCATCATGAGTGCATGAGAAAGGTCTACCCCCGTCTTTTTTGATCGATAGATCACTCTATTCTCAGGTCGGGTGAAGAAACTCAAAAACTAACTTCGACATGTAAACAACACAGAACCGCCCGCGCCTATGTCGCAAATTCCCCAGCTTATGCCGCGATTGTCGGAATGATTGCACCAATCCGGATCTGCTTTCAGGTTCAGTCAAGCTATCTATCTAATATTAAACAAAAAATATTCCACCTAAAGCTGGAGCGAAATTTGCTTATGTTGCAGTAACAGCATTCTGCAATCTCAAGCACAGGTGATTTATGAGCAAAATAGGCATTTTTTTCGGAACCGATACCGGCAGCACCCGTTTGGTCGCTAAAAAGATTTACAGTTTGTTGGGTGAAGAACTGGCCGATAAACCCAAAAACATCAATCGCACCAGTGTGACTGAATTGTTGCAGTACGACGCGTTGATACTCGGCACGCCGAGTTACGGCGTCGGCGATTTGCCGGGACAGGCGGTCGGCTGCATTGAAAGCAATTGGCAAGAGTTCGTGCCTCATCTCGACGGTGCTGACTTGACCGGTAAACGGGTGGCTTTGTTCGGATTGGGTAATCAGGAACGTTACGCCTCGCGCTTTGCCAGTTCATTGATCCAGCTTTACCGGGTGTTTTACGGTTACGGCGCCGACATTATCGGGCCTTGGAGCATCGAGGATTATCAGTTTGAACACTCCGATGCGATCATCGATAACCGGTTTGTCGGTTTGGTGCTGGATCAACGCACGCAGCCATTCTTAACAGAAGAGCGGCTTAAAACCTGGCTGGCGCAAATCACTCCGCAGTTGTTGCCTGCCTTGTCGGAGGCGGCTTAAGGATGCAGCAAGCCGGGATCGAAAAGGATGTAGCTCCTGCAAATACCGTGACACGCTACTGGCAGCAAGCAGTTGCAAACCCGGCGATTGCTGTGTAGTCGCGGAGAGCGGCCGTCTCGCCGCTCGGCAACGTTGGGAGATTTTATTAGCTTAAGGCGAATCAGCCAAAATCCGCATCCAACACAATCCGATAGCGTGCTTTGCCGGCAGCCAAATGCTCAATTGCTTCATTCACCCGGCTCATTGGGAAATGCTCGACTTGCGGGCTGATATTATGCCGTGCGGCAAACTCCAGCATGGTTGCCAAGGCAATCGGGTTGCCGGTGGGCGAGCCTGAAACACTTTTCTGCCCAGAGATCAAATCCATCGCAGGAATTTGCATCGGTTCCAATACGGCGCCAACCACATGCAAGCGGCCATTGGGTTTGAGTGTTTGCAGAAAAGCAGGCCAATCAAGCGGAACGTTTACGGTAACGATCAACATATCTAACGAGTTGGCGGCTTTGAGCATGGCGGTCGCATCGCGGTTCGATACGACATGATGCGCGCCGAAGCTTCTGGCTTCATCGGCCTTCGATTCGTTCGATGTGAAAGCGGTTACTTCACAGCCCCAGGCTTTGGCGAATTTTAATCCCATGTGGCCGAGGCCGCCGATACCGACGATGCCGACATGGTCGGTAGGTTTGACGCCGAAAGTCAGCAGCGGGGAAAATACGGTTATGCCGCCGCAGAGCAAAGGGCCGGCGCTGGACATGTCGAGGTTATCGGGCAATGGAATGGCCCAGGCCCAATGCGCTCTGAGCTTTTCCGCAAAGCCGCCTCGATGCCCGACTATGGTCGGTTGCGCTTCAGAGCAGAGATTATTATTGCCGCCCATGCAGTGATGACAATGCATACAGCTGCCGGAATTCCAACCTACGCCGACCCGTTGGCCCACCTGGAACCCTTTGGCTTGCTCGCCGATTGCTACGATACGGCCGGTCGCTTCATGTCCGGGTACTACAGGGTATTGCGACATGCCCCATTCATTGTTGATGATGGATAAATCGGAATGGCAAAGGCCACAATATTCAACGACGATTTCAACTTCTTCCGGTCCGAGCGGCCCTGGATTATATGAGAAACGTTCAAGTTTTTGTTTGGGACCATGGCTAGCCCAGGCTTTGATTTCTGTCATTGGTATGCTCCTCAGTTAATACGGTTAATCATTAACAGCTATTAAGATAAGTCGTGCCACAGCAATGTGTTTACATCCAGTCCATTAATTCTGAGCATACAGGAATAAAAAACCTCTGAAAATAGCGTATACACGTACTCTATGAAGTCGTAGATACTCTCTTAAAGCACAAGTCCGCAATGAAAAAAATCATTGTGAATTTGCTTCGGCGGGCAACTTGTAAAAACAAGTCCCGTCAAATGCCTGTTTAGCGTTCAACATGCCATGGATGGCGTGTAACAGCTTACGCATAACCGCGCAGATCGCTTGCACTTTCTTCAAACCATTATCCTGAATCAAGTGGACATAATAGCCTTTGATATTCGGCTCAAAGCGCGTTGCGACTAAAGCGGGCATATACAGCGCCTGACGGATGAATTTATTGCCGGCCTTACTGATGCGCGGTTTTTTTGAGACGCTGCTGCCCGATTCAAAGACGCGTGGGTCTAAGCCTGCGTAAGCCACCCATTGCCTTGCCGTCATGTCCTGCGGCAATATCATTAACTCGGCCAGTAGTTGAATGCCACTGGCTTGAGCAATGCCTTTAATGCTGGTGACCCAGGTAAGGGCTTCGGCCAGCGGTTGGTGTTGCCGGATTAATTCGAGCGCACTGCTTCGGTGCGCGGCGATCTGTTTTTCCAGCAGTGCTATCAAGGCCTTAATATGCTCGATCACTAAGGCAGGGGTTTCCTCTGTCGCGGTTAAGGCATGAAGCTGGTTTTTGGTTTGGGTCTTTTGTTTGCTTAAAGCGGCAATTCTGCGGGAAATTGCTCTTAACGCAATCTGTTCATCCGCGGGGCGTTGCCACGCTTCAAAAGGCATCCTTTCGCTGTAAATCGCCAATAGTTCAGCATCAACCGCATCCGTTTTACTCCGTTTCATTAACACCTTGGCAAAATGATGCGAGGCTTTGGGATTGATCACCATGACTTCAACACCCTCAGCGCGGCTCAACGCAACGCAACGGCCAAATCAAAATGATAAATGCCGGTGGCTTCAAGACAAACTCTTGATTCCCCTTTTAATTTTGATAATAACTGGATAATCGCCTTATGACCGGCTGGCGTATTGTCAAAAGTTTTGGCTTGGCGGGCTTTACCTTTGACACTGACCACGATAACAGCGTGTTTGTAGCTAACATCAATGCCTGCATAATTCATCGTTTCATCTCTCTGTTATGATTTTGTTATGATGATCACTGGTTTCCCAACCCTGACACTTCATCTACCGTCCTTGTGAATGCAGACTCAGAAGCTTATGCTTACAGGTCTCAGATACTCCGCGGCATGGATGACGAGGGTGGGGAGCCTATCTACGAGCAAGCTCAAGGCTTAAGGCCGGACCGACTTCCCCAGAAAATCAGTATCACTATAAAACTTTTCGGGTTAAATAATCTTGTGTTTAAGAGATGGGTTTAATATACAAGGCCGGGCATGCTGTTTATGCCCGACATTTCGAATTTTTAAAGCGGAACCACTTCTTGACATTGCACCTTTATTTCATTTCCGGCCGCTAAAATGCCGGGCAACGGAAAGCTGTTGCACGACCTACAGTGCTACCGTGACACGCTGCTTACGACCGGCAGTTGCAAGCCCGGCGGTTGCTGTGTGGTTGCGGAAAGCGGCCGACAGATCGACCGGAGGGAAAGGGTCAGGTTACTTTCTGCCGCAATAATGCAACCTGACCCCTTTTCGGGGTAGATAGCCGCATTGGCTGGGCCCTGATTTTATGTGTGTATCCTTTTATGCCACAGGGTCGGTCTAACACTCCAACATTTAGGCCCGAGATTTTGATATTTAAGTATAGAAGCGATTGTTAATTTACCCGCCGTTCCGTCATCGAACACCGTAACTTGGGGCATTGAAAAATTGTCGCCCGACAGGAAGAACTGAAGGACTCCTTCGGGTCAAAAACCGATATTGCCATGCCCCCAACACCCGATAATATAGATAATACGTTGAGTATTGCGTCCGGTATAAATGATTATCTTGGATTGCAGGGTTAACTGAACAAAGCTGTTAGTTCAAGTCGCATATAGGGGTTGACTAAATAACAGGGTATGCTCTTTTTGGCTGGGTAGTCCTAAACGAGCTCCCATTTGCATGCAGCACAATGCGCCAGCGGCACTAGCGTACTGAAGTTGCGTTTGCCAATCCATGCCGGCTGCCAGTGCCGCAGCAAAAGCGCCATGAAAAGCATCACCGGCACCCGTGGTATCAATGGCGGTAATGTGATAAGCGGGTAGTGCGCCTTGCTCATTGCCGCGTTGCCAAATCAGTCCTCTCTCGCCCAGTGTGATAATCACAACTGGCGCAAGCTTAGCAAGTTGGCTTAAGGCTTGGTGTTCGTTACCTGCGTACTGGCTGGCAAATTTTTCCGAACAAATCAGATAATCAACGTGATTCATCAATGCCAAGGTTCCTTCATGCACTGAACCGGCATCCAATACTGTTGGGATTTTAGATTGCCTGGCTTTTTCGGCAAGTGGCAATGAGATATAAGGTTCATGTCCATCGAACAAGACAACCTTCGCCGAGACATTAGAGAAGTTCAGTGCATTGGATGCTAATGCTTGCGTGTCACCCTTGTAATTGATTAGGCATCGTTTGCCATCGGTTTTGACTATTATTGTCGATAACGGAGTAGGGGAGGCGCCGCGAATGATTAGTTTCGTGTTAACACCGTAATCATTGAGTTCCTGGTAATGTTTGTCACCATAAATATCACGTCCCAAGTATCCAGCGAATGCCGACGTTAATCCTAACTTGGCAACACACACGGCGGCATTGGCAGCAGGGCCACCGCCACAACTGAGCAAACTTTCGGCAACGATTTTCTCATCGGCACCCGGATGTTGATTTACGGAAAAAATCAAATCATAAGAGGCGTGCCCTACGCACAGTACGTCAACATTAACAGTCATAGTCATAGTCATAGCTCAAGTAATAAATCATTCTCAATGTTTCTTTGATGTGGCTACACTAAACCTAAAATACTCTTAAATACCACCCTTGAGCGAACATTTTCTAAGGGGCGACAGTACTCAGTCATCCTGGCATAAAAATCTAAATTCATTGATTACTTGTGTTATGGGCGCTTTCTCGCAGGACTTCAAGTCTGGCTTATTCAGGTTAATGACATTACTATGCGCCATGATGGTGTTTTGGTGAGTTGATCTTAACCAGACAGGCCGCGCTCATTTCCTATCAAGTCACACATCGGAAACGATAATAGCCCCTGGCGGTGAGCTAGAACCTAAAATATAACAAAGCTAAGGAGAGCCGATCATGGCTTTAGTATCATTACGACAACTTTTGGATTATGCGGCGGAGCATGGCTTTGCCGTACCCGCATTCAACATCAGTAACATGGAGCAAGTTCAAGCCATTATGCAAGCCGCTGATGCGTGCGATAGCCCTGTGATTATGCAAGGCTCAGCCGGCGCGAACAGATATGCCGGCGAGGTATTTTTACGCCATTTGATTCTTGCAGCCGTTGAACAATATCCTCATATTCCGATCGTCATGCATCGGGATCATGCACCGACACCCGACACCTGTGCGCAAGCCATTCAATCAGGCTTCAGCTCAGTGATGATGGATGGGTCTTTGCTGGAAGATATGAAAACGCCTGCCAGTTTTGAATATAACGTCGAGGTTACTCGCAATGTGGTCAAGATGGCGCATGCGTGCGGCGTATCGGTTGAAGGTGAAATCGGTTGCCTGGGTTCGTTAGAAACAAAAACGCAAGATTCATCGGAAGCACCGGATCACAGTCAGTTACTGACCGATGCGGATGAAGCAGTTGAATTTGTCAAGCAAACTCAAATAGATGCGTTAGCTGTAGCCATTGGCACCAGTCATGGTGCTTATAAATTCAGCAAACCGCCTACTGGCGAAGTATTGGTTATTAGCCGTTTAAGAACATTACAACAACGATTGCCTAATACTCATTTCGTCATGCATGGATCGAGTTCTGTGCCGCAAGATTGGCTAAAGATTATCAATGAGAATGGCGGCGATATTCCCCAAACTTATGGTGTGCCGGTTGATGAAATTATTGAAGGGATTAAATATGGTGCCCGCAAAGTCAATATTGATACTGACTTACGTATGGCTTCTACAGGCGCCATTCGCCGATATTTAGCCCAACCGGAAAACGCATCAGAGTTAGACGCTCGCAAGATCTATAAAGCAGCCAGGGATGCGATGCAAGAGCTTTGTCAGGCACGTTATGAAGTATTTGGCTCTGCTGGGCACGCTAGTAAAATTAAAGCAATGCCATTGCGCGAAATGGTTAAACGCTATCAGTAGGATAAGATTGGGCGGGTTATAAACTAGGTTGTTCCATCAGGCTCTTGGGCAATCAGGTCAGCATTTTCGGCCCCAGTTCTTTTTTAGCCGACTATTTATGCGAATAGCGGGTTTGAATCGATAGCACCAGTTCGTTACTCCCAAAAGCCGACATTCACTACTGGCGTAATCGTATCGAAATCGATGGTCTGGTTTATGTCGGAACTCAGGGTGATTTTCAATGGGAATAGCTAGCGGTAGGCTTATTGGGAGATGTAAAACTAGGCGGTGCTGACGACTGGAAAACAAAGTGCGCTCATTAGCAGCCGCCGCTATTGAGTAATTTCCTGTCTTCATCGGATTTTAATCAAACCAACAGGTTTCCTTTCATCTTGACACTGTAATCTATGCGCAATCGTAGCGATGTCTGCATAACGCTGGCCGCAATGGCTTGGGGTATGAACGGTTTTTATCTTTATCAGTGGATACAGTCAGAATACGGTTTAGGCAGTATCGGATGAATTTACAGTAATAATTTTGAGTAAGGAAAAATAATATGAAAAAAGTAATGAAGCTATCAATTATTGCTCTGGTTTTCAGCCTGGTTGCGGCTTGCGCAACTACTTCAGATGTTGAAAATTTACAATCGCAAGTTGATGGCTTGGATTCTTCTGTTAAACAAGCATCAGCCGACGCAGCCAGCGCAAGAACTACAGCAGACGATGCTGCTGCAAAGGCAGAAGCCGCAGAAGCGGCAGCCAACCAGGCGGCGCAATTATCTCAAGATGCCAATAGCAAACTGGATAATAGATTCAAAAGATCAATGATGAAATAAACCATTGGCGCTTTAAAGCGGAAAAATAGCCCGACGGGAAACTGCCGGGCTATTTTTTTGCCTTATTGTGTGACCTTAATGATCGTAAATGTGTGACATCACAGATTCATTCCCATCTAAAATGCTAGGTCGTAGTCAGTCCTCAACTTGCGCCCTGTAACTTACAAAGACAGGGAAAGCAGGTGTCCTAATGAGCAAGGCGCCGCCGAGTGAACGGGATAGTATGACTTTGAATGGTACGCTCTGTAATTGGGGTAATTTAACCCATGGAACGGTTTGCCCTAAGCCCTTTCTGAAGCCTACGGTATCAGCGGCTTAGCGCTGAAATTTCGTTTCCGAGCAAACATCCGTTTAGCAATAAAAGCCGTTATTTTCACAGGCGTTTACCTCCACCATGCGCATATTGGAAGCACGCCGTATATTAATCTGTCTTTGCTTGAGAGATAAATCATATTAGGCTGATAGATGTAGCTAAAGATACAATAAGAAAATACAACCAAGGCGTGGGCAACAACCAACAATCTGTAAAGCTTAGCCATTTGGAAATTTTTCACACTCAAGGCATGAGCCGGATGTTTTCATTTTATGACAAGATGATCCCCGCCCCGTGACGCTAAAGTTGAGAAAGAGCTTATCCATCAATCACCATTTCAATAAATCATTCATTCGACAATTATGCTGAATTTCCCACAAATTGATCCCATCGTTGTAAGTTTAGGGCCGGTAAAAATCCATTGGTACGGCCTGATGTATCTGATCGGTTTTGCCGCGGTATGGTTTTTAGGGCAAAAACGCGCTGAAAAACCATGGTCGCCGATCAAACCGGAAGCCATAGAAGACTTGGTGACTTACGGTGCATTCGGTGTAGTGCTGGGCGGCAGGATCGGCTATATCCTGTTTTATAATTTTGCCGGCTTCCTCGAAAATCCGCTGGTGCTGTTTAAGATTTGGCAGGGCGGCATGTCGTTTCACGGCGGCATGTTGGGCGTGTTCATCGCGATGTGGCTGTTCGCCAAAAAGCAGAAATGCAGCATGATGCAATTGACCGACATTATCGCGCCGCTAGCCCCTATCGGTTTAGGCGCCGGCCGTATTGGTAATTTTATTAATTCCGAGTTATGGGGCAGACCCACCGACGTGCCCTGGGCCATGGTCTTTCCTAATGGCGGCCCGTTAGCTCGTCATCCTTCGCAACTTTACGAAGCTTTTTTAGAAGGCGTGGTGTTGTTTGCGATACTCTGGGTATATTCCAGCAAGCCCAGACCAGTTATGGCTACGACCGGCATGGCATTGTTTTTTTACGGCTGCTTCAGGTTTTTTGTCGAATTTTTCAGGATGCCGGACGTGCAATTAGGTTATATCGCGTTGAACTGGCTGACTATGGGACAGATACTGTCAACGCCGATGATCTTGATCGGCGCGGCATTGTTTTATTTTGCGCATAAAAACAAGGATGCAAAATAAACATAAATATGAGTCATTAACACTGTAGGGTACGCATTGCGTACCTTTTTGGTATTTGATTCAGAAAACGGGTACGCGATGCGTATCCTACTGGATAAAGAATAATCCGCTATCGAGGAATTATTCAGGTTGCACTCATCTTATAAGCCCTGCGAAGCTGTGGAGTAATGGGCTTGGAAACGTTTGATACCCTTGCTCCGGTATTTTCAATCAGCTTTGCCAATTCGGCGATAGTCGGCTTCTCAAACAGCGCGGTTAGCGGAATATCCATCGATAGTTGCTCGCCAACGCGGATCAGCACCTGCGTGGCGAGCAACGATTGCCCGCCCAACTCGAAGAAATTGTCGTGAGTGCCGATACGGTTAACGTTCAAGACCTTGCCCCATATTTCGGCTAGCAGTTTTTCCGCCGGGCTACATGGCGCAATAAAATCCGTATCCAGAACCTGCCGGTTCATATCCGGCTCCGGCAGGGCACTTCGGTCCAGTTTGCCATTGGGAGAGAGCGGCAGGGCATCGAGAAACACAAAGAATGAAGGGACCATATACTCGGGTAATTTCGACTTAAGGAAATCCCGAAGCTCTGAAAGGGTTGGAACAGTGTCGCTTTGGGGTATTAAATAAGCCACAAGCCGTTTGTCAGTTGGACTGACCTCGTACACGTCAACCGTAACCTCGCGTATTTGCGGGCATTGGAGCAATGACGCCTCAATGTCGCCTAACTCGATGCGAAAGCCCCGGATCTTTACTTGTAAGTCGTTGCGGGACAGGAATTCAATGCTGCCGTCGGCCAGCCATCGAGCCAGGTCGCCGGTCCTGTACATGCGCGCATTTGCTTTGGCTACAAACGGGTCAGGCACAAAGCGCTCTGCTGTCAACTCCGGGCGGTTCAGGTAGCCACGCCCAACCGCCACTCCGCCGATATAAATTTCGCCTGCGACGCCAATCGGCACCGGCTGCCGATGGTTATCCAGGATGTAAATCCGGACATTCCAGATGGGTCTTCCAATGGGCACAGGCCGATTGAGGTATTGCTTAAGATCAGAGGGTAAGCGGAAAGAGGTCGCTATAACCGTGCATTCAGTGGGTCCATAGCAGTTGACAAATTCGGGCCGTGGTTCCGGCAGTTCCAGCAGCTTGGAAGGTTGCATCGGTTCCCCGCCGAGAAAAACCTTTCGCAGCGTACTCAATTCTCCGTTAGCGCCGGCATCGATCAATGCGTAAAAGCCGCTCGGGGTGATGGTTATCATGCCGGCACGTTCTTTGAGAGCCAGTTTTACGATTGCCTGAGGATCAAACGGTTCGCTTGCCAAGACCAGTCGGGCGCCGGTCAGTAAAGGGCCGTAAACGACTTTTTGAGTAGCATCGAAAGCCATGGACGACACGACCAAAACCGCGTCATCGCAACAAAGCTGTGTCGCCTCCCTGATATACCACGGCAGCAGGTTTTGCAGGCCTTGATGCACTATTTGGGCTCCCTTGGGTTTGCCGGTGGAGCCGGAGGTGTAGATAACATAAGCCAGATTTTCAGGCTTCAGTCCTACGCTTTTATGATCGGGATTGGTATCGGGGGCGATTGCCCATACGGGAAGCTTGGCCGATAAATCAACCAGGCGGGGGCAATTCGGCATATCGGCGTACAGTGCTTGATGCTGACTATTGGTCAGTAACGCTAACGGGGCGCTGTCTTCAAGCATGAATATCAGCATATCCTTTGGATAAGATGGATCAAGAGGCACATAAGCGCCGCCGGCTTTAAGGACAGCGAGCCAAGCGATTACTTGGTCGATACATCGTTCAAGACTGATCCCGACCAGCACTTCCGGCTCAACGCCGATATGGTGCAGATAATGAGCCAGCTGATTAGCGCGGGCGTTGAGTTCGCCATAAGTGAGCTGCTGGTTAAGGTAAACCACAGCCACGGCATGAGGTGTGCGCTCAACTTGTTCTTCGAACAAGTGATGGATGAATTTGGTGCCGCTAAATTCTATCGCCGTGTCATTCCATTCGATTAATAATTGTTGGCGCTCAGGTTCAGTCAGCATGGGCAGCGTCGACAGATGCGCTTCCGGGTGAGTCGTTATGCCTTTAAGAAGAGTTTGAAAATGGCCGATTAAGCGTTCTATGGTCGAAGCTTCAAACAAGTCCATGGCGTATTCGACCGCCCCCACCATGCCATACTGGGTTTCCGATAGTTTTAGCGTGAGGTCGAATTTGACGGCTTCGCTATCGAGCTGTAGAAATTCCGGGGTAATTTCGTTTAACTGCGGCGTATCCTGAAACACGAGCATAACCTGAAACAACGGATCGCGTTTTGGATTGAGCAGCTCAGCCAGTTTTTTAAAGGGGACATTTTGGTTGGCATGCGCCTCAAGTGTAATATCGCGCACTTGTGCCAGCAGTTCACGAAAGCTTGGATTACCTGACAAGTCTGCCCGCAGCACCAGAATGTTGACGAAAAAACCGCTCAAGTTTTCGAGCTCTAAATGACTATCCGCCGCAGTCTGCGTGCAAATCACAATGTCGTCCTGACTACTGTAGCGGTGTAGTAGCACTTGAAAAGCCGCCGCCAGCGTCATGAACAACGTCACGCTTTGCTGCTTACTGAGGATTTTCAGCCCTTCTGTTACAGTGGAAGACAGGCTGAATGATTGGCTTTCTATTCGAAATGACGGTACCGGAGGGCTAGGCTTATCCGTGGGAAAATGCAGCGTTGGCACATCTGCCAGCTGTCTTTTCCAGTAAGATAGGAGTCGTTCGCGTTCCAAAGCGGTATCTTGGAACAATAGCTCGGGTGGAGGTTGCCCTTCGCTGAATAGCCTATATAGCGCCAAGAGTTCGTGAGCCAATACATCCGTTTCCTCTCTATCGGAGACCCGATGAAAGGTCAGCAACAAAACCTGTTTCTCTTCTTTTAGGGATATTAATTTTGCCTGCACATGAGGGCTGTCGTCCAAAGCCGCCTCAGCCTGGATATGTCGATTAATCTCGTGGTTGACCAGCGTTAAATGAACCGGGAAAGGCTGACGCTCTGATATTGGCTGGCCATTCAGTTCGGTAAAAATTAATTCAGGCATCTCATGGCGACGAATTAATTCGTCGAGACTAGCCTTCAAAACCGGAATATCGAGTGCGCCGATAAACCACAGTAACAAATGATGGGAATGAAAAGTACTAGACGCCGCGACATTAATATTGAATTGATTTTTCATTGTCTCATCTGCTTGCCAATATACTTCAACCGAACCTAAGAGTTAAGTTAATGGACAACATAAAACTGAACTCTATCTATTACCCAAAAAAATGATTTAAGTCACACCAAACGTTTATAGATTAGGGCCCCCATTTTCTTCAATCAATAAGTGCGGCTACCTACCAGCATGGGATAATTACTCAAAATTTAGATTTTTTAATGACTCTATATATAAATCAATATTATTCGACAGACCTGATCCATGCATCGGTAAAATGGTTTCAATGTCATTTTTACTTATTTTATTTAAGGCATTAACCAGATGATTATGCGAAGGCAGGTAATTATCTTTTTTTATTGAATTAACTATTTCATTAAGGCAATTGTTTGAATTTATACCGGTAAATTCACCGCCTTGTATGAACAGATCCGAAGAAAATAATATTTTTTGTTCGATCCAGTAAACAACCAAGCTATCCCATTGATGAACGTGCTGTGTATGTATGAACTTTAAAGAGCACCCTTCAAAGACAGATATAATCTCACCGTCTTTTACAGGTTTTGCTTTTACATCGAAAATATCACTTAATCCGAATGTGCAAATAGGATGAGCGTATAAATTTATTTTTTTGTTTGATATTTTTAAGACTTCAGGCACAGCTCCCATTTCATCAGCTTCGAAATGAGGCACTATGACGTTTTGGATATTTTCAGGAATTAATCCAACACGTGCCATGTTTGTACATACCTCATTAAAGTTTTTTCTAAAGCCGGTTTCTATTAGAGTTATACTTTTATCTTTTGACACTACGATAAATTGGTTAAATGATAGCCCTAATTTATCTATATAGAGAGAGTTAACGTAGAGATTTTCTTTTATGGTATGTATTGTTGATGACATAATAATATTTATAATTATTGTAAGCTTTAATTTCGTAATAACTTGAAAACAAATATAAAATTATCGACAATGGATTAGTCGCTTACAGATCGATCCGGATAAGAAAGAAACGATGACTGGGAACTTCTTCTTTAACTATATAATTCCTTGCGTTCCATATATTTTATTAAAAAGTCTTCTCCTTTTTTTCCGAATACCTGCAAGTATTTTTCCACAAAAGAATGGGTCGATATTAAAAAGGCAATATCGGTTATCGCCATATTTCTAATAGCCAATAAACTGATAGGGCTATCAAGAGGGAAAAAATTATCGTTCCAAAGCCCTTTTTCTTTACATCCTGGATAAAATTGTCCAATCATTAAGTTTTCTTCAACAAAAAGCGGCTTTAATTCATTTTGGATCAATTCAATTTTAATGTATTCGCTTTTATCAAGATAAGGATAGGCATTTATGATGACTTTATAATCTTCATGGTTATTAACTTTAAGTGCTTTAAACAGTCCAATTTGGCTTGATATTTTTTTTATCTCAATCTCTTTATCTAGGTAAAAATATTTTTCAAGGGAAAAATAAATAGTATCTTTATTAATTGCCTCTCTAGTGAATGGGCAAACGCTCCCTGCACGGCCCAATGATGGATGAGGGCTACATAGAAATTCTTTAATCCAGTTTTTTATACCGTTTAATTCTTCCTGATTGCTATTCTCCCATGACTGTAATTCAGACTGGCGCATATTAGTTCCCTATAATATTTTTGCAAAAAACTACTCGGCATTAGCAAGAACTTATTTAACATTCTTGACGTATTTACCGACCACTTCCGTGAAAATAATTAATATAGAAATCTAAAAGTCTTCCTTGATGTCCAAGATTTTTGACAAACTTAAAAGCAACATAAAGCAAGGGCTTATGCAGTGATATTTGCTGTAAATATTGACCAATATTTAATCAGTGGCTGACAATATAGACTCAGCAATAAATGGATTTCTATTAGTACGAATACGGATGAGCATTAGCAATATTTAAGGTGATGCCTAGGCAATTCATTCCGGCTGTGGTATTTGCCGGCTGCCGCAAAATCAGTTAATGGTCCAGGCGGTTCAAGATGCATAAGCAAAAACCTCCAGCGCCGGCATTTGCTCGGTCTACTTTTAAACATGATAAAATTGTAAAGAATTAGCACCACTACGTAGTGCAATTGAGGTTGTAATCAGTTTATGATCCTTACCCGAACCGGGAGTTTTACGTTTTGATTCCGCCGCGGCCTGGAGTTGGCAGCAGCGTTTATTTGCAAAACAACGTTCGCGTAACGGCAAAACCAAGTTGAACAAGAAGCATCAATGCCCTAGTCTATATATTGGGATATTTGTTTGGAATGTATTGCGCAAGAAACAGGGATAAACCATTCTAGCCGGCTTTACAGAATTTACCCTCAAACTCCAGCGGGATGGTTAATCCAGTTTTGAGCGTAAGCGTCCGCTGTTTAAAAGTGATTTTACAAAGAGTGATAATAATTATGAGGCGGCGCTTACGTCGCTGTGTTGCCTGTCCAAGTTAACCCGGACCAAATTCCACATAGAAAATTGAATGGAATAGTCTGTTACACGCCACTTATTAAAAGAGCGGAATAATCTAGCCAGAGAACATCAAACAGACCCGTAAGTTTTGTTAAAAACCCATAGTCATCAAAACGCATGAAGCAATATTTAGAACTATTCAATAAAATCCTGGCTGAAGGAAATCCCAAAGGCGACAGAACGGGTAGCGGCACGCTGTCCATTTTCGGTCATCAAATGCGTTTTCCGCTGGCGGAAGGCTTTCCATTGGTAACCACTAAAAAGATACATTTAAAATCGATCATTTATGAGTTAATTTGGTTCTTAAACGGCGACACTAACCTGAGTTTTTTACATCAGCATAATGTCAATATCTGGAATGAATGGGCCGATGACAAAGGCGATTTAGGCCCTGTGTACGGCCACCAGTGGCGTTCATGGCCGACACCTGACGGGCGGCATATCGATCAGATTCAGCAAGTCATCGAGCAGCTTAAAACAACGCCGAACAGCCGCCGGATGATCGTTTCCGCCTGGAATGTCGCGGATTTGCCGGATGAAAGCATCAGCCCGCAGCAGAATGTGGCGCAAGGCAAAATGGCTCTGGCGCCCTGTCATGCGTTTTTCCAGTTTTATGTGGCCGACGGCAAACTGTCTTGCCAGCTCTATCAGCGCAGCTGCGACACATTTTTGGGTTTGCCGTTCAATATAGCCAGTTATGCGTTACTGACCCATATGGTTGCCCAGCAGTGCGACTTGGAAGTAGGCGATTTTATCTGGACCGGCGGCGACGTGCATTTATACCTGAACCATCAGCAGCAGGCTAACTTGCAGTTAACCCGTAAGCCTTATGCGCTGCCGACCCTAAAAATAAAGCGCAGGCCGAAATCGATATTCGATTATCAATATGAGGATTTTGAAGTGATCGATTATCAGGCACATGAACACATCAAGGCACCGATTTCTGTTTAGCGGTCAAGACAGGAGCAGACATTACACATTTTAAACAAAGAACCATTACTCATGAATATACAATATAAAGCGCATCCCTGGCATGGCATCAGTCCAGGCAACAATACACCGGACATCGTGACGGCCTTTATCGAGATCGTCCCGTCGGATACCGTTAAATATGAAATCGATAAAGAAACCGGGTATCTGAAAATCGACCGGCCGCAAAAATATTCCAACACGGTTCCGACACTTTACGGGTTTATTCCGCAAACCTTCTGTGCGGATCGGGTTGCCGAATATGCCGCGCTAAAATCCGGCAAACAGGTTACTAAAGGTGATGGCGACCCGCTGGATATTTGCGTTTTGAGCGAGCGCAGCGTGACCCATGGCGATATTCTTTTACAGGCAATACCTATCGGCGGATTTCGTTTGATCGACGACGGAGAAGCAGACGACAAGATTATTGCAGTCATGAAAGGCGACGAGTTTTACAGGCAGTGGCGTGACGTATCAGACTGCCCCGAATCTTATATCAACCGCCTGAAACATTATTTTTTGACCTATAAACAACTGCCGAGCGAACAAAGCACCTGCGAAATAACCAATGTTTACGGACGGGATGAAGCGCATGAGGTGATTAGACGGGCTTTGGTCGATTATCAAAACCATTTTATTGCCGAATAACGACAGCGTGGGTGGATTTGGCCTTTCGGTATACCGCTACACTGTTTCTGCATTGCACTACTACAGCCCGTCCATGGCTTTCATGCAAAAGCTTCATTCTCCTTATTCCTGTGAGTTGTACAGGATCAATTACCGAGGTTTCGTTGATTCATAGGTAACAAACAACACGGCAACAACTTTCAAACCCCTGCTTGGAAGTTGTTTGTTTTTGCACTACATCAGATGCTCCAGACCGCGGAATATGCCGAACCAAGATCCGGCATCCTTTACCGGAAAGGCCACCCAGACCGCATCCTCGTGACCGACGCCCCGATAATAAGTGCGGTAGTAGAATGATTCGAACCACTCCGGGCCTGCGAAGTCCAGCAGCCGGTTGGCGCGGAAGCTGCCTGCACCGTCAAGATTGCGGATGACGTCCGAATGGTTATAGCTCGTTGATCCTGCTTTATGATTAATGAGGCGTTTCAGTCAGTGACAGAAAGCCGCTGTCATTTATTCTGCCGGAAAAGCACCCTTAGCGCTAACCGTTACTTTGTCCAAGCGGTAGCATCCTGTATCATGCGGACTTTTGATTTGTCACTACAAATCAAAACCTCTATCTATTCCGCTTCGACCTTGACCCTTTGATCTTAAACTTTATGAACATCGGCAAACTTTATATTATTTCCGCCCCGTCCGGCGCCGGCAAAACCAGCCTGGTTAAACAACTGGTTGCCGATTTGGATGGCCTGACCGTATCGGTGTCCCATACTACTCGTAAGATGCGGCCCGGCGAAGCTCATGGTCAGGATTATTACTTTGTCAGCGTCGCAGAATTTCAAGTCATGCAGGAAGAACAGGCATTTCTTGAACATGCCCAGGTATTCGATAATTTCTATGGCACAGCGCAGCAAACCGTCGAAGAAAACTTGAACCGGGGTTTGGATGTGGTTCTTGAAATCGATTGGCAGGGCGCTGAGCAAATTAAAAAACTGCTGCCTGACAGTCTTTCCATTTTTATCCTGCCGCCATCGACGGAAGTTCTATTCGAGCGCCTCAGAAACCGGGGACAGGATGGCGAAGAGATTATTGCCCGCCGGATGCGCGATGCGGTAACCGAAATGAGTCACTACAACGAATTCGATTATCTGGTCGTCAACGACGTGTTCGAGCAGGCATTGACCGAGCTGAAAAGCATCGTCATCGCCAACAGGCTGACTAAGCAACGCCAATTGCATAATCTGCGGCCTTTATTAACTTCACTGCTTGCGTAGGACGATAAGCATATCGGTATGCAGACCTTCCAGGTTTTAGAAACCTGGAAGGTCTAATTTCCAACGTCCTGAATAGCACGAATGCCGGAAATATCCATCCGTCGTTGCGCTTGGGCGGATTTATTCCGGCCTGCAATGTCGCCTTCATAGGGCGGCTCTACTTCACAGGAACACTCTAAATAAACCCATTCTCAGCCACCGGCAGCACCCAGTATCTGATCCCCGAGCCGGAAAACTCCGCTCTTAGTTGATCCAATAATTGGGCCAAGCCCTGCTCCGGCACGTACATCTGGAAACGGACTTTTTTCTGCCGTCCGGTCACCTGCTCTGCCAGCGACAGGCCTTCATTTTTATGGTCGTGGGAACTGACCGGGAAACTGCTGAAACCGTGCTCCGATTCCAGCATCAACAGGCTATCGACCACCGCTTCTTCCAGGCTGATCGGCACGTTAAGAGTGATTAAATATTCCTTGGTGTTCATTGCTTGGCCTCCGGTGACAAGCCGAATAATTTGAATAGAATCGGCAATAAAAATAACGTTAAAAAAGTCGATGACACCAGGCCGCCGATGACCACGATAGCCAACGGGCGCTGAATTTCGGACCCCGGCCCGGTTGCGAACAGCAACGGAATCAGGCCGAACGCCGCAATACTGGCGGTCATCAGCACCGGGCGCAGACGCCGGGACGAGCCGACCAGCACCACCTTAACCAGGTCCATGCCGGTTGCTATCAGCTGGTTAAAATAACTGACCATGACCACGCCGTTCAGCACGGCAATCCCCAGCAGCGCGATAAAACCGACCGATGCCGGTACCGACAAATACTCGCCGGATAACCACAACGCAAACACGCCGCCGACCATTGCCAGCGGGATATTGGACAGCACCAATACGGCTTGGCGAATCGAGCCGAATGTTGAAAACAACAATAAGAAGATCAAGCCCAGCGACACCGGCACCACCACCGACAATGTCGCCGCAGCGCGTTGCTGGTTTTCGAACTGGCCGCCGAATTCAACGGTGTAACCGGTCGGCAATTCGATTTTCTCGGCAACGGCCTTGCGCGCTTCGTCGACAAAACCGACCAAATCGCGGTTCAGCACGTTGCTGGTGATGACCACAAAGCGCTGGCCATGCTCCCGGCCCACCGATACCACGCCTTCCACTTTTTCTATTTTGGCAACCGCTGTGACCGGCACCTGTCCGCCATCCGGCAAGGTGATTTGCAGGTTGTCAAACGTGGCGGTATTGCTGTCGCCGCGCAAAATCAACGGCGTGCGCTTGATGCCTTCCTGGACTATGCCCAGCTTCAGGCCTTCTATTTGCGCCCGCAGCAGCGTTTCGATGCTATCGCTGTCCAGGCCCAAGCGCCCTGCCGCCGATTTGTCGATGGTCAACTGCAAAAATTGCATGCCCTCATTCTGCTTGACGAAGACATCGCTGGAGCCGGTGATATTGCTCAGCAAGTCCGCTATTTGCTTCGCCTTTTCATTGAGCACGGCCAGATCGGTGCCGAACAATTTGACGGCCACGTCGCCTCTTGTTCCGGTCAGCATTTCCGAGACGCGCATCTCAATCGGCTGGGTAAACTGAAAGGCAATGCCCGGCGTTTGCGCCATGACTTTGCGGATCTCATCCTGCAATTGCTCCTTGCTGTCCATGCGCCATTCGTTTTTGGGCTTGAGTATCAAAAACGTATCGGTGTCGTTCAGGCTCATCGGATCGAGCCCTAACTCGTCGGAGCCGACGCGGGCGACGATATCGATGATTTCCGGAATATTTTTGCGCAAGTTTTTCTGCACTTGAATATCCAGGGCCACGGACTGGTCCAGCGTAATCGACGGCAGTTTCTCCAATTGCAGAATGATGTCGCCTTCATCCAGAGTCGGCATAAAAGTGCTGCCAATCTGGGTAAAGACCAGCGCGGTCAGAACCAACAGCGAGCCAGCGCCAATGAATACCTTTTTGCTGTTGGCAATACACCAGACTAAAGCGGGCTGATAAAGTTTTTGCAACTGTCTGGGCAGCCAGGGTTCTTCGTGCGATACCTCTTTCAACAGGTAAGAGGCGATCACCGGAATTACCGTCAGCGACAGCACCAAGGAGCCGCTGAGCGCAAATACGATGGTCAAAGCCACCGGCGTAAATAACTTGCCTTCCAGCCCCTGCAAGGTCAGCAGCGGTAAAAACACGATGATGATAATCAGGATGCCGGACACCACGGGTGCCGCAACTTCGCGGGTGGCCCGGTAAATCACATGCAGACGCGGCAGGCGCTGGGCTTTTTCGGCATGCGCCAAATGGGTGATCAGGTTTTCCACTACCACCACGGCGGCATCAACCAGCATGCCGATCGCAATCGCCAGACCGCCCAAACTCATCAGGTTGGCGGACATGCCCATATAGTTCATCAAAATAAAGGTGAAAAGCGCCGCCAGCGGCAAGGCCAGCGCGACAACCAATGCGGCGCGCAAATTGCCTAAAAACAGGATCAGCAGAATGATGACCAGCGCGATGGCTTCCAGCAGGGCGTGCAAAACCGTGTCCACCGCCTTGTCCACCAGGTTGCCGCGATTGTAGAAAACCTTGGTTTCAACGCCTTTAGGAAAACCGGGGCTGATTTCAGCCAATTTTTCCTCTATGCCGGCGATGGTTTGCCGGGCATTCGCGCCGCGCAAACTCAGCACCAGCCCGGTAACCGCTTCCCCTTCGCCATTCTTACTGACGGCGCCGTAGCGGGTCAGCGCGCCGATTTTGATGGTGGCGACATCGGCGACGGTAATCGGAATGCCGTTTTTGTTGCCGACCACGATGACGCCGACATCGTCCAGGGTCTTGATGCGGCCTTCGGCCCGGACGATCAGGGCCTCTTCGCCGTCGGTCATGCGACCTGCGCCGTCATTGCGATTATTGTTTTCCAATGCGCTTGTCAGTTGGGCCATGCTGATGTTTCTGGCCGACATCCGGATATTATCGGGCATGACCTCAAAGCTTCTGACCATGCCCCCCAATGAATTGACATCGGCAACGCCGGGCACCGTCCGCAGCGCAGGCCGTATCACCCAGTCCAATAAGCTGCGGCGTTCCATCAAGCTTAAGCCGCCGCCTTCGACGTTGAACATGAACATTTCGCCTAACGGCGTGGTCATCGGCGCGATGCCGCCTTCGACACCCGCGGGCAGATCGCCCCACATCGTATTCAAGCGCTCGGCAATTTGCTGGCGCGCCCAGTAAATATCGGTGCCTTCTTCAAAATCGACGGTAATATCGGTCAGCGCGTATTTGGCGATGGAGCGCAGCATGGTTTGGTGCGGAATGCCCAGCAGCTCGACTTCGATCGGCGCGGTAATCCTCGCTTCAACTTCTTCAGGCGTCATGCCGGGCGCTTTGACGATAATCTTGACCTGCGTCGGCGACACTTCCGGAAAGGCGTCGATCGGAATGTTCTTAAAGGCGTAATAGCCGCCGCCTGCCAGCAGGCCGACCAGCAGCAGCATCATCAGCCGCTGGCCCAGCGCAAAACGAATCAGGTTAGCCATTACTCGTCGCTCCCCAGCCCCAGCCAGTTGGCTTTGAGCGCAACCGCGCCCTGGACGGCGATGTCTTCGTTGCCGGCGAACTCTCCGCTGATAACCGAATCGTTATCCTGTTTGCCGACGACGGTGACCGGAGTCACCGCAAATCCCTGTTGCGTACGGACAAAGATAAAAGCTTTGCCTTCGTTTTGGGCAATGGCGGTATTAGGGATTTTAAACGCCGCCTTGTCGCTAGACTGGATAATCCGGGTATTGAGCCGCTGCCCGGCCCGTAAAGACTCCAGATTGTGCTTTTGTAGGATCGCCCTAGCCAGAATTGATTGGTTTTCAGGATTGACGCTTTGCCCCAACAGGGTGATTTTTGCACTGACATCGGAGTTATCGATCAGCACCCGGTCTCCGATTTTAATGTCGCCCACGCGTTCCTGAGGAATGGCGATTTCCAGCCAAAGCTCATCCAGGTTGGCGATGCGGAATAGCGGCTCCATGATGTCGATATGCGTCCCGACCACGACCAAACGCTCCATGACCACACCGGCAATGGGCGCGCGGATATTGAGCTGCCGGGTCAAGCGGTGCGTCTTGCGGAAGTTCTCAACCTCACCGACCGTCATTCCGGCAATTTCCAGCAATTGCCTGTGTTCATCCGCCTCGGAAACAGCGGAATGGTATTCGCTGCTGGTTTCCTGCCAGCGCCGGTCGGCAATCACGCCTTCCTGTAGCAGCTTTTTATCCCGCTGGTAAATTGCCGAAGCCAGCTGCAGAGCGCTGTCAGCTTTAAGGTATTCCCGCTGTAGCGTCAGCAGGTCCGGACTGTTCAGTTGGGCTAAAACCTGCCCTTTGGCGACTTTATCGCCGACCGCCGCATTCAGTTTTTCAATAACTCCGCCCTGCGATGTGCTGACGATGTATTCCTGCGCCGGCGGAATCACCACTTTAGCTGGAGCGGATAGCACCGGAAATTGCGTAACAGGTTCCAGCTTGCCCAGTTTCACGCCGAGGGCATCAAGATTTTCCTGTGAAATTTGAATGACATTTTCAGCGGCATAACCGCCTAAACCGATTACGCTTAGCAACAACAGCATTGCAGCACGGACGATAAATATTCTCATGGCGTAACTCCTACAGCCTGGTTATAAAGCGCTATGTCGCGCTGCAACATGACCGACCGCTGCTTGGCATTTAATACCGCTTGCTGGGTTCTGGACTGGATCCTTAACAAATCCATCAGGTTAATTTCCCCGACCGAAAAGCTTGCCTGGGTCATTTTGAAATGGTCTTCGGCCACCTGCTTTAATTCATTGGCGATACCCAGCTCGACCCGATTGACTTCCAGGTTATGCTCAGCTTCGTGATGCGCCTGTTCCAGATCGCGGAATAATTGCTCACGTTCTGCAATCAGTTTATTGAGCTCGACATTAACGGCGGCAACCTGCGGCGCCAGATGCGCGCTGCCGCCGAAAGGCACAGTCACGCCGATGTTGAAGCTTTCCGTCATGTTGCTGCGGGGATCGTTGGTGAACCGGTCGCTGTTGATGCCGACCGCGACGTTAGTCTGGCCGGAGCCCGTCAATTTAATCGCATTAAGCTCCGCCTGTTTGCGTTCGATCTGGCTGTTAAGGGCCGCCAAAGCCGGATGGTTTTGCTGAATCTCGGTTAGCTCAACCAGCTTTTCCTGGTAATCGCCGGGTACTTTGGTCATTTGCGTGATGCTGGTATAACGTTTGCGGGCATGCATTAACTCGGCTTCAGCTTGAGTTACCGCCGAGCGTTTTTGCAGCGACTCCGATTGCGCCAGCAATAAATCGGCTCTGGGCAAATCGCCCAGCTCAACGCGCCGCTGCACTTTGGCTACTAACTGATCCGTGATATCGAGCTCGATTTTTGCCTGTTCATAACTTAATCCGGCCAGTGCCATATTCCATAAAGCCCCTCTGACCAGTCCCGCCACGCGTAGCTTGACCGCTTCCGCCTGCGATAGGGTGCTGCTTTGAGCCAGCTTTGCCGTTTTTTGTTCGGCATCGCGCTGGCCTATATTCCATAACGGCACCTCCACTGCGGCATCAATATAATGCAAGGTACCGCTGGTCGCTTCCTGAAAACGAAGCCCGGCTAGCGATGCGCCGGCTGTCCAGCTATCGCCTCTTTGCGCTAGCGCCGCCGCTTCTTCTTCCAGAGAGTTAAGCCAGGTCGCATCCGGATATTTCTCCAGCGTTAAATCGACGACTTTTGACACGCTTAACGTTGTGTCGCTCTCGATCGGGTCATGATGTTCGACAACGTATTCCGAATCGGCAAAGCTGAGCGTTATCGCCGCAAAAAAAACCATATTCCCTAGCAGGAACTGAGGGATGAGCCTTCTGGAAAGGTTCAAAAAAAACATAAGTCGGACTCGATGCGGTGCTAACCGCGTTTTATAATTTTTATAAAAAAGTAACGTACAACTGCATACCGATATTACAGGGCAACATCGATACAAAAATGGGGATTATTGAGCGGGAGGCGCGCGAGGGGATAGCGATGGAATAAGCAACCGGCAAACAAACTGTGCTGTTTGCGGAGAGAAATTGGCATCAAAAGGGGATAGCGTGGTTTTAACGGTGGCAGCCTGCTGATGCGGATAGTGGCTGTCATCCGAATCCACAACGGCATTAGACTGATTGTCTTTCATGCCGGCATCGACGCCCACTATGATGCCGTCAACATGAAAATCATAATTGACTGCCGAAGACATCAGGGTGTCATGCTTAATGCCATACCTTTCAAGACCGGGGACATGCAGTCCCAAATCTGAAGTTTTCTCTCCGGCATGCGCATGCACCAACGGTGCAATCAATTGCAGTATTGCCAGAAAGATAACGGTAAATTTACGTAATGTTGTAAGCATGGAAACAATGCTATGCCATTAAATTGTAATTAACAACTTGTTGTTAATTATTCCTTCTAATAACTGATGTTACGCACGGATGATTTTTGTCCCGTATGCCGCGCCGAGCACCGGAGCTTTTGTCGAGAATAGCCCGTTAAGGGGTGCGGCAGGGATGCCGCACGTCAGCAGAGGGGCAGGAGCCCCTTCTTGACCCTCGACAAAAGCGAGGAGCACAGGACAAATCGGCAGGATAGCCGGTTTGCATGCGTAGCACCCACAGGGCGAGGCACAAGGATGTGCCGAGTGAACTAAGCGGCAACCGGGGTCGCCTTTTCTTTGGTTACTTTCTTTTGGCGAAGCAAAAGAAAGTAACTCGCCCTCGGGTGCGAGAACCCGATTAAAAATAAACCGTCGCGGCAGCGACACTTTAATAAAAAATGTTAA
>NZ_JALOCF010000050.1 GCF_023227905.1 Methylobacter sp. | reverse complement strand
CGAGAACCAGCAGCATTGGGTATTGGATGTGCAGTTCGGGGAAGACAACAACCGGGCCCGAAAAGATCATTCGCCGGAAAACCTGGCATTAATCCGGCGTGCGGCCTTGAATTTGTTGAATAACAACGGCCCCAGCAAAGACAGCCTACGCCAACGAAAACTGCGTGCTTGTTTGAGTGATTGTTATCGCGCCGAACTGATCTTTGGGAAAAGGAAAATATAGCGCGATTGCCCTGCCAGACCCCCTACTTTTGTCGATGTCAGCATAGCGTTTGAAGGCTTCTCCCTGGCCGGCCTTCTCATTACTCCTAAACCTACGAAAGGGCTGGTGGTGTTCGCCCACGGGAGCGGCAGCAGCCGGTTCAGCCGGCGCAATCGCTTCGTCGCCGAAATCCTGAACGAGGCCGGGATTGCCACCTTACTATTCGACCTGTTGACGCCGGAGGAAGAAGACCTCGATCAACGCAACCGTGAATTTCGCTTCGATATCGAGTTGTTAACCGAGAGGCTGATCGGCGTAATTGACTGGCTGAGCCGGCAAACAGCAACAGCCGCGCTGCCGCTCGGATTGTTCGGAGCCAGCACCAACGCGGCAGCGGCGCTGGGTGCCGCCACCGCACATGCCGACAAGGTAGCTGCGGTGGTGTCGCGCGGCAAGCAACCGGATCAGGCCCTGTCGCATCTTGCAAGGATCAAAGCGCCTACGCTGTTGATTCTGGGCACGGAAGACAAAGTCGCGCTCGAGCTTAATCAACAGGCGGCCGAGCAACTGCCGGTTAAACATCGACTGGAGATCATTTCCGGCGTGGCTCACCTGTTCGAAGAAGCAAAACTGATCTGCGGCTGGTTCCTGCATCATCTTTCGGTTCATGAGTCTCGACGCGCTGCGATTGTCTGCGCTAAGTGTCTGCGCTAAGTGAAAACCGGGCACTTAGAAACAGCATTGGACCCGCCCCCGGTTCACCGCTGAGCGCGCCAGCAACGAAAAACCAAAACGCGCGATCCGATCATCGCTCAACCACTGGAGGCCATGGGCGCCGACAGCTGTTGACTTTCAGCAGACATAATTTCGCCGCTTTTCAAAACGCTTTCCGCTGCCCGGCCAAACGCCTGTAAGTACTCTTGCATATTGTACGAATGCCTTGTTTTTTCTAACCTGTAACGGCATTTCCATGCCAACTGTTGGCTAGGATAAAACCATCTGAGGCAGAAAAATGGCAAAAATTATTTGCGTACTTTACGACGATCCGATTGATGGTTATCCGCAATCCTATCCTCGCGACTCGATACCCAAGATCAAGTCTTATCCCGACGGCCAAACCGCCCCTACGCCCAAGTCCATCGATTTCATTCCCGGCCAGATGCTTGGCAGTGTTTCCGGCGCACTGGGCTTAAGAAGTTATCTGGCAAGCCTGGGCCATACGCTGGTGGTGACTTCCGATAAAGATGGCGATAACTCGCGCTTCGATCAAGAGCTGCACGATGCCGACATTGTCATATCGCAACCGTTCTGGCCGGCCTATCTAACCGCCGAACGCATCGCCAAAGCGCCGAAACTAAAACTGGCGCTCACCGCAGGCATCGGTTCCGACCATATCGACTTGCAGGCGGCAATGGATCACAACATTACTGTCGCCGAAATCACCTACTGCAACAGTATCAGTGTCGCCGAGCATGTAGTGATGATGATTCTAAGCCTGGTACGCAATTACATTCCATCCTATCAGTGGGTTGTCAAAGGCGGTTGGAATATCGCCGACTGTGTGGCGCGCTCTTACGACCTGGAATGCATGGAAGTCGGCACCGTCGCTGCCGGCCGTATCGGTCTGGCGGTGCTGCGGCGCTTAAAACCGTTCGACGTCAAACTGCATTACACCGACCGTCACCGCTTGCCGCCTGAGATCGAGCAGGAACTAAACCTGATCTGGCATCCCAGTGTTGAATTGATGGTGCGGGTTTGCGATGTCGTAACGATTAATTGCCCGTTACACCCGGAAACCGAACACATGTTCGACGATGCGTTGCTGGACAAGATGAAACGCGGTGCTTATATCGTCAACACCGCCCGCGGCAAAATCTGCGACCGTGACGCGATCGCCCGCGCCTTGGAAGACGGCCGACTGTCGGGTTATGCGGGCGATGTCTGGTTCCCGCAACCGGCGCCGCAAGATCACCCGTGGCGGACCATGCCGCATCATGGCATGACGCCGCATATTTCCGGCACCAGCCTGTCCGCGCAAGCCCGCTATGCTGCCGGTGTCCGGGAGGTACTGGAATGCTGGTTCGAAGGCAGGCCGATCCGCGATGAATACCTGATCGTCGATGCCGGCAAATTGGCCGGAGTCGGCGCTCATTCCTACAGCGAAGGCGATACCACCGGCGGCTCCGAAGAAGCGGCCAAGTTCAGGCATTAACCTGCTGCCCGGATTAATAAGCAGGTTTTAATGATAGCCGTATTAAACGTTTCGGACGAGGTTTGTAACGCCGGGCCGGGGTTACACTCCCACGCGACGCGTGGCAGCTAAGGTAAATAAATGCTGTGCAAAAATGGAGGCAACCGGCCGGCGGTATGAATTTAATCCCGCATGCCGCGCCGAGTACCGGAGCTTTCGCAGGGAATAGCCTATAGGGGTGGCATGAATGCAGAGCGTCTGGAACGGCATTCCCACGCAGAAGAGGCTGTGAAAGTATTAATAATTTGGAGTACAAACCTAGGTTTGTACTCCGGCACTTAACAAAAAATCAATAACTTAAAAATAGTTAAAAGGTTTTTAAGGTGGATTTTTATAATACTTTCACAGTCTCAGAAGCGTAGGAACGATAAAGAATCTCGCTGATCAACGATAAGGACTAAAACGATGAAACAATTACATCGAATCACCCGCGCCGATCATTCTCATTGGGTCGGGGACGGCTTTCCGGTTCGCACGCTGTTTTCCTACAATACGCCGGATGCCGAAGTGAGCCCGTTCCTGATGCTGGACTATGCCGGGCCCGCCGAATTTCCGCCGGCATCGAAACCAAGAGGCGTAGGCTTTCATCCGCACCGGGGATTTGAAACCGTTACCCTTGTTTATCAAGGTGAAGTCGAGCATCTTGATACCGCCGGCAATGGCGGTCGGCTCTGTCCCGGCGACGTGCAATGGATGACAGCGGCCAAGGGCCTTCTGCATGAAGAGATGCATTCCACCGCGTTTACTCAGCGAGGCGGAACCTTTGAAGCGATCCAGCTTTGGGTCAACCTGCCGGCAAAATACAAGATGGTCGATCCGCACTATCAGTCTATCTCCAACAGCCAAATTCCGGCAGTAACGCTGGATGAGCAAGGCAGCATCATGCGAATTATCGCAGGCGATTATCAAGGCGTTAAAGGCCCGGCAAACACCTATACCCCGATTAATTTATGGGAGCTGCGCCTGCCGGCCGGGCAAACTGTTGAGCTTAATTTTCCCGAAAACTACACCACAATGCTGTTTGCGTTGAAAGGCAATGTAAAAATCAATAACTCAGTAACAATGAGCGACGCCGAGTTGGCGTTTTTTGAACAAAAAGGCAAAACGATTACCCTGACTGCATTTAAAGACACGACTATGCTGGCCATGAACGGCGAACCGATCAATGAGCCGTTAGCCGGTTATGGACCGTTTGTAATGAATACCGAGGAAGAAATCCGGCAAGCCATTGAGGATTTCGATAGCGGACTTTTTAAACCGTAGCTAACCGGGTTGAACCGGTCATTTATTGAATCTGTCAGATGCATACCGGACTATTGGTAACACGAAGCCTGCGATTTCTTTGCATAGCGTTGATGTTGGCGCAGATCAGCTGCAACCCTGAAAAACAGTGGCAATTGGATATGATTCCGGACCTCTGCGTTACGGGTTCTTTACAGCGCACGTCGCAACACTTAAGTAGTGCCGCCCTGCCCAAACACTTGTCAGGCCGATTGCTTTTTAGCCACATTGGCAACGTGGGCTCCCTGGAAACGGGCGATTTTTAATTCGTTCTCCGACGGTTGGCGGCTGTTATCGGCTCCAGCAAGGGCACCCGCTCCATAGGGCGAGCCGCCGGTGATTTCGTTCATATTCAGGATTTCCTGGCACGAATAGGGAACGCCGACAATGATCATGCCATGATGCAACAATGTGGAATGAAACGAGGTGATCGTGGTTTCCTGTCCGCCGTGCTGCGTAGACGTACATGTGAACACGCTGCCGACCTTGCCTATCAAGCTGCCGTTTACCCATAACTTGCCGGTCCGGTCGAGAAAATTGCGCATCTGCGCGCACATGTTGCCGAAGCGCGTCGGCGTGCCAAAAATAATAGCGTCGTATTCCGGCAACTCGTCCACCGCCGCGATCGGCGCCGCCTGATCGAGCTTGGCTCCAGCCTTGCGTGCCACGTCCTCCGGCACCAGATCGGGTACACGCTTGATGATGACTTCAGTGCCTTGGACACTACCCGCACCTTCAGCCACCGATTTAGCCATGGTTTCTACGTGCCCGTACATGCTGTAGTAAAGAACGAGAATTTTTGCCATGCTGTCCCCCTGTTGCATAGAACCTTTCGAGCGAAAAAGTAGGAACTGATAATTGCCTTTATCGCTATATCGAGTATCTGCGAGAATCAATGAGAGATTCCTGAGCCGAATATGTTCGCATCGAAAAATTTATAACATGCGCTTGGGACCAGAAATACTCGTACCAATACCTATCAATTCCGGGATTTTATAGGCAATTTCGACCGAAAACGGCTTGACTTAAAATTACTATTGTCCGGCAACATCACATCGTTAGAACGGGGCTAAGCCTTGCGGAATACGGAGCTTTGTAATGCCAACTCAGGGCTACGCGATTTTCGGACTTTGCAGTTCAATTGTCCTGAAAACGTCGGCAAACATCTCTTTTGTCAGCCGTTTGGTCTGCACGTTATATCGGCTGCTGTGATAAGAATCAACCAGTGTGCGGCCATCCGGCAAGGCATGCTGGGCATTATGAGCAAATTTGGCGCTGCTCAATTTCAACCCGTAGGCTTTTAACACCGCCTGATGGGCAATCGAACCCAAGGCCAGGATGACCGCCTGCTCCGGCAAGGTTTTTAATTCGGCGGACAGATAAGCATTGCACTGGTTAATTTCGTCGCCTGTCGGCTTGTTTTGCGGCGGTAAGCATTTAACGGCATTGGTGATACGGCAGTTTTTAAGCGCCAAGCCGTCGGTCAATGACTCGGACTTTATTTGATTACTGTAGCCGAACTCGTAAAGCGCCTCATAAAGCAATAGCCCTGCATAATCGCCGGTAAACGGCCTGCCTGTGGCGTTGGCCCCATGCATGCCGGGAGCCAGGCCGACGATCAGCAATTGGGCGTTGCTATCGCCAAAAGGCGCAACCGGACGTGCATGGTAATCGGGGTGCTTTTGTTTAACTTCACACAGGAAGTTATCCAGCCGTTGGCACTGCCTGCAATCTTGATCGAATACTTGTTTTGAATACATAGTTTATTAATGCTGGTTTGTGGGGTTTTCTGGCGCCCAAGTGCTAACTTGGGAACCAGCGAGAATTCACCACGAAGACACGAAGCTCACGAAGCTTTTGCCCTGCCTTTTCATTGTGGACTTTGCGTCTAATACCAGTAGAGCTTTGCGATTCAGACAAACACGTTACAGTTCGCCTCACCGAATTACAGCCGGTTATTACAAATCCCGTCACGCTTCATGTTTATTCGTGTCATCCACGATCTATCTTTCTGACTCGTCTTTCTTCGTGTCCTTCGTGGTGAATAGTTTAAATCAGGAAATCAATTACTTGATTAATATCGGAATCCAACAACTGCAACTTCTCAAGCCTGGGCAGCTTTTTTATGGCACTTTCCCGTTTACTGGCAGAGCTGCGGTCATGGCCGGTTTCGACATACACCAACTGTTTGGGCTGCCTGCCGCGAAAATATTTAGCGCCCTGCTTGTCCGCATGCTGATTAAAACGCCGGGCAACATCATTGGTGATACCAGTATAAAGCGAGTCGTCGGTGCAAAGGATGATGTAGACCTGCCAATTCACAGTGTCAGACGACCGTTCCAAAAGCCGAGCCAACGGCTGCGGTCAGGCCCATAGCCAATGCGCCCCAGAACGCAACGCGAAAAGCGCCTTTCATGATGCTCGCCCCGCCGCTATAGGCCGCCAGCATGCCCAGCAATGTCAAAAACAGCAGGGAGGCGGACGACACCGGTACGATTAAATCAGTATCGGGAGCTAACAGAACTATCAACAAAGGCAACACTGCGCCGACGGCGAATGTGGCGGCCGACGTTAGCGCCGCCTGAACGGGCCTTGCGCTGCCCGTTTCCGATATGCCGAGTTCGTCGCGGGCATGAGCGCCCAACGCATCATGTTTCATCAATTGCTCTGCAACCTGCCCGGCCAGCAACGGATCGAGCCCTCGTAATATATAGATGGCTGCCAGCTCTTTTTTCTCATGTTCGCCGTCTTCAGCCAGTTCTCTGCGCTCCCGCCTTAAATCAGCTTGTTCGGTATCGGCTTGCGAGCTGACCGAGACGTATTCGCCCGCCGCCATCGACATGGCCCCGGCGACCAGCCCGGCAACACCGGCCAGGACAATATCGTGATGCGCCGCATGGGAAGCGGCAATGCCGACGATTAAACTGGCAGTGGACACGATGCCGTCGTTCGCGCCCAGCACAGCCGCACGCAGCCAGCCGACGCGATGAGTCTTGTGTGTTTCGCGATGATATAACAGCATGGGGAACTCCTTTTTAAAAATCCGACAGCGTTTTCGGCACAATGGCCGCCCGCAAGGCATTCAATACCGCGAGCACATCAATGACTTCCTGGATTATGGCTCCGGCCACCGGGGTCAAATACCCCAATCCGGCAAACACCATGCCTATCAAACTCAGCGCCATGCCGCCCACCGCGCTTTGCAGCGCAATTTTACGCATCCGCTCGCCGATATGAAACAACTCATCGACTTTTAACAATGAACTGTCCATGATCACTGCGTCGGCCGATTCGCCGGTGATGTCGCTGTTCTGGCCGAAAGCTATACCGATGGTCGCAGCCGTCAGCGCCGGCGCATCATTGATGCCGTCGCCCAGGAACACGGTTTTGGCCGATTTTGTTTCGTTACGCACCAGTTCCAGTTTCTGCTCGGGGCTTTGGCTAAAATAAACGTGCTCAATGCCGACCTGGTCGGCCAGAAAACGTACTTCCGATTCCCGGTCCCCGGACACCAGCATCACCTTGTCGAACATATGGCTGGGCCGCAGGTGGTTAATGAATGATGAGCTGTCGTTGCGCACTTCATCCCGGAATTGCAGGGTCGCCGCATAGGCATCGTCAATCAACACTACGCACTCCAAACCGCCGGTAACAGGTGGTAACATCTCGGCGGCACCCGGGGCATGATCGACGAACTTTTTGCGGCTGGTAACCTGAATCCATTTCCCTGCCACATTGCCCTTAAGCCCCTCCCCCGGCAGCTCGGTGATATTGGTCACGCTTAATAACGATAATGCCGATTTTTCCGCCGCTGCAATAATGGCGCGGGATAACGGATGCTTGGAATAGCGTTCCAGGCTGGCGACCAGCAGCAACACCTCCCGCTCACTATGCCCTTCGCCGGGAACCAGCGCCGTCAGCGACGGGCGGCCATAAGTCAGAGTGCCGGTCTTATCGAAAATTGCCGTGCGGCAGGTGCCGATGGTTTCCAAAATGGCCGGATTCTTGATGATGATTTCGCGTCGCGCGGCCAGCGAAATGGAACTGATCACCGTGACCGGGATGCCGATCAGCAACGGGCACGGCGTGGCGATGACCAGCACGGCGAGGAAACGAACCACATCGCCGCTGACCGCCCAGGCAGTCAATGCAATGATCACGGCCAGCGGCGTGTACAGCGCGCCCAACTGATCGCCCAGCCGTCTGATATTCGGGCGGTACTGTTCGGACGATTGCATCACTTCCATGATCTTGGCGTAGCGTGAATCGACAGCCAGCTTGTCCGCTCGAATCGTTAAAGCCGAATCGCCGTTGATCGCACCGGAAAGAACCTGGGAACCGCTGACTTTCGACATCATATACGGTTCGCCGGTCAGATAGGATTCGTCCATAGTGCCGGAACCTTCCAGCACCGTGCCGTCAACGGGGCAGATTTCATGCGGCAATATCAACAGGGTGTCGCCGATATTGACCTGCTCAGTGCTGATGTCGGCTAGCTGATCGCCCGATTTTCTATGCGCAACCGACGGCATGCGCTTGGCCAATGCCTCAAGCACTGACGAAGCCTTGCGCACCGCGTAGGATTCCAGCACCACGCCGCCGGACAGCATCAGCACCACCAGACTCCCGGCCAGGTATTCATCCAGCAAAACCGCTGTTACGATGGACATGCCGGCCAGTAAATCAGCACCCCAATCGCCCTGCCCCAGTTTCACGCCAAGCTGATAAACCAGCGGAATGCCGCCCAGCGCCAGCACGGCAAGCAGCGGCAGTTGCACCAGCTCAATCAGGCAAGAAAATTGTTCCCGGTAAATTTCCGCAGCCGCCGAGTTTAAAGCGGCATTCAGCGATAACGTATAAACTTCATGTCCAATATCAAGCGCATAGCGCAACACCAGATAACTGCAGATGCCGAGCAAACTCAGTACGGCAATGATATTTTCGGCTGTCGCGCGGGGAATCGTTGCTTGCTTATCGGTCATCGTTTCAGCCTCGCAAAGTTGGAAGTGCTCTAGTTTACCACTTAACGAATGCCGCTCATTATGAGAACACGGATGACACTGATTAGACGGATTAACACGGTTCTTGATTATAGCCAAAGCAAGCTTTGGACTCCTTGAACGCCGGAGTTCAAAGCTTGCTTTGAACGGGACAGCAGCAAGTAGGCTGTATGTTTATTAAGGACAATGAATCGGTCCGGTGGCCGCGCTTTGCACAATATTAAATATCGTTATAAAGAAACTCCGTTTTATCGGTGTTAACCCGTCTAATCAGCGTCATCCGTGTTCTATTTTCTAACTAACCTGTCAGCTCGCTAATCGCTATGCAGGATTTTCGCTATCAATAAAGAAGCATTCCACGGCAAATTGCTGCCGGGTTTTGTCCATCAATGCCTGGACGCCGAACTGCTCGGTGGCATAGTGTCCGCCTGCCAACATATGTATGCCCGCCTCCTGGCTTTCGTGCCAGTCGTGCTCGCTGATTTCGCCGGTGATATAGGCATCCAGGCGTTCTTTTTCGGCCAGGCGCCACTCGCTGTTGGCGCCGCCGGTGATGATGCCGACCGACCTTATCAACGCGCTACTGTCGGGCGTTGCCAGGATGACGTTGTGCTTGAGCACGGCTGCCAATTTTTGCTGCAACTCGATGGCGGTTAGCGGCTGATCGAACACGCCTTTAATGCCGGTCGCAGAGCCTTTGTAATCGCCGAAGGGCTGTTGCTGCCTACAATCGATCATTTCCCCCAAGGTCGCGGCGTTGCCTATGTCCGGATGCCCGTCCAGCGGCAGATGATAGCCGAACAGGTTGATGTTGTTTTTTACCAGCGGAAAAACTCGCCGGGCGAAAGTTCCTGTCAACGATTTTGCGCCGTGAAATGTCCAGAACAGGCCGTGATGCACAACCAAGGCATCGGCCTTGTTTTCGACAGCTTGTTGAATGGAATCGCGGGTTGCCGACACAGCAAAAGCGATGCGTTCAATGCGCTCAGCGCCTTCTATTTGCAGGCCGTTAGGACAATAGTCGGCATAGGTTTCGGGACGAAGCAGCGCCTGATAATAGTCGTTGAGTTGTGCTCGGCTGATCATATTGCCAATGCCTCAAAGTGTCGCCAAATGGTTTTAAAGGCTTCGGTCAGAAGCGGGTCATCCGCCTCGATGCGTTTTGATATTTCAGTAACGCTAAACCAGTCGCCTTCGTCAATCTCGTCGGGCGCCAGATTGAATGGGCCGTTATGAATGCAGCGGTAGACCTGAATAAATTCCATGCCGATAGCCGCTGTAGCCGGCAATTTAAACAACGGTTCCAGCATGTGTGCAACACTGATGCCCAGCTCTTCTTCAATTTCCCTGGCGGCGCTGATATCGTAATCTTCACCGGCGTCAACATGACCTGCCGCCGAGGTGTCCCAAAGGCCGCCATTGAGATCTTTTTTCATCGAGCGTTTTTGCAGGAACAACTGCCCTTGCTCACTAAAAACCAGAATATGCACTGCACGGTGCCTAAGGCCTGTCGCATGGATGATATGACGTGCGCAGGTGTCAATAATGCGGTCGTTTTCGTCAACGACGGCGAGTAGTTCGGTGTTCATCAGTTAAGGTAAGTCGTTAGCGGGAAGTGCAAAACTTCGGTCGCAATTAGCAGGAAAGCGAATTTTAGACTTTTATGAGGGGGACGCAAGCACAGTTCATGCACTTTGCGGATACGGCGGGCGCTTCAGGCCATGCCCGCACCCTAGGATGCGAGCATGCTTGAGCAGTTATTAGGCAGCTCTGCCTGCTTGTGTTGCAGCGGGTACTTCTATTAACCGGCCTGATTTAACGTCGTAAATATAACCGTAAACAGGGATATTGGCAGGAACCAGCGGATGCTTCCTGATGCGGATTACATCTTCCAGAACGCTTTCTTCCTGATCCTTGATGGTCAGCCAGTCGATATATTTGCCTTCAGCAGATCCTGGGCCTTCGCAGCAATCGTGCCAGCCGTCGGCATCGACAGAGGCGGTTTTTAAGCTGCTGCCCAACAGGCCGCGCATGATGTCATCGGTAAACGTTTCCATGCCGCAGTCGGTGTGATGGATCACAAACCATTCCCGGGTTCCTAATAATTTATAGGAGATAACCAACGAACGGATCGCATCGTCGCTGGCGCGGCCGCCGGCATTGCGGATCACATGGGCATCGCCTTCGGCCAAACCGGCGTATTTGGCAGGGTCCAATCGGGCATCCATACAGGTCAGGATAGCAAAGTGTCTTCCGGGCGGCATCGGCAGTGCGCCTTTGTCGCCGAAATCATTCACATAGTCTCTGTTTGCTGCTAAAACCTCATTACGAATTTTACTCATAAGCACCTCTTATTATAATTGTCGGGCAAAAAAAACCGCTCGCTCTTGATCACTAAGGGGAATGATAAAGACCAAGCGGTAGCAAGAACTATCTCCGTCTCAAAGTCTACTCTAATAAATCAAGGTTTCAAATAGCTGTCGGGGTTATACAATATAAACTTAAAGTTTATAAAGAGACGGCTATGGCTAAATTAAACAACACACAAGTCTTCTGCCGGATTGTTGAGTTGGGCACTTTTGCGGCAGTCGCGCGCGAAATGAATCTTTCGGCAATGATGATCAGCAAATATATGGCTCAGCTGGAGGAATCTTTAGGCGTTGCCTTGTTAAACAGGACAACCCGGCGGCTAAGCATGACAGAGGCGGGAAAAATCTATTATCAACGCAGCAAACAGCTGCTGGACGACTTCTCGGAGTTGGAAGAATACACTTCGCAGCTGGGGCATCAGGTAAAAGGGACGTTAAAAGTCAGCGCGCCGATCGATTTTGGCGGACTCTATATGGTGCCTGTCATTGACGCGTATCAACGCACCTATCCCGGCGTCAGGGTTTTGATGACCTTACATAACAGCGAAGTTAATTTAAGCGAAGGCCATTTCGACTTGTCCATTCTGGTGACCGATACGCTTGATTTGGGCGTGGTTGCCCGTAAAATCGCCCAAACCCGATTGTGTACTTATGCATCCCCCGGCTATCTTGCCGAATACGGCGAACCGCAAACTATTGATGAGTTAAGCGCGCATCGCTGCCTGCATTACATGGATACCCCACATAGAGATTACTGGATATTTAATGACGGTGGCGAAGAGGTTAAAATCAGGGCAAACTGGCACTTTGCCTCAAACAATGGCCGGGCGCTGTGTCAGGCGGCGGCGTTGGGCATGGGCATAACCCAGGCGCCTGAGTTATCGGTGATGAATTATTTGGAACAGGGCAAGCTGGTGGAGATTTTGCCGGATTTTCGCATACCGTCGCTGGAAATTTATGCCACCTATCTGCAAAGACGCTTTCTGCCGGCCAAATTGGCAACGTTTGTGGATTTTTTAATCAAATACTTTGCACAACACAACAGACTCCCAGTAATCTGAAACTCATCTTCTAAAGGCGCACAACATGGCAAGACGCAACAAGCACAGTCTGGACGAAATAAGGGAAATGGTGTCGGATGCGGCGGAAACCATCATCGTCAATGAAGGCTATGCGGCGTTAACAGCGCGCCGGATTGCCATGGAAATCGGCTATACGGTCGGCAGCATCTATATGGTGTTCGCCAATATGGCCGACTTGGTCATGCATATCAACGCAAGCACTGTCGATGACCTTACTGAGCAGATGCACCAAGTGCCCAAGTGTTCTCCCGAGCAATATATTGCGGATTTGGCCAAGACTTACGTAGCGTTTGCCAGCCGAAACTTTAACCGGTGGAGCCTGATTTTTGCCAGGGACGCCGAGCCTCCTGAATGGTATCAAGAGAAGATCAGGCAGATGTTTAGCCTGGTAGAGGCGCAGTTTGCGCAACTTGCGCCGGACTGTTCATCGCAACAAGGTAAACAGGCAGCCCAGGCGCTCTGGAGCGGTGTCCACGGAATCTGTAGCTTATCCTTGGCCCGCGAACTCGACGCAATGGCGATTAAAGATGTTGAAGACGCGGTTGTACTGCTGGTGAAAAGCTTTATAGGCGGCTGGGTAGCCGGCCGCCCTTTATGCACGGAGCAGATTACAGTTGCGGCATCTCTTGGCGACTAATCAAGGTCGCAGTCGGTTTACCCAATAATTTTGCAAACTCTTCCGCAGGTAGGGGGCGGCTTTTGATATAGCCCTGATACATGTCACAGCCTTTTTCCCGCAAGAAGTCCAGCTGCTCCGGCGTTTCCACGCCTTCGGCCAAGACTTTAAAGCCCAAAATATGCCCCATCGCAATAATCGTAGATGCAATTTCCATGTCATATTGCAAATGAGGAATGTCATCGATAAAGCTCTTATCGATTTTTAACATGTCCAATGGGAAGTGCTTAAGGTAAGCAAGCGATGAATAGCCGGTGCCGAAGTCGTCAATAGCCAGCCGAATACCCTGACCGCGCAGGCAGTTGAGAATCTCTGTCGCGTTAGTCTGATTTTCCATCAATCCGCTTTCGGTTATTTCCAGTTCCAGTTGACTGGCCGGAAAACCGGTATCTTTCAACACCTTGGCAACCAAGCCGCAAATATCGCTGCGCCGGAACTGCTGGGGTGACACATTGACCGCCAAGTTTAACCGTGGCAACCCCGCATCCAGCCACTGTCGGCCTTGCCGGCAGGTTTCCCGCAGCACCCATTCGCCAATCGCGATGATCAGGCCGGTTTCCTCGGCAATAGGGATAAAGCGGATCGGCGGAATCAGCCCCTCAACCGGATCCAGCCAGCGCACCAATGCCTCTGCGCCAACGATGCGGCCGCTGGCAATATCTACCTGCGGCTGATAAAAAACACACAGATCCTGTTGCTCAATCGCCCGCCGTAGACGCGATTCCAGCGCAATGCGCTCGCGAGCCGCAATCGTAAAGTCTTCCGAGAAATAAGCGAAGCAGCTACGCCCCGCATCTTTGGCCTGATACAACGCCGTATCGGCATGGTCCATCAGTAGCTCAGGATTGCCCCCATGTTGCGGATACAAACTAATGCCGATGCTGGCGCTGATTTGTATTTCCTCGCCCTGATCCACGCAAAAAGGCTTGCTTAAGTCAGCGATGATATCTTCAGCCACTCGTGCGGCATCTTCGGGATGTGCGATATCTTCCAGCAACACAATGAACTCGTCGCCTCCCAAACGGGCCACCATGTCGACTTCGCGCAACCGGCTGGTGATTCTTTTAGCGACTTGCTGTAGCAACTCGTCGCCCACCAGATGTCCCATGCTGTCGTTTACCGATTTAAATCGATCCAAATCGAGCATCAGCAGTGCCAGTTGTTTGCCGCCACGCCGTTCCACATCAATGCCGTGTTTCAAGCGTTCCTGCAACAGCCGGCGATTGGGCAATTGGGTCAGCGGATCATAAAAAGCCAGCTGTTTGATCTGCTCCTCGGCAGCCTTGCGCTCAGTAATGTCGATATGGGTTCCGACATAATGGGTAACCGCACCATCATCCCCTCTAACAACCGAGATGATCAGCCATTTGGGATAAATTTCGCCATTCTTGCGCCGATCCCAAATTTCTCCCTGCCATGTCCCGGTGAGCTCGATGGTTTCCCACATGGCTTTATAAAAGGCCTCGCCATGACGGCCGGACTTAAGTAAATTTACCTTCTGGCCGACGGCCTCTTCTTTTGTGTAGCCGGTGGATTTAGTAAACGCTTGGTTAACTTGTAAAATAATATTATTGGCATCGGTGATAACCATCGGTTCATTCGACTCGAAAGCAATGGCGGCAATGCGAAGATGCGCATCCGCTTGCTTACGTGAAGTGACGTCTCGTAATGCGCAGGCGAAAAACAAGCCTTGATCCGTTTTAATCGGGCTTATGCTAATATCCACGTCGAAAGTTCTGCCGTCTTTGCGTCGCGCCTGTACTGTTCGCCCGACTCCCATCGGCCTGGCTACCGGTGCGGCAACATATTTGGCGTGGAACTCAGGATGCCTTGGGCGAAAGCCTTCCGGCACCAAAACTTCAATCGACTGACCAATCAGCTCTCCAAGCTTATAGCCCAGCAGTAGCTCGGCCTGGCGGTTGACCTGGGTAATAATGCCCTGCTTGTCGCTAATCAACATGGCATCCGGCGTGGCATTGAAGATAGCACGTTGATAGCCTTCACTCGCTGCCAGCGTCTGTTCGGCCCGGCTACGCGCGACGAAATGGGTAGCCAGCGCCGTACCTGTCACGGACAGTATCATCATAAAGAACCAATAACTGGTCAAATAGGTTTTGGTAATATCCTCTGCGAAAAAGCCGGTTCCCTGCCGGGCGCCTAAAAACCCTTGAATTGCCGTCATAATAAGGATCATGACCAACGCATGAGGCCCCATACGGACCGCCGCCCAAGTCATAAACAGAAATACCCAGTAGGCCTTGGCGATACTGCCGGCTTCTTCGTACAGCCATCCTATAAAAATCATCTGGCCGGCCAAAAAAGCCAACCCCATCAACAAAATGAGCTCAACCAGCCGATTCGGCCTAAGCCAATCGTCAGGCGCTTGCCGCCAGATCAAAATCATCGGGGTAACCAAGGCGATACCCAGCATATCCCCCCGCCACCAATATGTCAGGTGCTGAAAAAACGTTTCTTCGGTTACGAACCCGAAAAAAACCAACGCTGAGGTTCCGAGCAATGCGGCCACAACGCTGGCAATACCGCCGGCTATAAGCAGTTGCAAATAGGTGCGAGTCGATAGGGAGGGTTGATTAAAAATTTCGTAGCGCTTCAGCAGCAAGCTTGCCAAAAGCGCTTCCAGCGTGCTGGCTATGGCTATGGCTATAGCCAGCCCAGAGGAGTTTACTGTCATTACGTTGGCTACGAGAGCGCCAAGAAATATCCCGCAGGCATACTTGTTTCCGCCTAACAACAAAACCGACAGCGCCAGCCCTGCTGGCAGCCAGATAATGCTGATAACACCGTTGCCTGAACAACAGTCAAGGATAGTCAAACCTAGCAACGCATAAAGTGCGGCTACGCCGAGTTGCTTTAGCGGCGTCGCAAGCTGGTGGAAACTTATCATTATTATTATTTTCCCTTGCTACGGATTCTTAGCAGGCTGCATCCTTCTGCAACCCGGCATTGAGCTCCAATTTATTGAATTAATGATAAAGCATTTGACCCGGCCTATGAATACAGCCGGTCTCGCTGTTACTCATTAAGCAAACAGCTTTTTATTCGATAGTCCGATTAACTCGTTAAAAATCCTCTTCCGTTAATAGCGTTGTTACTTTTCTGTCCGGGTCGGTGATAACCCATATTTTTTCGTTTTTAATACTATAGACCGACATTATTCTTTCAATCGATTGAGGTAATAACGCAAACGTATTCTCACGCCAATCCACCTCTGACACATCCCCGTAATCACCTTTTTCATGCCTGTCCAGCAGGTCTCCAACAGCTACTTTATAGCTGGCTATAATTGAAATAGCCGATGGCGTCATGGTAATTTTTCCGAGTTCAAATAGCTTCATTTCTATAGGTTCCTCATTATTATTCTAGTTTAAAGCTTGCTTATAATCGTTAGCCGTTTTTGTATTTCCTGATTATCCGACTGATACAAATGCTTTAAAAACCAACTCCGGGCGCATGCAAACTCAGCTTAAGCATTCCGGCACAAGGTCTAATTTTTTACGGCAACCGAATGTATAAAGTATAACTGTCTACCATCAATAGCATAACAGGATTTAAAAAAAGACTTACAAAATGGATGTTCTTCCGCCTGAATTCCTGTAACCCGGCGTCGGCGAAAGAGCGCTTCACATATCGCCTCTTTCATGCCGGGGTAAAGGTCGACGCGAAAGCCCAATCTACCATCCACAGGTATGAAGCTGATACACTTTAATTAAAAAACACTACTCTCCTAATATTGAAGGGCGATAAAAATGACGATTGTGGCAGGCTTCGGATATGAACAGCGATCAAAATAAACCGTTTACTGACCAAGATAGCCGGTTAATTGGCAATGCAAGCCGCAAGGAATTGCTGGCCTGGGCTTTATATGATTTTGCCAACTCCGGTTATACCACGGTGGTGCAAACCACTATCTTCAGCGCCTACTTTGTTGGTGTGGTCGCCGGCGCCGCGCAAGGCGTCGCCCCCGGTTTATCAACCCTGCTTTGGTCTCTGTCCATCGGCATGGCTAATTTGATAGTCATGATCGGCGGACCGCTGATAGGCGCCATTGCCGATCATCGGGCTTGGAAGAAACGCTTCCTGCTGATTTCCTCTGTGGGCTGCATCTTATCGACAGCCTTACTGGCATTGGTCGGTCCCGGCGATATAGGTCTCGGGATGGCGCTGGTTACCCTATCAGCCGTCATGTTTGCCTTCGGCGAAAACCTGATTGCCGCGTTTCTGCCGGAGATTGTGCCTGAGAAAAACATGGGCAAAATGTCCGGTTATGGTTGGAGTCTGGGCTATTTTGGCGGTCTTCTGACATTAGGGATTTGTCTTGCCTACATTACCTGGGCCAGGCAACGCGGACTGCCCGAAACTCATTTTGTTCCTGTTACCTTACTGATTACCGCTGTAATCTTTGCATTGACGGCCGCCCCTACTTTTCTTTGGCTACGAGAACGGGCAATACCTGTTGCGCTAACCCAGGGGCTGTCAAATCTACAGATAAGTTATGCCCGGCTGACGCATACTTTTAAAGAAGCGATCCGCTTTCGCGACTTGCTCTGGTTTTTGATAACACTCGGTGTCTACCAGTCGGGTGTTAGCACCGTGGTGGTTCTATCCGCCGTTTATGCGCGGGAAGTCATGGGCTTTGATACCCAATCGTTGATTATGCTGATTATGGTCGTTAATGTGACTGCCGCCGTCGGTGCTTTTATCTGTGGACATTTACAAGACCGAATAGGCTCGGTTCCAACGCTGACCATTACCCTGCTTATCTGGATTGTTGCGGTGTTAGTGGCGTTAATTGCCGACAAGCCCGCGCATATGTGGATAGCCGGAAATATTATCGGTCTGGCCATGGGAGCAAGCCAGGCTGTCGGGCGTGCTTTGGTCAGTAAATTTTCACCGACTGAGCGGGCGGGAGAATTTTTAGGGTTATGGGGTTTGGTCAATCGCTTATCGGCCATAATAGGCCCGTTGAGCTACGGCCTGATAAATTACTGGAGCCATGGCAACCACCGGATGTCATTGCTGTCGACTTTATCGTTTTTCATCGTTGGCCTGGTTTTGCTGCTCAAAGTCAACGAAAGCAGAGGTAAAGCCGCCGCAATCAGCTCGGGCGTAATATTGAATAAGGCAGGTTAATTCAGGAAAAACCGCTTCAGCCGCAAAAACCAATTTCAGATTCGGCCGAGCTTCCCGGCCTGATTATCCGGCAAATGCAGCGATACCAGAAAAGTAGCCAGAAAAACCAGCATAGCCAAACTCAGCATCGCTAAAACAGGATCAACATTTTGCGATGCGGCATAGGTGTAGCTGCCGACCGCGGCCAGCATGGTCAGATTCTGAAAAAAACCTTGCAAAGCAACCGCACTGCCGCTGCCGATGCTCTGCTGCCCCAGTTCCTGCAACGCCGCATTAACGGGAACGATAAACATGCCGCCCATGGCTCCGGTAAAAAACAGCGCAAACCGGGCCGGCCAGATGCTGTCTGTCAGACTCAGCCCGAAAATAAATAAAGCCATTAAATAAGCGGGGATTCGCGCGCGGCGTAAATGCTCCAGCGGAATTAACCCAGGCGCCAATGCCGATCCGGCTATGATGCCGATAGCGATAAATAATGTCAGTTCAGCAATTTCGGACGCATTTTTTGACAATAAAATCAGCGGCGCCCAGGCCACGATAATCACTCTTAACGTTGCTGCTGCGGCCCAGAATAAAGAACCGCCAAGGATCGCAAAGCGTGATCGCGGCGTGGTAAAAAACAGTGTTATTTCCCGCCAAAACATCAGCAGTGTCGAACCCGGAGCCGTTTTTTTGACGACGCCCGCCGGTAAAAACAAAGTAGTCAATGCGGAGATGATAAAAGTGACGATGGTCCCGATTAGCGCCCAAGCTATCGAATAATCGGCCACTTTCGCGCCTATCACCATGCCCATCAGGATAGCCAGAATAGTGGAGCCTTCAATCCAGCTGTTCGCTTTAACCAGCATTTCGTGCCCTGCCAGTTCCGGCAGAATGCCGTATTTTGCCGGACTGTAAATGGCCGCACCCACGCCAACCACACAGTAAGCAAGCAACGGCTCGACTTTGCACAGCAATAATACCGCGCCCACCGCTTTGATCAGATTGCCGATAATTAACACCCGGGCTTTGGGATGATTATCGGCAAACCCGCCCACCCACGGAGCCAGTATCACGAAAGCAACCAAAAACGCGCTCTGCAAGGCCGGAACATACCAGCTTGCCAGCTGCGCAGACTGCATCACTATCGCAATCACTGTGAATAAAATAGCGTTATCGGCAAATGCGGACAAGAACTGGGCGATCAGTAACGGGTAGAGTTGTTTGTTCATGCAGGGTAGTAATTCAGTCGCGTAGGGTACGCACCGCGTACCCTATTGGGTTTTATTGAGCCTCAACACTTTGGAAATGGTACGCGGTGCGTACCCTACACTTTGCCGGCTGCCAATTCTGCTACGGCGATGTAATTGGTCTTGCCGGACGCCATCACCGGAATCGCATCAACAATCAAAATCTTCTTGGGCATCAGGATATGAGCCACGCCTTTAGATGCCGCCGCCAAGTCATGAAGCGTCGCCTGCTTTTGAGTGGTGACCAAGATAACCTGCTCGCCTTTTTTTGGATCAGGCAAGCTGATTACGGCATGGTGCGCATCCGGCCAGGCATTGGTCGCCATCTGTTCTACGGCGGTTAATGAAACCATCTCACCGCTGACCTTGGCAAAACGTTTGCTGCGGCCGCGTATGCTAAGAAAGCCTTCATTATCGACATGCACAATATCGCCGGTATCATGCCAGCCTTCGCCGTAGATTGATTTGGGCGGCACCAGTTTTCCCGGGTTCTCTGGCAGCAGGTAACCCCGCATGATATTGGGCCCGGCTAGATGAAGCCTTCCTGCATCGTCAATGCCATCAACCGGCTCCAATTTGTATTCCATAGACGGCATAAACCGCCCTACAGTACCGGATTTATAGTCGATCGGCGTATTCACAGAGACAATAGGTGTCGTTTCGGTGACACCGTAACCTTCCAGGATACGTATGCCAAATTTGTCCATCCAAAGCTGGCGGGTGGTTTCCTGCAACTTTTCGGCTCCGGCAACGACATAACGCATATTGAAAAAATCATAGGCGTGGGCTTTTTTAGCATAACCGGCTAAAAAGGTATTGGTGCCGAACATGATGGTGGCGCTGGTTTCATAAGCGATTTCAGGAATCACCGCAAAATGCAGAGGCGTTGGATAGAAAAAGGTGGTCATGCCATGCAGTATCGGCAGCATCGTGCCGACGGTAAAGCCGAACGAATGAAACATCGGCAAAAAGTTGAGCACCACATCGCGCGCATTAAAATTGATCCGCGCTTCCAATTGTTTAAGGTTGGATAAGATATTGGCATGGGACAGCACAACCCCTTTGGGCATGCCTTCAGAACCGGAAGTAAATAAAACCACCGCCGGGCTATCTGGACTATATTGGGTGTGTTTGTACCAGATATTGGCGGTTTTGCATTGCACCAAGCCCTGAAATTTATCCCATGCCGACAGACGTCCGGCCAAGTCTTCCAGATAGACCAGTTGAACCTGCTCGCCCAAGTGCTCGGCATCGTCGTTTAACTTAGCCATTTCTATAAAACGACGGGATGTCAAAACGGTTTTGACTTGCGCTGTATTACAAGCGGAAATCATGCCAGCCGAGCCGGTCGAAAAATTCAGCATGGTCGGCACCCGGCCATAAAGCTGCAAGCCCAGAATAACCGCCAGGGTTTTGGTCGAATTGGGCAAGAAAACCCCGACATTTTCCCGCTCGGCTGTCGTCTTCTTTAAAACATTGCCGATAATGATCGAGCGGGTGATTAAATCGTCATAACATAACGGCTTGCGCTCCATATCGTTGGCAACCCTATGTTTGCCGCCATGTATTTTGCGTGCTTCAAGCAGGCTGGCGAAAATGGTCTGCCGATAATGACTGGTTGCAAACATCATCTCGGTCATAATATCGGCCAGGACATGTCCGCTGTATTTACGGCGGTTCTTGCCTGTTAAGCCTTCAGGATGCGTAACGAAGGTATGGGGCAAAATCTGGATCGTGATTTTGGGAAATAAGCGCAGGCGTACGATATTGCGCAATCTGGAAAAATGCGTGTATTCGGCCCCTTCAATGCGTACCGGCAATATGGCCGCTTCGGATTTATCGGCGACCATGCCGGTGCCGTCGTAGATTTTCATTAACGAGCCGGTCACGGTAATGCGGCCTTCAGGAAAAATAACAGTACGGGTGTCTTTCTGCAAATGATGAATCAAATCCTTCAGTGACAAAGGATGGGTCGGATCCATTGGAAAGACGCGGGATAACCTTAAAAAAGGCTTTAGCCACCAGCGCTCGGAAATCTGGGTATTGATCGCAAAAGTGATGTCATCGGGTAGAAATACACCCAACAGTAACGGGTCCAGAAAGGATGTGTGATTGGATATGATCAGGACACGTTTTCCGGCTTTTTTATAGTTATCCAGCCCTCTAACTTCAACCTTGTAAATCAAGGTCAGCAGCCAACGTAAAGTTTTTTTCAGCATTAAATTTCCTCCTTGCTTCATTTTAGCAGATGTTTCTTATGCATGTACTTACCGCTCGGCTATAAACGAATATTTCAATTTCCGGATTTTACCGAACATGGCTTTCATCCAATTTTTCAAAAGATTCAGGTTGTGCCGCTTTGTTTTGAGCATTATATTTGCCGGTTATTACGGCCTATCGCATAGGTTGGGAAAAAATCGACAGACGGCGTTATAATGCCTTATTTGAAAATCTCCAGCTGTTGCAGAGCAAATTCGTCAGCCAATGAAAATACTTAATATTCATTTTAAAAATATCAACCACTGATTCACACATTCCCACACCCTCCTAAACCCTCCCTAAAAGCCCCTTAAATACTAGCTTTTCTGTCTCTACCTGTTGCAAGCAATCCCACATAAGCGCACAATAAATGTGTACCAAAGCATGTACCAAATTTTCTTGGTACACATAGGAGAGTTCGGTGGCCAAATTAACTGATATACAGATCAAATCCTGGATAAAAAAAGGTGAACATTTTGAAGGCCGCACTGATGGTGGCGGTCTTTATATTTGCTATCGTAAAGAAATGGCTGCTCCAATGTGGCGCTTTCGTTATCGTCTGGCAGGTAAACAGCGCCAAATGTTTATCGGCTCTTACAAAGACCTCCCACTTGTCGATGCTCGACGCAGAGCTAAGGAACTAAGCGCTCGTGTCTCTTTGGGTCATGATGTCGCAGCAGAAAAGCAATCGCGTAAAATCGCCGCTATTGCCCAGATCGAAGCGGAAAAGAACCGTATCACAGTGGCAACACTGACTGAGCTCTATTACAAGGAGCGCGTTCTTCCAAAGCTCAAAAAACCTGAACAGGCGCTAGGACACATTAACCGGCTAAGCGCGGCCTTGGGTAAAATGCTCGTTGAGGATGTGACCGGCAAGCACATCAACACCATGTATCAAAAAGACCTTGCTCGCAGTTATCCGGCAAGCACCAATAAATTAAGAGAACATACGCGCCGAGTTTTTGGATTTGCCGTGGCGCAACACATCATCCCTCATAATCCAGCACAGTGGCTCGACATTTCTTATGCTGGCGGCAAGCAAGAGCCTAGGGAACGCACCTTAAGCAAAGAGGAATTAACGGCGCTGTTTAAAGATATGACAGAGGCAAAAGGCTTTGGTCGTGACAACTATTTAACAGTCAAATTGCTATTGATACTTTGCGTGCGTAAATCAGAGCTTATCAAGGCATTAAAATCTGAATTTAATCTTGGTACGGCAATATGGACAATTGTAAAACATAGGACAAAAACCAAATCGGCCATTGATATTCCGTTACCAGCACAAACCATTGAAGCGCTTAATGAGCTATTTATCAGATCAGCAGACAGCGATAACTTACTGCCCGCGCGTAGTTCTCAGCATAAAAAATTACCGCATATCAGCGAAGCAACACTCAATAAAGCGCTAGAAAAAATAACCAACATCAATCATTTTACTGTCCACGATTTGCGCAGAACTGCCAAGACAAAGCTACAGGAAATGGGTGTTGATGAATTTATCAGTGAGCGATGTTTGAATCATTCCATATCTGGTGTAGCAGGCACTTATGGCCGACATGATTTCTTTGATGAACGCAAAAAGGCTTTGCAACTTTGGGCGAATTACCTGGAGTCATGCGAAACCGGCAAAGATTGGAACGTAACACCGATTCGCAATGCGGTATAGCTCAAATTAACCGAATAGCTCGACGGAGTAATAAGCAGGATTCGTTTCTCTGTTTCTGATTATTCCTCTCGTAACGAACACAACACACTTTAATGGAATGTTGAATGAATAGAAAAAGCAAACTGGAAGCGATGGCTCATGCACTTTGCGGAAAAGTGCCGACTCTACTTGAACAATGCGAAGCACTGGAAGCCGAAAATAGGAGGCTATTTCAGGAACTTAAAGACCAATACATCAAAAATGCTTTATTAGAATACCAGCTAACACCCAAAAAAAGAGGGCGTAAACCTAACCCAAAACCCGAGATTAAAAATCCACCTAAAAAGCCAGGTAAACCGCCGGTGTTTTCAGATAAAACACTTAAGTTAATGATTGAGTGTGTAGACGTGATGAAAGAGAGAGATGCGTTTAAGACCGATAAAGAAGCCTTAATAGAAATTATGATTCAGTCAGGCAGGTATAAATCTAAATGGAGAGCAGAATCAGAGGTAAATAAACTTCAAACTCAGTTAAGCAAAGCGCGAAAGAAATTAAGCAACTAATTGATTAATAGTTAATTTCTAATTTCTAAAACACTTGAAAATTTCGATGATATTGTTATCGACTAGCGAAATTTATATCACCGCAAAATATTGTCATTCCCTAACAGGCCTAAGGAGGCTTAAAGAATGGCAAGTACAATATTACCCGCACTCAATCCCCTATTACGACGTCCCATTGTCGAACAGGCCACAGGCGATAGCCGGTCAACTCTCTATAGAAAAATTCAGAAAGGCTTATTTACTCGTCCCGTGAGGATCGGCGGCGAAAGAGTAGCGTGGCCTTCAAACGAAGTTCAGGCAATCAATCAAGCTCGTATTGCTGGAAAATCAGACGAAGAAATAAAGGCGCTGGTTATTGAACTGGAAGTCGCAAGAGCCGGAGCCTAGATTATGGACAGATTGACCACGAACCCGGCGGCAACCGGGCGTAGCGCAATACAAACAATACAATTCTATTTTACTTCACTTCCTACCCGTATCAAAACCGCAATAATCAAAGTTGGTACATGGTTATCATGGGCAGGGTTCTCGCTATGATGAACAAACAGACCAATTTCAAATCAAAATACGCAGCGTATGGCAAAAGCCTTGCTGAGCGTATGTGCTGGAGCAACCCACCTGATTTTATATTCGTGTGTGTTGGCGGTAATGCCTTTCGAGCTGCCCAAGAACGCAACAAAGACCGCGATATGTCGGCAATGGTACTCACGGCAGAACAAGACCCAAAGGCGCTTATATGGCCTGTTTCTGGCTGTCCCTTCATCGTGGAGTGGGACAGGAGCGCAGCAGCGACGCTAATCATTGAGCTGGTTAAATGCCTATTAAGGGCGTTAGCCATATCCGTTACAGTCTGGCCTGCGTGGGAGGACTTCACCACGCCAACCGGCTACTACGACATATCCAAACCGTTAGATCAGCGCTGGACACCCACACGCGAAACCATCAAGACTTATTATCCCAAGGCGGTGCAAGCATGATGCCCGATGTAATAGATGATTATGGCGAACAACAGCCCATATCTAACTTGTTAATTTGTGAGCCTGAACCGCTACGCGCACCACTACCCAAAGCCGCACCCTATCCAGTTGAAGCGTTAGGCGACGTTTTAGGATCGGCAGCAACGGCTTTGCATGAAACGATAAAAGCCCCGCTAACGCTATGTTGCCAAAGTGTTCTGGCTAGTGCGTCACTGGCAGCTCAAACGCATTTTGATGTCATGCTTCCGTGGGGAGAAAGCAAGCCTTTATCGTTGTTTTTATTGACCGTAGCAGAATCGGGAGAGCGTAAGAGCGGTGTTGATGATGTGGTACTGGGCGCAGCTAAAGCACAGGAGCGGCAGGATATGGAGTCTTACGCTATTGAGCTGAAACTTTATGAGGCCGAGCTTGCCCAATGGAAAGAAGTTGCAGACGCAGCAAATAAAGCGGCAGCAAAAGCAGCAAAAAGCCAGGCAGCGAGTGATTATGCAGCAGAGGCTAAGCACTCATGCCCTAAGAAGCCAGAACCGCCGATTATGCCGCTTAGATTTGTGACAGAACCGACGGTTGAGGGGCTTTATAAACTGATGGCGGTATCACAGCCAAGCCTAGGCTTATTCAGCGATGAGGCCGGGCTATTGATTGGCGGTCATGCCTTGAATTCGGATAACGCACTAAAGACGATGGCGCGATGGTGCAAGATGTGGGATGGCGCAGCATTTGACCGGGTGAGAGCTGGCGATGGCAGTGGCGTTTTATATGGGCGCAGATTAGCCATGCACCAATTGGCGCAACCTGATGTCATGGCGCAGTTATTGAGTGATCGAATGGCGAACGGACAAGGCTTACTGGCGCGGTGTTTAGTGGCGTGGCCTGAATCAACTATCGGTAGTCGACATATTGAACTATTCGAGCAACCAAGGGAGCGCAGGGAGGTTAAGCGACTATTTGCAAAGCTTAAGGCCTTGACCGAAGCAGAGCCGCGCACAGGTAAAAGTGAACAGGAGCTTGATCCGCTAGAACTGCCTTTGAATGAAGAAGCGCAGAGGACGGCTATTGAAGCAATGAATCAGTTTGAAACCCTGATGCAATCCGGTAACGACTTGTCGGAACTGCGAGACAGAGCATCAAAGGCACTTGAAAACGCCTGTCGTATTGCTGGGGTGTTGACGGCAATTGAGGACGGGATGACAGCGCGAGTCATCGACGTTAATCGCCTTAACCGTGCCCTAGTTATCATTCAATGGTATTTGAAAGAGACGCTACGCATAAAAGGCGCGGCAGTTATTCCACAGTCTGTTACTGATGCTGAATCATTATCCAGATGGCTTGACGGGCGCGGTTGTCGAATATTTAGAACAGCCGCGGTGCTTACTCAGGGGCCAAGTCATTTACGCAATAAAAAGCGTCTCGATGCCGCCATAGGTGAGCTTGTGACTAATGGTTATCTTGTTGAAAATGAGCCGGGAATAGTTATTGATAATGTAGTCACTAAAAAATCATGGAGCGTGCAGCATGTGGTTTGATCCTAGTGAATTATCAAAAACAAAAACTATCCCCCCTGCTAATTTTGCTAATCCTGCTAATTGCGAAGCTGAAAGCACCAAAACACCACGCCCAATTAGCAAATTAGCAGAATTAGCAGCGCCTTTAGATTCTGAAATTATTGTTACTTGCTACACGCCTAATGGAAATTCTATAGAAGTAATGGCAAGGAACTCAGAACATGCGGAGTTTTTACGTCGGATGAATCCAAAACCCTGTTAACTATTAAACATTGAGGTTGAAAAATGGCTAATCAATATCCGGTCGAGGTCGATGGCATAACGGGCGAGGTGTCCCACCTACCCCCACACAAAGGAGCGCGATACCGGGCGAAACTGGACACTATGCAGGATGTTAAACGGGAAATGGCAAAGGTATATAGAGAGGCAAGGTCGGGAATGGTTGACGTACAGGATGCCACTAAACTGACTTGGATGCTGCAAGCGGTCAGTAAGGTGATCGAGGGCAGCGATTTAGAGAAACGTATCGAAGTATTGGAGAATCAGAAATGAGCATCAAAACCCGGTTAGACAGGCTAGAGCAATCAACGCCGAAACCACAGCATAATGCAATCTTAATAGTCACTGATGGTGATTTTGTGAGTGAAGATGAAGCCATAACTCGCTGGATGGCTGAAACCGGCAATCCAAGACCGCACCCAGACCAGATGGTTATCTTAATAGTTCCACTCGAACCATAGCGAGGCAACATGAGCATAGAGACCAGGCTATCTAAACTCGAAGCGGCAAATATTCACGATGACAGGCTTAATATCGTTCTGTTAAAACCTTATCGAGACGAACAGCTACCAGAGCCAGAAATAATGGGAAGCGTTAAAGTGAGTTGGCGCTATACCGATAAACCGGCCAATTAGAGACAATGTAATAATATAACAATCAAGGCCGGTAGCCTTAACGGATTATGGGCTTTTTTGTATCAACTTGCCCAATCCCACCACTACAGGTAACTTTGTGAAGCAAAAAAACCCGCCGAAGCGGGTTAAGTGTTTTCAACGAGAGAGATGTAGTAAAAACTACAGGCATATTTAAACCCAACATAACATGATGATGATTTGCTTAAGAATTAAAATGATTAGCAAAATGTAACAACTAAGACCGGCTAACCATGCCGGTTTTTTATGTCAATTCGATAGGCGCAAACTTATACTAAAAAAGGTTGCTTGTGATTTAGTGTGTTATCTAACCCAATAATGTAAGATGATGTATTTCTAACGGCTTTGTCAATGGGACTGATTAACGTGATCAAATTTAGTGTTATCTTAATTGTAAGTATTATGGGTGTAGGATGTACGTCTGTAACGGTTAGACCGCTTGAAGCGTCTTATAGCGTGAAACATATCTGTATCAAAGAAAATCCAAAAGTTGAAGTGGATGATTTTGTGCAGGTGATAGCTGATGACCTGAAGCGCCATAACATAACAAGCGAATTTATAGCGTTATCGCCTACGACTAAGGCCAAAGTCCAGGATGAAGAAGATAGTTTCCCTGATCAATATTATATGGATATAACTCCATCCCCAGACTCATGCGACTTTAATTTAACCTATACCGCCAGACGATCATGGGATTTTGTAACTTATTTATCCTCGGCAGATATTGCAATCTCAGACAAAAATTCAAGGATTGCTCATGCCAATTATCATCTTAGAGGCAAAGGCGGTTTTTCCCCGTTGAAATGGCAAGGCGTAAAAACAAAAATCGACCCTGTCATGGATGAGCTTTTGATGTTTTATAAATAACCTTGTGTGGGCCAGCTTATGATTTGTTTTACTGCTTAAAGAAAAAGGATTAATTAGTATGAAAAGTATCACCATCATGGCGGTTTGCGTAGCTATTCTTGGTGGATGTTCCGCGGAACAATCCAAAAAATCTATTTCTGCTCAAGTAGATCCTCAGCGTACAAGTGGATGCAGAATAGCTCATCTTGATAAGAGAAAGGTATTACAAGCCGAGGATAGGAAGAAAGAACTAGAGAATCAGAACTTCCTTATTTTAACAAATGACGAGGCGAATTTTGTTTCTAAAGAATTGGACTTAACTAACTCAATAGTTTCCGATAATTACCGGATTTCAAATAACACGCAAAATCAATTGAACAATATCCGGGCGAAACAATGTAAGGTAGCCTTAATCAACTACACTAGAATCCTTGAAAATTATCACCAAGCGAAAGCTTCAAAAAAACAATTAGAGAAAGAATTTTTAGAGTGGGATAAACATCTGGTTGAACTGAAAAGCAATGCATCAAGTGAAATATTTGAAGTTGAACAAAAGCGCTTTTCAGATGCATTTAATATTCGTCGGAATGAAGAACTAGCTAAGCTTGAAAAAACTTTTACCGATGAAGTTAAGGATTTTAGTCAGCGTAATAAGGTTGATTTAATTGTAACTGGATTTACAGAGAATTATGAAGAAGTAGCGCATGAGGTAAAATTTTCAGATGTCACCGAAGAATTCAGGAAATTTACTGAAACTCTGGGTGAAGATACAAAACAAGGTTCAAACTAAACCTACAGATGTCTTTCAACTCGCCAGCAAATATAGGTTGATTCTTAGGAATATTGATTGGTTTAATTAGTCGTAAGACAGAAACAAGGCCGGGTAACACCGGCTTTTTTGTGCCAGACATTTAGGCAAGTATTGCGGGTGTTTTGTACGCTTGTTTTCCCAGGCAATCCCGTGGTGTATCATGTAAGCATATCCAAAGTGTGTACCAATGCGTGTACCAAATAATCAATAACCATTTAGTACAGGCATATAAAACAGATACTTATGAAAATACTCAATATTCATTTTAAAAATATCAACTCATTGGAAGGCGAGAGCCGGATCGATTTTGAACAATCGCCTTTTTCAGATACCGGGGTTTTTGCCATTACCGGTCCTAACGGATCGGGAAAATCCAGCATTTTAGATGCCATTACGCTGGGCTTGTATGGCGAGACTTTCCGTTTCGACCGTCCTGCCGGGCATGTAATGACCAAACACACGGTCGAGTGTTTTTCGGAAATTGAATTTGCCCTGGATAAGGTGAAATACCGGTCCAGTTGGCATGCGCAACGGCAAGATGCGGATCCTGAGGGCGAGTTAACGTCGCCCGAAATGAAGCTGACCCGATTGAGCGACGATGAGGTTCTGGCGACCACCCCCCAACAGGTATGCGCACGCATCACTGAAATCACCGGGATGAATTTCCGCAACTTTACCCGCTCAATATTGTTGGCGCAGGGCGATTTTGACGCATTCCTGAACGCGCTGGACAGTGAGCGCATGGATATTCTGGAAAAAATCATCAGCACTGACATTTACGCGGACTATAAAAGCGAAGTTGATAAAAAAGCCGCCGACGCGCAGCAACGCCTGGATTATTTAAACCAGGATTTATCGGTTATACCCATCATCGAACCGGAAAAACTGGAAGCCTGCGAACATGACCTGATCGATTTCATTGACCAAACAACCGAGCTGAAGGAGGAGCAAAGCAATCTGAAGCAGCAGTTGGACTCGTTGCAAGATGCGCTAACTCTGCAAAACCGGATTGCCGACCAGGAAAAAAGTCTGCAACAAATCAAAACGCTGTCAGAAAGCGAGCAGCAAAAGCTGGATCAGCTGACCACGGTCCAGGATGCACGGCTGTTTCAAGATGATGTGCTGGCTATTAAGGAAAAAAAGCACGAAATTCATCAGGGTAAAGAAACACTGGAAGACTTTCGTAGCGAACTTAAGCAGATACAAGACCATGTCGGCGCAGATAAGACGACTCCGGATGGATTGCCGCATAAATCAGCCGAGGAACAAGGGCAAGCCATATCCGAAATTAAAGCCCAAATAGGCCAGATTACTGCTCAGCGGCAGTCGGAATCAGACTTATGGCAATCTTTAGACGTGCAGATTGATGATAAAACAGCCAATCTCGCCAATGTGTCCAAATGGCTGGAAGAGCATGTCGCCGATGAATCTTTGCTGGCAAGTTTTCCCGAAACAGGCCGATTAAAAAAGCTCCGGGCTGAACTGGTCGAACTGAAAGAAAAACAAAAATCATTCGCCAAGTGGTCCAATAATGCTGCGGCATCGCTGAAAAACAACGAATCGGCTATTGCGCAGGAAAATAAAAGAATTGCCGAATTAAAACATAAATTACCGCTGGCAAAAAAGGCGCTGGAAGAGTTGGCGCAAGGCAAAAATCTGGCTGAGCTTGAGGAGTTCCGGCAAGAGCAGCAAGAACGGGTTAATGACTTTCGGGCACTCTACAATCTGGCTATCACTTACCAAAAACTGACCAAAAGCGGTTTTGGATTCCTCCGCATCTTTGGCCGCAAAGAGCAGCCGAATCATGATATTGAGGTGCTGGAGTCTGAACTTGCCGCACTAAAACAGGAAGTAAGCCGGGAAGAGAATATTAAGCTCACCCTGGAAATGGCTGTTTTCCGTGAATCGTTACTGCGCAAAATGGCCCCGGACCGGCAGCATCTTGTTGACGGCGAGCCTTGTTTTTTATGCGGCTCCCCAAAGCATCCCTATGTCCAGTATCCGCCGAGAGTGGGCAATTCTCAACAGGCGTTAACGGATCAGAAAGCGAAAATAAAAGCTTTAATGGCAGCGTCCGGTAAGCTGGAACAACAGCTTAAAGCCACGCAAAAACAGTCCGAAAAAAACCAAGCCAACCAGACAGAGCAGATCAAGATCAAGTCTCAATGGCAAACTTTGTGCAACCGGCTTAATACGGCCAGCGAAGACCTGAGAATCGATAAATTGCGCTTGCTGCAACATCGGCTAAGCACCGAAATCAGCGAATTAAAAACCATTACCGGCGTAATTGCCGATTATCGAAAAAAACAGTCCGGTATCGAACAGCTGGAAGCCTTAATCGCCAAGGGCGAAGCCACTGCTGAACGCTTGCAGCTAAACTCCCGGCAACTGGATGCCGAACGGCGGGACCGTCCTAAGGAAGAGATCGATTACGATGCCGCATTGATTGCCCGCCAGCAGGAAGAGCAACAACTGGCCGACGAGGTCGTTGCACAATTAGCCTTGCTGGGCGAAAAAATGCCGGCCAAAGGCAAAGAAGATGCCTTGTTTGACCGGCTAAATGCGCGCCGCCAGGATTATCAAAGCTATGTTTTCCGTCAAAAAAGCTTAACCGAGGAACTGGAAGCATTGAAGGCGAAAGCAGACCATTGCCAGGTTGAAATAGCCGCATATGATGAAAAGCTTGCGCGTTACAACCGACAATTACAAAACGAGGAAATCGTCGGCCTGCATTTAGCCTTGATTGAAAAGCAAAAACTGATTGCCGACAAGGAACAGATTATCAGCAGACAGGAAGCCGAGCTCGACGTATTAAAGCGGTTATTGCAAGACAAGATGCAGGGAACGCCATTTACCAGCCTGCATGAGCTAACTCAAACGCTGGAGCTGTTGCAGCACCAGCCGGAGCTGGAACGGCACCTGGCAGAACTGGAACAGGAAATTGATGCAAAAGCCATAGAATTGGAAAAGAGCCGGCTCGAACTGGCGGCAGGCAGTATGCTGGTTGCAACTGAATCGAGTCCGGAACAACTCGCCGCCCAACTGAAAAGCGTAACCGAAAAACTGGCGATAGCCAATCTTGAAATCCAACGTCTGGAACGGCTGTTGGACGAACAAAAACAATTTAGAGAAAAGGCCGATACGATTCTGGCCCAATTGCAGGATCAACAAGAAATTGTCCGCCTGTGTAACGCGGAAGCCGCTCAAATAGCCGAGGAAAGCGGCATGGCTTTTCGTCGCCGGGTTCAACAACGGATAGCCGATCGGCTGCTGTCCCAAACCAATGCCGTACTGGAAAAAGTCAGCGGCCGTTATTATCTGCGGCAAATACCCAGTGAGCAGGGCTTGGCATTGGAAATTGAAGATACTTACCAAGGCAATGTCCGCCGACTACCCAGGACACTGTCCGGCGGAGAGAGTTTTGTGGTGAGTTTGGCGCTGGCGCTGGGGCTTTCGGAATTAGCCAATAACGGCAAGTCCGTGGATTCGCTATTTCTCGACGAAGGCTTTGGCAACCTGGACTCGGAAACGCTTTATACCGTTATCAGCACTCTTGAAGGCCTGCATACCCATGGAAAAACCGTCGGCGTTATTTCCCATGTCGAAGGCGTTCAAAAACGCTTTAAAGCCCAGCTACAGGTGGTCAAAAAGCCTAACGGATTGGGAATGTTGAAACAGGCGTCGTAAACCGGACAGGAACACATAGAGCACCGTTATGATGCTGATGAATTTCCTGTAAATGGTGCGCGGCGTCCACTCTACGGAACTAAATTTTAAATAAATGACCATTAAAAAGCTCTGTTGCCGAAAAGCAGTGAGTTTTTGTTGTGTTATACTTCGGCCAGATTTAACAAAAGGAAAACCGAATTATGGCGGCAATTACGTTTGATACTTTGAAATATGCAAATAGACTAAAGGCAGCGGGTGCCGAGCCGAAGGTAGCCGAGGCTGAAGCGGAAGCGTTAGCCGAAGTTTTTGAGCTGAATTTGAACGAAATTGCTACTCGTGAAGACCTAAAACACATGGAAGAACGATTAAATGAAAGACTGGAAGCACGATTGCTTCAACTTGAACAACGCATGATTATTAAATTAGGCGGGGTAATGGTTGTTACAATAGTTGCCGTTGCTACGTTAGTGAAGATTTTATAGTGATAAGAAAACCAAGCCTTTAAGGTAAATAAACACTCCATTTCATGCCGTACAGCGTTTCGCTCTTTTTGCCTTCCAACAGCCCGCCCAGCAGCCCGACCAATTCGTTAACAACAGCCATGCCGATGCCGTGCCCATGAATATTTTCATCGGCGCGGACGCCTCTTTTTAAAATCTCGGCCAGTTTCCCGGCAGGTATTCCCGGCCCGTCGTCTTCAATCTCAAGCAACACCGCAAAATTCTGCCTGCCTTTGCTCTGATTCAGGAAAACATTGACTTTAACGGCACTACCGCACCACTTGCAGGCGTTATCCATCAGGTTTCCGGCTATTTCGTACAGGTCGCCTTCGTCGCAATAAACCAGACTTTGTTTCGGCACGGTTATATCGAAAGTTATATTTTTATCGATATACACTTTACCCAGCGATGCGGCGGTTTTTTCTATAATTGCAGATAAATCCACCGCTCCGACGGTTTTATGCTCGCCCTTTGCGGCAGCTCGCTGTAATTGATACTCGACGATTTCATCCATACGCAAAATCTGCTCTTTTACCGTTTCCTTATTAGCGCTAAAAGAATCGGCGCAGCCGCGTAATATCGACAGCGGTGTTTTCAGGCTGTGCGCCAGGTCCGCCAAGGCGTTACGGTAACGCTCCAGATGCGCCCGCTCACTGTTTATAAAAGCGTTGAGATTGCCGGCCAGACCTTCCAGTTCCGTTGCATAGTCCCCGTCCAAATGGGTTTTGCGTCCTTTTTCTATCGCCGCCAGGTCTTTTACGATAACCCGTAAAGGCTTTATGCCCCAACGCAACAAAATCAACTGAATCAATATCAACACCAAGCCCAGAGCCAATAACCAGACTCTTAAGGTTTTTCTAAACTGCTCCACCTGACTACTGACAAACTGGGCATCTTCAGTTACGGTAAAAACGTATTCGCGTTCGACACCGACGACATTTTTCCAGATGACCGCGTAATGCAGCGCGTAACGCTCGTGCTCAGCCATCAAAAATGCGGAATTGCCAGCACTTAATTCCGGTGGAGGCGTTACATTCAGCCCTATGGCCGATGGCGAACGCCAGACAGGATTTTTTTTTGTCGAATGGATAAAGCCGTAAAGGCCGGAACCCGGCGTTGCGAACCGGGGCTCGGGCAAACCATTCGGCATGCTGAGATCACCGGAATTTTTTAGCTCTGCGGCCGATAGCAGCGAATACACATGAACTTGCAGCTTTTCCTTTAAGGCTTGTTCGGCACTTTCTCGGAAGCCCTGCTCAAGCACCACCGAAGCCAGCGCAAAAAATGCGGCAAGCACCAGTCCGGCTGAAAGCAGTAATCGAACGCTTAATGATTTAACCTGCATTCAAAGCCTGTAGGAAGAGTTTGGGGATCATAAGTTTCTTAATAAACACTCAGCAAAAGCCTTGCTTTCATTAATAAGAAACATTATTCGAGAATCGAATCAATCGTGTTTGGCAGGAATCAGGTAGCCTCGACCACGTAAGGTTTCAATGGGCTTGCGCGTACCGTCGGGATCAAGTTTTTTTCTCAATCGGCCGATAAAAACCTCCAGAACATTGCTGTCCCGGTCAAAGTCTTCATCGTAAATATGCGCGGTCAAAACGGACTTTGAAACCACCTCGCCTTTTCGAAACATCAGGTATTCCAGCACCTTGTATTCGTAAGCCGTTAGTTCCTGTTTGACGCCGGACACGGTGACTTCCTGAGCCACGGTATCCAGTTCAATGTTGTCGTGGGTTAAGACCGGATGAGCCACCCCGGCCGAGCGCCTTATCAGGGCGTTAATCCTGGCCTGCAACTCTTCATAATGAAACGGCTTAACCAGATAATCATCCGCCCCGGCTTCCAAACCCTCTACTTTTTCCTGCCAGCGGCTGCGGGCGGTTAAAATCAGGATAGGGACAGTTACCTTGTCTTTGCGCAGGCGCTTGATCAGTTCGATGCCGGAAAAATCCGGCAGGCCAATGTCGATTACGGCCGCATCAATCGGATATTCCTTGCCCATGTAATAGCCGTCTTGGCCGGTATGTGCAGTATCGACGGCAAAGCCTTTATCGGCAAAGAACTGCTGAATTTGTTCGCAGAGTTTTACTTCATCTTCTACAACTAGAATGCGCATGTTTTTATCTGTTTATGCGTGAGATTAACTGACTAACTGACCTGTTTCCGCGTCAATTTTGAAATATTGGATACGCCCATCAGGCGTCAGCACTTTGATGACGTGCACCTCTCTGCCATCAATGATTTCTGTTTGCGCGCCCAGCACCTTATTGTAGGTGCCGTCGATTATTTGTTTAGTTGCTTCGTCCAAATTGACGTATGCCAGCTGGTTGTTCTCTGCAAAACAGCTAGTGGAAAACAACAAGGCAACTATAACTACTCTAATCAAATTTCTCATGGACAATCCAGAGCCTGGGGCAATTAACCAAATTTTTAACTTTCCATTTACCGCAAAGTTTATGCTTTTTCCGGCTCGTTCGAACGCTTCGCTAACTAGCGGAAATTCATCTTTCTAATCTATCGAGCCACAAAAATTTTAACCCATCCCCCTGAATCAACACTGAATCTTTAGCGTAACGACGCGCCCTGAACCAGGCTGCTGATCGCTTGCCCGAAAGAGGCTCCCAACTTGCCTGCGATTTTATCGAGCAGCTGTTCCTGCCGACTGAAATCAACCAGGGTTTCGGCGCCAATCAATTCCTTGGCGACATAATCCTGATTGCCGACGCCGTCAACGATGCCCAATTTCACGCCTTCTTCGCCTGTCCAAACCAAACCTGAAAACATATCGGGATCTTCCTTAAGCCTGTCGCCGCGGCCGGCTTTAACCGCGCTGATAAATTGCTGATGTACTTGATTCAACAGACTTTGTACATAATGCGCTTCCTCTTTTTTGGAGGGCGAAAAAGGATCAAGCATGGCTTTATGCTCGCCCGCCGTAAATAGCCGACGCTCTACGCCCAGCTTTTGCATGCCGTCCACAAAACCAAAGCCATCCATCAATACGCCTATAGAACCTACCAGACTGGAAGGATTGACAAAAATTTTGTCGCTGGCCGAAACGATAAAATAACAACCTGATGCGCAAATATCGCTGACTACGGCATAAACCGGCAAGTCAGGGTGTTCTTTTTTAATTTTCTTGATTTCCTCATACACATAAGACGACTGCACAGGACTGCCGCCAGGCGAATTGGCATGCAGGATAATACCTTTGGTGTGCTTGTCTTTGACGGCATTTCTCAAGCTTTCGATAATGCTGTCGGCGTTGGCATCTTTGCCTTCGGCAATCATGCCGACCACATCGATAACAGCGGTGTGATCTTTACTGTCAACGCCAATATTCTGGCTAAACTTTGGATACATCGCCAAGCCGAGCACGACGATCAAATACGCAAACATCAGGCTCTTAAAAAAAACGCTCCAACGCCTTGCCCTGGTTTGCTCGGTAACGGCCGCCAGAGCCAACTTTTCAATAACCTCGCGTTCCCAGCCGGATTGCTGTGTAACTTCTGGTTTGTTCTGATTATCCATACCTTATTAACCTCTAATAATATTCAATAATTCCGCAGGCTGCTGTAAGCACATCAACGGGCTATATTGCTGCAATATGTCCTCCGGATGAGCTCCGCACGACACCGCTATGGATGATATTTGGGCATTCATCGCCATTTGCAAGTCATGAGTGGAATCCCCTACCATTAAACTACGGTCGTTTGCCGCATTGGTATGCTGCATGATCTGATGCAGCATCAACGGATCCGGTTTAGACGCGGTTTCATCGGAACAACGAGTTATGCAGAACAGCTCTTCGGTACCGGTCGCCTGTAATGCTTCCTGCAAGCCCGTCCTGGTTTTGCCGGTAGCAACAGCCAGTCGATAGCCTGTTTGTTTCAATTCCACCAACATCTCGTAAACGCCGGGAAACAAGTCTTCGCGGCTGAGCTGTCTTGATAAATAAGTTTGCTGATAACAATCGGTTAATTGCGTCAGCGTTTGCTGGTCGGCGCCGGGAAACAGCTTGGCACAAGCGTTTCTGATGCTCAAGCCGATGACATCTTTCGCAGCCTGAGTTTCCGGAATGCCGCAGCCGCATTGTTTCCCTGCCGTTTGCAGGCAATGTGCGAT
>NZ_JALOCF010000049.1 GCF_023227905.1 Methylobacter sp. | reverse complement strand
ATGAATGTGGTAATCATATTATTCGGGTAGGCTTAGTGTTTTTAGAAACGTTTCTACATAATGATCAGCCGACAAATTGCCGATAATTTCCGCGTTGGGTTGACCAGGAATAGGAACAGTAACTGATTCGATTGGGTACGTTCCTTTTTGCGACGGCATCCATTTTGCTTCGGGTTTTCGGCGACGCAGCGTGTCATAGCCTCGTCGATGCACAATAAACGCTTTATCAAAAAATTGATTACCCGCCAGCGATCCGCTGCCATATTGCTGTAGATCACCGATAAACGCCGCATTAACCGGCAATTGACCCAACCACAAAGAAGCGGCCGCCTCATTGCCTGATACTCGCAAGCGGCTAGCGATCACCGACGCCGGCACCGGTCCTTTACCGCGCATTTGATTAATTGCATTTTCATGCAATACCGCCACGGATGATCGAACGGCGTTGTCTGCAGCAATCGGAACTTGCCGGTTGAGCTTTGCTAAAAACGCAGGCAGATCACCGGAATCAATGGAGACAGAAATTTGCATCAGTTAGTCAGCGTCAGTTCAACAGTGGCCCAGCCGGTATCATCGATAAATGGCCGTCGCGAAGCTTTATAGCGGTTTTCGTCGATAACAAAGATGCTGCCCGCACTGATAGACAGCAGATCAACATAATTGCCGTCAAATTCAACTGAGTAAACGGTATGGGTGACGGTCGTGTTGCCGACTTTTTCACGCGTTTGATTAGCATTAAAAACGGCCGCAATTTCAAACAATTCTGAATTACTTGGATCTTCAAACGACACACTGTGATCACCCTCAAAAGGCGCGGCGAGCTTTGCGCTAAAACTTTTATCAAAAATCGGCATGGGTTAGTGCAGAAAAATAGTTTTTAGCACGTCCAGAACACCGAAGTTTTGCATGAACAACATAATAAAACTACCTAGAGCAGACCATTTAACCGCCTGTATAATGCCGAATATCTCACGCTGCTTTTCGGTCAACGCTTCTAGCAAGTCATATAGTTTTAGCTGCTTTTTATTCTGATCATCCAACTTTTCAAGCACACGTTTTTCTGACATTTCCAGCCGCGTCAATCTGTCACAAACTTCTGAACTCATAATCATTTTTCCGGGGCCTTGTTAAACACGCTATCCAGTGCATAACCGCCGGACAACAGCGCTAAAAATGTTGAAGGCTGACTAATATCTGTTTGCCCGGACATTGCCAATTGCGCAACAAATGCGCAACTGGCAAACAGGCTAGCTAATGTGTAGCCAAATGCCCCGGACAAATAATCATCGATAGAGCAAATCACACGGGATTTATACCGATCATTAGCGTAGTGCATCAAAACGCCAAGCAAACAGACAGCCAGCATAGTAAAAAACCGGCTATCCATAAAATTACGCCAATACGCCGGGTTTTCCGATCAGCTTAACGTTGATAGTAGTAACTGCGTTACCGGCCGCCTCCATCGCAATCACTGCATCGGATACGTCACCGGTTGCTGGCGTTGCTGCGTTATCGTCAAATGCCGCCGCTGAAGCATCCCAGATTACATATTCACCTTGCGCGATAACGGCCGCGCTCACTTTTGGCACGGTAAACACGCCATCATCAATTTGTACCTGTCCGCTCTCGCCGTTTGCAATAGCGTCTAATGCGATGCCTATTAAAGCATCACCGTTGCTTCCAATAACGACCACACCACCGCTGGCAATATCGCCGCCTGTAGCATTCGTCCAGGTGATCACGTTTCCGCACTGTACATGATTTGTTGCCATGATTTTTTCCTATATTAATTGACCGGCTATTGAATCAACAGATAACCGGTTATTTGATTAATGAAACCGCTTAAGCGCCCGCGTTTCTGCCAAAGGATCGGTGATCCAGCGCTTTTACGCCGGCATCGATGCGCACTTTAAATTCAACGCCGTCAACGTCCCAGCCGTTTTTCTGTTCGAGATATGGCGTATCGTTGCCGTCAAGATAGGCAACTTCGATGGTGTCGTGCATGTTTGGGTTAGCTACGCCATACCAGATCTGTGATGATGCGGCATCAAGGCGAGGATCGGCAACCACGTTAAATCGGCCTTTTTGGGTATTGGGTACAGTGGATTTGCTTTCAGCAGCGCCGTCAACGCGGTAAGCTGAGGTGGCAACGGTATTGGCCTGATCTTCAAGAGCGACAGGGACAAGCAGTGTTGCTAACTGGATATTAAGCGCAGCGGCATTACTGCCACCATCTGTTTGTTTAGCCATTAATGTACGCATGGCTGATACAGAAGCGCTGGTAATCGTTGCAGCAGTTCCGGAAATGTTGGCATGATCCGCATGAAATAATGCAACACCGTCAGCCATAGTTGGGTTGCTGGTCAGCACAGCATAAACCAGACCTCCAACCGTGCGGCGAGCCGCCCGGCCTTGCGTCATCGGTATTTTGGTAAACGCGCTTAGATCATCATTGATGATCGCTTGTCGAGTAATGCTAAATACACGACCATAGGTGGCCAGCTGGATTGTTTCACCGCGATTGCCGATAGAGGCATACTGATATTCACCGCCCTCCGGAACTTCGAGCAATGAAGGGAATGCATTCAAACCAACACGATCAGCTATTTTAAAATCAGTCAAAACACCGGGAACTGTCCAACTTTGGAATGTTTCCGGCGCTTCATCCCAACCTTTTAACAGCATCTTTTCAGCACTATTTTTCAGCACATAGGTAAAATCGCCGCTGGAATGAGTAAATGCCGCCGCGACGCGTTCCATTTTTCCCATGTTTTGATAATTGATACCGTGCATAGCCAACACATGCCCAGCTAATTCCAGCAGCGTCAATCCTCTAAAACTATTTTTGCCGTCGTTTTTCTCAACGCCCGCGCGAATACCTAGCGCCGCTGATGCCCCGACGCGGAATTTATCACTATCAGCCATACCTATTTCAATATAAGCATTGCGGGCGACAGGCTGGCTGTTTTCTCCCAATTTTGCCAAAATCTTTTGACGGGCTGCATCAGCGGTAATGGTGTTGTCAATCATTAATTGCGGCTTGATGGCGTGAATATCTGCGCGGGCCTCTGGTACCAATGCAAAAATGGCATTAATATCCGTTTGCCGCTGCGCCTCGATTGCTGCAGCCGTGGGTTGTTGTGTTTCTGATGTTGCAATAGGCAACGGCTGCGCTACAGCGGCCACTGTCTGCTGTTGTTGTACTGGGGTAGTCATGGATTGTGCTCCGTGGGTGGTTAATGTGCTGAGCCAGGCCGTTGGAGCGTGGCTGTAGCGTTGTTTAATCGTTTCTGCTGCTGATGCAGCGATTGCAAAGGTTTCTAAGCCAATACTGTCGATAAATCCGGCATCAAGAGCCTCGGCCGCTGTATAAAAATGATCAACTCCGTCTGTTAAAAGCCCGAGCATTTCTTCGGCAGGTTTGCCCGTTTTTTCTGCATAGGATGCAGCCATAGCTTCACTGTATTTATCGAGCATATCGGCAGTGTTTCTATGATCCTTCGCCCCGCCCTGATACGTTGATGTTTGAGCGCCATGAATCATGATCATAGCATTGGCCGCCATGATCACCGTATCACCAGCCATTGCAATCAGGGAGGCCGCAGACATGGCCACACCATCAATAAAAACAGTAATTGATGAGCCGTGCCGCTTAAGTGCGTTGTGTATTGCAATACCGTCGACCGCGCTACCGCCAAAACTATTGATGCGGACATGAATATCAGGAGTATTAATAGCATCAAGTTTGCCGACAATTGTTTTAGCGTCATTCGATTCCTCGGCCCACCAATCCATCCCTATATCGCCATAAATCAACAACTCAGTGACGTTAGGATTCTGGCCGGCAGCGCTTATTTTGTATTTGCTCATTTGTTTTGCCTATAAAAAAACCCGCCGAAGCGGGTAACAGGTTGGTTTGTTAATTTAGCCGCTGGTCGTGGCGTTATCCATAAACTGACCTTCTTGCGCCGGCGCAATGTTAAAGGTCGTAAAATTTAAATCTTTATCCAGTGCATTTTTTTGCCATTGCGCGGACTGCTCCATGACTGCATCAGGGTTAGCGCCGTTTTCCCTGATCACTTGCGGGGATGATTTATGACCGGCCTGAACCGCCTCTATATTCGCGCGGCCTTCTTTGAGTGGATCGGCTGAAGCCATGCGCGGCCCGAAATATTCAGCATCGGTCAGCGTATCCATATCCAGATCAGCCGTGATACGGGCAGCACCAGAAAGCACAGCTAACCGCGCAAAACGCTCATAGGTTGGCTGCGTGACCGATCCGATAAACTCATTAGTCAGTGACTTATAATTGCTGTCTGCATCCACCATCGCCAAGCGCAACCCAACATAGGTGCCGTTAAAATCTTTAGAGATGCTGTGAAAATTAACTTTTGATCCGGCCGCCGCCGCACGCAGCATCATATATCTAAAATCACCTAGCAATCCGCTAGGACGGTTGCTTTGTATGGTTTCGACCCTCTCGCCCTCTTGCAGATTGTCGAATACCATGCCGGGTGAAAATTTAAACTCGCGGTCAGTTTCGGTTTCAGGCGAAACATAGGTATCAGGCGTTCCCTTAACTATGGCTGCACACATAGCAGCGGCTACGCGAGCCGCTATCTGCTCTGATTCTTCATAGTCTTTGATATTCTCAAGACGTATCATAATCGTTGCAAACACCGACACGCCGCGCGACTGCCTAAATCGCGTAACCAGTTTCAGGTGCGTCATTTTGTCGGCTGGGACGCGTCTCATATCGGTCGAGTTGCCATACTGAAAACTCACACCTTGAGGATGATCTTTTAGCACCCAATAGTTGCGGGCTCGACCCCATCCATTGCGCTCAATGCTTTGATCGATTCCGGCCGAATCGTCCCGGTACCAGTGCGGCAAATAATCAGCCTCTATCAGCTCTACGCTCAACGGGACCTTAGTGCCGTGATCCAGACCGATAATAAACCCCTCCAGATACTGCATAAACGCTTCGCCGTCGCGCATCCAGGCCCGGCACATCAGACGCTCGACTTGAGGCCATTGATGCTCCCAAGTGACATCGGGCCGTTTTTTAAAATCCGTCCAAAGCTTTAAAAGCTGCTTGGAAAACTCGGTATGTAGTTCGCCGTTTTTACGCCTCGGCATCGGTTCGACGCTGATACCGTTTGCGCCGACGACATTATTAACCAGCGTATCTAAAATACCGCTAGCTAAATCATGGTTTTGCTCTAACACGCGGGCATAGCCTCGCATGTTGCCGCTGGCACGCAAGGTTAATAAATCCGCGCTGGAATTATCCGGGCGCATTTTCCCGCCATTGCGCCGTGGTGATGCCGCCTCGTAAGCGGCCAATGCCCGGCGGCTCTGTGCGCGTCGAAACGCCCAACCAGGAGCAACAGCGGCTATAGCATTATCCAGTAGGTTTGCCATGCGTTTTTTTGGATTAGTGAAAATTAACGCCTGCTACACCAAACCCGTCCAGATAGGGTGGGTCTCTATGCATATAGCCTGGCACTTCCTGATATTCGTAAGCAATGCCGCTAACTTTTAAAATGGCGTTGGTGGTGCGATTCCATTGCAGCGTTAAATCTGAGGTGCCGACGACTTGCCGCCATTTAATCGGGTACAAGCTGAATTTAGCGGATTTGGCATAAACCGGAATCAATGCATCAGGCCGCTTGGCATTATCAACGGCGGCGACTTCAGGCGCACCGAATGCCCCGGCATAGGTCACTACCGAACTGAACAGTTCAGGATATTTCAACGCGAAGCGCGCGGCGCCGAAACCGCCCATTGAGAAACCTTCCAGCCAGCGGCCGTCACGGGTTTTGGTCGTGCGGAACTTGCTGTCGATTAGCGGTACCAGTTCATCAATCACCATCGATTCGGCTTTTAACGCGCTGCCGGTTTCGTTCATCCACATGGATGTTTTAGCGCCGGTCGGGATAACGACAATCACCGGATCAATGGCGCCGGAACGGATGTTTTTATCGAACCAGGGCAGCAGCCAAGCGCCGGTAGTGATCTCGCTGCCGTTGATACCGTGAAACCAGTACAGCACCGGATAGGTTTTGGCGCTGGTGGCATAGTCGGGCGGCAAATAGACCAGATAGCTGGTGTCGGCATTGTTGGCAACGCTATGAAAGCCTAAGTGTTTTGCGCCTGCCGGCAGGCTGGCCGGTGTCGGTGTCACCCACGCGTTTTTAATCGCGGTTTTTAGATCGATTTCCTTGACGGTCACAGGTAATGGCTGCGGATCGGGTATCGGTGTGGGATCAGGTGGCGGCAATGGGTCGCATGGGTTCGGTTCTGGATCGGGAACGGGTGGCGGTGGAGGCGGTGGCTGAACAACATCTTTCCAAACATCCGAATGAATGGCCTCAAACATAGTTTTATAGTTGGCATAGAGCAAATCAGCCGGATAAAACTCAAAATATTTGGTCTGGTATAGCTTTGCAACGTTGTTGTAAGCGATTTCAGGACTATCTGGCGTTGAAAAATTGCAGGGAATCGCTTTGGTATTCGACCAGATTCCACAGGCTTGCAGCATGACCGGAAAAGTTCTGTTAGCGACATTCGGCGCTAACACCGTCGCAAGATCGCCTTTTGATGGGCCTGAACCGGTATAGGTTTCCTGGAAAAATGCGTGCTTTGGATGATTGGCGAGAATTGAGTCACGAATGGCAATCGCGTCGGTCACTTTGGCTTTAGTCGAACCAATAGGGAATAGCGCATTGTAGAACGTGTGATTATCACCAAAAGCTGCATACCAGGCATCAACACCCCAGTTAATAGCCGTCAACATCGTGTTAAGCTCATAAGTCGGTGCTTGCCTAATGGCCTGAATGCCGATAATTCCTGCGTCGATATTTACAACGGCCGGATGCGTTTTTAGCGGATATCCATCACAAACAAAATTAGCCTGGGCGTTAATGAATGTCTGCATGTGCTTTTGTGCCGTAGCGCTCCATGGCACCGGTTGTAATCCTCCGAACAGCGGAGATACCAAGGTTTCAGATGCAGGAATTTGCGACATAACCCAGGCAGGAGCGTCCATGTAGGTAACCAAAGACGCTTTTTTACCCACAGCTTGAACGGCGGCCAGCTTTTTACATAGCGCACTAAAATCATAGTTATTCTGTGCAGGATTAGAGCTAAGCCAATGCGTTCTAATTAACGCCCCATCCACATATGGCAGCGCTAACGCTTTAGCATCAATGCTGTTTTGACTGTCGGTCGTATAAATGCCTTGTGGCGCTGAATGTGCCGCCACTGCAAACAGCAGCAGGATAAGCACACAAATGATTTTTTCAAAAATAATAGTTTTCATGTCACGTCAAAGTTTGCGATTTTTATGGAGATGCTTGGTACTTTGTTTGCCGCCATATTTTCAGCGTTTACGATCGTTTGCCATTCTCGGCGTCCGGTCTGAATTTTAGCCAAATCCTCGCGCTCAAATTTCATGCCGTTTTTTTCGTAGCGGCGACCGCCAAGGACCGCTTGTTCGGCCTCGATGTATAGCGCCAGCATATTGGTTGCTGTACTCATAGCCATGACTCCTGTTTGGGGATCCAGTCGGGTTTTGATTTAGCCTGATTCGGTTTAGGTGCTGAATCATGTTTCTGTATATTGATTTCTGTGGTTTTTGCGCCAACAACCATCGGGTTTTCATCCCAGGGTTTTGCCCAGGCGGGTTGGTTGTTCCAATTCAGCTCTTTTATTTTTGACTCTTGCAGCTTGGCAAATACCGCCGCCTCGCCGTAAACGAATTGATCCCATAGCTCGTTTCGCTTGCTGATTTTTACCCATCCGTCTTTTGCGTCGTACTGCTCAGCACTCAATTCATCGTAAACCGCATCAGGTAGCCATTGCGGAAAATGGATATAACCAGGTGCCCGTTGTTCTTTTTTCAGATCAGCTGACAGCGCATCTTTTAGCTTAGTGGTGTTGACGATCCAAACGGGTATTTCTCCCCTGGCGCTGGCCGTTCTTCGTTTTTCGCTACTGTTGTCTGGATAAACTTTTCTGGCGGTTGGTTTATTGACGCCTGGCTTTGGTGCCTCCCCTTTTACCAGCATGAAACGGTCGTTTAATTTTTCTTTTCTAAGCAGTTTCCAGAATGCATAAGCCCGATCTGTTACGCCGGGTTCTCCTCCGGAGTCGCAGGCGGTCATCATGATTTTCATGCTTCTTCCTGAATTGTCAGCCAATGGATATTGGCGTTGCATAACGCTATCACGCAACTTTAGCCAGTCGTCATGATGCACAGATGGCCGCATTGTTTGCAACTCACCGCTCTCGATGCGATCGGATACCCGCAATTCAAAACGATCTATTAACCAGCGCTCTCTATGTTGCCCATAACCGATAATGGCTACAGAAAACCCCCATCCCTGCACATCACAAGCAGCAACCAAGAAGCGCACGCCATCAGGAACTTGCTTTTCAGGAACGGTTTCCGCGCGTTTCTGATATTCTGCCCCCGTGTATTCACCGATGGTTTTTCTGGATCGATAAGGAGCGCCGAAATCGATATTCATGACGGCGCGAATTGTGTCCTCTTCGCTATCAAGATCGTATTTTCTAAGACCCTGCAAAAATCGCTCTGCCAGTCGTTGCGGATCGGCATAGGCGGCAAATATGCCGGGAAACCAGAAAGAGGCGATTTTGCTTTTTCTTCCTTCTCCAACCGTAGCGCCTTTTTCGATACGCTGGCCTTCTTTTAGCCATTTTCCGCTAGCGTTCATTGCGCGTTTGTGGCTAGTTTCGATCAGGCATCCATTGACAGTACATATATACAGCGCCTGGCGAATCAATTTTCCTTCTGTCACGCCGAATAAATCCTGATTTACCGGGAAATTCAGGCCGGTTTCGTCGCTGGGCGGTAGATAGTATTCACCGCATTCAGGGCATTGCACATACCAGCGCCTACGGTCGCCATCGTTAAAAAGGCTGAGTATTTGTGATTCGCTGGGCGGCGCTTCATGCGGGGAATCTGCGCTGGGACGCCATTGCGGATCGGTTATTTTCCCGGATGGCGAACTTTCCGCCAGGGTCATTCCTTGGCTTAAGAACGTGGTTGTTCTTTTTCTCGCTAATTCAAAAACCGTTCCCTCGCCTGGTATGGCGTCCATGCGGTCGTAGTCGGTTAATTTGACAGATCGCAACGCTTTCCCGGACAGGTTGCTGACAGTCGGCCAGGCAACAAAGATGTTTTGCCCGCTGCGCATGGTTTTTACAAAAACATTATCAGCGCGTGAACCCGCCGCCATTTCCGATTTTAGCTCAGGACTATTGCGGATTGTCCAACTCAGATCAGCCCTTTCCCAGTCCGTAGCGGTCTGTTTGGTAGTCTGAACAATCATAACGTCTGATTTTGTGCATTTGATGTCATGCGCCAAAGAGCCAAAAAGAAGCGCCTGAGTTTTCCCGCTTTGAGCTGGTCCTACAAAAATAACCGCTTCATATTCTCGGCTAGCCATGCAGTTCATGGGTTCGATCATGTAGGGCGTTAGCTGAGCGCTCCAGTTATCAACTCCGCCGCCCTTTCCCTTGACTCTGATGTATTTGCTAGTTGCGTCGCTGACCGGTATTTTTATGCCCGGCCTGATCATTTGCGCTATGTCGTGCGCTAAAGATGATGCAGGTTTCATAGCGCCTCAATTTGTTCCGCCCATTCTACGCGTAGAGCATCTATCCGCCTTTCAACAGCGATAATCGCCTCCGGAGAAATATTAAAATCACGCTCCAGGATGTCAGGTAACGAATCCAGCAACTGGATACCTGGCTTGATCAGATCGGCCATTCTCTGTCGGCAATCCTCAGCATCAACTAGCGCACCCTCGGCCAGCGCGTCTTTCTTTTTCGCCAGATTGCCTTCGTACCAATCACGCCGTTCCTTTGGCGGCATTTTATCCGGGTCTATGCTCGCATCGTATTGGATACGCTGTTGAATCAGTATAGCCCTGGCTGCCTGACCTATTTCGTAAACCGCGTGTTCGTCACGATAACCAGCCGGCTGGACAGATGCCTCTACCAACCGCTTACCGACTGTCTCCCTTGCTATTCCAAAAACTATCGATAATTTATTAAGCGAGTAATACCGCCAACTGTCCAGCGTAGATACATTGTTTGCAGCCATAAAAAAATGACATATATAACGCTATTTATTATTAAAAAACATATGCTTATAGCATATTAGTTGAGATCATAGACGCCAGGAATCTCCCAATGCGCCACGCCTTCGTTTCGTGTTGCGTGGTTTATTTCAGGGAGTACCTTTTTTTAAGCATAAAAAAAGCCCGGTCATTGCTGAACGGGCTTAGATGCTATTGTGGTAAATTAGAACATAAAAACGTTGCGATAACAAATTGTTATCAAGCAACCATCAAATCATTGCCGCCATCCGCATGACGCAACACCCGCTTAACAGCCACGTCTAAATCATTAACGTATTGATAAATATTATTATATCTAGCCTTCCACAGCCTTGAATAATTACTCTTATCAATCCCCATCGCCTCGGCAATCGTTGCCGAAGAACATGACCTATATCCCAACCCACTGCACCGCTTGCAAACCTGCCGACCCACAAAAGAAGTCCCACCACAAGCCCCGCAACGATTAGGACGCACCACCTCAAACACCGCAACAGCCGCCATATTAGCCACAATCGGCCTACCTTTGACAATCTCCCAACGCTCATTAACAGCAATACCCGCCGCATACACCCGAACATGAGCAATCAACTTACGCTCAGACTGCTCATCGCCGGCATACTTAGCCAGCGCCATATTCATAGCCTGCTCACCCAAACCGGAAAGCAACCCTGACAACTCAGATCGTGATAAACAATCGCCAGACGAACCGCCTGAAACAGCGTGATACTTAACCGAACCGGCACACAACAAACCAATCACCTCGACACCCGCCACATTAACCCCCTAACCGATTCTTAAGATCACTCAACAAATCCCGCGCATTGACCATATTCGCTGGCGGCGCACTCACTACCTGATCAACCACAGCAACGCCACGCTTGCGCAAATAAACACGCCCTTTATCAGTAATACTGTAAGTATGAGCCAGCTTGCCAGTCTCACGGCACTTACGCGCTACACCCTGCTGCAAATAATCCAGCAAGAACAAATCATGCGCACGCTTGGGACAATTAGCATAAGGCTCTCTCACCCAACCCAAAACATCCACAGCAACCTCTTTTGCTGTGCACCAGTCATTACCCACATAACCGGCTAACAACGCATCACGCTCAACAAACCGCCTTCTTGATCGAGAAATCTCAACCACCGAACTATTTGAACCACTCATGACAGACTCCGTTTCCAATCTTCAATCTTGTTTGTAATAACCGCTCTTAACTGATTACGCAGTTGCTGATAACTAATACCTTGCTGAGGCTCACCATAACCCCATTTACGCATCCAGCTAACCAGATGATCATCCTCTCTAGGTATCTTGAAACGCTCAGGCAAAGGCCCATAACCCGGCAAATGCCCCGTGTTTTTCTTAACTGGCTGCGCTTTAGCCGTTGAATTCCTGAACTCACCAACGAGCCAAAGCGCCAGCTTCTGAGTCCAACCCCTATCGGTATATTTTCGCTCTTGGCGTTGCCACCAATACGCTTTGAATGAAGGTATCCAGGCAGGATCAACTTTCGCTATCTGATAACCGCTCATAGTCAATATCGTTTCCAGTTCAGACATAGGCTGCCAATCTAAAAACATCGAATATTCATCGCCTTTATTATTAATAATAATATTATTAGAAGTTGTCCCAACCTCTAAGCTGTATGACTCCCTACCTGAATCCAAATTAACGTTAAAGCTTTTGATTCTATTGAATAAAAATCTTGAGAAAGCTCCCAACTGTACTCCCAACCTACTCCCAACCTGTTTTTGGTCGCAACTCCCCAAACCCCAAACAGACTCCCAAAAAAAGCGCTTAAGCAGTAAAGGTGAATGAAAACCTGATCGACTCTCCCTAACCAACAAACCGGAAGCAACTAACCGAGAGACACAATTTTCGATCTGCTTTGACGTTACTTTATGAAGGTTGCTCTTATCCCTCCCTGGTTGATCACGCTCAGATAAATCCAACGCCATTCCGCCATATGAAATCTTTGTTACACTACCGATCACTCCGGTATCAAAATCAGTTCTATGAGCTAAGTAGTAAAAAACATCCCTATCCAATCGCTGCATATCCCTTAAAATCTCCAGCTCATCAGGCAACACCACCAGCATCAATGCACCTCATTACCCAGCTCACGGAACCGCACGCAGTCAGCATCAAAACCAAGCCTGACCGTAGCAAGAGCCCCCATGCGTTGCTTGCCAAGGATCACCTCAGCAATGCCGGTATCAACAGAATCAGGGTTATAAACCTCGTCACGGTACAAAAACACAATCAGATCAGCATCCTGCTCAATACTGCCCGAATCACGCAAATCAGACGGCAGCGGCCTTTTATTGGGCCTGCGCTCCAGATCCCGGTTAAGCTGTGAAAGCAGCAGGATCGGAATATTAAAATCCTTAGCCATCACCTTTAAAGCCCGGGTAATCTCCCCTATCTCATCGTTTCGATTACCCGCCTTAACGTTATCATTGCCCATCAACTGCAAATAATCGATCACGATCAACCCCACACCCGCCGCGCATTCGTCTCTAACTTCCGAGCTCAGCATCATCGCCCGTGAGCGAATATCAGAAACCGACAAACCGGGCGAATCATCAACAAACAGCGGCACATCAGCCACACGAGACATACCGGCAGTAAGACAAGGCCAATCGGTATCATACAAATGCCAGGACTCCCGAATACGCTTTAAACCCACACCAGAAGCCGCCGACAATAACCGCTGCCCGAGCTGGTAAGCTTGCATTTCCATGCTGAATACCGCAACTACCCGACCAGACTCAGCGGAAGCAGCGGCCAGATTCATAGCAAACGCTGTTTTCCCCATCGCAGGCCGAGCGGCAATCACCACCAGATCACCGCCCATAAAGCCTGATGTCACTGCATCTAATGATTGATAGCCGGAAGAAACACCCAACACACCGGATGCAGGCTTATCATAGTTTTGCTCAATGCGCTCAATCACATCCCGCATCATATCCCTTGACCGGATAAAACCGCGCTTACCGCGCAGCAGCTTTTGCCCCATAGCGAATACACCGGACTCAGCAAATTGCAGGAGCCCGCGCCCGTCGGTATCCCCTGAAAAAGCCTTTTCCGCCAGTTCGCGCGATAACTGAATCATCTGCCGAGCCACCGACTTATCCCGCACGATCTGCGCATAAGCGACAATATTGGCAACGCTGGGCGTATCAGCAGCAATCTGACCGACATAACCCAAGCCGCCGACCGTCTCGTGATGGCCTTTAGCCTCCAGAAAATCCATGATAGTCAGAATATCGACCGCATCACCGCGTGACAGCATCACCGCGATTGCTTTAAACAAAATCTGATTAGGACGGGTATAAAAATCCTGATGCTGCAGTAGCCCTTGCACTTTAGGCCAGGCCGAATTATCAATCAGCAGACCGCCAAGCACCGACTGTTCAGCCATCAGATTATTAGGTGGAACCGCAACGGCACTTTGCTCATGCATCGGCTATATCCGCCAGGGCATAATCCACCATTGCCAACATCTCACCAATAAACTCATTCAGGTCGCCGTGATTATCAATCACTAAATCATCATCCAAAACGGCAATACCAGACTCGCTGGCGTGCGTATCACGCTTGCCTGACTTACGCCCCGGATCACGGCGCACATGAATAATAATGCCGCCTTCCGACCTGATCAGCGCTGCCTCATTGTCGAAGCGCACATCATCAAAAACAATTTTACTCACTGTCGACTGCCTGATTTTTTCGCGTACAATCATTACCCACAAATCAGGATGAATGCACCAGCGCCCCCAATCCGTTCCGAGTGATTGCAGAATCCAGCGGTAAGAAACCCCCAGCTTTAAAATAATCGCTTCCTTATTATTTTCAGCCAGCTCAATATCAGCGGTAGACATACCCAAGTCAGTCAATACCGCATGAGCCATCTTTCTTAAAGTCGAAGCAAACGACATCGGCACATAGCCAATGCCAACCAACGCCTGAGCCGCCGTGCTCTTGCCTGATTGCTTCTTGCCGGCAAAACCGACAATCATAACGCCACACCCGCATCAGAACCGTGCAACACCAGCGGATTTATAAGGAAACTACGCTGAGGCGGCAACACCTGCAAACAAGCCAGCTCCTGCGCGGTAAAATCGCCACGGTTGCGCCTTTCCTGCGCCTCACGAGCACTTTCTCCGGAAACAAGCGGAGTCAGCTTCTTATCTTTACTGACAGCATACTGCAAAAGCGCTGTCTCACAATTTTTAAAATTTTCTCTGGACTGCTTGGCCATATCCTTCTTGAACTCCTGCGCCTTGTTCCAAGCCTCACGCTTAAAACTGGCTAACGCTTCTTCCCTGGACAAGCGAACACTGCCAGCCTTAACAGCCTCACGCTCTAAAAAACGGTTACGAACCTCACCCATATTCATATTCAACTCCCCTTATACCGCTTCATAATGATTGCAGAGCCTGTCATACAGCACTCCGCCCCACACTAATTGATTATCCAGCGACATACCCAGTTGATTTAAAAAACTAATCTGATCCAACCGGCTATGCCTACCTGCCATAAATTCATCCCTGATCCGGCACCGTCCTATCCCGCCGCCATCCCCGACCGTATCCGGAACAAACCGGACACAATCGCAGCAACGGACTTTAATCACCATCCAGCAAATCATTCACTGGGTTAAACGGATCTTTCATCAACCACTCCATAGCCGCCATTAACTGATCTTTGGCAAACTGCAACGGCAAATGCAGCAAATACACCACCATAAACGAACAGCCAATCACTGAAACTAACGCCAAAACAACCAACAACTTCATCATTCTTTCCAAAATATCACCCGCTAACTGCTTCTTGATACCGCTATAACCCCGTTTGCTATAGCCCTGGTCACTGCCAAAATGCGTGTATTGCCTTGTTGCCGGTCCACCTCCATCTTTCTATAAATACCTTCACAATGCGTCGATACCGTCTTGATCGAAATCGCCAGCGCCCTGGCAATCCGCTTATCATCCAACCCGCTTGCCAAACAGCGTAAAACATCAGCTTCTCTGGCCGTCAGATCACCAGCGTCTATAACTTTAATATCCATCTAAATACCTTATCGGGAATTTACCCGATTATTTTTGTTGATAAATTTTTTAAAATAGAAACCGCTTGATGCTTTTAACTATCATCCTGTTGGCGCAGGATTGGTATTGCTGCAAAAAAAAAAAGCCGGATTACTCAATAACTCCGGCTTTTTTGTTTGCATGTTTATTTAACAAATCAACAACAGGAATACCTGTAACAGATGAAATCCTAGTTGCTGTACTGCCTCTCATATCACTACTTTTACCCGTTAATAATTTATGGATAGTCGCTTGTGACACACCGGAGCACTCAGCAAGTTTTTGCTGAGTTCCACCGGCTATTTCAATTGCTTTTTCTATGATTGGATTATTCATGGACGTTAATTTATTACTTTGGTTTTATTTTGTCAATAACTAAAGTCATTTTACTAAATATTACTCAAGTAATAAGATATTTACATGACAGAATTATCAAAGAGACTTCAATCAGAAATGGACTTACAGGGGATAAAACAGGACGAGCTAGCCATGAAGAGTGGCGTATCACAAGCTACCATTCACAAACTAACATCAGGTAAGGCACGCGAAAGCCGAAAAATATCAAAAATTGCTGATGCTTTAGGAGTTAATACAGATTGGTTAGCACTAGGGAAAGGCGCTAAACATCCAAATAAAATAAACGAATCAAATGCCGAATATGGCCCGACTTTAGCACCAAGCCGCCTAGTTCCCATCGTAGGAAACGCACAGCTAGGCGATAACGGCCATTGGACTGAAATCGACTACCCGACCGGGCACGGAGACGGCTATATCAATTACCCAACCAAAGATAATAATGCCTATGCAATCAGATGCGTAGGCGATTCTATGAAACCACGAATTAAAAATGGCGAGTTTGTCATTGTAGAACCCAACACATCACCCATACCAGGCGATGAGGTATTGGTTAAATCTACGGATGGCAGAGTTATGGTTAAAACCTTGCTTTATATCAGAGATGACAGAGTGCAACTCCAATCTGTCAATGAAGCACATCCTTCAATTGCGGTAGAAAAAAAGGATATCATCATCCTACATACGGTAGCAGCCATCGTAAAAAGCCCGCATTGGATAAAATAAATTTATTTCAATCCACATCAAAACCTGACTCGCTAAATCGACCAATATGCTCCCCCGAGTAACCATCGTAGATGGACATTACCTTTACGCGTGGATCAAGATTTTTAAAATAAATAAAAGCAACTTTTAAAGCGTTGCTTTTTTCATCAATTCCAACTTGTTTAAATATTTTTCCTATATAAACATGAGGAACATCGCCGAACTTTTCAACTTTATAAAAAACACCAGTTTTAATGAAATCTTGAATAAGTCCAGCAAACTTTTTTTCTATATCTTTATTAACTACGTGGCTATTAATTTTTGCCTGCAATATTTTTTCTTCTTCATTTCGCCTGTCAGAAAAAACCGAAAAAACCAAAAATCCAGTAATCAATACCAACACCCATAAACAACCACTTTTACGGTTACCAACTCTTACAGTTTTATAGCCACACTTAGAACAAGATGTAGCTTTATCGCTGATCATATCTCCGCATTCTTTGCATTTTTTAAGCATACATAACCTTCTATAATAAAAAAATAAACTAAGTATAATCAAAGATTTGAATATATTTTATTATTTTTTTTGTTAAAGTTATTACTTTGGTATTGTATTTATTTATTACTTTGGTTATATTTTATCACAACAGCTCAACAGCCTGTTACCTCCCTACCTAGCCCGGTTAACCGCCGGGCATTTTTTCTACGAGGAAGATATGAGCATACTAATAAACTATCTGAGACATAACTCAGACGCACTCAGAGAACTGGACAAAGCATTTTCACACGCCCTGGACACCGGCGCACAACTACGCACGCCAACACGCGTAAACATACGCATCAGCATCGATCCAATGAAAAACGGCACGCCTGACCACATCATCACTCGCGCTACCACCAGCACCGATCATCTGATCCCGCAAGGAGACTGACATGGAAACTAATACAGGCCACATTATTACATGGATCATTGTTTTAGCATTAGGAGCATTGCTCATTATCGGTGCTAAAAACCAATTGCAAGACATAGCCGCCACTTACCGGCACGCCATGACCGTGAATCACGGCTTGCCAATGCCCTAACCGGAGACAAGAAAATGAAAATAAACAGAAGACAAACACACACCGATGAAACCATCGGCCTTATTTTGCTGAACTGCACCGTTGCTTTAGTGATAGTTCTATCTTTTTTTGGCTGGGCACTATGAAAAACACCATTACCGATCTAAACAACCACCTGTTTGCCACCCTGGAACGCCTGAACAGCGAAGAAATAAACCCGGATGCCATGAAGGTAGAGATTGAGAAGGCAAAAGCCATATCCGGCATAGCCAAAGACATCACATCAAACTACCGCTTAGCACTGGATGCACAGATCGCTATAGCCGAATACGGCATTAAAGAAGAGCCAAAGCTGTTTGGACTGAACGAAAAAAACAAAATACCCAACATAGCGGCTATTAAATAATGGCCTTTAAGCAACACAAATTCACGGAAGAGCATCTCGAATTCATGCGCAAACAGTATAAGCGCATGAATTCAAGAAAACTGACCGCCGCTTTTAATAAGCGGTTTGGCGTTGAAATAACGATGCAAAAAATGAAGTCTGCATTGTACAGACACCGGATCAGCTCAGGCCGAAGTGCCCGATTTATTACCGGTAATACGCCGCACAACAAAGGCATCAAAGGCGTCTGTTATTCGCCATCAACGCAATTTAAAAAAGGCCACCAGCCGGCTAGAACGCAACCGATCGGCACAGAAGTCTATAGAGACGAAAACGGCATGAGTACTTGGTATATCAAAATGCCAGAACCGATCGGCTGGGTACAAAAACACCGATTGCTGTACGAGCAACACCACGGCCCACTACCCAAAAACAGCGTAGTGATCTTTTTAGACTCGGATAGCAATAACATCCTGATCGACAACTTAAAAGCGGTAAGCCGTGCTGAGCTACTGCAAATAAATAAGAATAACTACAAGCAACAACCAAAAGAATTAAAACCGGCCATATTGGCCATCTCACAGCTGGAAACAGCCATTTATCAACAAACCAGGAAACACACACATGAACAAAGGCAAGCGTAAAAGAAAAGTCAGAGCAGCCATACTGGAAAGCCTAGCCAAAGCCGCCGAATACCACGACCGGCGCAGACTGCTTAAAAAGCGCAGACAACAGCAATACCAGGCGCTCAGAGCGAACGACTAAAGCATTAACAACAACCACCCAGCGGAGCAAACAACATGACTATTACCCAACTCGCTACCGGATTTATCGCCTTACTGGGCGGAGATAGCGCCGCCCAACAATCTGGAGCAATCTATGCCCAACAACTGCACGCTGAAGGACAAACCATCGGCCAATCAGTCTTGAGCGCCTACAAACTGGGGCAGCGCATGAAATCACAAGGCTTTTTTTATAAAACCAAACAAGGATAAAGCGTATGAAAACTTTAATCGAATGGCTAAACACCTTAGCGATACTGGTTGCATTTATAGCCATACTGGCAGCAGGCGTAAAAACGATGCCGTTAAACCAAAATAATTCCAGCGGCATCGACTAAATGAGCCAACTGCTAACTACTCAAGATTTAAAATCCATCACAGGATGCTCACGGATGAGCGATCTTGAGCAATGCTTGAAAAATAACGGCGTCCGTTTTTTGTATGGAAAAAAAGGCATATTTACTACCGTTGATGCAGTCAATAGCGCTATGGGACTATCAGCTGATAAAAACACAGCAACAACAAATCATGATGATTTTGATATTATGTAGCGGGTAAACAAATGGCTTACAGATATATAAATGACATACTGCACGAAATTACCAAAGTGCATTCTGGAAGCTGTGACCAATGCGGGAAAGGAATATGTGTCGGCTGGATGGTAAGCCACCCTGCAAACAACACCGATCGGACAACAAAATACTGCTACGACTGCACTAAAAATAGCTGGCTGAAAGCACTAAGCATTCACAAAAACATGAAGCATAAAGAAACAAAACTACCAATAGCACTTGAGCTCAGGAAGTGCCCAGGATGCGGATTCATTAAAGATCAAGAATCGATAGACTCGGCCCGCTTAAATTTTCTGTGCCCAAGATGCGGAAAACACAGACTATCTGATTTTATGCCAGACACACCACCAAAACAGACAAAGCTCTGATGAATTAAGTGGATAAACGCAGAGCTAACCGGGCGCGGCCAGAAGGATGAACAATGAACATATATTATAACCGCGCTCCGGTTGAGCGCAATGTTAGGCTTGGATGGATAAAATTATGAATGAATTGGCAAAAAAAGTAATATGCGCTTTGATTGATGGGAAATTAGTTGTGCATCAGCCCAGTGATTGCACCGTTATTATCCCTGTAGGTGGAATTTTTGCTGCACTTATGGACAATAAGGATGGATATTCTAAAGGTCTGTATCTTCTCGACATTATTAAAATGGCAGATCAGTTTATTGTTTACGATTGTATGCCTAACGCAGAGCTAACCGGCGTAGCGAAGCGGAGTCCGAGTTAAGCGCCGGGTTATACATTTTTACTAGAGGATTTTAATTTATGAATGAAAAATGGGTGGTACATATTATCGGTCCCGACGATGTAATAGAGCAACCGGACGAATTGACCGCTCTACGTGAGGCCAACGGCATTAACAAAGCCGTGCTGACGCTTGAGCGAACTGAAAACGCGCCTTTCGTAATGGCAGTTGTAAAAGACGCCAATTCAGAAGATGTATAACGCAAAGCTAACCGGACCGCAACAGCGAGGACAAGATTTATGACAATTGAACAAAACTCGCCCGCTGTTGCGGGTCCGGTTGAGCGCCGGGTTATACGGCAATTTTGAAAGGAAGAACATGAATACTGACACCCACAACGCCAAGCCGTTGCTCCTGTTGCAGCAAGCCTTCGACGCGCTGGAGGCAACCAACGATAGCGACATTGATCATTTTGAGGACGAGGAAGAAGAGGCCGAAGCGGTCCCGGCACAGTACGCCTGCCGCAAGATCATGGAGGCCATGGACCTGCTGCGTGCGGCGAACAGGGAACGCCTGCTTGGCGCATAACGCTAATTAGACATCCTAAATGATGCAAAACATTGCGTCATTTAGTTAAAAACAACAACAAATCAATAGATTAACAAAAAATAACCTATCATTAAATATTAATTAATGAAAAAACTAGGCCGACCACGTAACAGCAAAAATATACCGGCGGACATCAACGCCGATAAATTGCCTGATCGCGTGTGGTTTAAAGCTGAAGGCAATGGCTCATGGATGCTCAGCTATTACGACGAAAACGGAAAGCGCAAACATCAACGCCTTTGCGGACCAGAAGCAAGCATCAGCGAAATATGGCAAGCTTTTGAAGCAAAAAAACAAAAAAAAGCGACGACATTTATTACGCTATCGATTGAATTTCAATCATCACCCGCTTGGAGAGCATTGAGCAGCCTGACTCAAAAAGACTACCTTTTCTGCCACCAGGCTATCACACAGCGAAAAACATCAACAGGCACACTACTAGGAGATATACCAATCAATAGCTGGACAGTTGGCACTGTGCGTAAATACCGAGACAAACGCGCGGAAGAATCGAAAAGCCGGGCAATAAAAGAAATGGCTTACCTGATGCGCGTATTCAATTGGGCTTATGAATACGAAAAAATAACATTCAACCCGGCAGCAGGCGTCAAAAAACCCAGCCTACCGGCACGCCAACACTACGCAGAAGATAAAGACTATTATTTTCTGCTGAATATAGCCAAACAATCCGGATACTGGTACGCACCCGATGCAATGGAACTTGCCTACCTGTGCGGCATGAGACTTTCCGAGGTATTGGACATGACAGACGCCAACGAAACCGAAGCCGGTCTGGTAATCAAGCGCAGAAAAGGCAGCAAAACGACCATTGTAGAATGGCAACCCAGACTTGCTGAAACATGGAACACGCTCAAAAAAACGCGAAACGCTATTTTAGCAGATAGCAAACAGCCACATCCGATACACGCCGATAAACGCTATCTATTTATCAGTGCGCGAACCGGAAATAAAATAGCTGAAAACAGCCTGAAAACGGCAATGAGCAGAATAAAAGCAACAGCAAGAAAAGAAGCAGAAAAAACAGGCAGGGAATTTATTGACTTCACTTTTCACGACATAAAAAGGAAAAGTGTAAGCGATGCGACAGGCAATAAGCAGGACTTTTCAGGCCATCGATCAGCGGCAATGATGAACGTTTATGATGTCAAGCCAAATATTGTAAAGCCGGTAAAAAAAGATTAATTGTATCCACAATTGTATCTTTTTACATTTATACGAAGTTACAAACGGTGCAACTATTTGATTTTATTGGGGTGAACGACGGGGCTCGAACCCGCGACAACAGGAATCACAATTATAGATACATTGCTTATAATTCAAAATGTTGCATCAATTATTTGTATCTTTTTTGATATTTTTAGTTGTTAAATATCAAATAGATAACAAATTAATGTATCCGTGTTTTGATAGTTTTACAGTCATTAAAAACCATGCAGACGGCACTTTATGATAACTGATTCGGCCAGCTGCTCACCTGATGTTGTCGTAAAACGAGCGATAACTTGATAATCCTCGTTATCCGTACCGCCTGCAGCCCAGAAGTATATTTTATCATTAATGCCAAGTTCAACCAGGGATATAGACAGCGCGTCAACCTCTGCTACAGCGCCTTTTGCCGTCGATTGCACAGACTCAACTGTATCGATAGTTAAATTGTGCGCAGACAGATCAAAATGAAACTGTATATCTTCTCCGGGACGCATTTCTCTAGATAAAAGCCCGGTTTCTTCATCAATATATTTCATTTTTATCTCACTGGTATTTTAAATGCACGCCCTCGGATAGGCATGGCGAACGGTTTTGATTCCGGGTAATCGACGTTTATTTGAGCTACGACTACCGGCGGCGCAGGGACAACCGGCGTAACCGGATCAATCGGCACATCTTCAACCAACGCGGCCAGCGCGGCAATATCATCCGCCGCCGCTTGCAGGATTGCATCAGACCAAGCTTGATCTATATCACTTGGGTAGACTTCGAGCTTTAAAATGGGATAGCTCAGCGCCTTGTTGATAGTCGCTTGCAGCATATCAGCAGAGGACATCGGCACATAATTATTGAGCCGGTAAGCGTATTGAGCACTACTAACATCAGCAGCCGGCCATAAAAACTGCGCAGAGGTATAAGGCAATCCATTTTTAAGCGTCTGCCAGGCGAATAATTTTGTATCAGTCGAAGCTGGTGTAGTCGTCATCAATGACGATTTTTGCGGGATAAAACGGCCAGGGTAAGTCGTTTGCCCATAGCTGACAATCTGCTGACAGACATAATCAGGCCCGTTGACCGCATCATAAGCAGAAGATAAGCGCCCGATCGATAATTGAATATCCTTGCCGGGGAATGCCGCTGCCGCAACATCTATCGCGCTGGTACAAGCGGCAATGGCAACCGCCGAAGTAAAGCCTTTATTTTTTAAATCCTGCACCACCGCTGAATCAGACGGCAAGTTAAAATCCCCGGCCTGAGCGGTAAAAGCCGACACGTCCATGCAAGTGACTTTAGCGTTGCCAGCGTAACGAGCGCCGACCGCTTGAATAAAAGCGTCCCGCTTCGCCATAAATACGGTATCCCAAGGCACCGGAACGCTATAAACGACACCGGCTACCGTGTAGCTGAAATAAACGACGCCAGCGCCAGCCAGCCAGGCGGGAGAACCGATTGAACCGCCCATCGCAATCAACAACGCGATTTCTTTGCCTTCCGGCACCGCTGCAACGGCGGTATCCAGATAACTCCAGTCAAACACCCCTTGAGCAGTTTCAATAGCCGTCCAGGTCGTGCGGATGCAAATACCTTTGATATAAGCTTTATTAAGCTGCGTAAGCGGCACTGCTGCGCCTGATGATCCTAATAAAAACAACCCGCTTAACATAGGCTATAAACCGAATTGAAAAAATGATGAAAAAATCAGGTCGAATCCGGCCGGATCGTGCGGCGTATCATCCAGCGCCATATCAAAATGATACGCATCTGAATCCGGCGGCGTGTAGGGATCGTCGATAAACGTAAACGTATAAACATCAGAATCGGGCGGGACGTAACTCATACCCACGTCACTCCGTTGAATATCTGAGATTTATACCCGTCCGCGGACACGGTAAATTTATAATCCTGAGAACTGCGATCAAGGCCAGATAGCTCATAATAGCCATTAATATCCGCTTTAGCGCGCGTGATAAATACATCAGTAACATTATCGTAACAACTGACAATCGCGTACGGAACAGCTTCGTAGACCGGCGATTCAACAGTTCCGGTATTAATCCGCACCTGCCCGGACACTACCCCGGACATATCCAAAACCAGCATGCCGGTTTGGGTCTCGCCAATACCGCCCAAGTCTCGCCGCCAAAATGCAACTACAGTCGCATTTATGACTACCTGTTTTGATGCAGTCGTTACTAATGCCACTTATATCTCAATAAAAAATTCTGACACGTTATAGCATTTAATCGCTATAAACGTTTTACCAGCCAGATCGCCCGTAGTCGGTTTCCAAACATCCCCGTGATTTAGTGGCTTGTTGTGCATAGGTACTGCCAATCCACGCATAACCCCTCTCAACCCGTTGGCAGTCTCGTGAATATATAACGGCGACGTTATCATACCCAGCGGGGCTGGGTATGGCTGACCTGCGCTCGCCGCCATCGAGTTAGCTCCGCCATTTGTATGTGCGCTGACCCCCTGAGATAATTCTACAGACGTGCCGGTTTGGGTATATGCTCTAGCCATATACATCCCCGGAGTTGCTGTTGTGTATGCGGTAACCAATGTCGCCCAGTTGGTTAGTGATGCCGAATTAGACGCGTAAGCTTTTAAAATCGTATCATAAACATCACCTGATACCAGTGAGCAACCACCGCCAAATGCGAACGGGTAGGCAGAAACAAACGAATCCCCGGATTTATCTGAAATAAAATAGAAAAAATCCCCATAACAAACAAATATCCACGCTCTAGCTGTAGCGCTGGCAGCGGAGCTTTTCATAAAATAATCGCCACCGGATAGCTGCGCATCAGTTGGAAGCAGCCCTGTTCCGGTATCCACATCGCTCATCGTCTCATAGCCGCGCAACCGGGCAATATTAGCGACGGTATTATCATCAACACGCAGATAATGCTCATTACTGCCGGTCGGCATTTTGTACGCCGCTTTGTTGGTGCCCGTATAGGGTTTGGTCCAGCCGCTGCCGGCAATGTTCATCATTGGCGAACCCGTAGCCGGGGAAACCGTGCCGGAATCGACGGCGAAGGTAAATGTATCGGTAGCGGTAATCGTGCAATCAGCCTCGATATTATAACCGGCCTGTGTAGCACCGCTGATCGTCAGCTTGCGTGTCATGCCACTGGTTGACGTTAATGCCATGCCGAGCGCTGCGCTACAGACCGCCGTAGCCAGTCCGCCGGTTTGAGTTAGACTGGTGATCGATAGTGCCGTTGTGCCGTCCTTCAGGCACGCATCCAGAACCGCGATCAGTTTGCCGACTTCGCCCGTCAGCGCCGGTGCGCCATAATCCGTACTGAATATCACCCGCGTAGGCATTAGTTAAATCCTCTGATAATTGAAGCGAACATATAGGTGCTCAGCGCTGCGTTGTACGTGACGACGATCAAATCGGTATCGCCGACAGCAGTTGACAACGTTGCGGCGGTGATATCACTGCCGAATGTCACATTAGCCCAGGTAACCGTGTAGCTACCAGCCCCGCCCTGTTTGATGCGCAAATGAATAGGCCGGCCGTCCACGCCATTTGAAAATGTGATGGTAGTGTTGCCTGTGAGCGTCAGCGTAAAACTGTTGTCTACGGAATAATCAGCCGTAATAGATGCTGAGTAAGTTAACGCTGTAGCCGCTGCTGGCGAAGGAATCACGACAGGCGTCAAAGTAAAACCGCTGCGCTCGTCGGTAATCATCGCCGTGGTAATGGCCGTATCGCCCACGCTCAAAAGGATTTGCGCACAGGGGAAATACCCTGCGGTGATAGCTGGTGCCGCCGGAGTAGCCGCTTCAGTCCCAGCAATGACTAAAAATGTTGCATCGGTTTGACTGATGACTACGCGGTCAATGCGCGGATTGGTTGTCGGAGCGGTAATCGTGCCGGTATTTTGCGCAGCAATCGAGATACTATCAGTGCCATCGAATATCGACCCCGCCAAGATATGCGCGGTCATATTCGGCGTGGCCTGCTGAGTCACAGCAAATGCACCGGTTAGTAGCTCCGGATCAGCAATGGCCAACTGACCGGACAGGACGAATGGTACCGCTGTAACGGTCGCTATGTCCTGTAAGCCGCCGCCAAAAGCATTAAACGCGATAAATTTTAAATACATCGTTTCGCCCGCCAAGGAAGGATCATAGGCATAGCGAAATAGATTGTTGTCGCAACGCACAAAGCGGTCGCCGATCGATGCACCTTGCGTCGTATTGTAGATGCCTCGGTGCAGATGATCCAGGTCGTATTTATAGGCCGCCGTCAGCGCTGAATCACGAAATGACAAATATTCGTTATCGACTAAGCACAGGGTAGCAAAGGAATCCGCCGCCAGTTGGCTAACGGTCAGCAGTTCGCCCAAACATTGCGTTAAATCAACATGTAGTACATTGGTTATGTCCGGGTCGGCCGCAGAAGATGCCAAATTGGCAGTTATTACATCGCCATGTATCGATTGCCGGGTATGCGTTCCGATACGCTGATAGCTGGCATTGTCAAACGACGCCCAAACTTCACAGCCTCCGTAGTTGGCGTCAGTGTTTGAGATAGCCATCCAGACTTCATAGCCTGAGTCGGTCAGATCAGGCGGGGCCAGAAATATATCAGGCGTGTTGACGTTGCCGACCGCTACAGTGTAGTTTGGCGTATAACTGTCGGCGGTTGATACCGTGTAAACCGTACCGACCGACGAGCCGTCCGGCATTTCTTCGGCGGTAATAGTCAGCACTTCATCATCGACTACTTTAATAATACGCACAGGAGTATCAACCAGACCCAGCGCCGTATCATTTATATAGACAATATCCATCGGTTCAAGGAGCGAATGCTCCCAGCTCAACTTAAACTCGTAATGCTTTCTGATATAGAGCTCACGCTGAAGGATGGTGGATTCAACAAATTGTGCAACGGTTTTTCGGCAGATCGAATGCATCTTGACCACCGACATGGGCCGCAAGCCGAACGCTTCTATGTTGGCCTGATCGCTGGAACCTTCGCCGACTTCGATATTGTAATCGTTGTCGCGGTTTTTAAACTCCACCTGCACGCGATTCCAGGCGTCGGCTATATCTTTAAAGGGAATGCAGCGCACCGGGTCTTCGTCGCCCTCGATGATAAAATCTTCATCGGTCAAGCTGATGCCGGTTTCGGTAGGTGGAGCATAGGTAATGTATTGAGCACTACCAGCCAGCTCCAGTCTTTGAAAATCAACTGCGTTTGCCCTTGGAACGGCAACTATCGTAGGGATATATAATGATGACCCGGCATCGTAATAAAATCCTGAACAAAAACCGCCCTCTGAATAAAAAACAGTTTCCGGATAATCACTATCTGTTCCAGGCAACAGCGACCAGGTGTCTCCGGAATCAGTTGAGATGACCGAAAAACTAACCTCATTGCTCGATCCATCAATATAGTACCCTACGGCAATGTGGCAAGGTACGACATCGGTAAAATCAACTGCGTCGGTAAACGGCGCAACGCCGTAGCGGCAATATTCAATTCCAGTAAACAAATACCCTGCAGGCGCTGCGTAGACCTGCTCAAATGTCGTACCGCCGTAATTGTTTGACTTATAGATTTTTGTCTCAGAGCAGGCTATGAATTGCTCGCTGTGCTTGCTGCCACCATCAAATGCAAGAAAGACGCCGCTGTTGCAAATATACCAACGAACCTCTAAATTTGGGCGGCTTATTTCATCCCACGTTGCAAATGTATCAGCACTTTCAGCATACCAAAAACCCTCAGCAGTATTAGTGCCAACAAACAAGACGCGGCTGATTTCTACATCTCCGTTAATCATCCTGATAAATGCAAAATCACTTCCATCATATAAAGCGTCGCTCAGCACCTCAAATGTTCCCACTGTTACGTCGCTGTTAATGCTATGCTTCAAAAACTTACCGGTAGAATAGATACCGTATAATCCATCCAGCTCAAACGCATTAAACCCCCCGGTAAATTCGGTCCACGACACCCCATCAGTGGATACATACCAAAGGTCGAACCCCATTACACCAGCCGCTATAAAATGCCCTGGGTAGGTATCCCCTGCTGCTACCCAGGAAATCGCTCTTAGTGAATTACCGATATCTTGATTAAATGATGCGGTATCTACACTCGACCAGGTTTGCCCGCCGTCAGTTGACCGCGTTATTCCATTATCATTAAATGATACGGCAACAAACATTTGTAATGTCGGGCTAAATGCTATATCGCTATATAAGGTTGTATTGTCTGGGTTAGTAGCACCAGACCAAGCCAGATCGTCCGCTTCAGGCGGCAAAATTTGCGTAGTCGCCAGCGTCTCTCGACTATACGGCAACACCTTCAACACCCCGTCAGACCAGACCGCCCCGCAATTAGCAATCCTCAACCATTCTTCAATCGGTTCATGCGCCGGCTTTTGCTCAGTCAGCGCCGGGCTGATGCGCAAATCATGTACCGTGCAATACGTCCTGGCCAGCGTCCAATCACCGATTTTGCTGGCAGCAAATAAACCCGACCAATCCGCATTGGTTAAAAATTCTTCAATGCAGGTAATCGCGTTGACGTCAGGCTGAACGGAGGTGGCCAGCACGCCCTTAATTTCAACCGAGTGATTCCCCAGCGAGGCATTATCGGAGAGCGCATAACTGCCGGAGGCCAAATAAGCCAAGCCTTGATAGCTCTCATCCCGCGCCGGATGGTTGGTGGTCATGTAGCCCCATGGTGTTTGCGGTAGCGTTCCGATAAATTCCTCAAGCCCCAATTCGGTTGGCGTGGTATAGATGTTTTTATCAACCCACAGCTGCCCAAAGCCCAAGATCGGCCCTTCGCTTGCCAGCAGAATTACCGCTGCCGAATAGGTATAGGTGGTATTGCTTGAACTGGTACCGCCGCCCTTGCCGGAACTGGTGGTGGTCGTGTGCGGCGTGGCGACAAAATCAATGTAATCGATCAAGGTAGTCGGCACGCGATTGGTGCCGATCACGATGGGTATCGTGACGCCGTAGCCCTGGTTCTGAACATTCAGCCCGCCAAGCTTGGGCGCTGTAGTTGACGTGCTTTGACCGCCAAACAAAAAACCCATCAGCCGCGCTCCCAGATCGAATAAAAGCGATGTTCGCGGTTTGCCAGTTGGCCGCCCAATCCGTTGGCGAGGATCACGCCTTCGGGCCGTTTGGCGTGGATAATATCCGGCCAGGCACGCACGATGCCGCCGTGAGAGAAGGTCCGGCCGTATTTGTAAACGACGATATCGCCCATCATCGGATAATTGACGCGGCGCGCGTATTGCTCGACGACTTCAAGATAGCGCTCATCATCCTTGTGTAGCGCCCAATCATGCGGATAGCTGGCAATAGTGGGCCGCTCGATCAATCCGCAAGCCACATAAACCTCAACAATAATCTTGCCGCAGTCTACACCGGCGCCCTTGACTGCCGCTTCGTGCCGCCACGGCGTGCGCAGCCAGGTCATGGCTTCTTCAATTACCGCTTTGCGTTGCTCGATCATAAAGAAGTCTCCGGTACCGGTACATACGGAAATGCCCGGCGTCGTGCCAAATTGCTGAAGCGGGTATTGCAGACTGAAGCGGTTTTGTTGCAGCCGGGCGCAATGCTGAACGTATCTGCCACCGCAGGAACAGACGGCAACGGATGCGACAATACCACCACTCCTACGGTGTAGCTTTTAATGGTACGGACAATGCCGTTATTCGCGCCGCTGGTCATTTCCAGCGTGCCTGAGTCGAAATAGCCGTTGGCCTGCGCCAAGGTGGAATTGATAGTCAGCGCGGTACTGCCGGATGCCACGGCGTCGGTGACGGTAAAGGTCGCTTTGGTCAGCCCGCAACCGCTATCATAAACGGTGTATTGACAGCCGGGCGTAATGACATTACGCGGCATACTGACATTGAGCAATTCCAGTTCTGAATTGATCTTCATACTCACTTGCGTCCGCGAGGCTTCTGGAGAAGCTACCCGCCCCTCGAACAGATAAACAAGTCCCGCCGCTGTATCGCCAAAAGTCGGCATAAATGCACGCTGGATTAATATCCGTGCCCCATCAAAACCGCCATTGCGGGTAAAGTGCGGAATCGGCAAGCCCTGGATCGTATCGCTGGATCCCGCATAGATGGTTAAATCCACCGAGTCGACCGTCAGCCCGACAGCAGTTGTAATCCTGCCGCGTTCCAGTTTGAGCGTATTGGCATAAAAGGTGTTGGTGCCGTCGCTTAAATTCATATCGCCGGAGCAATGCCTCAACACTGTGCCATCGGCCAAAGTGATCGTGAACAGATCAGCAATAAAAAACTGCCGGGTAGCGAGCAATGCGGTCAAGGTACCGCTAGCGGTCTTCATACTTTATTGACCGGGCTGCCAATAAAGGTCAGGCTTTGCAGGTTGTACAAATTATTTGCAAATTGCACAAAGTTGCTTTTGTCCTCTTCAAACACGCAGCGGTAATAAAAGCCGCCGGTCCAGGTGATGGCCTTGCTGGCTACTGGAGCGGTTACAAAGGTCACTAGCCCGGTGGAGCTGATCGTGTAATCAGTCGTCACGGTTTTTAACACGCCGTCTATATATATAGAGGGCGAAGCTTTAGGGTTGTTGATCGGCTCGTCAAAACCGCCCCAGGTGCGCTTGAGCTGAAAAGCCAGCGTTGCGCCGTCGCCGGTACCGAAATTCTGCGCGGTTACGGCATTATCTTCGGGGCAATCATACAGCCAGCTGTCAAAGCCGCCCTGACGCGATAAATAAAAGCCGAGCAGGCTTTGCAGTTCGCCGCCGGCGGTATCGCGGATCAATTCATACGCCAATTCAAAATCCCACAACGGATAAGCCATAAAGGCGGCGCGGGCTTGCTTGCCGTCGACCGGATCATGCCGGATCGTATGAAAGCGCGGATTCCTGGAAATATCCCAGGTCAGGCCGGGCAATGTAGGAAATACGGCGTCGCTCATTTATTTAGCTCCGAAATTAAACGCGCGCTTTTGCTTGCTGAGCGAGTCGACGATATGCCCGCCGTGAGTATCAAAGAAGCGCTTGACGCTCTGGCTGTCCATCGCCTGCACATTAAAGGTCGCGTTGACCGACCCGCCGGAAGGTTGCGCCGCGTCGCGCTGTTTGTTCGCTTCCAGCAGGGTTTGCATGGCGGTCATGGCGCTGTTTTTATTAATCGATAAATCCATTTTTTCAGATGGGACGCCAAATTGTCCGCCATTGGCCATCCCTTGAATGACTTTACGCAGCGGCGCGGCATATTGCGCCGGCAATACCATCTCCTGCTCGTGCAGCTTGTACATCTGCCCGTCTTTTTGCACATCCCATTCGCCGTCTTTAGCTGACATGACCGAGCCGCCCAGCATCATGACACCGGCAAAAGCGACCGCCGCCGCGATCGGGGCTAATGCCCAGCCTATAAAGGGAATGGCCGATACCGATGCATAGGTTGCCGCCGCCGCTTCAGCAGCAAATGAAGCTATCTTCTTCAGAGTCGCCCAGGCGGTCATGGCAACTGACTTAACCGCCGCGCCCGCTTCAGCCGCGCCGCGAATCGCTAAACCGGCCAATGTCGCGCCGGTTTTGGTGGATTCGCCCGCCGCGACCGCACCCGCCTGCACCGCTTGACCGGCCACGGTGGCGCTGGCCTGGGTCGCTTCAGACGTGGCCTTGATGCCGGTTTTAGTCGTTTCTTTCGCGCCAAAGCCCAGCAATTCCGCCGCCCAGTCCGCCGCCCGGTCGATCTGCATTTGCAGCAAGCTTTGCGCATACGACACAGCTATATTCTGGAAGATATTCCGCAACGCTTCGCCGCGCGTCATCGTTCCGGCCAGCAATCCGTCTACCGTTCCGGATACCGCCGATTGAATAGGATCAAACCATTTTTTAATAGAAGCCTGGTTCTCCAGTGCCTGCTGGTTGTGAATCTCTGCAATTTTAGCGGCATGTTCGCGGGCCGCGTCCGCCTGATCGTTCAGTGATTGCGCCGACGCCAGCGCATCATTCACAATCAATGCCTGCCTGGCCTGCGCATATTTAAGTTGGGTTTGATAGCGCTCGTTTTCAAATTGCTCTTGCCGTTGCAGTAATTCGGCCTGAGTGATTTTCCCAAGATCCAGCTCCTGCTGAGCCGATACGCGCTTTATCTCAAGCGCGTCATTGTCTACCGCTTCTGCACCATCCAGACTTTCTTTAGTTAATGCCAGCTTTTGCTGTGCATTCTCGCGGATGATCTGAACTTCCAGCTCACCTATTTTTTTCTGAATATCGGAGCGGGTTTTCTGATTGCCGGAATACAGGGCAATAATTTCCTGCCAGTAGGCCAGCTCCTGTTCCTTGGAAAATTCACGCAGTTCGTTTTCTCGCTCGTAAGCCAGCTTTCGAGCGGTTAAGCCATCCTCAAATCCGGGCATTTCGGATTCTTTCAAATCGATAGACGGTCCTCCTACCGATCCGCCGCCAAATCCTTTTGACCTACCTAAACCGCCACCGCCTGAAATTGCAGATGGAGGTAAACTGACACTGCCACCCGTTGCACGACTTTCATTTATCGAAGCAACAGAGCCGCGCGATTTGGCACGTTGCGACTTGACTTCGTCCGCTACCGCCTGAGTAACTGCCCAAATAGCATTACCGACATGATCCGTTGTAAATGCCTTACTGAAAGCATCCTTGGTCATTTCGCCGGATACTTTGCGCAGATCAGCCACCTTGTCGACCTGCTGACTAATTGCCGCTTTGGATTCAGATGCTGAAAAATCACCGGTCAGCGCCGCCCGAATATCACGCCCTGCTGCCTGAGCAATCGCTACAGCGCCATGCAATCTGGCACGCATTATTTCGACAAATTCGGCCATTTTGATACCGACGAATTGACCGATAAAGGTAAATGCGCCGTAAAAAACATTGACCATGCCTTTCAGCATTATTCCGGTTTGACTGGCCGCGCCGCGAACTGCGCTGACTATACCGTTCCAGGTATCAGCATTAATACCGGTCAGCTCAGACAACCAATCGCCAAAAACACTGAACGCGGCAATAATGATATCAATCGCCTGGCCGACTTTGCGGGATAAAATAGCCCATCCAGCGCCGATAAATTCAGATACTTTTGCCTGAACGCCGCCCAAACTAACCAAATTATCTTTAAAATTGGTATAGGCAACAAACAGTGATGATATTCCGATCAGTGCTGCCGCAATCCAGCCGCCGCCGAACGTAGCGAACACGGCTAATGCCGTCGTTCGCAGGCCGACCATTAGCGCCTGGAAAACAGTAATCGCACCGCCAGCCGCTCTGAATGCAATCACCGATTGATAACCGATCATGCCGACTGCAATTGCCGCCGCAAATGACAGCGAGGTTAGCCCGCCGATCAAGCCGGTCAGCGCAGCAATGGCAACGCCAGCACCCGCGAACTGAACCGCAAAACGTCCCAGGGTAAAAGTTTGCAAAAACGCCAGTGCCGCAGGAATACGAGTTAATGCCGCTCCAACCAAAGGGATCAATGAGCGGACTGTAGACAGCAGCAAACTGAGCGAACCAACCAAAGAGATGATGCGCACAAGCGCCGTTATAGCCGGATTATTGGCGGCAAAACTGGCCAGCGCGTCAGTCATACCGTGAATGCCATCGACAATGGCTTTAACCGGCGCTAAAAACGGATTGCCCGCCTCGATCGCAAAAATTGACAGCGAATTAGTCGCTAGTTTTAATTTATTATCTAACGTGTCAGCTCTGGCCTCAAACGTTTTTAGAGCGCTGCCGGCCACATCCGCCGGATTTTTGACCTTATCCAGATTTGACTTTAAAACCTCTACCGCCCCGGCCAAATCACCAATACTTCCGGCGTCAGTTCCGGCACCAAAAAGCCCGTATAACAGCCGGGTTTGAGATAATTTGTCAAACCTGCCCAGCACCTCCAGAAAATTGAGCAGCGCCGCTTTGGGGTTGGCGTTAATATCCAGCGCCAATTTGTCGGCAGACAGTCCCATGGACTGCAGGGTTTCATTGAATTTGTCGCCGCGACCTTCACCGGTCGTCAATACAGAAAAAAGGCTGGCTAATGAAGTACGGACTACTTCAGGCGGTTTTTGCATAGACAGCAATGTAGCCGTAACCGCCGCCATTTCTCCCTTCAGCAGACCAAAACGCTTACCCTCGCCACCAACAAATTTTAAGACTTCTAAAATATCCCGTTCAGTTGCCGCCGTGGTATCGCCCAGGACGTTTATCTGGTCAAGCAGCAACTCAATTTCTTCAATCGGCGCTTGATAAATATTGGTTAGTCCGCCGATAGCTTGCCCAGCTTCGCCAGACAGCATATCGAACGCCACCGCCGCCTGTGCCGTGGTTTTAATGTAGCGCTCCAGTTCGGCAATGGGGATACCCAATTGCCCGCCTGATTTTGCAATTTCGTTTAACTCGCCAAGACCAAGCGGGATTTTGCTCGACGCCAGCCGCTTAATGGTCTGCTCAACCGATTGCAACTCCTCATCTGTTCCGGAGACGACTTTTTTAACATCCGCGAACGAGCTTTCAAATTTTTTGGCCTGGTTAACCTGCAGGCCCAGTGCCGCCGCATGGGCGCCGAATTTACCGAATAGATCAGCAAAGCTGAGATTTTTAAGATTAGCCAGCGCCAGCAAACCGCCCTTAACGCCGCCAAGTTTTGCAGCCAATTCAACAGAAATCTCAATATTATTATTGATGGATTCGTTAAATTTTTCGCCAAAATCAACAACAGAATTTTTTGCTGCAGAAAAAGAATCTTTAATTGAAGAAACTTTTGCTTTTAGCTTATCAATCGTGCTGGACGAATCACCAACCGCTTTAATCAGCGACTCAGGATCTCCCTCAATTTTGATTTTGATTTTTTTATCAGTCATAGCGAGATTTATTAAAAAATGTGACGCAGTTTTAAAATATTTATCTTGTAACGTTTACGTAATTGTTACTATGGTTTATAATTATATCCAACAAAGCAAATAACCAAACCCAACCGGAGAGCAGCCATGACAACATTTTCAATTATCTTTAAAGACAACAATAACAACCAGCACCATGCCGAAATTAAGGCATGGGAATTTCATTCAACACATCCTTCCGGAGTGTCTTATGACGCTCAAAAGGCCGAAGTGCAAGCCATCGACGGAATAAGCGCCCTGGATTATTTTTTAGCCGATCAAGATGCTTATGCAATAATGGCCAAAACGGCCAGAGAAGCGGGATTTAACTATATTTTCTGTTAAACAATGGCAGCTCTTAATTTCGGCGCGGAGTTGCAAAAACTCCGCGTTAAGCAAACCAAAAACTGCCCGGTTTGCGGGCAGGAATTTACCGGCTATTCAAATGCCGAAACCTGCTCCGGTAAATGCCGGATTAAAAAACATAGGGAGTCAAAAAAAATGAACATGAGCGCCGTATTAATTAATACTGATAATCAGATAATCAGCGACGATGATATTTTTATTAATAGCGATAAAGACTTTGACGCTATTGAGCAAATGGCCAAAGAGTCGTGTGTTGTCTGCGCAATCCGCTGGAGTCGAAGCACAGACGGGCAAATAGCTTACTGGACACCCGCTGGCGCATCATTACAACCGCATTGGTACAATGCGGAAAGATCATAATCAAGCTACCTAGTAGAGATGCAATATTTTGCGTCTCTACTAATGCATCGTCGCATTAAATTGCTGCAATTGCCTGATGCGTTGCTCGATAGTCATTTCATCGCCATCCGCAGGCGGCTTATAATCCAGATAGGCCGCCACCAATTCATTAACCGGAGGTGATTTTTTCCAGTGCGACTTGAGCGCCTCTAAACGGCTGAGCGTCATGCGCTGATCGATTGCGTCCCAGTCCCATCCTGTGCGATCAATAATCAACGCGTAGAGAGCGTCCCATTCATTAATTGAATCACTGGTAAATGATTCGTCGTCGATGACGTTTGATTTTTTTTGCGTCAATCCGCAAATGGCAGGGACTTCAAGAATGAATTGCTCGACTTCTTCAACAGTTGGACGATTCCACGGCCAGCGTAAAAGTAATGCGTTTTTTCTACCCAGCAATTCTATAAAAAGAAGGTTCAGATTCCTGGTAAATTCAGTATCCGAACCTTGATAGGACAGGGAATTAAATAGAGAAATAATGCGCTTAAGGCGGCAAAAACAAGGCTCGACAATAGAATAGGTTTTACCGCTAAGTTTGATTTTACCGCCTGACATCTGGGTTTATTCTGCGAGCGACTGCTTATAAACAATATGCGTATTTTCGTTGGCCAATGCCTTGCCCGTATATTTAATCGCCAAAAAGTCATCTACCTTGAATGGTAGAGATTGGCTTTCCAGCACAAAGCGCGGGATATTGGTCAGAAGGCTGTTGCCTTGATACTTAGCGCTTGAAAGTATCAAATGATATTCTGGCGTAGCACCCATATCGCGGTTATTCAGCACAAATGAAGCGCCGGTAGCGACAGTATACAAAAACCGCTGCACAACTGGTTTGCCGGTATCTGCGGCCGCATAGGTATAGACGCCGGTGGATTCATTGACTGAATATTGCCCGGTTGTCGGGGATGACGCCACTCTCACCAGATCGGTAAATGCATCAGCTCCGCCAGTGTCGCCAAAGCGAACCCCCAGATTTTTAGCATACGTGCCGGATGACGGGACAGTAGGCGTTACTTCAAAAGGCGTTGCTGGAACAGTTGATGAAACCTCAGCAATATCTTCACGGCCGGCTTCTACTGTTTCACCAGTCAAAATTGACAATGTAAGCGCGGTCGCTTTTTTGTGCGTAAAACTTACCTCAACAGATGCACTGCCACTAGCCGCAGCAAAACTGAACTCACGCTGGCCCTGGTGCATTTTTAGTTCTTTTTTTGGATCGATACTATAGTCAATTAAATCCTCCATGTTGATTGGCGTAGGGACGGCAATCGCATCACCTGCAGCATCATAGGTAGGAATTAAAATGCTTCGGCCAGCGCCGAAAACTGTACGTGTAACCATTACTCAGCCTCTTTTTTCATGAATGGCTTTTCAGCCGGTTTAGTGATTTGTTCAGGTTGAGCCTCTGGCGGCGCAACCGTAAACCCTTTCTGCCAGATTGCTGTACTGATTAATTTATCGGGTACGTCAATTTGGCCGTTTTTGTCAGGGGTAAACAATTGCCCCTTGATTTCTACATTGCCGGCATGTCCGGAAGGAATCTTTAGTTTCATTTCTCTGTCTCGTTTTGTTAATCAGGCTATTTGTTTGCCGGATTGAAGATCAGCCAATTTAAGCCCGCCGGTATATTGGCAATGCGCCAATTCTTTAAAATGGACCCAATCCCCCGCCCATTCAAGACCAAGCTGCTTGGCAATATCTCCGCATTTTCTAAATGTCATCGTGTTGGTCCAATCCGCTTTGCCGTTAACTATCGGCACAAAATCAAAGGCGCATCGGTAATTATGAAATGATTGACCACCCTTAGCATTGGTGACTCTTGGCCCGGCCTTAGTACGGCCTTGTGCATAGATGGCGTTTTGCGACTCATTGTCGCGGTAGGTGCTAGTAATCAGAATATCAATATCCTGTTTACGACATTCGGCAATAAATTCACGGCACATGCGCTCTACTACCGGATGTAAATCCTCTAGTTTTCTGCTGTTAATCAAGAAATAGCCTCCAGCATGGTAAAAATAATTGTCCTGGCCGTTCGCGTGACGTCGCGAATTGGCGGAGGCTGCTGCGCTGAAAGTTCTAACGGCATGGTGTAGCCATCCGGTATCCATTGCGGGTTAAATGGATCTGTATCGTCGTACAGCAATGCATTGATGCTGTCGGTAATTAATGTATTTGATGTAGCATGGCTGTTTGCACCGTTTTCTACCAAAACCATAATGAAATAATCACCAGTTTTAGCATATTCGTTGCTCCATTTTGACGACTCGTTTAACAAGCTACCGGCATCACCGATCAAACAAGCAGGCAATAAATCAGCCTCAATATCTCCACCAATGACCACATTTTCAAATGCGTCTATCGTGGTAAAAGCGACAGCCTTTTCAATCAGTCTATTTTTAATCAGACTGATTCCGGGCATGAATGTGGTAATCATATTATTCGGGTAGGCTTAGTGTTTTTAGAAACGTTTCTACATAATGATCAGCCGACAAATTGCCGATAATTTCCGCGTTGGGTTGACCAGGAATAAGAACAG
>NZ_JALOCF010000048.1 GCF_023227905.1 Methylobacter sp. | reverse complement strand
TTCCTCGGTCATGCCGTTGATCTGCATCCGCTTTGCTACGGATTCGCAGAATTTGTCAATTTCGTACTCGGTCGCCAGTGGCCGGCGTACTGCTAGCCACTGTTCGTCCTGTTCGTATTTTTCGAGCGTGTTACTCACCGTCTAATGCCCTAATCAATCCATCCATCGCCGAATCAACCGCCCGGCACCCTTGCAAAAACTTTCCGACGATCCACGCCAATTCCATCACCACAAAACAAATAGCGCCGGCAATAAGAGCCGTCCCGGTGAATAGTGGTCCTTGGGTGGTCATATCAAATGCCGTCTAATCTGCCAGTTGAGCGAAACAAACGGTATGTCGTCGTCGAAGTCGTTATAATTTGCTGGCGGTTGTGCTTGTGCAGTGGGCGCCGGCCTTGGTTGCTGTTCGTTGCGCTGTCCGCCGCCAGCCAGTTCAATATCCAGCACGCGAGCAACTATTTTCGACCGCTCTCCACCTTGCGTCTGGTATGTCTCGATATGCGGATCGCTGAGCGTCACGCTAACTAGACCGCCTTTTTTTAGATATGGAGCCAATGCCTCGGCACGTTTACCCCATAACGCGGCGTCTACCCACTGCGCAGGCCTGTTACCGTCTTGCTGTTTTTGTCCGTAGTTGAACGCCAGCGCCAATGATGCCACTGGCTCACCTTGGCCGGTGAACCTAATTTCCGCATCGCGACCAAGCCTTGCTAATCCTGTCAAAATCATTTTTTATTCCGAATATGAGTGAAAATTCTTCCCCTTACCCTTACCGGCAAAGGAATCGGTTCTGCTGTGCTGTACTGCCACTTTTATCCGCATTTCTACCTGGGCGCGGCCGTGCTGGCAGCGTCCTGGTTTATCGCTCTGTTTTCGGCAGCCAGGATAACAACACTCGTAAACTGGGTTATCCATGCTCTATTGCTCCAATATCTGCGAAACGGTAACGACCACTCTGCCCGGCGACTCAACCCCCTGTTTGTTGGCAACAATCCGCTCAATCTGGCTGTCGTCTCTCCACACACCGGCATGGGTTAGTGCGTCGTTCAAGCTCTTGAAGATGTTGTCCAGGTCACGTTTGCGCTTGTCGGGCATATAAGCGTCAACTCGAACCTGTATCGGCCCCGTCAGCGTCGTATGACCTTTGCCAATCATCAAAATAACCTCATCACGGTAGCTGCTGGCCCTGTCGTCTAAAAACACCTGGCCGCGCTTGGTTCTGCGGTAAATGTGGTTAACCGTGGGCGGATATGGGAGTTGATATTGAAACTCAATCACGCCGCCAACCTCTCTTCCACTTGCTGCATCAATTCTTCCTCCGTTCCGTAATTTTCAGCAAACCGTTTCCGGCCTATCTTGTGGATCCCATAAATGCCCGTATGATGTACCGGGCATAACGGAATAACCTTGTCGTGGTCTTTCCTGCCGCCGGCGCCAGTGCCGCAATGATGAATCTCGGCCAACCACGCTCGGCAAACAATGCAGCCTAACCCGCGGATAAGCTCCCATCGTTTGCGCTGGGATTTGGTGGGCTGTTTAGCCATACTTAACTTTAATCATCAAAAAGTGACTTTGCGTAATCTATTTTTTCTTGCAAGTCGCCTTTCCTTTGCATTTCTTCAAAATCTGCACGAGCTAGTCTTATTTTTTTTTGAAATGCGCCTGTTTTACTTTTTAGCAGCATCGATATAGATAATCTGTTTCCTCTGTTTCTTTCTTTTTTTGAATTTACAAAAAAATTAATCCCTTTCTTTCCAAAACTGCATACTGTATCGCTCACGACTCTCTCTCTTTAGAAAACATTGCCTGTTTAATCATGCCGCCATCCTGTAATTCTGATACTCATACCCCATCGCCTCCGCGAATATCCTGGCGTCTATGCGCAACAGAACCCCATGATTTCTGGCGTACTGCATAACGCAATCGAGGTATTCGCGCATGATCCTGATCATCTTTCTGTCAGCCTTTTCGCCGGTCGTCGGATCGTTCTCACATTTGCGGGTAATGCTGGTTTCCGCGGCTATCCACTTCAACAGCAACTTGCGTTCGTCATCGGCGCACTTGCGAACCGTTGTCAGCATTTCCGCGTAGTCTGTAAACTCTCGTTCGTAAATAGGCATCAGGAACCGGCGCTTCATGGCTAGATGCCATTGGTCTTTGGTCCTGCCAGCTAACTCGTTAATTTCGGTGTTTTGCAAGTCTGTCAAAACCATCCAGTAAAGCCGCCGCTGCGCGTCACTTATGCCTTCAACCTCGCTCCAGGGCTTGATAGCCACGCGCCAAACCGTATTGAAATTCAGCGCAGCCACCGCCGCCAAGGCCATGCCGCGGGTAAACGCATTGGACACCATGAAGTCTGTTTTTTTTGGTTTCTTAGTCATTAACGACGCACCGATGCAATTAAATCGATAACATCCATTACGAAAAATATAATCAGTAGCCAAGCAGTAAAATAAGCTGCTTTTTCGCTAATTTTTGCATCAGTGAAAGCGTCAACTATAAAGATTACTGATAGCATGGTTACTAATCTCATTTGCAAACCTCGATCAGCCAAAGAAGATCTTCAAAATCGCAAATTGAGCGCTTTTCCCCATCGGCTCCAGCTTCAAATTCTCTTTTGCCAAATTGGTTTTCCATCCAGTACCATTCAAGCGATTCAAATTCATCGCCAAGCTGCGCAGAAACCAATTTCGTGTAGTTGCTGAAAGTCCGCCAAGCCGCATCAAATAACGGCCTCGTGATGTCGTTGAACAGCTTGCCTAGTTCGTCAAACTTAGACTCAATGTCGTCATGCGCAGCCTTCCACGCTTCCAGCATTTGGAGTTTTTCGGATTTGGTCATCTAATCGCCCTCAATTTACCGGACCAATTCGCTGGCCGTTCTAGTCGTTTGTCCACGTTAAAAACTGCCTCTCCGCCAATCTCGACGGTTATTTGTTTTAACGGCCCGAATTTGTCTCTAAATTGATTAATCATGTCGGCTAACTCCGGGGAATAGTCGCGGACCGTCCTTTTTGGGCGAGAAAATCCAAAAAATCGTACTTATCCCCCCGGTCGGTAATCCATGTCTGGTCGATCAGGTTGCACACCATGACTTTCTTGCCTTCATTCGTCAGCCGTCTAGCCAAAGTGTATGCTGATTTTTGGCCGGTAAAACTCGGGTCTCTATCGGCATAAATCCAGACCTCATTTATATTTACCGGAATTTGTATGGCCTCCATCAGTTGAGCATTCCCAGCCGCCCAAACGGGCAACCCTTCCAGTTGATGAACAGCCAACGCGGTTTCGATACCCTCGGCAATGGCCAACACTTCGTTTTTCGGCGCGAACAATTGGATAGAACACCCAGCAAGCTGCCGTATGGTCGGCAATATCTTTTTTGGACTACTAACCGCGGCTTTCTGGCCTTCCGTCGTGAGGTAGGTGATGTGATATGTGGCTGTTTCTCTAGCTACATTCCGAAATACTGACACCATTGCCGGGAATGTGCCGACCCGCTTCCCGTCTTCGTAGTATGTAACGTTCGGATGGTAAAAAACGTCTTGCTCTGGCCTGGATGTTAATCCACGAGATGCCAAGTAATATTCGACAATATTAGGTCCATTTATAGACTTTCTTCCGCCGTAAATTTCAAATAACCGAGCCTTGTTTTTCTCATAGTCGTCTACCTGTTTAATCGGTTCCATCGTGGTTACTCCTAAAATTTGTCGAATCTCTGCCGCAGTCTCTCGGAATGGTCTACCAAGGTAAGCAATCGCCAAGTCGAGCGGTGATTTGTGGCCGCAGCCGCTGCAAAATGCCATCTCGCGCTTGCGGTCGAACCGGAAGCGGTCATTTCCGCCACACAGTGGGCAAGCACCATGTTTGCCATTCAAAAACGCTTCGTCGATGCCCAAATTTGTCAGCACAGAAACCCACCGGCCGGCGCACTGGTCTTTGATTTGTGGCAATGCGTATCTCATGCTCCACGACCTCTTGCGTAGGCAATTCGACGAGATGTGATGTAGTTCAAAACCTCTTGTGATGGGGTGGCTGGCTGTATTGAATTTTTCTTATATGGCCATGAGTTGAACTTTGCCTTAAACATAGCCAGCGCAAAGTTCGTGCCCTTGCCGTTCTGCTTGCAGTAGCCAAGAAACTCGGCATACCACTGGATTTTGTCAGCCGCTGAAACCTTCAGCTCGACCAGTTCGGCCTCATGGAATGGGATTGCCTCACCTGGCGCTATCATTTCGGTGTGGCATGAAGGGCATACCCGGCTGGACTTGAAGATGTAGCCGCATTTCTTGCACTTGATTTCTTTCGGCTCTTTTGCATCCTGCTGTGCGCGTTCCTTGCGTTCGCGGATCGTGGTTTTATCATCCAGGCTCCACTCAATCGGCGCGTCAATCGGGCCAAGTTCCTCGAAGTTGTGGCCGTGGTAAATTACGATGCAGTCTTGTTTGGCTGGGTGAAGGCGTGAGCCTCTGCCGACCATCTGAATCCATGCGGCAATATTCCGAGTAACCCTGGCCACAATCACGCACGAAATTCGCGGCCAGTCGGTGCCGAATGCCATCACCCCTATGTTCACGATTACCCTGGTTACACCATCAGCAACTCGCTTTTCCATTGCGTCTCGCTCTTCGGTGCTGGTGTGCGCGTCGATGTACTCCACCGCCTCGCCGTGGCTCAAAAACTCTTCGTATATGTGACGGCCATGTTTGCAGTTGACAGCGAAAATCAGCGTGGTTCGGTCGCTGGCCAGCCGCTTATAGTTGCGGTACACGCTGCCGATCAGCTCCGGCTTGTCGCTGGCTTCTGCAAGTGCGCTTTCCTGATAATCACCGTCGGCGTTCAGCTTCACGGCCTCCAAATCCGGCGCGTCGGCACCGTAGTAGCGCATCGGCACCAGATAGCCAGCTTCCACCATTTCGGCCATCGTCGGGCCTTCAACGATCTTGGTATAAAAAGCGCCCATGCCCTTGCCATTGGCTAATGCGGGTGTGGCGGTGATGCCGAGAACAAGCGGGTAATTTTTCAGAAACTCCAAACGCTCAGGGCTGAAAACGGCGTGGGCTTCGTCAGCCATGACAATCGCCGCGTCGGGATGCCGCATCTTTCCGCTTTTGATTCGGCTGGTCAGCGTGTCGATGCTTCCGACTTGAACCAATGGCTGTGAGAACTGTTTTTCCCCTGCCATGATGATGCCAGTCGAAACGCCAAGCCCGTTAAACTTGTCTGCCGCCTGGTAAACCAACTGACGACGCGGGGCGATAAACAGCGAGCGTTTCATCTTTTCTCGGGCTGAGCGTGAAATTTCCCCGGCGATGATAGTTTTGCCGCCGCCGACGTGTAACTGGCAGATTATGCGGGTATGCCCTTCGCGGATCGCTTGGCGTATGTCGGAAATGAGCTTGGTTTGGTAATCTCGTAATTGCATGTATAATTTTCTCCGTTCTGTTGAACACTAAGCCGGTTACTTTCTTTTGCGGGAATGGCCGGCTTTTTTATTGCCTGTAACTTTTTTACCCTTTGCATGGGGTTGTGCTAAATGCTTGGGCATCCACGCCATGAAAGGGAGCAAATCCTCCTTATCCACGATGTACCAACACTTGCGGATTCCATCCCATCTTGCTCCAAGGATTTTTGCTTTTTCCTTGTCATCGTATGGAACAATCAAATCAATTCGCATTTATCCAACCTTGTAAGGGGTTATTACTGTTTACCTTCAAATAAGGCGAGTTCTTGAAGGCGTGCTTCACTTTTCAATAATTTCAATAACTACTTGGGCCGTCCTGGCTTTTTATGTGGTGACTCCAGCAGGCCCGTTTACCGACTTCTGCTGTTTTAGCCTTACTACGGGCCTGATATGGGTTTCCCGTCACCGTTCGGGGTTTGAGAGATAGTCATCAAACCCCCACGCCTGCCTTCTGCCTTGAGACCTGTCTTGTTTACCGTCAAGGACTACTGCGACCTCCTTGGCCGTCCTATCTGGCTATCGCCTTCATTGCTGGTCCCGGTTATCAGCCGGGGGCAAATCCTGTTTCAGGTCATCCGGTTTGTTGCGTGTATCCATTATTTCAAAGTGCTCCAGTTTTAAAGCCCTGGAAGCATCGGGCTAAAAATTCGTTACGCTGCCTTCCTCGATCGAAGCATCTTCGTCTCGCAAGACTTGCAGACATGTCTTGCGCCCTGTCTGGTGCGCTTGGTTGCCGCATACCTATGAACCAGATGGTGTTTGGTGCATGACGAGCAGAAAAAGCTGTTTGGCGGGCCAATTAGCGCTTTAATCACAACTCATCCTCATCAATCGATCGCATATCAGGATCCAGCGTCAGACATAGCCAGATGGCGAAAAACAGCTCGATTGCCATGGATAGGATCGATTTCATTGCAACCGCCTCGGCGCATCAGACTCAGCCAGCATGTCGTCCAGCGCTTTATCAACGGCTTCCGCCAGTTTATTTGCAATCAACATAGACGCCGCCTCTTCGATTGTTGAGTTATTAAGCCTTGAAAACGCTTGCAATTGGGCAAGCTCCACATCGTCCAGCTCAATCTGTATTTTTTGCATTCAAAAGCCCTCTTAATGAGAGCTATGTTCGATTACAGTGCCGGCCAACACAGTTGAGATTGAATCCAGCTTCGACGCAATGAATGTTCTGCCCAGCACGCCGGCTGGAATGCCTTTGCGGGATGCCAACTGCCTAATAAGCGTGAAATCGTCATCTGTCAGATATACGGACAGACGGTTTACATGAACTTCACTATCGTGTTTTTTCGGGCGTGCCATGGCTAGTCTCAAATTGTGGAAATCTAAAAAAAGCCGGCCCGATAACTGCCGGCGAGTAACAACGGAGGGTGTAGCAAAGGGTCACGCCGCGCACCTGGGTTCCATTGTTGCTAGAGAAAGTGCTGGGGTGGTTGGCGTGGTTGTTCATGCGGCGTCTACCAGCTCAGGCCAAACGTCAGGACGCAAGGCGTGTTTTTTAACAACACCTCCTGAGTTTTCATCAAGCAAGCGAGCAAGTGCGGCGTCAAAAGTTGGCTTAGACTCGGAATACACAGCCTTGCGCAAGTATCCAAGAGTCGTTAAGCACGCCTTTGCGTATGCCACTTGATCTGGCTTTGACAGGCTATTCAGGTATCTTTTCAGCTCTTCCATGCTGCAAAGAATACCTGAGGGTACTTTTTTTTGCAATACCTCAAGGCCATTTATTTGTGGTGTTCTATAGGTAATTATTGAGCCATGGATATTTACGAAATAAGACGACTAAACCTAATCCACCTGATTCGGAAAAAAAGCGGAGGTAACGCGGCTAGTTTTAGCACTAGCATTGGAAAAGACCCTTCATATGTACGACGCTGCACATACGAAAATGGACGGGCAGGAAAGAAAAAAATTGGCGATGAAATTTTGCAGGCAATTTACGCCAGGTATAAGGATTTGCCTCCAGGCTGGATGGATGTTCCGCAATGGGATAAGACACTTAATGCAGGGAACACTGAGCCAGGACCAAGCATCAGTGGAGATTCGCCGTTAATCAGTTTTATCCAAGCCGGTGCATTTTGTGAAACGATTGATTTATTTAATCCAGGCGATGCGGAAGAATGGATTCCAAGACCCAAAAAATCTGGGCCAAATACCTATTGTCTCCGCGTCAAAGGGAATTCGATGACAAGCTCAATTCCTGGAGCAAAAACATACCCAGAAGGAACGATTATTTTTGTTGATCCTTCTGTTGCTCCTCATAGCGGATGTCGAGTTATTGCCAAGATACCAAACTGCGAAGAGGCGACATTTAAGGAATACCATGTTGTTGATGGAAAGCACTGGCTGGTACCAATCAACGCCATGTTTGACAAAATTGAAATGACTGATGAGATGAGGATATGTGGCGTAATCATAGGAAAATGGGAAGGAGAATGATTTTTAAAATTTTGATTGGCTTATTGTTAAGCTTTCAGGCGTGCGCTTATTTTGACTCAGGATCGGTAATACACGAAGGGTTACTAGACCAAGACAGGGAAAGAGCAGGATATAAATCGGCGTATTCTTTCGGATATATCATCGGAGTAATAGACGTAATTGATGAAGTTATTATTTGCATGCCTCATGGAACCACTAAAGGGCAGCTTGCTAAAATTGTGCTTAACTATATGGAAGTCCATCCAGAAAAATGGAGCGATCCAGGAAAATATTCTGTTATCAATGCACTTAAAGACTTGTGGCCCTGCAAGAATCAAACAAAGGAGAAATAAAATGAAAATATTAATTACCATCTTGGCATTTGTCGCATCAGCTACGGCCCAGGCAGAAAGCGTGCGCGGATACACTCGCAGAGACGGCACCTACGTTGCGCCACACATGCGCAGCAGCCCGGACAGCAGCCGCTATAATAATTACGGCTCTCAAACATATGGCGGCAGCCAGCGTGACGAATTCAGCAGCGCACCCGCATACAATCAACGGAGTTCCAGTTATGGCTTCGGAGACAATGACAACGACGGGCAATCGAACTCATTTGATAGAACTCCCAATAACAGCGACCGCTGGTAAGTAATCCACAGCGCAACTAAAGCCCTTAACCGGGCTTTTTTTTACGACCATCAGCCGGCCTTGAGTCGGCTTTTTTGTGCCTGATGAAAAAAAGTTACCCGCGGGTATTGCATTTATAAATACCTTGAGGTATCTTATATCCCAACAAAGCAGCAAGCGATGTGCGTAACCTCCTAAGCCTGCCCGGTTTCGATAACGGGCTTTTTTACCGGAACTAGATATGAATATGAAAGTGGAAATAGATTTAAACAACCTTCTATTTGATGAAGATTACGGCCCGGAAACACTTCAGGAGTCTGTGCAAAGACAAGTAATTGAGTCTGTTAAAAAACAAGTTCTCTCAACTTCGGTTCATAAAGTGCAAGAGGAGATAGACAGGCAAATAGCCAACACAGTAGCTCAAGCTATAAAAGATAGGCTCCCTGAGCTGTTCGATGACATTTTGAACGCCGAATATACCCCTGTTACAAATTATGGTGCGAAGTCAGAGCCTACGAGTTTTAGAAAGCAACTCGTAAAAACCATTCAGGATCAAATGGTTTACAAAAAAGTTAGCTATGTATCTGAACGAAATGCTTTTACCGCTGCGGTTGATTCAATTGTTGAATCTCAAGTTTCAGAAATTAAAAAAGATTTTGCAAAACAAGTTCAGACAGATGTTGCAAAACAAGCATTTGAAGAAGCGTTAAAGATTTTGAGAGATAAGTTAAAAGTTTGATTACTCCTGACTCAGCCGCGCGGACCGAACGTCGGCGGCTATTTTTTGGAGAACATGAGAGACGAATTGGTCCTGCCTTGGCGGATTAGTTAGCAGCACAAAGCGCCGAGTAAACAAAGTGAACTGCAAAGCCGGTGAGAGTCCGGCAACTAACAAATTAGGCTTCGTTGAACAAAGAGCCTGCCGTATAAATCCAACAATGGGAGTGGTTATGAGCATCAATAAATTGCCAAGCGGCAAATATGTCGCGAAGGCTTGTGGCAGAGAGTTCGAGGCATTTACAAGAAGAGGCGCGCTAAAAATAGCGGCAAAACGAATATGGGAGTCAGCGAAATGAGCTTGGCATTTGAATTACAAAACAGGCAGCAGGCGAGCAGATACGTTAGACGCCAGCACCATGGCGTTAAACACAACTACATCGGCGCATTGATGACCATCAGCGTGTTATTCGGAGTCGGACTAATTTCGCTGGGCTATTACGAATACCACCGGTACCAACAAGCCATGACCACGCCGGCCCATAGCGGCTGTGTGATCAGCCAATCAGAAGCGCGTGAAGTGCTGCATATCGCAGCAGTTAAGCCGGAGAGAAGAAAATGAAACTAGCACTATACCAATCAATTTACAACACCATCAGCCCGATGGAAGAATGGGCAGACGGACATAAAGACTATGTAAGGGTGTCCGAATTTGTCGAAGTTGAATTTCATGAAAGGGAACCGGCGGAAGTTACCGCCGAGAAAGTCGCTCAACTCGATAAAGTTCTGGGCGAACTCATGTCTCAAATTGAAATAATTCAAGCGCAAAAACAAGAGCTGCTGGCGTTGTCGTATGAGCATGAATAAACACAAACGCAGCCACCAAAAACGCTGGATAAGCGCGTTTTTCCACGGTCACAAAAAAACACCATATTGGGTATACGCCCCGTTCTAGGAGGATTTATGGCAACTCAAAAAACCGGCCTTGATCTGCTCAGGGAGCCATTCAAGCCTAACCAGATAAGCAAACTACCCAAGCCAACCAAGGCACAAACCGACGCTGTAAAAGCCGATTTTAAGGCCGGCGTACGCTGCCAAATTTGCGGAACTTGGCATCATCCTCAAGTTGTGCATTTAGATTATGTCGGGCATGCAGCATTGACTGATCGCTTGCTCGACGCCGATCCATCGTGGAACTGGGAGCCAGTATCGTTCGATGACAAAGGATTTCCGGCAATCGATGCAAACGGTGGCATGTGGATCAAATTAACCGTCTGCGGTGTTACCCGCTACGGCTACGGCGACGCACAGGGGAAAACGGGTGGCGACGCCATGAAAGAGCGTATTGGCGATGCGTTAAGAAATGCCGCCATGCGATTTGGCGCAGCCCTCGACCTGTGGCACAAGGGCGATTTGCACGTTGAAGAACCAGAAGAAAAGCAACCAGAGCAAAACCATTCAGCAGCACTCAAGGCGACTAAAACTCTTGAAGAGCTAACAGACTATTGGGCAAAGCTGGATCCAAAAGTTAAAGAGCTTCACAAGTTGGCATATGCTGAAAAATGGCGCGAATTTAATCCAAAAAAAGAGGCCGCATAAATGAACTTGCAACTTTACAAACTCACTGAGCATTATTTGCAAGCACTGGACTTTTTAACCGATCCAGAGAATGACGTAGACCAGAAAACCGCCATTGATACTATCGAATCACTGGATGGGGAACTTGACGACAAACTTCTAAACGTAGCGAAGGCGTTGGCTAATTACGAAGCCGAAGCCGAAGCGATTAAGGCCGTCGAGCAGCGCCAGCAAGCCCGTCGAAAATTGCTTGAAAATAAAGCGTCATGGCTACGTGACTATCTGAAACGCAACATGGAGGCTACTGGACATAACAAATTCAGTGATAACGAAATAGCCGTTTCATTGGCTAAAACGCCAGCATCGGTACAAATTGACGATGAAAGTTCGGTGCCGAAAGAGTTCTGGAAAACCAAGGTGGAAACGTCGGTCGATAAAAAAGCCCTGGCTGATGCCATTAAATCAGGATTAGACCTTCCAGGGATTAGACTTCAAGCAGGCTTTCGGGTGTCTATCAAATGACCGTCAAAATCAAATGCGAGTGCAGGCAATGCATCCGCGACCGATGTGAGGTTATTGAATTTCAGCCTGGGGAGTTTATTCCAGTCGAGTCTACACGCATGATTTTGTGTCAGAAATGCGGAAATAAAAGATGCCCACACGCGAACAATCACCGCAACGCCTGCACTGGCAGCAACGAACCTGGGCAGCCCGGCAGTTCATATGCTGACTGTTAATTTAATAATACAACGATGAATAACATGAACCACAAAACCCTACCAGAATTCGCCGAAGAGTTTGAAATTTCGTCCGTTACACTCAGACGAATATGCAAAGACCTGGATTATGAAAAATGCGGCGGTCGCCACTTGTATTCCATCGACGACGTGAAAGAGGCAATATCACAAATGTACTCACAACAGGTAGGCGCACCGGATGGTCATGTTATCCAAAAGAACATGGCTAAAGTATTTCGCCGTACCGAAAAGACCGTGCGCGGCTGGGTGATAACCAAAGGTTTTCCAGAGCAAAAAGGCATTTGCCGATCTATCGGCAACGGCAAGTCATCACCCTATTTCTCAATTGCAGAGATTGCAAAATGGCTGGAGGTTGGCGGCGAGAAATACAGCGTCAAATATGAGCCGAGTAAATCGCGGCCATTGTTTTCACCACGGCAAAATCAATCAAAATTCACGCGCCTGCGAATCGGTAAAGTGGTGCCGCGCCAGGTGGTGCATGTTTATTCAGACTGGGCGCATGGGGAGTGATGATGGACAAATCCGAACTCGAGACCATGCTATGCCAACACTACGGCTACAAATCAATGCCGGTAAACGCGAATTACGCCGGATCAGCGATGATCGACTTTGCCAAAGCGGTTGCCGATAAGGTTGAAGCCGACACGCTGAAAAAAGCCGCCGAGCAGCTTAAATCGCTGGGATGGCATCGGCAAAAAAGGCACCAAAGCGCGAGCCGTTGAGCGAAGACAAAATAGAAGACATAAGATTAAGGAATTCTAATTTGGTTGCATGCAAACATAATGAACCTCATGAATTTTTGGAGTTTGTCAGGCTGATAGAGCGCGAACACCGCATAGGATCAGACAATGCTTAGCAGAGAAGAAATCGTAGAAGAATGGGGCAAAGGCAACTTTGCCGGGTGGTTTGATTTCGCGCAGTACATTGCGGAAATGGCCTATAACCGGGCGATTGAGGATGCGATAAAGATAGCCGATCCACACAAGTCATCATTTGCAGCAAGGTTCATCGCTGACGAAATCCGCGCACTAAAAGACAAGGAGCAAAAGAAGTGAAAGAGCGACTAAACCTAGATGAATCCGCCGAGCTTTTAGGCGTAACCAAGCGCACCTTGGCAAACTACCGGGCTAGACGGGATTTTCCAAAAGCCATTAAGATTTCGCGGAAGATGATATTTTACAAGCCGGAAGAACTGGCTAAGTGGCGGGATAGCCAAAGGGGGTAATAAGCAGTGAGCGACTATTTAGAATATTTAGCCAATACCGGACAAACTAGAAATGATATTAAAAAGAAATGCGAAAAATGCGGTAAAACTTCCGGTTTCTTCGCATTGCAATAAATGCTCAAAAATACCAGACTAATCAAGCAAGTCGGCTATTTCGCTAGCCGGCTTGTTATAATAAATACTGAGGCTCCGTAAATCTCGATGACCGAGTATACGCGCCAGCGTCAATACATCTACTTTCTGAGCCATAAAAGTACATGCGGTATGCCTCGCGTCATGCAGCCGCATACCCTCGATTCCCGCTGCTTTGAACCCTTTCGCAAGCTGTGGACGGAGGCATTCAACAGCAATATCAAAAGGCCTAGATTCGCCAATCCTGCCGCGCAATATCTCGCAAGCCCTACTAGATAGTGGCACCTGTCTCTTATCGCCGTTTTTAGTCGTCTGTAGCGTTAAAAACCGCCTTTCCAGGTTAACATCGCGCCACTCTAGGCCCAATATCTCGCCCCGCCTCATTGCGGTCTCAATTGCAAACAGGAAAACAGCCTTTGCGGTTTCGGGCAATACCGCGGCTAAGTCGTCTATCTGCTGCTGAGTAAAAATCCCGTCCCTGTGTTTGCTGTTTCTCGGCCTCTTCACATCCTTGCAAGGGTTCACATCGATCCATTGCCATTCCCGTCGAGCGACTTCCATGACGCTGTTAACGTGGCCGAGGTACTTAATCACGGTTCCCGGCTTAACCTCTTTGGCTAGGCTGTCGCGCCACTCGGCTATCATAGGTGTTGTGATGCTGCTAACCGGCGCATCCACAAACGGTAGACGATTAAGCAACGCTGCGAAGTTCTGCGCCTCTTTCACTGCGCCCCTATGCGTTGGCGTGACCTCTTCCAAATAGCGCTGTATGGCCTGCCGTAGCGTCTTCCTAGTGCCGACTGTTAACGTGCCGGCGAGAATGTCGCTCTCGGTATGCGTGGCCCAGGCTTGCGCCTCGCCTTTAGTCGCGAATGTTCCTGATAATGGTGGATGCCCTAGAAGCCTGACTTGTGCGCGCCAGCGTTTGCCGCGCTTTGTGATAGTTGCCATTGGTGCAAATGTGGTGCAATCAAAAAGCAGGCATATTCCGCTATTTGCACTTATTTGCCAATATTGACATTTTAGAATGCTGGTGTTTGCTGGGTTTGTCGGCTATGTTCCGCCATATGCAATTATGTGCTTTTATAGCTCACCTCCTAGCGACAGGGACGTTATTCCGCGCTTATAGCGGCTTGCGGCGTGAGTTGGTGCAATTCTGGCGCACGCCGCAATTTTTAGCCGCTGAAAACTTGCTCTTGCCCATCATGCCGCCAATGCAGTTCAACGGCGCCGAATTTCCGAAGATGCCTATATCCGGCTTTCATGTCTGAAATGGTGAGGTTCTTCGGCTTTGACAGCGCCTTGATGACGCAAAGCCCTGATTCGGCGATTTCGGCAATCACGGCGAACTTATATGGGTTAGGCTCTTGCGGGGCAATCCCTGGCTCATACACGCGTACAAGCCTAACCTTTGGGTATTCGTACCGGTAAAAGTCAGGCGTGACATCTTCCGATGTTATGCGATCTTGTTGAATCTCAGAATTGTGCATGTGAATTTGCAGCGATTATCTACCGGGCCAAACAACCCCCAGCCGATATAAGGCGTCCAGGCTCGCTTGATGAATGGTATTTTGACTTTGGCGCGAAACTGCCAAGCCCCATCAGGTCTTTTCCAGAAATTTTGTGTGTCCTGAATCATCCAGTTGTTAAATGCGAACCACTTGTCATAATCGACGCCAATTTGCATGTAGTTGAAACTATTTCCGCCATTGCGTTGAAGCCATTTAACCCTGTTCCAAAAATCATACGGGCTACCAGTTATTCTTGCTTGATGCCCAGCATCACCCGTCAGCGGATTATCGCGGGTCATAAACCAACCCCAGCCATGCGTAAGCTGTAGCTTGTCTTCCGTGCTGAAAAATTTAACCGCTACCCAGGACAACCAGTAGCGGTTCGCCATAATCAGCGCATGTGGAATCAGGTACAGCCCCCATTTCAAATACATCATAACGCCTCCTTTATTTGCTACGACCGCGGTATGCCACGCCTGCCGACACAGCGCCGGCCAACAGCAAAAGCTGACCAACATCCTTGCCGATCCATGCCATTGGCGCACCAATCAACGCCGCAATCAGCCATATTTTTTTCTGCAAAGATAATCTAATCATCGAAAGCCCTTGTCATAAGTGTTGATCGCCTATCGCCGCCGGCCATGATGACTTTCATCGCCTTACGCTTGAAATGCCATTGCATCAATAACGATATGGAGCCGATCACGGCGCCCACAATCCAGCTGTGAGCGTCCAGAACCTTAACGATCCCATCGAATATCAGGGCCGCGCTAACGCCGACGCTGGTGATGAAGCCGCAATTCCCTATATTTTCGGCGTGCTGGCTAACGGTCATTTGGTCACCGGCTCGACGGCCGGGGCTGTTTTGAGTTTGTGGGTCATGGCTTGCTGGGTGCAGTAGTCATTTTTTACTCTACAACATGCTGTTTAATTATTGGTTTTGGTCTATTCCGAAGTTTATAAATTAATTTCTACCTCAAAATATACTTAATAGCGTCAGCTAAATATCCGGCCTCAACCATATAGCCTAATTTCGACGGATGAACATCGCCGATTGCCGTCATCCACCCATTTGCATATGCCGCTGAAAAATCAGAATTCCAGACGTTAAACGTATCCACTACTAGCAGCCCGTATGTCGCCGCTGTTTTATAAATTTCATCGACATACGTTTTTTGCAGCGCGTATGACGCAACGCTTGTCGGTGATGGTGCCGGCGTTTTGATTATTAGCGGAATGTTCGCCGCTGCTAGATAGCTGGCAACTAAATCAAGTTGAACACCAAAATCGGCAGCACTGTTAGTCGCCGAGTTAGCCCAGTGGTTGATTCCATAACCCAGCACAACAGCGTCAAATTTTGCCGCACTGCCGGCATCCGTCAGAATCCTCAATGCATCCCAAAACTGCGTTGGAGTTTTTGCTAGCCATGTTTTTAAAAAGCTCCCACCAATCCCGGTATTGATTAGAGAAATCTCTTTTTTCGCGGAGTCGTAGGCCTCGAACCCAACGATAATCATCCCGCCTGCGCCAGTAGCTCCACGCTGTATCGTGTACGTATTTGCTCCCAGCGTTGTTGATCCCGTGAGTTTTTTAACTGAGTTACTGCCAGAAGGCGTGGCAGTGCCTATAACCGTAGCTCCAACCTTGATTTCAAATTGGTTATACGTTGCGCCTGCGTCTATGTAATAAACGTCAAGAGTATCTGTATTGGTTGCAGGTGTGAACGTGATGGGATTTGTATTACTTGCATTAGTAATACTAGCGCCACAAATTCCAGTTCCAGGGCTGAACGTTGCCCATCCAGCCGGCAAATCAAGCAGCCTGTTATCTGACGCATGTAGCGCCAATCCGTTTGTATTGTCGTTTGCTGTGCCATAGTGTGATTGCCAACCTGCTGGTGCCACGCTGTTTGTTAGTATTTCACTGAGCCTTGTTGCAAATGAGTTTGGAATTGAATTTAGCGAGTCGGTTGTTACACCGGCAGTAGTTGAGTCCCCGGCAAATAAAATGCGAGTGTTCGAAACCCCAGCTATGGTGTTCCTAATGGCGTTAGTAAGCCGCGTATATTTTGTTTTGTCGAATGGCGATAGCGATGGGTGCCCTGGTATTGACCACCTCACTTCATCGGAAGCATAAGTATCTAGTCCTACCTGCGCCACGCCAACCCCAAAATCGGCGGCGGGCGGGAATGAGGCGCTTGAGGGGTATTGCTGTACATCCGTTCCCAGTTTTTTAGTTGATGGAGTGACTATGTCTCTATATTCAGTCATGTATATGGCCTCAGAAAATGTTAGCGATTACATCGATTGGAATGGTGTTGGCGTCTATGTATATTTTTGCTTGCGCCTTTGCCCATTCCTGAACAGGCGGGTCAAGCTTTTGCTTAATCAGCTCTTTTGCTTTGTCATCGTTATTGATCAGCGAATTGACAATAACCAGCTTTTCAGCATCGGTTAATTTCTGATATTCTGCGTCCAAGTCGCTCGCCCTCATGTTTATCCAGCGTTGAGCTGCTAGATAATTGGCCAATTTAGGCAGGATAATGGCCGCCTGTTCTGCACTAATCGCCACCTAACAACCTCTCTTGCCTAGCTTCAAATGCCAGCCCTATGAACTGATCTTGCCGTTTGATGGTTTCTTCGCGCATTGAGACGACCGCATCGCTGGTCCCTCGATTTGTCCTTGCTATTTCCAGCAATAAAATAGGTTGCCATTCATATTTTGCACACTTCCAATCTTTTGTTTCTGCGCCTGTCGTTGGGTGCCTTCCTTCAATTGCCATATAAGCCCTGCACCTATGAAGCTTGCCTTTTCTATCAACGTGTTCACACAGCTTTTCATCTGGACAATCTAAAATAACATCGATACTCATGGATTTGTAGCCTCCATAATCACAACCAAACACCTGTCCAGATTGTTAGGAAATCGGTAAATTCCGGCGTATTTCATGTTATCCGTCCATTGATGCCCAAGTGGACAGGTTAAGATGGTTTCGATCACGATTTAACTCCCAAGCAAAAATCCACATATCTAGGCGTCCAATTATTGTATCCATTGTTGCCATCAGTTTTGCCATATAGCGTATGCGTATGAGCGCCAGAATACGCTGTAGATGCGGCTTGATCTGCTCCTATCCCACTTGTCAACGACCATGAGCCGCCGCCGCTTGTTTCCCAAAACCCGCCGCCGCCGCCTGAAATATGTGCGTGATCGCCTACAGCGTTAATGCCAGCAGAACCTAGCGCATGATCATGCCAAGGTACAACATTGTTTAAAATTGGCGACATACTGCCTCCGCCTGTACCCCCGGTACTGCCAGATGGCACTATTCGCATCATGTAGTCGTCGACTGTGCCAACTGTAGCCCATCCGACAGGCGGGTTGACTTGATAAAACGGCATGACAGTTCCGGCCGGAATTGGATTTGGCAGTGTCGCAATATCCTGTTTTGCCGCCAACGCCGCTGTAAATTGCGCATACTCAACATACTGACCACTTGCGCTTGCCTGACCGGCGCCGATGTGCTTAAATCCGCTCATTGGTAGGTTTGCCAATATGGGCGTTTGCCCATCATTAGCAATTGATGCGGTAACGGCTGCCGCCATGTCATTGACCACGTTGTTGTATTTGGTGGAATCTATGGTCGTGCCGGTGACCGCCGGGAAACTTGAGCCTGGTGGGTTGTACGTACCGCTTCCGTTTCGGGACACTTTAGCCCTCCTTCGCCATTTCGACGCATGTTATGTTATAATGTATCAATTTCAAAATTAAGGAATTGATATGCCGTTTAAAAACCAGCATCCCCTTTATTCTGTTTGGAAAAGCATGAAATCTAGATGCCTTAACAAAAGAAATAAATCTTTTCACCGCTATGGTGGTCGTGGGATTACTGTATGTGATTCGTGGGTTAATAACTTTCATGCTTTTGTGGCCGACATGGGAGAAAGACCTAAAGGGTTTACACTAGAACGGATTGATAACCAAAAAGGATATTTTCCAGAAAACTGTAAATGGGCATCAAGACAAGAGCAGCAGATAAATAGAGATGTTGTGAATCGTTTTTTTATAGACGGGGTTGAGATAGTTCCTGCTTTATTAGCAAAGGATCTAGGGCTAAAATCTGATAGCATCACAAATCGAGTTAAAAAAGGCCTTAGCATTGATGAAATACTTTTGCCGCATAAAAAAATTGACAGAACCGGCTTGTCTTTAGGCGGAAAAGCAAATGGGGCAAGACAGAGAGCAAAAACCCATTGCCCAAATGGGCATGAATATAAGCCAGAAAACCTGATTGCAAGCAAAGAAGGCTGGAGACGGTGCAAAATATGCCATCGAGAAAAAGAAAGACAAAGAACAGCTTCTCGTAAAAACGATGCTAGTATTACGCTTTGATTTACTGATCCATTTCGACTCATAATTTAGAATCCTTTTTAGTTGTTACATTATAACATTACAAAAGACTAATCCTGTGCAGCCTGATTACCGGCATTCCTTAAAATCTCGGCTATTATCCTTTGCCGTGTCAGTCCGGGAGTTACTTCTTTGGTTAGGTCTGCCAATCCTTTTGATAAATAGCCTCCGTCCTTCCACATTGCGCGAGCTGCTGCTTTTGGGCCTAGTATTGATGCTGCTAGGCTAGCTGCACCGACACCCGCCGCCTCTGCCGGGTCTCGTGATATCGCATAGTCAGCGCCGGCAGTGCCACCTAACACGCTTCCGCCTGTCAATGCTTTCACGATTGCCGAGTTGATGGCCGTTCCAGAATCCGGTGCTTTGTCCGGAATGAACGCCTTGCCTACCTTGGCAATGTCGGTAAACTCTTGATCTCCTGCGCCATAAATAACCCGGTTAGGGTCGCGCTGTCGCATTTTGTTGAGCAGGATATTGGGGCGTATTGTGGCTGTTTCCGGGTCTACCGCCGTCTCAATGGTTCGCATGACAGACCAATCCTTATTGGCTTTGCGCCATGCTTCGAGATCGTCAGCACCGGTCTTGCTTGGCAACGCGTTACTGTTCTGCCCGATAAGGCTGCGCTCCATGGCTGAGTCCGCTGAGCCGCGTATTCGCTTCAAAGCTTCAGCCGTCGCCGGGTCGCTGTTCCTGAATGCCTTTGACTGCTTGTCAAGCATCGATCGAATGTCTTGATACTGCTTGCCAGCAATGGCCGCTCCTTCCGGGGCTGTACCAAAGTCGCGCAAATAGCTGGCCACGATATTTTTCTGATTGACCGGGATGCGCTCCATCAGCGTTTTTTCAATATCGGACAAATCAGCCTTAAATTGCGGGTCAACCATCAGACTGTTACGCCCGGCAACATCATCATAAACGCCTGATATTCTCGATTTCATGCCGCCCATAACATCAGGCGTCGCCATGTTGGCATTTTCTCCGCCTTGCTTGAATAGCGCCTCCTGCCATGCCAGCCTTTGGCCTTCTTTTTGTGCCGCCTGGAATTCAGAGGATGAAGGCAATACGCTTAATTGCTTGTCTACGGCTTGCAGGGTCCTGTTACCGGTTTCCTGTGCCGCATTGAGATTGATGCCGATATCTCGAGCCTTGTTTCGTAAGCCGTCGGTGACGGTATCAATTGCGCTTCCGGCCGCCTTTTTGAATGGCTGAGCCAGAAAGCCGATAACCTTTGCCGCACCTTCGCCAACGCCGGCACCAAGCGAACCTGCCGCCATTTCTTCCATTTTGTCCTGGAAGTTGCCGTTATGAGTCAATCCTTCGGCATAGCCTGTGGCCAATATGCGCGGGATAGCACCACCTATGCCGCCAGCAGGAGCAGTTATCGCCATATCGGCTAGCGTCGATCCAACTCCAGCGCCTGAGTTTTGCTTTACCCATTCCTGCTCTCCGGCTATCCTCGCGTCATCCTCTGGGGATGCAAGCGGATTTAAGGCGTTCATTGCCTGATTTCCTCGGGCCGAGAATCCGCGCAAGGCGTTTATTATTGGGTTTCCTTCGTCAGTAATGGTTGGCTGTGTCGTTTCTGGTGTTTCTGAATAAGCCTTAGCCAGAAGCTTTGCGACTTCGATATCTCCGGCATCGTGCGCTTTCTGTAGGGCTAAGCCTATTTCTTCTCTAGTCGCCATTTATTGCCCCAGGTAATGCTTAACCAAATCATCGGTATTGACCTGCTTTTTTTCTTCTACAGCGAAATCAGGCAACGAAACATTCAGCCCGGAAGCCTTAGCCTTGTCATACAGGTACTTTGTTACTCTTTGCAGGGAATCGTTGAACTCACCCTCTGACATAGACGGGTCTAGCGCACCTACTGACTCCGATATCTTCTTGCCTTCCGCATCTGATAAAGCACCCATTCCTTTCAGGGCTGAAACCATTGGAACGAACGTCTGAGCCTTGAAGGTATCGAGATTGGCTTGAAAGTCTCTAGCTTTGGTGCCGGGTATCTTGCTCATAAAGCTCGATGCGCCCGTTGCTGATTCTCTGCCAGGATGAGCGGCCAATATTGCCGCCTGATCCAAAACCTGCTGGGACGATAAGGAAGCCTGCGTTTTCTGCTGCTCCTTGGCCGCGTCTGCTTGCTCTTGTTTTATGGTTTGAGCAGTAAAAGGTTTTTGACCAACGGCCTGAGAGCTTGGCGTATAGGTCGGCTGACCATCAGGACCGACAACCTGAACCAATGGGTCTTGTCTTGGCTGCGGTGCCGGTCTAAGGCTTGCGGCCAATCTAGCCATCTGCTCTTGTTGGGCAAAAGTCTGATCCCTTGCAAGTTGCGCTTGTTCCGCCCTTGCTTTCCGATCTTCTTCCCGCTGTGAGGCTGTGAGCTCGGCCTGCAATTTTCTATCTTCAACTTTGTTGGTGTGTTCCGCCTGAGCCGACGCCAAGTCAGAACCCATTTTCAGCATCATCTCTGGAGATGCGATTCCAGTAGCCGCAACCTTGTCGAGAGTTGGAGGAGTTTGGCCTGAATACAGCGCTTGAACAATTGCCTTCTTCTTGTCGTCAAGTGCAACCTGTTTATCTTCGGCAGTTTTTGCCGTGTATGCCCCGGCCAATTGCTGCGCCACCTTAGCTACGCCGGCTAATGGTGATACCGGCACCACATAACCGCCAGCCGTCTGGTTGGTTTCCATCGGCTCTTGTCCTTGCTGCATCAGCATTTCAGCAATGCGTTGTCTGCGGTTAATCGCCGCTTGTTCCTGATCCATCATTTGCGAACCCCATATTTATTTATCATGAGTCGATTCGTTATCCGTTGTCGTGCTGTTTGAGGCGTGTTACCGGCATTCAATATGCGGTCGGCCAGCGCCGCCGATTGTGCGTTGGCTCGGTCGCGTTCAGTTGGCCCGTTGTTGCCGGCGAACCTTTGCAGATTTGACCGATAAGCGTCGTATTTATTGAGCGTGTTATAGGCGTTTTTTGCCTGACTCAACAGGCCGCCACCAGCGCCCGTTCCGCCCCAGGATGCAAAAGCTGGCGTTAATAGCGAGTTGGCCGCGGCGGTTCCTGCTGCGCCTAGCCCTCCCGCTGCCGCCGCTTCCGGCGCAATAGAAAGACCGGCCGCCGTAAATGCCGGCGTGATGGCGCTGGCACCAGCACCTGCGGTTACTGCTCCGCCTGCTCCGGCCGCGCCACTGGCAAAAGTCGGCGTGATAGCAGCACTCCCCGCCGCCGTGCTTCCTGCCATGCCGCCAGCCGCTGCCCCACCACCGCCACCACTGGCTAAACCGCTAGCAGCCCCGGCAGTAAAATAAGTTGCCGCGGCTATCGCCAAAGCATCAGCCGGTTTTTCTTCGCTGAACCGGTGAATATCACCAATAGCATTGCCTTTGTTTAACTGGTAATCCGGCAGGGTATATTTGTGGACGGCCTTTACCACTGGCGATAGCACTTGATTAGCAGCCGTCATCGCCTGCCCGGTGCCTTCGTGTGCAAAATCGGATACCGTATTCAGGCCTGGGATGTATGTGGTGACATCAAGCGCCCTTCCTAGATCAGCGATGCCGCTCTTGTGTTTATCCCGCCAGCCGGCGCGATAGTCCGGCATCTGCTGCCAGTCGCCCCAGTCTATTTGTCCGTTGTAGTCAGGCATGATTCAACCTATTGTCCTGGTCTACTCAGGTATGCGCCACCAAGCGAGCCGATCAAGCCAGCCCCGGCCTGGATGTTGCCGTTCTGTTGTGCTTGCTGCTGGTTATAAATGTTCTGCTGCGCTTGGCCCTGGTTGCTGATAGCGCCGGCAATAGGCGCCGCGCCAACATTCATGCCGCCCTGATAACCCAAGCCGCTGGCAAATGGATTGCTAACCTGAGCGCCTGACATGATTGCGTTAATCTCGTTAAGTGGCGTTTGCCGTTGCGTAAGCATTTCGGCGATAGCCTGCTGCCTGGATTGGTTATCCATGCCGAAATCACGCGTAGCCTCCTGGCCGCCGGCCAAGATGGCATTACTGCGAGCGTCATTATATTGGCGGTCTATTTGCGTCATGGCCGAGTCATATGCCCTCGTGCCAGGCCTAATGCCGGCGGCAATTAATTCTGAATTCTTGGCATCTCTCTGTCCGGCTGTGTCGGTATCGATCCGACTCATCATGGCTTTTACCACGTCGTCTCGACGTTGGCCAGCCGATTGTGGCGCTCCAGGCAATTTCGAGAAATCAAGCGGATTTCCGGCACTTGTTCGCACCTGATTGGCAATATTAACGCCGGCATCACCAAGCGATGTTTTCGCTTGTGTTTCCCTGGATAAAATAGCTTGTTGTTCTGGCGTCAGCGCCTGCGTGATCGTGGGGGTGTCGCCGTCCCAAGTAACGCGCTGCGTGCCGTATGGGTTGTTGACGTTGGGGTTATTGATTCGCCCGGTGGCCTTAGCGGCTTCCAGATTGGCTGCGCCTTGAGCGTTGGCCGCTCCTACATAATCGGGGGCCGGCGGCGCCTTACTTGATCCCATGTTTAATCCTTGTCCATTTGCAATTGGATTTGTTCATTGTGTACAGCATTAAGCCAGCGTCATCGATCCAGCAGCGCAGGGAATAACCCAGATGTTGAGCCAGTCTGATAATCCGCTCGTTAGCGACTGGCATAAAGGCAATCAATACATCTATGCCGGCTTGCATATAGGGGTAATAGTGAATAAACCACAGGTAATTACGCGGCACCACTACGCCATCTTGAATCGCGAAATGAATGTGGCATGACTTGTCGATGAAATTGTTGTAGCCGGTGACCGCCACTAGCTCACCGTCGCGCTCAAGGCCGATGGCCTGAACCATGTCATAGCCAATTGTTCCGGTACGGTCTCCCAGCCAGTCCTGGCAGCGCTCTAAATCCCTATCGATAACTCTAAAGGCCATTGCCGATCTCGAAGATGTAATCCATCGAATTCCAGCGAACCTCGCGGACGTTGGTCGAAACTTTTATTTTCCCCGATGCACAATACCCAGGCCATGCGCTAGGTGTCGCCCAATTTTTGACGATTTGCATGCCGCCGCCCCACAGAGCGCCATCCCATGTCGAAACATCCCATGTCGCTGTCCCCGTTGATACGGCGGATGCCGCTCCAATAATTGAGTTATCGTCGAAATCAACATCGAGGCCGATCAGGAAATCAATCGTGCCATTTACGGAAAGATTAGGCCGAAACATCTTCCAGGTTTTAAGTTGTCCTCTACTGCCAAAATAATTGAACGCTGTTTTTCCATAGGCGTTGATATTTCCGCCTTGGTCGCTTGTTCCTGTCCATGCCTTAATAATTGAAGTTCCGCCAACGTAGTAAAGATCATCGTTAAATAAGGCAAAATCCTCAGCATCCCATCCTATGAACCTACACCACGAATTGTTAATGGTGTTCATCACATACTGATGATGAGTTCCATCCTCGGCAAATGGAATATTGACAATAATGGCCGACTTCGCCGGGTATAACAGCGCTTTCCAGCCATAAATATTCCCGTATAACCTAGCAGAATCGTTGAATGCGGCCTGTATTTTACGAGTGGCGGCCTTGCTGAAATCCAGGCCAGACGACTGCCAAACAGTAGAAAGAGGGTATGCGCCCTGCTTGGTCAGGAAAATCAGTTCTGCACCGTATTTCAGTATGCAGTTTCGCCCCAATGGCTCACCAATGGCATACACGCCGACCAGCGCCCAGGTTGCCGCCGCGCTTGGGTTGGTGCCCTGGTAAACGATGACCTCTCCCTCTGACGTTATAAACACCATTCGATCATCTGCGCCAGATCCCGAATCAACAGTCCATGACTCGGCAGCCATCAGATAGCCGCCTTTCTGCGCCACGCCGTCTAGCGGGAACTCAGTCAATGCGCCGCCCGCCGCGCCCGCCGCCAGATACCAGAATGACAGGCTACTTTTCTCGATGAACATCAGCCTGCCCTTATGCATGATTGGAGCGATAAGACTGGTCGTGGTAATGCCGGTTAATGCGGGGCTGGTTAGGTTGTCAACTGCCGTCCATGTCGCGCCATCGTAGTACAGCGGCTTATCGGCGCCGTTGCACATGATCAGGTAATTATTCGTGCCGTCGCCAAACATTAACGTTTGGTGCTTTCCGCTAGTCCTAGCTGCTACCGATGCACCGACCGCGCCAGCGCTTGAAACGTCATAAACGCCGCTGGCCGTCGCGCAAAACATTTTCGACGAACCCGATATCCCGTTGTAAACCGCCAGCGTCTTGCCGTTTCCGGTCATGCCGGTTGCGTGCGATGCCGATCCGCCGCGAATCTCGCAGTAACCGGGTTGTGGGTACCAGTTATCGAGCGTAACCGCCTCAGTGGGCTTCATGTCGGCCAATGCGGAATATGCGTTCCAGCCGCCCACCGGAGCCTGATAGCTGATAAAATTACTAATCTGTTGTTTTTGACCCGCCTTCACGCGGGAAGGGCTACGCATTTATGAAAACCTTCACTGAATTATTTACCGAATCATTGCAATCAAAACGATATGAACCCGTGGAGAGAATCAAATGCTTGAGCCACGTGCCAAGAGGCAAGCGTAATATTCCAGAACGGCCGCGAACAGTAATGCACACATATCCCATCAAAGGCGGCATATCTTTGGCGCAAAAGGCGCTCGAAAACGTGAAGAAAATTAATGAATTAATGCGGCGAATCAAAGAAGTTAAATAATTGATAAAATTGCTGATCTGCTGCCGGGTAACGGCTTTTTTGCGTACCGATTGCCGCATTACGGCGCCATCCAGTTGCCTTGAGGAACAAATACGCCCGGCTTGGCTCTGCGCGGCTCACCATCGGCAAACAATCTCTCAGCTCCACCGTCACGGCCCATGGCGTCCTTTACCTGAAATTCGTAGGTATTGAAATCTTCGGCGTAATCCAGCCCCTTTTCTTTCTTCCATCGCCAGCGCAAGCCAAGCAAGTGCAGGGTATCTGGCAAGACAAAAGTGTCGTCGTCATTGGTGAAAAACTCTTTCACGGTCGCGCCATCGGGATCGAGAATCGCCCGTTTAGACGACCATTCCCACGTCCAGGTATGCCCGGCGGCCGGTACAGGATTGACGAGCAGATGATTGCCCATAATGCGAAAACGATAGCGGGGGCCATTGACCACCCATGCTTTCATGGCTTGCCACTGTGGGCCGCTGACGGGACCGAGAACCGGCAAACGGTCGGTGTTATCCCAAATGGTATCGTTACGAACATACCGAAACCCAGGGTCGAGCGTTTCGATTGCGCCCTGATCCTCGGCGGCGATGGTGGTATGCGATGCTCGATGGTTCAGTCCCTGCCATGTGTGACGGGAGGCTAGGTCGTTTACTTCCTCTTCGAGTATCGCCAATACCTGCAAAATCTGGTCATTGGTCGAGCCGATAACGACCGATGGAACCGGGACGCCGGTTCTTCTGCAAAACCTTTGTACCAGTTCCAATACGTTCATGCTGCCTCCAGCCTTTTGCAAGCCACTTCAAACCAATGCGGGTCTATCTCAATGCCGACAAACTTGCGTCCAGACTTTATTGCGGCGACTCCTGTAGAGCCGGCCCCCATAAACGGGTCAAAAACAACGTCGCCTGGCTGTGAATGTAGCCCGATAAAATGCGTCGGCAACTCGATTGGTTTTGGCGTTGGGTGGTCGGTCTTTTTCGGGATAATCTTCTTAATGCCGTAATCGCCCGGTCTGATGATGTTCTCTATGTTCTTTGCCGTTGCAAACCATTTAGGCTTGCTGCCTTTTTTGTCAGCAACAAGGACGGTTTCATATGAGCGGCGATAATGCCACCCCATGCCGATCTTGCCCTTATCCCACACCACCATTTGTTTAAAGTTGAATACTTCATCCATCCACAGCGACCAACGTGCAAACTGCGGGTCAGGTCCGCCGCCGCCGCCGCAGCAGCAGCAGCAGCAGCCAGAGTCTAAGAGGCGATTGAATTCTGGCAAGGCGTTTTTAAATATTTCATTGGCCTCTGCGCCATCATTAGCGATTGGTCTTGCTTCCGCCTCTTTTCCTTTTGACTTTCCTAATGCCTTTTCCCGGTTGTGTATCAGGTCACCGTTGTTGTTGTTGTGGCCGTAGGGCGGATCGGTAAAAATCATATTGATTGATTTATCAGGCATCCCGCGCATGATTTCCAGCGAGTCACCCAGGTAAATCGTGGCGTTTCCGATTGTTCTGACTTCTTTAATCATCGTCGCCTAACAAGTCGTCGGCACCGATACCGTCACGAATTGCGGCAGTCATCGGGCCTTGTTGCAATGCGCCAACCTGCTCAACCAGTTTTGACAGTTCGGACACTTGCTTTTCCAGACCGGAAACAGCCGCCAATAATCCGGCGTTTTCCTTCTTGAGTGCGGCAATTTCGACAGTTGCAGGGCCTGCCTTCTTGAGCTGTTTCAGCCATGCGTCAGCCTTGTTTTTCAGGTCATGTGCGCCCATGCCGATACGTCGCAATCCTTCATCATTCGCAGCCGCCAAGCTTTCAACGGTCAGAATGTGCAACTTAATCAGGGTTTCTTGCTGTGCTGGTGAAATAACGCCCCATCCCTTGATCGGATAGCCGTCTACCGGCATTTCCTGTCCGCGTTTCCACGCCTCATAGGCGGCTGTGTATTTTTCCACCCAATCGGCCGGAATACGCGCGTTCATAGCGTCAATCTTGAGCTGCCCCAGCCAGGCGACAACCTTGTACTTCATCACGTCCTTGCTATAAGGTGGCGTGATGTTAGCCATGTCCACATCTTTCGCGACGTAGTGTCCGGCCTCTCGGCTTGCGGCTGCATCTTCAACGGCGATACGCTCGAAGCGCACGAAAGGCATGATGCCGGCGTCTTGTTGGATTAGATCGGTTAGAGCCATAAATCCTCGTAATTAGGGGAGGCCGTCCCTGGCCAAATCGTTAAGTGGCAAAGCTATGCCACCGCCACCATGGTCGTGGGATTCGCAATAATGCCGCTGCCGTAGCCGGTATAGGTTCCGGTCAGCGTGATAGTGCCGGTTGCAGTCGCCAGCTTGTCGCCTACGGTGCCGATAGCCGATCCCATGTAGATGGTGCGGCCGTCCGGATCTAGCTTGGCAACCACTGTCGAAGCCGGGACACCAGTACCAGATAGCGCCATGCCCAAGAAAAATCCGTCATAGCCGTCGGTTTTCAGCGCATAGCTGCCGTTGGTGGTAAGTGCGCTTGCGGTTTTGGTGCCGGTAGCCGATACCCGGTTGCGCACACCGATCAACTGCTTACCAGTGGCGGACGCGCCCAGGATGCCGGCAGCGGCGATAGCAACAATCGCGTCAGCCGCCACGGTGGCATTGGTCTTGTAAACCGCGCGACCCTCGACCTGAATCCAGCCGTAAGTGCCGGATGCCATCGGAGCCATTGCCACGCCCCATGGGAAACCTTGCAATGCGGTGGTGGGCAGCAATGCGGCGTTATGGGATTCGTCCCACATCACCACCGAGCCTTTCAGAATGGCGTCGGCTGATTTGACGTAAACAAACGCGCCCTGGCCCCAGTACGGGTCTACAGCATCAATCTTGGTGCCGAGCGGGTGGCGTTGCGTGGTGTCCGGTGCGAACCAGTCGTTAAACGGCTGCGGCCCGGCGAAACTTGTAACAGGTGCAAACATAGATATTTCCTCGAATTCGTTGGGATGCCCGGCTTTTACACCGGGCTATGCCGTTAAGCGATGATGACGCCTTGTTGGGAACGGTTACTTGCGACTAAATTTCCCATCCACAGAATCGGAATCACAGAACCATCCTGGTTAACCGGTCTTTGCTCTGGAACCTCGGTCAAGTCGGCATCCTTATGCACAACCAGCTTCAAGTATTCGGTGTTCAGGAAATACATGTGGTTCGCTGGAATGCCGCTATTGCCGTCGTAGATCACGTCGGCCTTTTTGTATTTCAGCGATACGAAACCGGCATTTGCGCTCTCGCTGGACGAGTATCGTTTCAGGCTGGTTTGGCTGTTCTCGAAGAAGCTGTAGTAGTTGTTGTCAGCAACGATCAAATCCGGACAGTCGTCCGGACCCCTGTCCAGCTGCAGCCACAACGGCAGCATGGCCGACCCTTCGATAGTGGTGGCCGAGATGGTGACGGAGTTGACGGACAGGTCAAAAACCTTGTTTTGCCAGAACGACCACACTGATGCATCGATACCGCCCACGGTGTTGGTGTTGGTGTCGGCAACAAGCGCTTGCAGGCCGTTGATCTGGTTTGTCAGCGAACCGGCTGAGTACAGGTCAGACGAGAAGTTGTTGTTGAACGTGCGAATCGCGTTTTTCATCCGGGCTTTTGCCAGATTGATGATGCGAGAATCGCCGGAGTTGATACGCAGTTCTCGGCCAGATGCCACGATGTTGATAGCGATCTGGCGCCACTGGTACTCGGCAGCCGAGATAACATCGGATTGACTGATGTTCAGCGTGTCCCAGTCTGAGTACCGCTGATAAGTGCCGTTCGCGTTGTAGTCCAGAGGCGTGGCGATGGTTAAGCCGCCATCTTCGAGCGAGTAATTGCCTTTGCGCTTGACGTACTTGAGCAGCGCGTTACGGTTGCTCAAGTTGTCTTTGATTTCTTTGCGGTGACGCCTAAATGTCGTCGATACAAGCTCTGTAAATGTTGAATTGGCTGACATTTCAGCTCCTTCTGTAGTTAAAAATGAAGTTAATCATTTCCATCTTCCAAGGGAGCCTGTCGGGGCCTTGTCGTGGTATATGAGCGGCTTTATGCCTCTCGCGGCCTTCTCTGTCAGAGACCTATACGCGATGTTATAACATTACACTAATTTTCTAATAATTTCAACACAACCAATTGATTTTTAATAGGTTTACATATATAGTAAGCACAACATTATCGGCCGACATTAACATGCCATATATAATTTACAAATACACGTGCAAAACAAGCTGGAAATCTTATATAGGGCAAACAAGCCGCCCAAGAGAGCGCATGAAGGCTCACATGAAAGCCGATAGAGGATTTGCATTTGCCAATGCCGTTAAAAAATACGGAGTGGACGATTTCGAGTATGAAATCCTTATGTCAGATTTAAGCCTTGAGCAAGCAAATGACGCCGAATCTTTGTTTATCGAGCAATACAAAACACTGTCCCCAAATGGTTACAATCTGAGGGGCGGAGGCGGTAACGCTTTCTTTTCTGATGAGTCAAGGCTGAAGTTGTCAAACTCAATGACCGGAAAACCAAAGTCAGAAAGTCATAGGGCAAAAATATCTGAAATACAAACCGGAAAGAAAAGATATCCTCACACTGAGGAAGCAAAATCTCGAATCAAGGCGTCAAATATCGGCAAGAAACGAACGGAAGAGGCGCGGAAGAATATGTCTTTAGCTCAACAAAACAGATCAGATGAAACGCGCGCAAAAATGGGCGCTGCTCACAAGGGTAAAAGCCTGCCAGAAGAACAAAAGGCAAAGATCAGTTTAGGTATTATGGGAAGGAATGTTTCAGAGGAAACCCGGAGAAAGATAGCAGCGGCTAATAAAGGCCGGGTTAGAACAGAAGAAGATCGGCTGAAAAACGCAGAATGGCATACAGGACGAACGCAATCAGAGGAAACAAAAGCCAAACGCAGAGCCACATGGGCAGCAAAACGTTTGGCTAAAACGGCTTAACCGGCTCTCAGCTTGGCCAATGTCTCAGCCATTGTGTCGTCCCAACTGCCCACCGGTTCCGCACTCTGCCTATTGCTGTTGATCGGCTTGACGTTCGCGGCCTTGGCCTTTTGTGCCGCCTTGGCTTCGGCTGTCTGCTTGGCAAGTCTTACCGCTGTTTCGGACTCGATCAGCTTGGATTGCTCTTTGGCTCTGGTAATAGGGTTCGCCCATACCGCTTTCTCGTATGCGTCTTTCAGGTCAAGTCCGGTTTGGAGCAATGCAATCACATCGTCGGCAACCTCTTCAAAATACGGGTGCTCTGGATCGCTGGCAAACGCTTCAACCTCGGACGCAACCTTGCTGTAATTCTGCTGGTACTCGGCCTGCTGGCGCTGTTGCGATTCGCGCTCCATGCGCTCGACGCGCTGTTGTAGCTCCTGTGTGCGCGGGTCAATCTGCGGCTGGCCTTCCTGTGGGATAATGCCCAAATCAGTGCCGAGCTTGATGAAAGCCTGCTGCCTGGCTTCCACGCTGCCACTGGTCAGCGCTCGATTCCATCCTAGTGAATTCTCGACAACCTGATGCTCATTTAATCCGAACTGTTGCAGCATGTCGCGGTATGGTTCGATAGTGCGCTGCAATTCCTGAGCATAGGCATGATTGGCCTTGTACTGTTCAATGCCGTCCAACATCTGCTTTTCGCGCAGCTCGACATAGGCTTGCGCTTCCGGGGTCATTTTAGACCAGTGTTCGTGCTGCTCTTTCGCCCAGGATGCTGGCGGGGCTTTGGCGGGGACTTCCTGTTGCTGCTCTTCGGTTACGTTATCCGCTGTTTTTTCGGCCTCGGCTTCTTGTTGTTCGCCTGTCTGCTCGTTGTTGGATAGCTCGTTATCAATATCGGTTTCGTCAGAGCCGCCGAATAGGTCCGCGCCGATAGAATCTACCGCACCATCAAAATCAAAATCGTTTTCATCGCTCATTTTTCACCTGTCAGGTAGTTAAATTCGTACTGTTTCAGCAGTCGCGCCGCTGGCAATCTCGTTGACCAGTGCCTCGCGCTTATCGCTTGGCATGGCAGTAAACTCGCGGTCAAAAGTCTCGTCGACCAACTTGTCCAGCCTTGCATCATCCTCAATAACTCGCCGGTCGGTATCCTGCTTCATCCCTGGTTCGTACTCGATGCAGTCATGGGCCGCAAGATCGTTCGCCCTTTGCCGTTGCGTGGTGATGATTTCGCCAGACACCGGCGATTCATACGCGCTAACACCAGTGGCGCTCATATGCGACGGGATGACAACAGTTATAGGCGTGATGACCTGCGGCGAGTCGGTTCCGCATTCGCACTCGACAATGCGCCGATGGTCAGACACGCGCAATATCCTCTCGAACCTGCCATGTTTCGGGCAGCAGTAAACATAACGCGGCATTAGTTCACCAATTTGTAAAATAGATTCACGTCTACCTGCCCCGTCAGCCAGTCGATAGATAGCCCATTAGGCGCATCTATACCATCATCGCCAAACCACACCGTAGACGAACCAGCCGCGGCAAAGTTGACATGCACCAGTGATGCTCCACCTGCACCGGTTGCGCCGTGAACGATTGAAAATGTCGCCGCTGCCGGTATTGCTGCCGACTCTTTGGCCGAATACCCGACCAGCCTTAGACCGGCCTGAGCCGCCACAGCCGCATCGACATTCGCTGTCACTGCTGCATTAACATCGACGCTCGCGGCCTTATGCAGATATTCACCGCCTTCATTAACTAAATTGCTCATTTATGCTGCCTCTGATTGTGGTTGGTTGGCCGCTGTCATGGCGGCGATCTGTAATTGTGTTTGCGCCTGCAAATCGGCCTGGTATTTCGCGATTTTCTCGGCTGATTCGATGCGCATTTGCTCAAGGTGCATTTGCGTTTTCGCCTCGCCCTCGGCTATCAGGCGCTGCATTTCGAGCTTGAGCTTTTCAAGCTGGATATTTGCCTGCTGCTCATCCTGTTTAGCCTGCAATTCGGCTTGCTTGTCCTGCTGCGTGGCATCTTGCGGCGGTTGTGGTGGCTGCATCTGGTTGATGTATTCCTCGATTTCATCGCCGAACTGGTAGCGACGCACAACCGATAGCATCATGGCCTTGGCCGCTTCGAACGGAAACGCACCCTTTTCGATCAGCGGCGCGACGCCTTGCAGGTATTCACCCAAGGCGGTCATTACCTCGGCAATCTGTTTCTGATCTTCGACCGCTTCCGGCAATATCGTGCTGTTCGTTTCGATGTCGATCTTGTACGATCGCTGCATGTCGTTTTTCAGCAGGTCAAGCACTTGCGACCAGGTTTGTTTTTGCATAACCGCTTGCGCTTGCTGAATCATGCCTTGTTGAGCCTCGTTTGGCTGCATGCCCTGCATTTGCATTTGTTGCGCGGCTTGCATGACGGCTTGAGACTGCACCACTTCCTGATCAGTCGCATACGGCAAACCCGTCATTTGCGCCCAAGTATCTGCGCTGAACTTGGTGGCGGCCACTTCCAGCATCAACCGCAGCAAATCCCGCGCATATCGCTGCACCTCACCTTGATTACGCTTGAGTCGCATGGTGCCCCATTGGCTTTTCAACTGTTGTGCTGATGCCGTCTCGCTGGCTACCGTCGATCCGCGGATAATGTCCGATATGCCGGTGACTTCGTAAATGACCTGCTTAGCCTCTTCCCGCGCCGCGTATAATTCGCGCAAAACGACTATCAGCTTCTCGACCGGCCAGAACCATATTGATTTGTCGAAACCATTATCGGCGGCAATCGTTGCCGATTTCTCGGCGGGGATCATCTCGTTATCATCGCCGCTCAACAGGTTGGCGATGTCCCCCTTTAACTCGCTGTCATAGACACCTCGCGCCTTGATCGCTCGGACGATCTTCTGGATGCGGACGGTTAGTTCGTTGATTTCTTTCGCTTGCGACTCATACACCAGATAGGGCGCCGTAACGGACATGTCGTTCGACTTGGCAAACAGCACGATAGGCCTCGGCATCGGGAAGAATCCTGCCAGCTCTAGCGGATCGTCCTCGACTTTCAGGAAACCGTCCTTGTAGTGCTTAGACACATAGCGCACCTTTTTGCCGCCCGACTTATCCCATATCTGGTAGATAGTCGCCGTTTTGCGCTCGCCCTGGTGTTCGTCCTGCTTTTCTTCGCCTGAATCGTTTTCGGTGTCGTCGCCTTCCTTCGTAAACTGAATCTTGCCGGCCATTTCCTTGCCAAACAACCGCTCTGCCTCGGCTTTGTCGATGATCTCTTCAAACGCGATCCATGGCACTTCCGACCACTTTTTCGAGTAGCCGAATAGCACTCGGTCCCAGCAAACAGTATCGGTGCAGACTAGCTCGGACTCTTTTCTGAGGCTAATTTCTGACGCAATTCCGCTATCTCCGCTTTCAATATCCTCTTCTGCTTCGCTGTCAATGCCATATTCGCCAATCTCCGCGTCATATTTGATTCTCGTCACACCGCGCCCAGGCAACATGGCGTCGAGCGTGGCGCTGTTCATGCTGTCGTCAAACGTCTCATAGCCGTCCGTGTTGGTGTCGAGCAGATATTCCAGCATCCGTTCGCCGGCTTTTGCCGCAGCCTGCGCTAACGGCGCGGTGTCTTTGAACCGATGGCGAACGACTGGACGCGGCACGGCCGAATAGAGCGCCGGCAGCAGCGTATCAGTGTTGCTGTACAGGATATTGAACGGCACCTTCTTTGTGCCGGTGTAAATGTCGATAATCCGCTTGCCTTCCTTGCGATAGCTCTCGTCGCGCTTCTTAGCGTCGTCAAGCTCTGAAAACCAGCGTTTTACCGCGCCTGCGTCCTGCTCTGGTGCAATCTCTACCATGTGTCCCTCTTCGCTTTCATGCGCTGCAAATGCTGCTGTGTGATTGATTTCATGCTGATGTTTTGGATTGATGCTGACTGTAGCGACTGCTCGACGGGGATTTGTGGGTCATATTTGCGAACGTATGGCCGGCTCATGCAGGCATAGCGCCATTCATCGGCGGCGTGGTCTTCTTGATCGGTATCGACATCTTCCAGCCGGTCTTTGTCGTGCTGCAATATTGGGATAGTGCGGATAGAGTCAATACAGTTGTTGAAGCAAACGATCATTGGCCTGTCGAATGCTTCGCCAATTAGCCTGGAGCGTAGCTGATCCCATCCCCCCATTGCGCCGCGCTGCGGAACCCTGGCGTTGTCGGCACGCCTGAATTTAGCGCCTGATTTGCGCATCCTGTCAGCGATGCTCGGCCCGCCGTCCTCGGAAAATGCGGCCGGGTCGAGAACACCTATGCCAATTTCTTTTTTACCAGACCTTGATACGATGCCGGCTCCGACTTCTTCGGCCGTCATTTTTAGCCCGGTATTGAATAGCGGCTGGCCGTGGTCGTTGTATTTCATGCCATACCATTCCTGATAGCGCACGATGCAGCCTCGGGGCAATATCAGTCCTTCCTCGGTTTTGTAGTCGTCGCTGACTATCGCCCACCAGCCGAACGAAAATGGCCGGGCGCTTCCCCAGTCGCCTGAAATGAACTTATGCCACTGCTCTGAAATCTCGAACGGCCTGATAACGTGACGCGACATTGACCAGCAGTCGAAGAACGCCCCAGCCACGATATTCCAATCACCCTCTAGCCACGCCTTACGCAACGCCTCGTTTCCATTTGTTGCCGCTATGATTCGACCAACATAGGCCGGATCGCTTCCCAGCAGAATCTGATTGTCTGTAGTCCTGGATGGTACAAACATGCGCGTGAAATCGCTTTCAGGGTCTTTGTATATCGTCAGTGGCCGAGAACCATTATCGATATATCGAGCCTTCACCCATCCATGCCCAACGCCGCCAGGGTTGCCGGTTGAGCGCACCGAACACGGAACACCGTGAGCGTTACGCAAACACGAAAACATCTTTATCATACCGTTTGGGCTGCTGTACTCTGTTACCTCGTCAAATGACTGGTGAGAGTATTGGTGTCCGTGATACCTACCATAATCGCGCTCATGTTCGATATAGCGCATCTTTACGCTAGCCCCATTGGGCCAGTACCAGCAGTTTGTATATGGATGGCTCGCACTAGACTGCGTTTTGTAAACGGCGCCCTCAGCCGGGAAAACCTCCATTGCCCGCCCTTGCAGTTCCTCAAGCTCGGCGTAGGTTTTGCGGAACATGATGCCGCGCGACTTGCCCTCGTAGCGTAGCGCGGCATCCTCCTGATAACCGAGCTGGAAATCAGATTTACCACCGCCACGCTCACCACCGTAAAACAGCTCATCAACCCACCTGGCCGAAAATGCCGCCGCCTGCGCGCCTGGTTGTGGATTCCACATTATTTAGGCCCAAACGTTGCCGCCCACTGCTCTGGTGTCAGCATTGGCGCGACTGCTACGGTGTGATTAACGGGGTTATCGGCCTGACCTCCGATATTGACCTCTGCCGGCGCATTTGATACGAGCTTATCAAGTAATATTTTTGCGGCCTGAACTTGTGTCGATTCCATATCGCATTTGCCAAGCGCATGATTTTGAAGACGATTAACAAGCTGACTCCCTTGTATTTTCGCCCTCACGCTGTCCTGATGTAATTTATTTAATCGTGCTGCCATAATTTTTGGTTCATATGAACCAATTATAACAAAGTTTGGTTTATTTCAACCAATTTATGGACTAACGCTACCTGTGACAATCTGCTGTGATAATTATTTATTTAATTTGTGTTGACAATTCAATTATCATGCTTTAATCTACACCCATGCTGAACGAACAGCTACCGACCGGGCGGAACCCGGAACCCGCTTGGAGAACGACATGCTATTTACGAAAGAACATTACGATTTATTGAAAGATTTTGAAAAACTGTTCAAACATGAGCGACTAGATAAAGAGGACAAAAAGCTTTGGAAAAAAGGACAGATTTACCAGAACGGCGAAGTTAACAACATGTTTAAAGCATTTCAACTTGGCTATTCGTTCGGAAAAGTTTCTGAGCGGGATTAAACATGACTACAAAACCCGGAGCGCCAAAAGGCAACAAGAACGCCGCCAAGGACGACGGCGCAACTTCTTTCATCCATGCCAGGTGTACGCCATCCGCTAAAGCCGCGTGGGTGATGGCCGCTCAGCGTGAAGGGCTAAAGCTGACTGAATGGCTGGTCAAGACACTTAACTCTAACGCATGACCGCGACAATTTGTCACATTAAATAAAAGTTTACTTTTATCAAAAAGCGAATATACTTATATCCAACGAAACGGGAATGGCCCGGATCGAAAACGGAGAGCAGACATGTTAGATAAAAATTTCCCAAATCAAAAAACGGTTTCTGATATTTGTGATTTATCTGAGGAGGCTAACAAACATTCATACTGGAACGCTGAAAAGCCATCTGAAATCCTGCTTCACATTGAGCAGCTGGCACTGTCAGATTTTTCTGAGCAGCTAATATCATGTGGAATTTCTATTGATATTAAAATAGAGAGAAATATGTCAATGTTTTTTAACGAATGGGACAGGACATTAGACCGCTATTCAATGCAGGTTACCGGTAAAAAATACTCTGATTACATAATTGATTCTTTCATTGAATTAAAATCTAAGCTATGAATAAACCAACCCAAGGCGGCAAGCGTTCCGGCGCTGGCCGCCCGGCTAAGCCCGACAAAAAACGGACAGTCTCGCTAAAACTGTCCGTTGAAACCGCTGAATTTATCGCCAGCCTGCCCAAAATGCAGCGTGCAGACTGGGTTGAATCGGCTATCAATCAATTCCGCGCCCAATAACACATAATTTTCAATCCCTTAATCGCACAGCGCGGCGTCAATCCGATGCTGCATTTGTCGCCGGCTGTCGCGTACCATTTTCCGCCGCGTTGGAATAGGTGCGGCTTAGACATTTAGCTGTTTCTCGATCAATGTGGCATAGCCGGATATATCCCTCCATGAATCGTCATAGTTTGGATCACCATTGATGATTCGGCCTATTTTGTGGGCGATCATTTCCAGCGCTTCGACTTGCGAGCTGTTGAGTCTTTTCCAGCCGCTATGACGCTGCATGGCCTTTTTAATCTCCTGCGTCACATTGGCATGGCCTTCGAACGGCCCATAACGATTTCCACGCTCAATTAGTGTTGCGTCAATGTCATTTGTTTTGTTGCTCATAATTCCCCAATCGCTTGCGCTCGCGCTAATTCCTCGGTCATGCCGTTGATCTGCATCCGCTTTGCTACGGATTCGCAGAATTTGTCAATTTCGTACTCGGTCGCCAGTGGCCGGCGTACTGCTAGCCACTGTTCGTCCTGTTCGTATTTTTCGAGTGTGTTACTCATTTAGCACCCTA